>NZ_JADNQN010000013.1:0-273357 GCF_047608695.1 Amycolatopsis sp. cmx-11-32 | reverse complement strand
TTTCGCGGGCTCGTGCGGCTGGTTTGGTGACGAAGTCGAACTTGATCTTGGGTATGGGTGAGACTCCGGAGGAGGTGGCGCCGGCGATGCGGGATCTGGTGGAGGCGGGGTGTGAGATTTTGACGATTACTCAGTATTTGCGGCCTTCGCCGCGGCATCATCCGGTGGATCGGTGGGTGAAGCCGGAAGAGTTCGTTGAGCATTCCAATGCCGCTGGGGCGTTGGGTTTCGCTGGTGTGATGGCCGGGCCGTTGGTCCGGTCGTCGTATCGGGCCGGGCGTCTGTTCGCGCAGACGAAGGCTCACCGCGGTGAAGCATTGTCGGAGAACTTGGCCCACCTCGCCGCCGAAGGCCCCGCCGCCCAAGAAGCCAGCTCACTGCTGGCCAGATAGGAAGGAGGGCAGATCAATGGCGATCAGCGTCTTCGACCTGTTTTCGATCGGCATCGGCCCCTCCAGCTCCCATACGGTGGGTCCGATGCGCGCCGCACTGACCTTTGTGGACGGTCTCGCCGACGACGGTGACCTGGCCGCCACGACTCGGGTCCAAGCCGAACTGTTCGGTTCGCTCGGCGCGACCGGGTTCGGGCACGGCAGCGACAAGGCCGTGCTGCTCGGGCTGTCCGGGGAGCGTCCGGAGGAGATCGACACCGACACGGTGCCCGGCAAGATCGCCGAGATCCGGGAATCGTGCCTGCTGAAGGTGCGCGGCGAGCACGAAATCGTGTTCACCGAGGACACCGACCTGACGATGCACCGGCGGAAGTCGTTGCCGGCGCACCCGAACGGCATGATCTTCCGCGCGTTCGACGCCGACGGGAAGGTGCTGCGCGAGCGCACCTACTACTCCGTCGGTGGTGGCTTCGTGCGCGACGAGTCCTACGAGACCGACACTGTCGTCGTCGAGGACTCGACGCGGCTGGAGTTCCCGTTCCGCACCGGCGCGGACCTGCTGAAGCACTGCGAGGACACCGGGCTGCCGATCAGCGAGATCATGCTGCGCAACGAGCTCTCCTGGCGTACGCGCGAGGAGGTCCGCGAAGGCTTGCTGGAGATCTGGCAGGTCATGGTGGAGTGCGTGCACAACGGCTGCGAGCACGAAGGTGTCCTGCCTGGCGGGCTGAAGGTGCCGCGCCGGGCGAAGGCGCTGCACGAGAAGCTGCTCGCCGAAGACGGCGTCGGCGATCCGCTGTACGCCATGGACTGGGTGAGCCTGTACGCGCTGGCGGTCAACGAGGAGAACGCCGCGGGTGGCCGCGTCGTCACCGCGCCGACCAACGGCGCCGCCGGGATCATCCCCGCGGTCCTGCACTACTACCAGCGGTTCATCCGGGGTTCGTCGGACGACGGCATCGTGACGTTCATGCTCACCGCGGGCGCGATCGGCTCGATCCTCAAGCAGACGGGCTCGATCTCCGGTGCCGAGGTCGGCTGCCAGGGCGAGGTCGGTTCGGCCAGCGCGATGGCCGCCGCCGCGCTCACCGAGGTCCTCGGCGGTTCACCGGCGCAGGTGGAGAACGCCGCCGAGATCGGCGTCGAGCACCACCTGGGGCTCACCTGTGACCCGGTCGGCGGGCTGGTGCAGATCCCGTGCATCGAGCGCAACGCCGTCGGCGCGTCGAAGGCGATCCATGCCGCGCGGATGGCGATGCGCGGCGACGGTTCGCACGTAGTGACGCTGGACAAGGCGATCAAGACCATGCGCGAGACCGGTGCCGACATGAGCGTGAAGTACAAGGAGACCGCGCGCGGCGGCCTGGCCGTCAACGTCATCGAGTGCTGACACCCCCCGCAAGTCGTCCTCTTGTTGCGGTACATGCGTGTGCAAGTACCGCAACCAGAGGACGACTTGCGGGCGGCCTAAACTCGAAGGGTGGAGTCGAGCACGGTCGCGAACGCGGGTGACGCGCTGTTCCGCCCGGTGCGCGCGGGCAACGCCTTCGAGGAGACCGTCGAAAGGCTGCTCCAGGCGATCCGGCTCGGAGTGGTGGGCGCGGGGGAGCGACTGCCTTCGGAACGGGAACTCGCCGAGCGGCTCGGCGTCAGCCGGGTGACGCTGCGGGAAGCGATCCGCGCGCTGGCCGACGCCGGATACGTCGAGTCGCGGCGGGGTCGCTACGGCGGCACGTTCGTCAACGGCGTCCTGCCCGATCCGCCCGCCGCCGACGGGCGGAAGATCGACAACGCCACCCTGGAGGACGCGCTCGGCCTGCGGCACGTCCTGGAAACCGGCGCCGCCGAGATGGCGGCGTCGCGTTCCCTCACCCCGGCCGACCGGCAGCACCTGACCAGCACGCTCGCCGAGGCCGCCGCTGCCGACGTCGGCGACTACCGGCGCAAGGATTCGCGGCTGCACCTGGCGATCGCCGAGGTCACCGCGTCCGGCTCGCTGACCACGGCGATGGCCGACGCGCGGATGCGGGTCAACCAGCTGCTCGACACGATCCCGCTGCTCGAACCGAACCTGGAGCACTCGAACGCCCAGCACGAGGCCATCGTCGACGCGATCCTCGCCGGTGACTCCGAGGCGGCCCGCCGGGTGATGACCGAGCACGTCGAAGGCACCGCTTCGCTGCTTCGCGCCTTCCTCGCCTGACCCAGGGCCCGGGATTCGGTGATTTTCCCACAACCTTTTCACTCGTTCGGGCGTCTTACCTGGCGTGGAGAACCCGGATGACGAGACCGCACCCGAGTCGGAACCCACGGCCACCCCGGAACCGAAGGGGAAAAAGCGCAGGTGGCGCCGCATCGCCGCCTGGTCGCTGGGCCTCCTGATCGGTATCCCGGTGGTCGCGTTCGGGATCGCTTACGTTCTGCTCGACGTCCGCAGCCCGCAAGAGGTGCTCGCCGACCTCGACAAGACCGTCGTCCTGCAGAACGCCGACGGCTCCGAACTGCTCAAGGTGATCCCGCCCGGCGGCGACCGGTTGTTCATGCCCTACGCCGACATCCCCGCGAAGTTGCGCGACGCGATCGTCGCGACCGAGGACCCGACCTTCTGGGACAACGAGGGTTTCGACCTCACCGGCCTGGGCCGCGCGCTGGTGACCGGCGTCGGCGGCGGCTCGGGGATCACCCAGCAGTACATCAAGAAGTCCACCGGCAACGAGGACGCCACCCTCACCCGCAAGTTCTCCGAACTGGTGCTCGCCACGAAGATCACCCAGCAGCAGACCAAGAAGGAGATCTTCGAGAGCTATCTCAACATCATCTCGTTCGGCCGCGGCACCTACGGCCCGGCGTCGGCGATGAACGCCTACTTCGGCCGCAAGCTCGACGACTCGATGACCTGGAGCGAGGCGGCCTTCCTCGCCGGGATGATCCAGTCGCCTTCGGTGCACGACCCGTACGCCTCCACCCACGAGCACGCCATGAAACGCTGGTCCTACGTGGTGAACAAGCTGGTCGCGCGGGGTTACCTCAGTCAGGCCGAAGCGGTCGCGATGACCTATCCGGAGGACGCGATCCAGGCGCCTTCGGAGACCCGCGCCGGTCGCGTCACCTACGAGCAGTACCACATCAAGCAGCGGGTCCTCGCCGAACTGGAACAGGTCGGCTACCCGCTGGACCGGCTCCGCGGCGGCGCGATGAAGGTCGAGACGACCATCGATCCGCGTGCCCAGGCCGAAGCCGAGAAGGTGGTCAAGGAGCGACTGCGGGGGCAGCCGGAGCACTTCCGCGCCTCGCTGGTCGCCGTCGAACCCGGGACCGGCGCCATCCGCGCCTACAACGGCGGCGGCTGGAGCGTGCACGACTACGCCGGAACCCCGTACGGCACCGGTTCGGCCTTCCAGCCGTTCACTCTCGCCGCCGGTTTCGAGCGGGGCGTCAACGTGGACGAACCGCTGAAGCCGCCCGCACAGGTCGACTTTCTCGGGGAGACCTTCACGTTCCAGGAGCAGTGCGGCGATGCGGGGAAGTGCACGCTGCGCGAGGCGATCGGACGGGGCGCTCAGGGGCCGTTCGTCGACCTGGCGAAGAAACTCGGCGCGGAAGCGGTCCGGAACGGCGCCCGCGCGGCCGGGATCCCCGAGACCGTCGACGGCGAAGTGACCCTGCGCGAGAAGGACGGGTTCCTGATCGGCCCGGGAATCGCGGTCGGCCGGTATCCCCTGCGGCCCAGCGACATGGCCGGCGCCTACGCCACCTTCGCCGCCGACGGCATGCGTGCCACCCCGCATCTGGTGTCGAAGATCCGGGACGAGCACGGCGAAGTCGTGTGGGAACGATCTGAGGACAAGACGCCCGCTTTCGGCGGCGACGAGACGCTGAGCCGCCGGATCGCCGGCACGGTCAGCCGCGTGCTGACCTCCGGGATGAAGGACCGCCCGGCGGCGATGAAGACCGGCGACTTCCAGTACAACGAAACCGACGACAACGCGGGTGGCTGGGCGGTCGGCTACACGCCGCAGCTTTCGACGGCGGTCTGGGTCGGCTCCGACCAGCCGCGACGGATGCGGGACGCCGCCGGGGAGAAGCTGACGGGCAAGACGATCCCGAGCGAGATGTGGCAGCGCTTCATGAGCGGTTTCCACCAAGGGATGCCGGTGCGGTGGCCGGAGCCCGTCGAAACCCGGATGGCTCCGGCACCGACTCGGTGACTCAGGTGAGCGCGGTCTGCGTGGTCGTCCAGAAGTCTGCGCGCGCGTGCCACGGGGCGGGCCAGTCGGCGCGCTGGGTGAGGAGGATCCCGGTCAGCCCCGTGGCCGGATCCGCCGCCCAGGACGTGCCGAGCCCGCCGTCCCAGCCGTAGCGGCCCTTGGTGGCGAGGCCGTCTTCCCGGTTGACGACGGCGAGCCCGAACCCCCAGCCGAGGCCGTGATCCAGGAGCGGTGCGCCGCTCGACGCCTGCTCCGGGGTGAGGTGGTCGGCCGTGAGCAGCGCGACCGACCTAGGGGACAAGAGCCGCTCGCCGTTGTTCAGCAACATCTGGCTGAACGCGAGGTAGTCGTCGGCCGTGGAGACGAGCCCCGCGCCGCCGGACGGGAACGGGACCGGTGCGCTCCACTGGCCGTCGGGGGCGTCGAACACGTGCAGTTCACCGGTGACCTCGTCCGCTTGATACGACGTCGTGAACCGGTGGGCCTGCCCGGCGGAGACCACGAAGGCGGTGTCGGACATGCCCAGCGGCTCGAAGATCCGTTCGGCGAGGAACCGCTCGAAGGGCATGTCCGCGGCGCGCGCGATCAGGATGGCCAGCACTTCCGAACCGACTTGGTACATCCACCGCTCGCCGGGCTGGTGCAGCAGCGGCAGCGTGCCGAACCGGCGCAGCCACTCGTCCGGATGGAGCGGTGTCGTCGGTTTCGGCGGGCCGATGACCAGTTCGAGTTCGTCGATCGCGCGCTGGATCGGGGTCGCTCCCGGCGGTGCGAGGACGATGCCGAATCCCAGCCGGAAGGTGAGCACGTCCCGCAGGGTGATCGGCCGGTCCGCCGGGACGGTGTCGTCCAGCGGGCCGTCGATCCGGCGCAGCACCCGGCGGTCCGCGAGTTCGGGCAGCAGCCCGCCGACCGGTTCGTCGAGCCGGAGGCGGCACTCCTCGACCAGCATCATCGCCGCGACCGCGGTGACGGGTTTGGTCATCGAACTGATCCGGAAGAGACTGTCGCGTTCCATCGGCTCGCCGCCGATCGCCTTGTCTCCCAAGACGTTCACATGGACCTCGTCGCCTGCCGCGACGAGGGAGACGAGCCCGGGGACCTCGCCGCGCTCGACGTAGCCGGACAGCACGCGGTGCGCGCGCCGCAGCGCCGCCGGATCGAACCGGGCCATCAGGACTTCACGAGCGCGATGGTCAGCCCGTCGTAGCCCTTCGCGCCGACGGTCTGGACAGCCGTCGCGTCGACGCGTGGTTCGGCGGAGATCATCTCGTGCAGCCGCCGGATCCCCTGGATGTTCGGGTCTTCGCTGGCGGCGTTGGCCACCGCGCCACCGCGGACGACGTTGTCGACCACGATCACGCCGCCGGGCCGGACGAGCTTCAGCGCCGCTTCGAAATAACCAGGATTGTTGACCTTGTCCGCGTCGATGAACGCCAAGTCGATCGGTCCTTCGACCGACGGCAGCAGGTCCAGTGCCTTGCCGACGCGGACGTCGACCAGCCCGCCGAGCCCGGCCGCGTCGAGGTTGCCGCGCGCGACTTCGGCGTGCTTCGGGTCGAACTCGAGCGTGACGAGCCTGCCCTGCGGCGGCAGGGCGCGTGCGAGCCAGATCGTGCTGTACCCGCCGAGCGTGCCGATCTCCAGGATCGACCGTGCGCCGATCATCCTGGCCAGCAGGTTCAGCAGCTTCCCCTGGTTCGGGGCGACGGCGATCGAGGGCAGCCCGGCCTTCTCCGACGCCAGCAGCGCGGCTTCGAGGGCGGGATCGGACGGGACGAGCACCCCGGACAGGTAGTCGTCCACTTCGGACCACAGTTGCTGTGACATGGCACCTCCTCCGCCAACCTACTCCGATCAGGCGGCGCGGCGACCGCCTTCGGGATCACCAGCGGGGTCCCGGTTTCGGGGCACGGCATGACCCGGCGCGGCAGCTCGAAGATCTTCTCGACGTTTTCGGCGGTCACGACTTCTTCGGGTGCTCCGGTCGCCAGTACCTTTCCGTCCCGCATCGCGATCATGTGCGTCGCGTAGCGGGCCGCGTGGTCGAGGTCGTGCAGCACCGCGACCAGCGTCCGGCCCTGTTCCTGGTGCAGTCGCGCGCACAGGTCGAGGATGTCCATCTGGTGCGCGGTGTCCAGATAGGTCGTCGGTTCGTCGAGGAGCAGGAGGTCCGTCACCTGCGCGAGCGCGATCGCCATCCACACGCGCTGCCGCCGGCCACCCGAGAGTTCGTCGACCAGCCGCTCGGCGAGGTCGCCGACTCCGGTGGCGCGCATGAATTCCGAGACCACGGTGGCGTCCTCACGGGACCACTGGCGCAGCAGGCGCTGATGCGGGTACCGGCCGCGTGCGACGAGGTCGGCGACGGTGATGCCGTCGGGCGCGATCGAACTCTGCGGCAGCAGGCCGAGCCGTCGCGCGACCTCCTTGGCGGGGAAGGAGCTGATCACCTGGCCGTCGAGGAACACCGAACCCTGTCGGGGTTCGAGCATTCGCGCGGCGCGCGCAGCAGGGTCGTCTTGCCGCAGGCGTTCGGTCCGACGATGACGGTGAACGACCGGTCGGCGATGACCACCCCGAGGTCTTCGGCCACGGTCCGGCCGTCGTAGACGAGCGTCAGCGCGTCCGCGTGCAGGCGCGACGTCGTGCTTTGCTCGGTGAGGGCCTCCACTCAGGTTAGGCTACCTAGAAAGCCGCCGTTGTGATGTTCCGTAGGTCGCGGTCGGCTCCCGTCTCCCGTTCGATGGCATCATCCGCAGTGCGATCACGCGAGCGGTGTCGGTGCGATCGAGGGGGAGGCATGGAGGACTACCGGATAGTCGCGGACGAGATCTCCGCCGATGTCGAGGCGGGCAGGCTTCGGCCGGGTGACAGGCTGCCCCCACAGCGGCGATTCGCCCGCGAACGCGGGATCGCGAACTCGACCGCCGCCAGGGTCTACGGCGAACTCGTGCGGCGAGGCGTCGTTGTCGGTGAAGTCGGCCGCGGCACGTTCGTCCGCGCCGCGAAGCCACCGCTGGAGACCGCGCTCGCCGAGCCGGGCGGCGCGAAGGTCGACCTCGAACTCAATTTCGCCGTCCTCCCGGAGCAATCCGCGCTGGTCGGGAAGGCGCTGGAGCCGCTCCTGCGTGACGACGTCCTGACTGCGGCGCTGCGGCCGGGGAGCGTCACCGGTTCGAAGCAGGCGCGTGACGCCGTCACCGGACTGTTCGCGAAGGACGGCTGGACGCCGGAAGTCCTCTTCGCCGGAAGCGGTCGCGAGGCCATCGCGGCCGCCATCGCCGCCTTCGTGCCGATGGGGGAACGGCTCGCCGTCGAGGCCATCACCTACCCCGTGGTCAAGGCGCTCACCGGACGGCTCGGCGTCCAGTTGGTGCCCATCGAGACCGATGACCTCGGCCTCGTGCCCGAAGCGCTCGAAGCCGCGCACGCCGCCGCGCCGGTCCGCGCGCTGTACGTCCAGCCGACTTTGCACAACCCCCTCGGGTCCACAATGGACGAAACGCGGCGTGTCGAGCTGGCGGAAACCGTGCGCCGGATGGACATCCCGGTGATCGAGGACGGGATCTACACGTTCCTCCGGCCCGAGATCCGTCCGTTCGCGACCTACGCGCCCGAACGCACGGTGTTCGCCGACAGCATGTCCAAACGGCTCGCCCCCGGGCTGACCACCGGATTCCTCGCCGTGCCACCGGAATGGACGGAGCGGCTGGCGGCGGCGGTGCGTTCGGGCGGCTGGGTCGCGCCCCGGTTCGCCCTCGAAGCCGCCACCCGGTGGATCACCGGCGGCACCTTGGAAACCGTCGAACGGGCGAAACGCCTCGACGCCGCGGAACGCCAGCGGGTGACGGCTGAGCGGCTGGACGGGTTCACGCTGCGCGCGGATCCGCGGGCGTACCACTGCTGGTGGGAACTCCCCGAGCACTGGCGTGCCGAAACCTTCGTCGCCGCGGCCGCGCGCCGCGGGATCGCGGTCACCCCGGCGGCCGCGTTCGCCATCGTCCCCGGCCACGCCCCGAACGCCGTGCGCCTGGCGGTGTCCTCTCCGCCGATCGAAACGCTTTCGGCCGCCCTGGACGTTCTCGCCGGGCTCGCCGCCGGACGCCCCGAAGACGCGGGCGTCGACTAACTCCCGCAATTCGTCCTCTAGTTGCGGTCGTTCGTATTCCCAACTACCGCAACTAGAGGACGAATTGCAGGGGGGGTCAGGGGCGCGGGACCCACTTGCCGATGAAGCTGCCGCAGGTGACGGTCTGCCCGGTGAGCCGCGACCGCAGCGCGTTCTCCATCCCGAGGTAGTCGAAGATCGGCGCGTCTCCCGCGACCTCGGCGGGGACCGGCCCGCCCTTGGCCAAGGTCGGCATGCTCACCGTCTGGAACAGCACCAGGTAGTCACCGTCACGGTTGAGGTCGTCGGCGGTCGACAGCATCCGCTGTGGAGCGTCGGCGACGATCTCCAGCGGCAGCGGCCATTCCAGCGGGAACGGGTTGCGCAGGCCGAAGGCGGGGTAGGCGAACGGGTTGTCGGGCAGGATCGCCGTCCGCCCCGCGGGGAACCGCGTGACGCAGTCCTGGATCTGGGCGATGTAGGTGAAGGTCCCCGGGTTCGTCCGGATCCCGCGCATCGACGGCGTCACCGCGCCCAGGTCACCGGTCAGCTTCTCGTGCGCCATGTCGAGGTACGCGGCTTCGTCGTGGTGCGCGACCACGGCCCAGCCCGACGCCAGCACCGCGACCAGTCCCATCGCCGCGGCGACGGCCAGGCCGACCTGGCGAGGCGGCTCGGGCATCGGCGGCAGCGCGTCCGACAGCAGCAGGATCGCCGTCAGCGCCAGCGTTCCGGTGAACAGCGTCGGGGTGTCGTTCCCCCAGGACAGACTCGTCATGAAGCCGGTCGCGAAGACCAGCGCGCCCATTCGCGGCAACCGCCGTTTCGCCACCCAGTTCACCAGCAGTGCGACACCGAGGATCCACCAGAGGACGTCCGCCCAGCGCGACGCGCCGGTGAAGTGTCCATCCACGACGGTGCCGACCACCACCGCCACCCCGGCCAGTGACACCAGCCTCGCGATGATCGCGCCGGTGAATCCGGCACGGTCGCGGAAGATCGCGAGCAGAGCCAGCAGCACGCCCGCGATGGCGAAGAAGGTCAAGCCCCGCACCGGCGGCAGCAAGAGGGATTCGGGATTCTCCAGCCACAGCCCGAGAAGTCGTTCGCCGTACGCGGGGAGGCCGCCGGTGAGCTGCTCGGCCATCGCGCCGAGTCCACCGTCGAGTGTGACGATTCCGAGGTAGAAAACCAAAAAGGCACCCAGCGCCAGCAGGTCCCACGCCAGGCGTGCCCACCAGCGGCCGATGCGGAACGCGCCGTCGGCCAGCGACGGGTGCAGCAGCAACCAGAACAGCGCAATCACCGGCACCGGCGCGAAACTCTGCTTGACGAACACCGCGGTGCCCAGCAGGACGAGACCGAGCCGCCGCGGCCACGCCAGCTCGCCGCGCAGCCCGGAATCCAGCGCCCAGGCGCCGCAGGCGGTCAGGAAGATCCCGTCGATCGTGTGCCACGCCATCAGCGGGAAAGCGTTCAGGTTCAGCAGCGACGCGGCCGCCGTCAGTCCGGTGAGCCCGGGTCCCCAGTCGCGGACGCGGCGGCGGGTGACCAGCACGGCGAACGCGATGGTCGCCAGGATGATCTCCAGCATGCTGAGCACGCTGGAGACGAAGAACAGCGGCCCCGGCAGGACGAAGTCGACGACGTGCAGGTACGCCGAACCCAGCGGCCGCGCGGAGATGATGTCGGAGTGCGGGACTTCGCCGTGCAGGACCCGCCACGCCTGGGCGAGGATGAAACCCTGGTCCGACGGGTGGAAACCGAAGCGCCCCACCCGGAGTTCGGTGGCGATGGCGAGTGCGAGGACCCACGTCACGTGCAGGGAAAGCCGCAGCACTGTCCTGGACGGACGTACCACCGCAGTGTCCGGTCCGGTCGACAGCGGGGGACTGGCGACGTCCACACTGCCCCTTCCCGCTCGTCCCTACCTCGGCCCGTGCCCGCCGACCACGGCGTATCGGAAACCGATGGTAGCGGCCGGGGCGTATCCCGATCGAGCCCGGCGGCGGGGACGTCAGGGACGGCGGCGCCAGACCAGCCTGGTGACCGCGCCCGCCACCGAGGCGAGTGGGGCTTTCCGGGGCAGGCCACGGGTTTCCGGCGCGGACTCGGGCATCGCGCGGTAGACGAGGTGGGCGAAGAACCGCGTCGTCCTGGGTGCGACGAGCGTCACCAACTCGGCGGCCGTGCCTTCGGGCAGGTTCAAGATCTCCGGCCGTTTCTCGAGTGCCTTCACCACCAGAGCGGCGGCGCGTTCGGGAGAGCTCGACGGCATCCCGCGGTAGGACCCGGTCGGCGCGATCATGTCGGTGCGCACCAGTGGCATCCGGACCGAAGTGAAGGTGACGCCGTCGGAAAGCGTCTCCCGTCCGGCGGTCAGCCCGAACTCCTCCAGCGCGGCCTTCGAAGCCAGGTAGGCGGAAAACCGCGGTGTGTCCGTCTGCAGTCCTTGGGTGGTCACGTTGACGACGTGGCCGAATCCGCGCGCGGTCATCGACGGCAGCAGGCCGAGGGTCAGCCGCACGGGGCCGAAGTAGTTGATCGCCATCGTGCGCTCGAAGTCGTGGAAACGTTCGGTGGACAGCGAAAGCGAACGCCGGATCGAGCGGCCCGCGTTGTTGACCAGCATGTCGACGGCGCCGTGTGCGGCGAGCACGTCCTTGACCAGAGCGTCGACCGCGCCGCCGTCGGTGAGGTCGCACGGGTACGCGGAGGCCTTCCCGCCCGCCGCGACGATCTGTTCGCGGACCTCTTCGAGTTCGTCGGCACGCCTGGCCACGAGGATCACCTCGGCGCCCTTCGCGGCGATGGCCAGCGCGGACGCGCGCCCGATGCCCGACGAGGCACCGGTGATCAGGACCTTGCGGCCGTCGAGCGGTTCCTGCCCAGGACGACGGCGGCCGCGATCGGGGTCCAGGTGTCCGAGCCAGTACCGGTAGAGCGGCCCCGCGTACTCCTTCAACGGGGGCAAGGTGATTCCGCTGCCGTCGAGCGCCGCGGTGGTCGCACTCGTGTCGAAGTCAACCGCCATGCTCAGATGCGGCAGGACTTCGAGCGGGATGCCGAGCTCCGCCAGCACCGCCGCGCGGGCCGAACGCCCGCCCGGGACGCGGTCGAATCCGGCCGCCGCGGACTTCGCCAAGCGGGTCCCGGTTCGCTTCAGCGCTCCGGACGCTCGTGAGGGAAGGACGGCGGAGATCTTCGGCGCGCCCGCCGCCCGCGCGAAGGCGTTGTAGACCTCGTGCAGTGGTTGCGGACGCGGCGACGCGAGGTGGTACGTGCTGCCGCTGGGCGCGTCGACGTGCATGAGGTGCTCGAGCGCTTCGACGACGTAGTCGACCGGCACGATGTTCGTGGCGCCGAGATCCGGGGCGGCGAGCGGGAGACGAAGGCGCAGTTTTTCTTGTAGCGCGGCGAGCCGTGAGATCGCGGGAAGGAAGTAGTACGGGCCGTCGATCTTGTCCATCTCGCCGGTGCGCGAATCGCCTGCCACGGCGGACGGCCGGTACACGCGGAACGGCGTCTTCCCGTGTCGTCGCACGAGCTTCTCGGCCTCGAACTTCGTCGCGTGATACGGCGACGCGAAGCTCTGGCCGAGGTCGAAGTCCGCCTCGGTGAAGCGCCCGGCGTACTGTCCGGCGACCGCGATCGAAGAGACGTGGTGGAAGAGCCCGGCGTTCGCGGCGGCGGCGAACTCCAGGACGTTGCGGGTGCCGTCGACGTTGGCCGCACGGTTGGCCGCTTCGTCCGCGGTGAGGTCGTAGATCGCGCCGAGGTGCACGACGTGGTCGAGTGGGCCCAGGCCGTCGGGGTCGATGCCCAGCGAGGAATCGGTCAGATCGCCGGTGACGGGAACGAGCTTCTCGTGGCTCGGAAGCTTCCCGCGTGAGGTCTCCCTCACGAGAACATGGACGGCTACGGTCTCAGGTCGCCGCAGTAGGCGCGCGACCAGGCGTTTGCCCAGAAATCCCGTCGCGCCCGTCACGAAGTAGGTGGTCATGGCCGGCTCCTTCCGAACGGGGCCGACTCTACCTACTCAGAAGTAGGAACGGTAGTTGTCATTCACTGTGGTCCGGATGTTCTGCCACCGCGACCACGGCGTCGCGGAGCGCGGCGCGCAGGCGACCCACGCCTAGCGGCCCGAGCACGGCGGCCTCTCCGGGCGGCGCCACGAGCACGATCTTGTCGCTGCTCACGAACACCGTCAGGTCCCTGCGCCTGCCCGCGAGATCCCGGCAGCCGACCGACCATTCGTCCCGGGGTGCCAACGTCCTCATCCTCCCGTATCCCATGATCTTCCTTTCTCGTCCGAGGCTGGGACGAGGCGGTTTCAGGGCCGTGACGCGGAATACCCGACTTTCCTACTGATGGGTTAACCGATCCTTCGTATCGTGATCGACTTCCGCGTTCGCTGGCCGGACGAGGCCGGAGCGGAGTAGCGGAACCTGCTGGGAGAGAACGAGCCGTATCTGAAAGGCCCGTATTTCTTCTCGGATCAGTACGACCCTGGGCTGCGAATACCGCGGTCTCGCCGAGCCCGGACGCGACGAACTCGTCGTGCGTGGCGACCTCGCGGCGCGGGACTTCACGGCGTTCTGAGTTGCGGGACGGGCAGGTGGCCGCCGCGATGAACGTCAACCAGTGGGATGACGGGGACGCGTTGAAGGCCCTGGTCGACGGCCGCGAGGCCTTTCGCGGCCCCTTAAGCCTCTTGAGTGACCGCCAAGGCCACCGGCGCCGCTACGAACCGCGAAGGGCGCGTCATGGTCCCGAAGGCCAGCAGCGCGAGTACGCCGAAGACCGCCATCGTGATCCCCATCGGCACCGCGGTTCCCGCACCGCCCAGTCCGACCAGTGGCGTCGCCAGCCCGCCGACGACGAACTGCACCACCCCCAGCAACGCCGACGCCGAACCGGCCGACCGGGCCTGCTCGGCCAGCGCCAGCGAACTCGCGTTCGGCGCGACCATGCCGATGCTCGACACCAGGATGAACAGCGGGACCAGCAGACCGACCAGACTCAGGTCCAGCACCACCGCGGCCAGCACGCCGAACCCGGCCGCCGCGGCGACGATCAGGCCGACGGTCAGCAGCGTCCGCTCCGGGAATCGTCCGACGATTCGCCCGTTCAGCTGGCCGACGGCCACGATGCCGATGCCGTTGAGTCCGAACACCAGGCTGTACGCCTGCGGGCTGAGCCCGTAGACACCCTGCAGCGCGAAGGACGATCCGGAGATGTAGGCGAACAGGCTGCCGAACATGAGCCCGGAAGCGAGCGCGTAGCCGAGGAAACCGCGGTCGCGGAACAGGCAGGCGTAGGTCCGCATCACCGAGCCGAACCGCGCGGGCGTGCGGCGTTCCTCGGGCAGCGGTTCCGGCAGCAGGAAGAAGACGACGGCGAGCAGGATCGCGCCGAACACGGTCAGGCAGACGAACACGCCGCGCCACGAGGTCCAGTTCATGATCTGGCCGCCGATGATCGGCGCCAGGATCGGGGCGAGCCCGTTGACCAGCATGAGCAGGGAGAAGAACTTCGTCATCGCGGTGCCGGAATAGAGGTCGCGCACGGTCGCCCTGGCGATCACGATGCCGGCCGCGGCACCGAAGGCCTGGACGCCGCGGGCGGCGATGAGCAGTTCGGCGCTCGGGGCGATGGCGCACAGGATCGAGCCGACCAGGTAGAGGCCGAGCCCGGCCACGAGCGGTTTGCGGCGGCCGATCGCGTCGGACAGCGGTCCGAGGATCAGCTGGCCGATGGCGAGCCCGATGATGAACGCGCTCAGCGTCAGCTGGACGGTCGCGTCCGCCGCGCGCAGTTCCCCCGCCATCTGCGGCAGTGCGGGCAGGTACATGTCGATCGACAGGGGCCCGAAGGCGGACAGGCCGCCGAGGATCAGGACGAATCGGGCGCGTCCGGTCGTGCTCGGGCGCGCGACGGTTTGTTCCACTCGCTCGGGCGCGATGGTCATGCTTTTCCTCTCCCAGTGACGGTTCCGCGAAGAACAACTTGCTTAGAGTAGGTAACTATTCCCGCTGTGAGGCAGACCATGTCAACTTTCGACCACTGATCCGATCAATTTTCCGCACAAATCGAGACGCCCCCTAGATGTGGCCGGAGGTGGTCGGGTATACATCGGATGTCTGTTCGTTGCTGTTGGTTCGGCCGGAAGGAAAAATCCGTGCAGCTGTTGCGTCTCGGGGAGCCGGGGAGTGAGCGTCCGTTCGTACGTGCCGGGGGCGGCACGTTGCGCGACCTCGCGGGGCTGACCGCCGACATCGATGGCAGCTTCTTCGCGAGCGACGGCGTCGCCAGGGTCGCGGCCGCGCTGGCCGCCGGTGAGCTGCCCGAAGCCGGTGCCGAAGCCGCGGGGCCCAGGGTCGCCGCGCCGATCGCCCGGCCCGGCAAGGTCGTCTGCATCGGCCTCAACTACCGGCGGCACGCCGAGGAGTCCGGCGCCGCCGTCCCGGCCGAGCCGGTCGTCTTCATGAAGGCCTCCGATGTCGTCGTCGGCCCGGAGGACGACGTGCTCGTGCCGCGGAACTCGGCGAAGACCGACTGGGAGGTCGAGCTCGGCGTCGTCATCGGCAAGACCGCGCGCTATCTCGACAGCGTCGAAGAAGCTCTCGACTACGTCGCCGGGTACACCGTCTCTAACGACGTGTCCGAGCGCGAGTTCCAGCTCGAACGCGGCGGCCAGTGGGACAAGGGCAAGTCGTGCGAGAACTTCAACCCGCTCGGCCCGTGGCTGGTCACCTCGGACGAGGTGCCCGACCCGCAGGACCTCGGCCTGCGGCTGTGGGTCAACGGCGAGAAGAAGCAGGACTCGTCGACCAAGGACATGATTTTCACGGTCGCCGAGATCGTGCATTATTTGAGTCAGTTCATGGTGCTGCGTCCGGGGGACCTCATCAACACCGGAACCCCGCAGGGCGTCGCGCTCGGTCAGCCCGATCCCAAGCCGTACCTGCGGGAAGGTGACGTCATCGAGCTCGAGATCGACGGCCTCGGCCGCCAGCGCCAGACCGTGAGGCAGGCGTGATGGCGAAGATCGTGGGCATGGAGGTGCTCGACGTCCGCTTCCCCACCTCGCGCGAGCTGGACGGTTCGGACGCCATGAACCCGGACCCGGACTACTCGGCCGCGTACGTCGTGCTGCACACCGACGGCGGCCCGGACGGCTACGGGCTCGCCTTCACCATCGGCCGCGGCAACGACGTCCAGGCCGCCGCCATCCGCGCGCTCGAAACGCATGTGGTCGGCCGTGACGTCCCCACGGACGCGGCAGCGCTCGGCGACCTGTCCAGGGCATTGGTCGGCGACTCGCAACTGCGTTGGCTCGGCCCGGAAAAGGGTGTCGCGCATATGGCGATCGGCGCGGTGGTCAACGCCGCCTGGGATCTCGCCGCGCGCATCGCCGGGCTCCCGGTCTGGCGTTTCGCCGCCGAGATGTCGCCAGAGGATCTGGTCTCCCTCGTCGACTTCCGCTACCTCTCCGACGCGCTGACCGAAGAGGAAGCGCTCGACATCCTTCGTGCCGCCGAGCCCGGCCGCGCCGAACGGATCGCCCGGATCGAACGCGACGGATACCGCGCGTACAGCACGTCTCCCGGTTGGCTCGGTTACTCGGACGCGAAACTCGTCCGGCTCGCCGGGCAGGCGGTCGCGGACGGTTTCGAGATGATCAAGCTGAAGGTCGGCGGCAACCTCGAGGACGATGTCCGCCGGATGAAGCTCGCCCGCGAGACCGTCGGTGCGGGCATCCGGGTCGCCGTCGACGCGAACCAGCGCTGGGACGTCTCGGTCGCGATCGCCTGGATGACCGCGCTGGCGCCGTACGACCCGTACTGGATCGAGGAACCCACCTCGCCGGACGACGTGCTCGGGCACGCCGCGATCGCCAAGGCACTCGCCCCGATCCGCGTGGCCACCGGCGAGCACGTCCAGAACCGCGTGGTGTTCAAGCAACTCCTGCAGGCCGGGGCGATCTCGGTGCTGCAACTGGACGCCGCCAGGGTCGGCGGGTTCAACGAGAACCTGGCGATCCTGTTGCTGGCGGCCAAGTTCGACGTCCCGGTGTGCCCGCACGCCGGTGGTGTCGGGCTGTGCGAACTCGTGCGGCACCTGTCGATGTTCGACTACGTGGCGGTGTCCGGTTCCGACGCCGACCGGTCCATCGAGTGGGTCGAGCACCTCCACGAGCACTTCACCGATCCGGCCGTCGTGGCCGATGGCCGCTACCTCGCGCCGTCCTCGCCGGGCTTCTCCGCGCGGATGCACGACGCGACGCTGCGCCGGTTCACCTTCCCCGACGGTCCAGAATGGACGGAGACCGCCAGTGAGTGAGTTCGAAGGCCTCGTCGCCGCCGTCACCGGTGGCGCGTCCGGGATCGGCAGGGCCACCGCGGATCTGCTCGCCTCCCGAGGGGCGACGGTCGCGGTGCTCGACCTCAAACCGGGCGACCTCCCCGAGGGCCTCACCGGATTCCGGTGTGACGTCGGTTCGGACGACGAGGTGCGCTCGGCGATCGACGCGGTCGCGGAACGGTTCGGCAGGCTCGACATCCTGGTCAACAACGCCGGGATCGGCGCTCAGGGTGACGTCACCGCCAACGACGACGACGAATGGCACCGGGTGCTCGACATCAACGTCGTCGGCATGGTGCGGCTCGCGCGGGCGGCGTTGCCGCAGCTGAAGAAGTCGCCGTCGGCCGCGATCGTCAACACCTGCTCGATCGCCGCGTGGGCGGGCCTGCCCAGCCGCGCGCTGTACTCGGCCAGCAAGGGCGCGGTGCTCTCGCTGACCTTGGCGATGGCGACCGACCACCTCGCCGACCGGATCCGGGTCAACTGCGTCTGCCCCGGCACCGCGGACACCCCGTGGGTCGGCAGGCTGCTCGACTCCGCGGGCGACCCGGAGGCCGAACGGGCCGCGCTGGCCGCCCGCCAGCCGATGGGCAGGCTGGTGACCGCGGACGAGGTCGCGAACTCGATCGCGTACCTCGCCAGTCCGCTGTCCGCGTCGACCACCGGAACGGCGCTCGCCGTCGACGGAGGTATGTACGGGCTGCGTCCGCGCGGCCCGGTCCAGCAGTAGGTTCCCGGTCATCGAGGAGGATGCGGTGCGTACGAGGGTGATCAAGGTGGCCGCCGCGGCCACCGCGCTCGGCCTGGCCCTGTCGGCCTGTGGGTCCACCAAGGACAACGCGCCGGCACCGGGTGCCGGTGGGGCCCGCGGTGGCAAGGTCGGTGCGACGATCCCGTTGCTGGCCTCGCCGTTCTGGCAGGCCTACAACAACTACGTACCACTGAAGGCGAAGGAACAGGGCGTCGACGCGCTGCCGACGGTCAACGCGGACAGTGATTCGGCGAAGCAGATCACCGACATCAACACCTTGCTCAACCAGGGCATCAAGGGGCTTGTCGTGACTCCGCTGGACTCCGCCGCCGTCGTGGCGGGCCTCAAGGCCGCGGAGAACAAGGGTGTTCCGGCGGTGGCCGTCGACGTCGCACCGGAGAGCGGCAAGGTCGCGATGGTGGTGCGCGCGGACAACAAGGCGTACGGCACCAAGGCCTGTGAGGCGATCGGCGCGAAGGTCACTTCGGGCAAGGTCGTGCAGGTCATGGGTGACCTCGCCTCGGTCAACGGCCGCGACCGTTCCGAGGCGTTCCGGCAGTGCATGAAGGCGAAGTCCCCGGACGTCCAGGTGCTGGAGATCGCCGCCGAGTGGAAGGCGGACAAGGCATCGTCGGGTTTGGACAGTCTGCTGACCGCCAACCCGGACATCAAGGCCGTGTACATGCAGGCCGGCGGTGTCTACCTGGCGCCGACGCAGCAGGCCCTCAAACGCAAGAGCCTCTACTTCCCGGTCGGCGACCCTAGGCACGTCGTCCTGGTCAGCAACGACGGCATTCCGCAGGAACTGGCCGCGATCCGCGCCGGCGAACTCGACGCGACCGTCTCCCAGCCCGCCGACGACTACGCCAAGTACGGCATGTACTGGATCAAGAAGGCGATGGCGGGAGAGACCTTCGAGGCGGGGCCGACCGACCACGGCAGCACGATCGTCGAGGTCCGGCCCGGGATACTGGAGGACCAGCTTCCCGCACCCGTGGTCACCAAGGACAACGTGGACGACAAGGCCCTGTGGGGGAACAACCTGTGAGCGCGCTGCCCGCCGGCTCCGCCGCCGTACCGGTGGTCAGCGCACAGGGCGTCGGTAAACGCTACGGCCCGACCGTGGCGCTGTCCGACGTCAGTATCACCGTGCACCCCGGCGAGTCGCACGCGCTCGTCGGCCGCAACGGCGCGGGGAAGTCCACCCTCGTCTCCATCCTCACCGGACTGTCCAAAACGGACACCGGCCGCGTCGAGTTCGGCGGCGTTCCCGCCCCACCGTTGTCCAAACAGGACGAATGGAAGCGCGCGGTCGCCTGCGTGTACCAGCACGCGATGGTCGTCCCGCAGCTGACCGTCGCGGAGAACCTGTTCCTCAACCGCCAGTCCGGTAAAGGTTTCGCGATCGGCTGGCAGCGGTTGCGCCGTCAGGCGCGGGAACTGCTCGACTCGTGGGACGTGCGGGTCGACGTCGACACCCCGGCGGGCGAGCTTGCGGTCGAGGACCGGCAGTTCGTGGAGATCGCGCGGGCGCTTTCCCATGGCGCCCGGTTCATCGTGCTCGACGAACCGACGGCGCAACTGGACAGCCAGGCGATCGAGCGGCTCTTCGGGCGGATGCGCCAGATGCGGGCGAACGGGGTGACGTTCCTGTTCATCTCGCATCACCTCCACGAGGTGTACGAGGTGTGCCAGGCGGTCACCGTGCTGCGCGACGCCAAGCACATCCTCACCGCGCCGGTCTCGGAGGTCGGTCACGCCGAGCTGATCGACGCGATGACCGGTGAGCAGGGCGGGCTTTCCGTCCGCGACGCCTCGGCGCGAGAGGCGCTGGCTTCGGACGCGGACGAGGTCTTGACCGTCGACGGGCTTTCCGGTGCCGGGTTCGACGACGTGACCTTCCGGATCCACCGCGGTGAGGTGCTCGGGCTCGCGGGCAGCAACGCCAGCGGCAAGCACCAGGTCGCCGAAACCGTGTACGGGCTGCGTTCGGCGGCCTCCGGCACGATCCGGGTCGAAGGCGAGTCGTTGAAGCCGGGTGACATCCCGGCCGCGATTGGCGCCGGAATCGGCTGTGTGCCGAGAGACCGGCACCACGAAGGCCTGGTCCTCGAACACTCCATCATGGACAACGCCACACTGTCCATTTTGGACCGAATGGGCAAGGTGGGCCTGGCGTCACCTGGCGCGCGATACGAGCGGGCGTCCAAGGCACTGAAGGACTACGGCATCGTCGCGGCCGACGCCGACCAGCCGGTGTCCGACCTTTCCGGCGGCAACCAGCAGAAGGTCGTCCTGGCCCGCGCGCTGGCCGGGGACCCCCGGCTGGTCGTGCTGATCAACCCGACCGCCGGCGTGGACGTGAAATCGAAGGAGGCACTGCTCGCGGTCGTCGACCGGGTGCGGGCCGAGGGCAAGGCGGTGCTGATCGTCAGCGACGAGCTGGACGATCTGCGCCTGAGCGACCGGGTGCTGGTGCTGCGCGCCGGTGCGGTGGTCGCCGAACACCGGGCGGGCTGGTCCGACGGCGATCTGGTGGCTGACATCGAAGGAGTCGAGCCTTGATAACAGGCCCAACAACGTCCTTCGCGGCCTCGCCGAAACGCCGGAAGTTCCGCTGGCTGCGCGAACTCGCGCTGGTGCCCGCCCTCATCGTGGTGCTGATCATCGGAGGACTGATCAGTGACACGTTCCTGACCTTCGGCAGCATCGTCGGCATCCTGTCCGCCTCGGCGGCACTGTCGATGGTGGTGCTTGGCGAATCGCTGGTCCTGCTCACCGGGAAGTTCGACCTGTCGCTGGAATCCACCATGGGCATGGCACCCGCGCTGGGCGCGATGCTGGTGATCCCGGTGGCGTCTTCGGGCTTCGGCACCGAACTCCCCGGGTTCGCGGGTATCCTCGCCGTGCTGGTGGCCGGTGCCGCCATCGGTTTCGTGAACGGGTTCCTGATCGTCAAGCTGAAACTGAACGCCTTCATCGTCACGCTGGCGATGCTGACGGTGCTGCGTGGCACGCAGATCGGCTCCACCCAGGGGAAGACGCTGTTCGACCAGCTGGACGTGTTCACCGCGCTGGCGACGACCACGTTCATCGGGCTGCCGATGTCGGTGTGGCTGGCCGCGGCATTGTTCACCGTGTTCGGGCTGGGGCTGCGCTATCACCGGATCGGCCGATCGCTGTACGCCATCGGCGGCAACCGGGAAGCCGCGCGGGCCGCGGGCATCCGCGTCGACCGGATCTCGTGGGGTGTGTTCGTCGTGGCCGGTGTGCTGGCCGCGCTCGGCGGGCTCGCGTACACGGGGTACGTCGGCGCGCTCGGCGCGGATCAGGGCGACGGATTGATCCTCCAGGTGTTCGCCGCTGCGGTGATCGGCGGTGTCTCACTGGACGGTGGGAAGGGCACGCTGGTGGGGGCGCTCACCGGCGTCCTGCTCCTGCAGACGGTCACCAACCTGCTGCAGGTGGCGCAGGTGCCACCCGAGTGGCTGAAGGCGATTTACGGCGTGATCATCCTGGTCGCGTTGATCATTTCCCGCTATGCCGGCGGGAAGGCCCAGACCTAGCCGGCGGATGCAATGAACGGTCCGTTCCTTGCAAAATTTGCAAGGAACGGACCGTTCATTGCACGCCGCGAGACGGTTCGAGGACCCTAATGGAGGAAGTTGTGTCAGGAAGCTTCGGCGGCCACGGTCGGGTCGTCGGCGGTGCCGAGGGCGTTGCGGAGCCACTGCTCGACCCCGGCCACGTGCACGGTCGCCCACGAACGCGCCAGTTCGGGTTCGCGGGCGGCGATGGCCTCGTAGATCGCCGAGTGCTGCTCGCGGGTCTTCGCGACCGCGCCCTCCTGCGTGAGCCCGCGCCAGATGCGGGCACGCGCGGTGGGGCCGGAGAGGCTGTCCAGCAGCGAGCACAGCACCGGATTGCCGGAGCCGTCGGCGATCTTGCGGTGGAACTGCAGGTCGTTCGCGACCAGCGCTTCCACGGTCGGCGAGTCGGCCAGTTCGTCGAGCAGGCGGCCTAGTTCCGCGATGTCCTCGTCGTTCATGTGTATCGCCGCCATCGCCGTCGCGGCCGGTTCGAGGATCCGGCGGACGGCGAGGAAGTCCAGCACGGTGTCGTCGCGGTGGAAGTCCACCACGAAGGTCATCGCGTCGAGGAGGAGATTCGGTTCGAGGCTGGTGACGTACGTTCCGTCGCCCTGGCGGACGTCGAGCACGCGGATCAGGCACAGCGCCTTCACCGCTTCGCGCAGCGAACTGCGGGACAGACCGAGCCGCTGGGCCAGTTCGGCCTCCTTCGGCAGCCTGTCGCCTGGAGCAAGCTCGCCGGAGATGATCATGTCCTTGATCTTGTCGATCGCGACATCGGTGACCGGCATGTTCCACCGCCCTCCCCGAAGACCTCGGATGTTTGAGTGTTAGTTGACAGAGTGCCATGTTTCGAGCTGAGGAGGCGCGGTGACCCACGGTGTCGCACTACAAAGAGTGGCACTCCACACCCGGCTGAAGCCGGGGAAGGAGGCCGAATACGAGTCGGTCCACGCCGTCATCCCGGTCGATCTCGACGAAGCGCTGAGGTCCGCGGGGGTGCGCTCGTGGCGGATCTGGCGTGACGGTCTCGATCTGTTCCACCTGGTAGAAGTCGAGGACTACGCGAAGATGCGCGCGACACTGCGCGATCATCCGGCCAACATTCCCTGGCAGGCGCGGATGTCCGAACTGCTCGACGTCGAAGACGACTACTCGGGTAACGATTCGGGTATCGGCCTGGTTTGGGAGCTTCCGTGAAGATCTCCCTGTCCCCACTGGGGCTCGGCTGCGCGCAGCTGGGCAATCTGTACCACGCCATCACCGACGAGACGGCCGAAGCGACCGTCCGGCAGGCGTGGGACGAAGGCATCCGGTACTTCGACACCGCCCCGCACTACGGTCTCGGCCTGTCGGAACGACGGCTGGGCGCGGCGCTTTCGTCGCGTCCGCGTGCGGACTTCGTGGTGTCGACCAAGGTCGGCCGCGTGCTGGAACCGGATCCCGGCGGCGCTTCGCGGACCGACAGCCAGGGTTTCGTCGTGCCGGCGGCCTACAAACGGCGCTGGGACTTCAGCCGCGAGGGGATTCTCCGGTCGCTTGAGGACAGTCTGGAGCGGCTCGGGCTCGACCGAGTGGACGTCGTCTACGTGCACGATCCGGACGAGCACTTCGAAGACACCGTCAACGGCGCTTTCCCCGCGCTGCTCGAATTGCGGGAACAGGGTGTCGTCGACGCCATCGGGGCAGGGATGAACCAGGCGCCGATGCTCACGGAGTTCGTCCGCCGGTTCGACCTCGACGTGATCCTGCTGGCAGGCCGGTACACCCTGCTCAACCAGCCCGCCCTCGACGATCTCCTGCCGCTGTGCGCGGAACGTGGGGTCGACGTGGTGGCCGGTGGCGCGTTCAACGCCGGGATCCTCGCCACGGCGTCACCCGGCACGATGTACGACTACGCCGAGGCTCCGGCCGAACTGGTCGAGCGGGCACAGCGGATCGCCGAGGTCTGCGAGCGGCACGGTGTCGAACTTCCCCAGGCCGCCTTGGCGTTGCCCGCCGCGCATCCGGCGGTGGTGTCCGTCGTCGTCGGCGCGCACGATCCCGGCCAGGTCCGGCTCAACGCCGAACGGTTCCGTCGCCCGGTGCCGCGCGAGTTGTGGACGGACCTGATCCGTGCGGGACTGTTGCGAGAGGACACCTCGCTGCGGCCGGAAGGACAGTCGTGATCGACGCGCACCACCATCTCTGGGATCCCTCGCGACGGCACTACCCGTGGATGACGGGCGCGGCGCTGGACCCGATCCGCCGTCCGTACACAGTGGACGATCTCCACGCGGTGACCGAGATGGCGGGCGTGCAGGGGACCGTCCTGGTGCAGACGGTCTCGTCGGAGGAGGAGACGCACGAGTTCCTTTCCGTCGCCCGTGCCGAACCGCTGATCGCGGGTGTCGTCGGCTGGGCCGATCTCACGGCGCCCGATGTCGCCGATCGTCTCGCCGCGTTTTCCGGCCCCCTGGTGGGAATCCGGCATCAGGTCGAGGACGAGCCGGACCCGTCTTGGCTCACGCGGCCCGACGTTCTGCGTGGCCTCGCCGCTCTCGGTGAGGCCGGGCTGGCGTACGACCTGTTGGTGAAGCCAGCCCAGCTTCCGGCGGCGCTCGCCGCGGCTTCCACCCTGCCGGACCAGGTCTTCGTGCTCGACCACGCCGCGAAGCCGCCCATCTCCTCGGGGGAATGGCAGCCGTGGGCGGACGGTGTCGCGGCGTTGGGAGAGCTGGACAACGTGTACTGCAAGCTTTCGGGGCTGGTGACCGAGGCCGACTGGGCACAGTGGAAGGCCGGACATCTGGCGCGCTGGGCCGAACACGTGCTGGAGTCCTTCGGGGCTTCGCGGCTGATGTTCGGCTCCGACTGGCCGGTCTGCGAACTCGCGGCCGCGTACGAGGTCGTCGTCGACACGGCGTTCTCGCTGACCGGCTCGTTGAGCGACGCGGAGCGGTGGGAATTCTTCGACGGGACCGCGCGGCGGGCTTATCGCCTCTCGTGAGCCATGTGGTCCTGTCGCGCGGTTGCCCACCCGCGCCCAGCAAGGAAGGGGGCCTGGCTCATCCACCCCCGGCCGGAACCGGAGACGGAAGAAGTGGGCGGGCGCGGGGACCGGGCGCCTGCGAACCGCCGATCAACGACCTGTGGCAGGGGGAAGAAAGCTCAGAATTCGTCCTGCTTGACCATCGTCCGCAGGCGGGCCAATGCGCGGTGCTGCGTCACGCGCACGTTGCCGGCGGAGATCCCGAGCGCCTCGGCGGTTTCGGCGGCGGAGAGGCCGACGGAGATACGGAGGGCGAGGATCTCCTGCTGCACTCGCGGAAGAGTGGAGAGCAGGCGGTTGAGCCGGGCACCGAGGTCGAGATGCAGGGCGTGCGTTTCGGGCTCGTTGTCGCCGATGGGTCGTTCCGGCAGTTCGGGCACCGGCTCCGACCGGTCGCGGGAGACCGCGCGATAGGCGTCGGCGACCTTGTTGGCCGCGATCGCGTGCACGAGATAGAGGAACGAACCGCCGCGATCCTGGTAGCCGGGCAGTGCTTTCAGCACGGCCATGCACACTTCCTGCGCGACGTCGTCCGCCGACAGGTAGGACAGGTCGCGGCCGCCCATTCTGGCGCGGCAGTAGCGGACCACGACGGGCCCGATCATCCGCAGCAGCGATTGAACGGCGGCGGGATTCCCGTCACCCGCGTCCTTGACGAGGGGATCGAGGTCCTCCTTCGTCAGCCGTCCGCCCGGTCGAGGCAGGTTCTCCGGAGTCGTGTACCCGGGGACCGCATCGGGGGTAACGGTTCTGGACGCGCTGGAAAGTGTCTGCATGGTCGTCCTCCCCGGCCGACCCTGTGACCGTCGCTGTCGAGGGGTCAACAATCCGTAACGATTGAGGGCGGCGGATACTCCGTAAGATCAGATCCATCCACCGCCGTTGCGACGCAGCGTAATCGTAGGCGTCGATCGAACGGCAGTAAAGATTTCAACTAGAGATAGCCCATTCGCCGGAGTCGGCTTAACACAACCGAGACTCCGCGTCAGGAAAAACGCGGTCGTGATCGCAGGATGTGTGCGGCCTTTAGCGCACCGCGATCAAAGCGGCCGCCGTCGCTACGACGAGTGCAGACGCGGTGACGGCGAAGGCGGGGTTAAGAGGTTTCGGGGTTTCCGCCCTGCGCAGTACCCGTTCACGAAGCGAACCGATGACGACCAAAGTGATCACCATGGCGCCTGCGAACACGACCGGGATGACCGTCGTCCCCCAGCCTCGCCGGGCGGCCAGGTGCAGGAGCAGGAGTGTGCAGGCAGTAGCCGCGAGCGCGGTCCGGCGCCAGGCCAGTCCCGTCCGTTCCGCTTGCGCTCCGTGATTGCCCGAACTCACGAGAGGACCATCAGTGCCGCGGCGGTCAGGGTGATCGCGAAGATCCCGGCCGTCAGTAAGACCAGCATCCCGCTCTTCGGTAGCGGCCGCCCCGCACGCATCGCCGACTGCACTCGCCGCCAGCGCGGATACGCGCTCGCCGCGAGCACGGCGGCCAGTACGACGCAGAGACTCGCGAGGACGGTGCTCAGCGCGGTCGGGTCGGGGACCAGCTGGTGCACGGCGACGCCGCCGGCGAGCAGGCCCAGCGCCGTCCGAAGCCAGGCGAGGAAGGTCCGTTCGTTGGCGAGCGTGAATCGGTAGTCGGGTTCCGAACCGCCTTCGTGCGGTCCGTTGGTCTCTGCCACGCGACGAACAGTAGGCGCTGCCGGAGTAAGTCTGCTCGCGCCCAGGCGGTTCCTGACGGCACGGGCGGATGCGGCCGAGTAGCGCCTACGCATTCCGGCGCGCGAAGACCCACCAGCGAAGGACCGCGAAGCGCGCGATGCCGCCTACGACGCTGGCCGCGAGCAGGGCACCCGTTTGCTCCAACGCGGTCGGCTCGGTGATCACCGCATCGAGGGACGCGAGCACGATCGAACCGTACGCGGCGTAAAAGGCGAACGTCACCAGGTCCTGGAAGTGCCGCTTGCCCGCATGACTCTTCCGGGTGGCGAAGGTGACCTGGCGGTGGAACTCGGTGTTCCCGACGGTCGTGACCGCGAGCGCGACCAGGTTGGCCACCTGAGGTCCGAGGACCGGTTGCAGGAGGAGGAAGAGCACCGCCTGCAGGCCGGTTGCGACGACACCGGCGACGACGTACCAAGCGGCATGGTGGCCGAGTTCGTGGTGCCGTTCCGGCGCGCGCCGGATGATCCGGTGTCCTGGCGCCCACCTGGTGGTGGTCATGACGACGACGCTACTCCTCGTTTCACAAACTTGTGAAGCCAGTAAACCCGCTGGGGCCTGTGATCCCGGCGACAGTGCCGTCGTTTGGCCGCCGAAGTCATCGGGTAGGCCACAGGGGCCGGGCGAATACAGCACGACCCGGCCGACGTCCGATGAGGAGGGAGCGGCCGATGAGTGACCGCGAGACCGCAGAGCCGGAAACGTTGCCTCCCAGTGAGGCGCTCGACGAGGACGAACTCAGTGTCGATCCACTCGAGGAAGGCGTTGAGCCGCCTGAACACTGGAGTGGGGCCGACCAGTTCGGGACCACGCCCGCGGAGGTCCGCGAAGGGGAATCCCACGCCATGCGGCTGGCCGAAGAGGAGCCGGACGTGGGCGAAAAATGATCTTCACCCAGGTGGCAGGCCATGCCGCGACCCCTGGCGTGGTCCGCCAGTGCAAGACGCGCCGAAGGAAAGGCAGAGATGCTTACAGTCACCGAAGCCGCCGCTGAGGCGATCACCGCACTGACCGGGCAGGAAGACGGGCAAGACGGAGGCGGGCTGCGGTTCGCGATGCATTCCCAGCAGGGAGACAGTCCCCAGCTCGCGGTTTCCGTCGCCCCCGAGCCGGAGAGCGGCGACAAGGTGGTCGGCGCCGACGGCGGCCCGAAGGTGTACTTGGAACCCGAAGCGGCCGCATTGCTCGACGACAAGGTGCTCGACGTTCAGCAGGACGAGACCGGCGAAGTCGCCTTCGCCGTACTCCCGCAGGCTCAGCCCCAGTCCGGCAGCTGAGCCCGGCGAGTTCAGGCTTTCAAATCCGGGACCAGGCACGGACCAGTTCGCCGGCCCGCTCGCGCAGAAGCTCTGCGGCGTGCGCACGCGCGTGGTCGAGCGAAGGCGCGTGGTCGATCAGGGCGGCGCTGCCCACGACTCCGAGGCCGGCGAGCTGGCTCTCGTCCAGCTGAATCCGCCCGGCAAGCACCATCAGTGGCACCGCGTGCTCCCGCGCGCGGGCCGCGATGCCGGCCGGGGCCTTGCCGTCGAGACTCTGCTCGTCCAGTGAGCCCTCACCGGTGATGACGAGGTCGGCGCGTTCGATGGCGTCGGCGACCCCGGTGAGCCCGGCGATGAGCTGGAAGCCCGATTCGACCGTCGCGCCGAGTCCCGCGATCGCACCGGCGGCGACCCCGCCGCCCGCTCCCGCTCCGGGGATGTCGGAAACGTCGGGAGTCCCGGCGTTCCGCAACGCTTGCGCCCAGCGGGCCAAGGACTCGTCCAGCCGCTCGATCTCGTGCGGGCCCGCACCCTTCTGGGGACCGAAGATCGCGGCCGCGCCACGCGATCCGAGCAGCGGGTTCGTCACGTCCGTGGCGACGGCGACCGTCACGTCCCCGAGCCGTTCGCGTGCCGGGCCGAGTTCGGCCGAGGCGACGCGGCTCAGCGTGCCGCCACCGAGTCCGACGGGTGCGCCGAACGCGTCGAACACCCCGGCGCCCAGCGCCGCCAGCATCCCGGCGCCGCCGTCGGTGCTCGCGGTTCCGCCGACGGTCAGCACCAGCCGCCGCGCGCCGTTGTCGAGCGCGTGCGCGAGGAGTTCGCCGACGCCCCAGGTGTGCGCGGCCAGCGCCACTTCCGGGCTCGGCTCCACGAACTCGATTCCGCACGCGCGGGCCGACTCGATGTAGGCCGTCCCGTCGAGCAGCACGTAGCGGGCGTCGACGGTGTCCTCGAGCGGCCCCCGGACCGGGAGTTCCACGAGGCGGCCACCCGCCGCGACGAGGACGTCGAGCGTTCCCTCGCCGCCGTCGGCGACCGGACAGGAGGAAACCTCGGCCTCGGGCAGTGCGTCGCGGACGCCGTGGGCGATCGCCTCCGCGGCCTCGACCGCGGTCAGGCTTCCCTTGAACTTGTCGGGCGCGATGACCACACGAGTCATGGACGAACCTCCGTCAGCGGGTTTCCGCCGGTGAGCACCGACGCGACGTTTTCGGCCGCGAGCACGGCCATGGCGGTACGGGTCTCGACCGTCGCCGATCCGAGGTGGGGCGTCAAGACGACGTTTTCGCGGGCGAGCAGGCGTGGCTCGACCTCGGGTTCGGCCTCGAACACGTCGAGCCCCGCTCCGGCGATCTCGCCTGCTTCGAGCGCGTCCGCCAGCGCCGCCTCGTGGACGACCCGACCGCGCGTGGTGTTGATCAGGTACGCGCCCGGCCTCATCGACTTCAGCGCGCCCGCGTCGATGAGGTGCCGGGTCTCCGGCGTCAGGGGGCAGTGCAGGGAAACGACATCGGAGCTTTCCAGCAGTTCGTTGCGGGACACGTACTTCGCGCCCAAGGTCTTCTCGACGTCTTCGGCGGCCCGCGACCGTCCTGTGTAGACAATCCGCATGCCGAACCCGAGTGCCCGCCGCGCGACCGCCTGCCCGATCTGGCCGAGCCCGACGATTCCGAGCGTCTTGTCCTGCAGTCCGGAACCGAGCAGGAAACCAAGGTGGAACGACCACGGAGTGCGCGAGCGGATCACCCGTTCGCCCTCGCCGAGGCGTCGCGTGACCGCGAGGATCAGCCCGAACGCCAGATCCGCGGTGGCGTCGGTGAGTACGCCGGGGGTGTTGGTGACGGTGATCCCGCGTTCGGCCAGCGCCGGGACGTCGATGTTGTCGTAGCCGACGGCCACGTTCGCCACGACCTTCAGTCCCGGCCCGGCCGCGTCGGCGACCACGCCGTCTATCCGGTCGTGCAGCATGCCGACGACCGCGGAGGCGCCTTTGACGAACTCGCGGAACTCTTCCGGCGTCAACGGCCGGTCGGCGCGCGACAGTTTCACCTCCCCGGCTTCGGCGAGCACTTTCAGCGCTTCGTCGGGAATCCACCGGGTCACCGCGGTCGTCGAGGTCACTTCCTCAGCCTAGTGTGCGGCAGTTGGTATCCCAACCGTGAGAATCCCCGTGATGAGGGAGGCGCTTCCCCTGTGCGGGGGAGTCTTCACCGTCGGGCCTCCCGGGACCGTGGTAAGTGCGGAAAAGTTCCGCGACCAGGGGATACCAGGGGTGAAAATGAAACGATCACGAGCACTGGCGGCCGTCGGTGCCGCGATGGTCCTCGCCGCGACTCTCGCCGCCGCCAGTCCGGCGTCGGGTGCGGAGGAGGGCGGCGGGAAGCCGGCCGAACCGAGTCTGGTCGGCAGCGCCAAGATGCTGCGGAAGGGTGGCGACGACGTCCGGTTCGCCTTCGACGCCCACGGCCTCTATCCGAACAGTCGCGGGACGTTCCGGGTGAGCCACGTCGGCGAGGGCTTCTCCGGCTACTTCCAGGGGATCGTCGACTGCCTGGTGGTCGGCGGCCCGGTCGCCGTGGTCACCGGCATCGTCAAGGACGCGAACGTTCCCAGGCTCAAGGACCGCCGGGTCGGGATGACGGTGTACGACCACGGCAGGTCCTGTGGTCTGTGAAGGCCTCCTTGAGGGACTCTGGGTCCCTCAAGGAGGCCTTCATGCCGTGTCGGTGGGGGTGATTGGTGTCCGCAACAGAGCTGCTGGCGGGAGTCCGGGCTTGGCATCGCTGGCGCCCGCAAGGCCGAGCGGGGAGGATTTGGGGCGTTCAACGTCCGGAATTTTCCCACTCGGGCGTGTGCCGGAGGGGGCATGTCTCTGAACCTCTGTTGATCAAGCTTCGCGACCGGTGTGATCGCGCGACGATGGAGGAATGGGGGCACAGCCGCCTGACCGGCAAGACCTCACCTTTGCCGAGGCCCTGGCGCTAGGCGTAGGAAGGGGGCCTTCACGTACTTCAAGCGGGCAAGTGTCGCGACCGGCACCTTCACGCAGCCGGCTCAAAGAAGGAGTGCCCGACTGGCTCCGCTGTGCTATGTTCATATGAAGAACATGTGTGCGCGATACGAACAAGCCGGGAGTGGGGATGGCGGAGCTGCTGTCGTTGAAGGAGGCCGTGGCACGGCTGGTGCGCGACGGGGACACTGTCGCGCTCGAGGGCTTCACGCACCTCATCCCCGTAGCCGCGGGCCAGGAGATCATCCGTCAGCGCCGCACCGGCCTGACGCTGGTCCGTATGACCCCGGACATCGTCTACGACCAGCTCATCGGCGCGGGCTGCGCGAGCAAGCTGATCTTTTCCTGGGGCGGCAATCCCGGTGTGGGCTCGCTGCATCGTTTCCGCGACGCGGTCCAGCACGCGTGGCCGGTGCCACTGGAGATAGAGGAACACAGCCACGCGGGCATGGCGAATCGGTACGTCGCCGGTGCGTCGGGGCTGCCGTTCGCCGTGCTGCGCGGCTACACCGGCACCGATCTCCCCGCCAAGACGGCCACGATCAAGCCCATCACCTGTCCCTTCACCGGTGAGCAGCTCGCGGCCGTCCCCGCGCTCAACCCGGACGTGACGATCGTCCACGCCCAGCGCGCCGACCGGTCCGGCAACGTCCAGATCTGGGGCATCACGGGTGTGCAGAAGGAGGCGGTGCTGGCGGCGAAGCGATCGCTCGTCACCGTCGAGGAGGTCGTGGACGCACTGGAGCCCCGGCCGGGCGCGATCGTGCTGCCGTCGTGGGCGGTCACGGCCGTCGCCGAGGTTCCCGGCGGCGCGAGGCCGTCGTACGCGGCGGGGTACTACGAACGGGACAACGACGCCTACCAGGCATGGGACGCGATCGGCCGGGACAGGGAGAGCTTCACCCGCTGGCTCGACGAGCTGACTGGAGTGAAGGCATGACCGAGTACACCTCCGACGAGATGATGAGCGTCGCCGCCGCTCGCGCGCTCGGTGACGGGATGTCCTGTTTCGTGGGCATCGGCCTGCCCAGTACGGCGGCCAACCTCGCCCGCCGCGGGCACGCGCCGAACCTCACGCTGATCTACGAATCCGGTTGCCTCGGCGCCAAACCGAGCCGGCTCCCGTTGTCCATCGGCGACGGCGAACTCGCCGACACCGCGGACGCCGTGGTCAGCGTTCCCGAGGTCTTCAACTACTGGCTCCAGCCCGGCCGGATCGACGTCGGCTTCCTCGGCGCCGCCCAGCTGGACAAGTTCGGCAACATCAACACCACCGTCATCGGCCCGGACTACGCCAACCCCAAGGTGCGGCTGCCAGGGGCGGGCGGGGCACCGGAGATCGCCGCGTCCTGCCGCGAGGTGTTCGTGGTGCTGCGGCAGAGCACCCGCACGTTCGTCGAGAAGGTCGACTTCGTGACGTCGTTCGGCCACGGCACCGGCAAGGGCGACCGCGAGAGGCTCGGGCTCCCCGGCGCCGGGCCGACGCTGGTGGTCACCGACCTCGGCCTGATGCGGCCCGACCCGGAGACCGCCGAGCTCACGCTCACCGAACTGCATCCCGGAATCGAAGTCGATCAGGTCGTCGAGGCGACAGGGTGGAAACTGAAAGTGGCGGGCGACGCCGGAACCACCCCGGCGCCGACCGAGGCGGAACTCCGCATCCTCCGAGACCTCAAAAGGGCGAGCGCATGACCGACGTCTTCCTGTTCGACGCCATCCGTACCCCGTTCGGCAAGTACGGCGGCGCCCTGTCCGGGGTCCGGCCGGACGACCTCGCCGCCACCGTGCTGCGGGCCCTGGGTGAGCGCAACGACCTCGACCCGGCCACCGTGGACGAGGTCGTGCTCGGCGACGCCAACGGCGCGGGCGAGGACAACCGCAACGTCGCGCGGATGGCGGCGTTGCTGGCGGGCTGGCCGACGACCGTCCCCGGCGCGACCGTGAACCGGCTGTGCGGTTCCGGTCTCGACGCGGTCATGCAGGCGAGCCGGTCGATCCAGGTCGGTGACGCTTCGCTCGCCGTCGCGGGCGGGGTCGAGTCGATGAGCCGTTCGCCGTTGGTCATGCAGAAGCCGGAGAAGGCCTTCCCCGCCGGCAACCAGACGTTGCACTCCACCGCGCTGGGCTGGCGCATGGTCAACCCGAAGATGCCCGAGCAGTGGACGGTTTCCCTCGGCGAGTCCACCGAGCAGCTCGCCGAGCGCTACGGCATCGGCCGCGACGAGCAGGACGCGTTCGCCGTCCGCAGCCACGTCAACGCCGCCCGCGCCTGGGACGAGGGGTTCTACGACGACCACGTCGTCCCGGTCGCGGGCGTCGAACTCACCCGTGACGAAGGCATCCGGCCGGACTCCAGCTTGGAGAAGCTGGCGAAGCTCAAGCCCGTGTTCCGTCCACAAGGGACGGTCACGGCCGCGAACGCGTCGCCGCTGAACGACGGCGCGTCCGCGTTGCTGCTCGGTGACGAGGCCGCCGGGAAGCAGCTGGGAAAGGCGCCGCTGGCCAGGATCGCGGGCCGGGGCGCGGCGGGCGTCGATCCCGACGTCTTCGGCATCGGCCCGGTCCGCGCGGCCGAGATCGCCTTGGAGCGCGCCGGGATCGGCTGGGACGACCTGGCGGCGGTGGAACTGAACGAGGCCTTCGCCGCGCAATCACTGGCCTGTCTGCGCGACTGGTCGAAGCTCGACCCGGAAATCGTGAACGTGAACGGTGGCGCGATCGCGATCGGGCATCCGCTGGGCGCCTCCGGCGGCCGGATCCTCGGCACGCTCGCCCACCACCTGCGCCGCGCCGGCGGCCGGTGGGGGCTGGCGGCCATCTGCATCGGCGTCGGCCAGGGGCTGGCCGTCGTCCTCGAAGCTCACTGACCGGCGCCTGGAGGAGGCACACGACATGTCCGCACCCGCAGAACTGAGGCTCCCGAGCTACCGGCGCGACCCGGAGGGAACGCATCCGCCGCTCGACTACGCCGGGTATCGGTCGACGGCGCTGCGCCACCCCCAGGAACCGCTGATCGTGCTCCCGCACCTGCTGACCGAGGTCACCGGGCCGGCGCTGGGGCCGGGGCGGATCGGCGAGTTCGACAACGACCTCACCAAGGGGCACGCGGGCGAGCCGCAGGGACAGCGGATCATCGTCACCGGACGGCTGCTCGACGGCGACGGGTGGCCGATCCGGGATTCGCTCGTGGAGATCTGGCAGGCGAACGCGGGTGGCCGGTACCGGCACACCGGAGACCGGTGGCCGTCGCCGGTGGACCCCAACTTCGACGGAGCGGGCCGGACACTGACCGACGGCGAGGGACGCTACACCTTCACCACCGTCAAACCGGGCGCGTACCCGTGGAAGAACCACGACAACGCCTGGCGGCCGGCGCACATCCACTTCTCCGTCTTCGGCAGCGCGTTCACCCAGCGGCTGGTCACGCAGATGTACTTCCCGGAAGACCCGCTGTTCTCGCAGGACCCGATCTTCAACTCCATCCCGGACGAGAAGGCGCGGCAGCGGATGATCGCGCGCTTCGACCTCGACCGCACCGAAGCCGAGTGGGCGCTGGCCTTTCAGTTCGACATCGTCGTGCGTGGCCGCGAGGCGTCGGTCTTCGAGGACGAGGAGGACGAGCACTGATGCCGGAGACGACGCCTTCCCAGACCGTCGGCCCCTACCTGTCCATCGGCCTGCCGTGGCCCGACGGGCCGGACGTCGTCCCGGCGGACGAACCGGCCGCGATCCGCATCCACGGCAGGGTCCTCGACGGCGCGGGTGACCCTGTCCCGGACGCGATGATCGAAACCTGGCAGGCCGACGCCGACGGCCGGTTCGACCACCCCGACGACCCGCGCGGAGCCGTCGCGAGCGGGTTCCGGGGCTTCGGGCGCTGCCCGACCGATCCGGGCGGGAACTACGAGATCCGGACGATCATGCCCGGCGTACTGCCCGGTCCGGCGGGCAGCACGCAGGCGCCGCATATCGACGTCTCGGTGCTCGCGCGCGGTCTCCTGCACCGCGTCGTCACCCGGATCTACTTCGAGGACAACGACAACTCCGAAGATCCGGTGCTCGCCTCGGTCCCGGAAGCACGCCGGAGCACGCTGATCGCCACCAAGACAGGCGACGGCTACCGGTTCGACATCCGGTTGCAGGGCCGAGGGGAAACGGTGTTCTTCGATGTCTGAGCCGGTGAAGGTGCACAGCATCGCGGAAGGACCCGTGGACGGTCCCGTCGTGGTGTTCAGCGGGTCGCTCGGCAGTGACCACCGCATGTGGGAACCGCAGATGAAACCCTTGGTGGAGCAGGGTTTCCGGGTGATCCGCTACGACACCCGCGGGCACGGCGCCTCTCCGGTCCCGCCCGGGCCGTACGCGCTCGAGGACCTCGGCGGCGACCTGCTCGCGCTGCTCGACGAGCAAGGCGTCGGAAGCGCTCATTTCGTCGGGCTCTCGCTCGGTGGGATGACCGGGATGTGGCTGGGCGTGAACGCGCCGGACCGGATCGAGAGCCTCACGCTGTGCTGCACGTCCGCGAAACTTGGGCCGCCGGAGAGGTGGGCGGACAGGGCGAGGGCGGTCCGGGAGAACGGCACCGGATCCGTCGCCGAAGCCGGGGTCGGCCGCTGGGTGACCGCCGGTTACGCCGCCGCCCGTCCCGACCAGGCGAGGTTCTTGCGCGAGATGATCGCGAGTGTCCCCGCCGAGGGATACGCGGCGTCCTGCCAGGCCATCGAACGGATGGACCTCGTCGGCGATCTGCCCAAGATCGCGGCGCGGACCCTGGTCATCGCCGGGGCCGAAGATCCGGCCACCCCGGTCGAGCACGCCGAAGTGATCGCGGGCGGCATACCGGACGCGCGGCTCGAGGTCGTCGAAGGCGCCGCTCATCTGGGGAACTTCGAACAGCCGGAGCGGTTCACCGCGCTGATCCTCGAACACCTGGAGGTGGCCCGATGAGCGAAGACCCCTATGAGACCGGGATGCGGGTGCGCCGCGAAGTCCTCGGCGACGCGCACGTCGATCGCGCGGTGGCCCGCACCACCGAGTTCAGCCGCCCGTTCCAGGACTACATCACCCGGGGCGCGTGGGGGTCGGTCTGGTCCCGCGACGGACTCGACCGCAAGACCCGCAGTTGCGTCACCCTGGCCGCGCTCACCGCGCTGCACGCACACGACGAACTCGCCATGCACGTCCGGGCCGCCGTCCACAATGGACTCAGCGCGCAGGAGATCTCCGAGGTCCTGCTGCACACCGCCGTCTACGCGGGTGCCCCGGCCGCCAACGCGGCGTTCGCCGTCGCCCAGCGGGTGCTGGCCGAACTCGGTGAGCCTGCCGCTCAGGAAGAGGGTGACGGTTAGGGTTCTCGTATGGACGAAGGCGAGGTGACCGAGCGCGGAGCGCATCATGTCCAGTCGCTGGAACGCGGACTGGCGGTGATCAAGGCGTTCAACGCGGACGCGGCGGAACTCACGCTGAGCGACGTCGCCCGCTCCACCGGGCTGACCAGGGCGGCCGCCCGCCGGTTCCTGCTCACCCTCGTCGACCTGGGGTACGTGCGCACGGACGGCAAATACTTCTCGCTCACCGCGCGGGTCCTCGAACTCGGCTACTCATATCTGTCGAGCCTGTCGCTGCCCGAGGTCGCCCAGCCGCATCTGGAACGGCTGTCCGCCGAGGTACACGAGTCGAGTTCGGTGTCGGTGCTCGAAGGCCTGGACATCGTTTACGTCGCGCGCGTAGCCGTTTCGCGGATCATGACCGTCAGCATCAACGTCGGCACCCGCTTCCCGGCCCACGCGACGTCGATGGGGCACGTCCTGCTGGCCGACCTCGAAGGTGACGACCTGCACGGCTACTTCGACGCGGCCAAACTCGAGAAACTGACCGCGCGCACGCTGACCAGGCGAAAAGACCTGATCGCCGAACTCGAGCGGGTCTACCGGCAGGGGTACGCGATGGTCGACCAGGAGCTCGAAGAGGGCCTCCGCTCCATCGCCGCGCCGATCCGGGACCGGCGTGGCAAGGTCGTGGCCGCGGTCAACCTCTCCACCCACGCCAGCCGCACGACGCCCGAGTCGGTCGAGCAGGAACTGCTGCCGTCGCTGCTCAACGCGGCGAAAGCCATCGAGACCGACCTGGCCTCCGCGCCGCCGACCAAGGCAGGGCATGGCTGAGACCGCCGGGCTGCTGCTCGCGGCCGGGGCCGGCCGCCGGTTCGGCGGGCCGAAGGCACTGGCCGTCCTCGACGGTGAGCCGTTCGTCGTCCGCGCGCTGCGAGTGCTCACCGACGCCGGTTGCGCACCGGTCCGGGTGGTGCTGGGCGCCTCGGCCGAGGAAGTCCGCGCGCTCCTGCCCGACTCCGAGGCCGCAGTCGTGGCCGAGGACTGGGAATCCGGCCTGGGCGCGTCACTGCGCGCGGGCCTGAGGGCACTGGAAACCACTGCCGCGGAAGCCGCCGTCGTGCATCTCGTGGATCTGCCCGGCGTCAGTGCCGGAGTGGTGCGCCGGGTCGCGGACAAGGCCGACGAGGACACCGTCGCGCGGGCGGCCTACGACGGCGTCCCCGGCCATCCCGTCGTGCTCGGCCGCCGTTGGTGGCCGGAGATCGCGGCGGGCACGTCCGGGGACAAGGGCGCACGCGACTGGCTGAAGGGACGCCCGGAACTGCGGCTCGTCGAATGCGGCGACCTCGGCACCGGGCACGACGTGGACCGCCGCGAGGATCTTCCAGGCTGATCTCGCACTCTCCGAGGCTTACGATCGGGAAGTGACCGTCGAATCGCCGGAGAAACTGGCCGAAGCCCTCGAAGCGGTCGGCTACCTCGCCGACGACGGCATCGCCACGGCCGGATTCCTTGCCCTGCGGCTCGGCCGCCCGTTGTTCTGCGAGGGCGAACCGGGCACCGGCAAGACCTCACTCGCCTTGGGACTGGCCGAAGCACTCGGCATGCCACTCATCCGGCTTCAGTGCCACGAAGGCATCGACGCCGCCCAGGCGTTGTACGAGTGGGACTTCCCCCGCCAGTTGCTGCATCTGCGGGCGCTCGAAGCCGCCGGTGACGGCGGCCTCGACGTCGAGGCCGCCGAGCAGTCCCTTTACACCGAACGATTCCTGCTCTCCCGGCCACTGCTGAAGGCGTTGCAGATCGCGCCGTGCGTGCTGCTGGTCGACGAGATCGACCGCGCCGACGACGAGTTCGAGGCGTTCCTGCTGCAACTCCTCGACGAGAACGCCGTCACCATTCCCGAGTTCGGCGAGGTGCGCGCCGAGCATCCGCCGCTCGTGGTGCTGACCTCGAACCGGACCCGGGAAGTTCACGACGCGCTCAAGCGCCGTTGTCTTTACCACTGGCTCGAACATCCGGACCTCGGCCGTGAGATCGAGATCCTGCGACGCAGGATCCCGAACCTCGGCGAAGGGCTCGCGGCGCAGGTCGCGAACGCGGTGCACCGGCTCCGGGCGATGGAACTGCTGAAACCACCCGGGGTGGCGGAATCCCTCGACTGGGCTCAGGCGCTCCTAGCGCTGGAAGTGTCCGAACTGGACGCCGCGGCGGCGGCGCGGACGCTCGGTGCGGTGCTCAAGTACAGCGAAGACCTCGACCGGGTCCGCGCCAAGCTGGACAAACTGCTCACCTGACCTGGTCAGCGCCGCCGTAGTGCCGGGTCGAGCAGCGACGGCGGGGTATCCATCTTTTCGTCCGGGGCGAGGTCCACACCGGGAGCGACGATCTCGTCGATCGCGTCGAGGACGTCGGACGGCAGCACCGTGTCCGCGGCGGCGAGCTGGGATTCCAGGTGCTCCAGGGTGCGCGGCCCGATGATCGCGCTGGTCACGGCCGGATGCGCGGTCACGAAGCCGAGCGCGAGCTGGATCAGCGTCAGACCGGCCTCGTCGGCGACCTTGGCCAGCCGTTCGACGGCTTCGAGCCGGGCCCGGTTCGCCGGGATGGCCAGGTCGAAGCGCTGCGGCCGGACCTTCGAGCGGTTGGTGGTGATCTCCTGCCCCGCGCGGACCGCGCCCGAAAGCCAGCCCGAGGCGAGCGGGCTCCACGCCAGCACGCCCAGCCCGTATTCCTCGGTCACGGGCAGCACATGCGTTTCGATGCCGCGCTGCAGGATCGAGTAGCTGGGCTGCTCGGTGACGTACCGGCTCAGGCGGTGTTCGCGGGCGGCCCACTGTGCCCGCACGACGCGGTAGGCGGGGAACGTCGACGAACCGAAGTAGCGGATCTTCCCCGCGTGCTGGAGATCGGTCAGCGCCGAAAGGGTCTCCTCGTCGCTGGTCTTCGGGTCCCAGCGGTGGATCTGGTAGAGGTCGACGTGGTCGACGCCGAGGCGGCGCAGGCTGTTGTCCAGTTCGGTGACCAGCCAGCGCCGTGAAGCGCCCTGATGGTTGCGGTCGCCGCCCATCGGCATGGTCGCCTTCGTGGCAAGCACGATGTCCTCGCGGCGTCCGGTGATGGCTCTGCCGACCATTTTCTCCGACTCGCCGGCGCTGTACAGGTCGGCGGTGTCGACGAGGTTGATCCCGCCTTCGAGGGCGGCGTCGACGATGGCGGTGGCCTCGTCCTGGGTGGTGCGCCCGATCGCGCCGAAGTTCATCGCGCCGAGCGCGAGGGTACTGACCTGCACGCCGGTCCGGCCCAAGGTGCGGTACTGCATGACGGTGTCCTCCATGGCAGGATGAGCAAGCGGAACGTTGCTCCGCTAACGATATGGAACACTGTTCCGCTTGGCAAGCATGGTGGAGGATGCCGCGTGGTGAGTGAAGAAGGCGCCAAATCCAAACGCGCGGACGCCCGGCGCAACGAGAAGACCCTGCTCGACGCGGCCGCCGCCGTTTTCGTCACCTCGGGCGTCGAGGCGCCGGTCCGCGACATCGCGGCCAAGGCGGGCGTCGGGATGGGCACCATTTACCGGCACTTCCCGACCAGGGCGGATCTCATCATCGCCGTCTACCGGCACCAGGTCGACGCCTGCGCCGAGGCCGGGCCGGAGCTACTGGCGTCGAGCGATTCCCCGTACGAGGCGTTGCGACGCTGGATCGGCCTCTTCGTCGATTTCCTGGTCACCAAACATGGCCTCGCCGCCGCGTTCCAGTCGGACAACACCGGCTTCGAGCCGTTGCACGCCTACTTCCTCGACAGGCTCCTGCCCGCGTGCACGACGTTGCTCGACGCCTCGGCCGAATCCGGCGAGATCCGCTCCGATCTGCAGGCGATCGAAGTCATGCGAGGCGTCGGGAATCTCTGCATCGGCGCCGACAGCGATCCCCGCTACGACGCGCGCCGGATGGTCGGGGTCCTCATCGCCGGACTGCGCGTCACGACCTGACCGTTCAGCATCTTCAGGAAGCCGTTCTCGTAAGCCACGGGATCGGCGTCGTAGCCGACGTTCTGCGAAGTTCCCTCCGGCGTCACGTAAGTACGGCCCGCCGCGGCGCCGTCCTGCCTTACGTCGACCTTCGCCTGCCGCAGCTTCACCGGGCTCACGGCGTCGAACACCTCGGACGAGACGAGCGTGTCCCACCAGAACGCGGTCCCGTCCTGGACGTACGGGACGAGATCGGGCTGGGTGACGATGGAGTGCACCAGCTTCGCCTCCGCGGTCCGGGCTTCGCGGCCCAATCGCTCCACATAGGACGGTGTGATGGGGACGTCGTTCGTGGCATCCAGCGGAACGATGTCGACGCGGCGGATCCCGGCGAAGACCTTGTCCGCCGAAGCGGGGTCGAGCCACATGTTGACCTCCTGGGTTCCGTCGAACTTCCCCGCGTCCGGGCCGAACACGTTGCCGGGGACGTCGAAGGCACCGCCCATCACCGAAAGCCGTGAAATCCGCTGCGCCACACCGGGAACGGCCATGGCCTTCGCGACATTCGTGAGCGGACCGGTCGCGATCACAACGACTGGCTTCGCCGACTTGAGTACCGTCGCGGCGAGCAGCGCCGACGCCCGGACCCGCGACGGACGGTGCGAAACCCCCGCGTCACCGAGTGCGCCGTTGAGGATGCTCTCGGTCCACGCACGGCTGTCGGCGGGCATCGGGTTCACGCCGGTGTCGGATCCGTCCGCGACCGGAATGCCGGAGAGTCCGCACTTCCCGAGTGTCGTCCGCACGTGGGTCAGCGCGCGTCCGGGAATTCCCGCGCCGTTGTTGGTGACGGTGACGGCGCGCAGATCGACGCGGCGCTGTTTGTGGGCCTGGCACAGATACGCGAGCGTCGCGATGTCCGCGAAATCGGAGTCGCCGTCGAACACCACCGGGACCGGGGCGGGCGGCGGGGTCGCCGAGGCGGCCGGGGCGGCGGCCGCGCCGAGGGCGCAGGCGAGCAGGGTGGCGAGCACGGCACGGGACGGGAACATGGCGTCACCGTAGCGAGGATTCCCGGTAGGACCTAGGTCCTCTTCGGCGCCGAAAGCTTGGCGACGGCCCGCCGGGCGCGCTACAACTCGATTATGGAACGTACACAGTGTTGTGTGGTGGGGGGCGGTCCGGCGGGGATGGTGCTCGGACTCCTGTTGGCGCGAGCCGGGGTCGAGGTCACCGTTCTCGAAAAACACAAGGACTTCTTCCGCGATTTCCGTGGTGACACGGTGCATCCGCCGACGTTGACGCTGCTCGACGAACTCGGGCTCGGCGAACGGTTTGCGGAACTCCCGTCGAAACGGCTGGAGAAGATGCGGATGGTGATCGGCGACAAGACGATCGTCGCCGCCGATTTCAGCCGGGTTCCCGGGCCGCACAAGTACATCTCGATGGTCCCGCAGTGGGACTTCCTGAACCTGCTCGCCGAAGCGGCTGCCGAGGAATCGACGTTCACCCTGCGGATGGGCGCCGAGGTCACCGGACTGCGCCAGGGCGGCGGGGTGCGTTACCTCGATTCCGACGGGGTGGAGCGGGAATTGGCCGCGTCGCTGGTGGTCGGCTGCGATGGCCGGGATTCCCTGGTGCGCGCGGAAGCGGGGCTCGTGCCGCACGAGTACGACGTGCCGATGGACGTGTGGTGGGTCCGCGTGCCCAAACTCGAAGACACGGGTAAGGAAGCCCAGGTGTTCGGCTGTTTCGCGAACGGCCACGCCGGCGTGACGATGGACCGCGGCGACTACTACCAGACTTCGTACCTGATCAGGAAGGGCCAGGACGAGGCGCTGCGTGCCGAGGGCATCGAGAAGTTCCGCGAGCGGATCGGCGCCCTGTTCGGCTGGGGACAGGGTGAACTCGCCGCGATCCGCGATTGGGACGACGTCAAACTGCTGAAGGTCCGGATGTCCAAACTCCCGCACTGGTACTCCGAACGGGTGCTCTGCATCGGCGACGCCGCGCACGCGATGTCGCCGGTCGGCGGGATGGGCGTCAACATCGCGGTGCAGGACGCCGTGGCGGCCGCGCGGATCCTCGCCGCGCCGCTCCGGAGTGGCACGCTGACCGCGCGGGACCTCGGCCGCGTGCAACGCCGCCGGAACGTCGCCGTCACCCTCGCCCAGAAGCAGCAACTGGGGGAACACAAGATGCTCATCGAGCCCGCCCTCGACGGGACGCTGAACGAGCGGACCATCCCCCTGGTTCTCCGGATCTCGGACCGGTTTCCGCTGCTCACCGGCCTGGGCGCCTTCATGGGTGGCATCGGCCCCCTCCGCGAGAAACCCCCCGTCTTCGCCCGCCGCCGACCCCGCGTTTCGTCCTCTAGTTGCGGTACTTGCACACGCAACTACCGCAACTAGAGGACGAAACGCGCGCACAATGGAGGGGTGAGCGATCCATTGGCGGGTTTCGTCGGCTTCGCGGAGGCTTTGCGCGAAGCCGGTTTGCCGTGCGACGCACACCGAGTCCAGGCGTACCTCGCGGCGGTCGGCGAGGTCGACCTCGCCGACTCCGAGCAGCTGTACTGGGCAGGACGGCTGACACTGTGCTCCGACCCCGACGACCTCCCGCGCTACGACACGGCGTTCGACAGCTGGTTCACCGAGGCGGAATCCGGTCCCCGGCGGCGAGGCCGGGAGGCACCCCCGAAGCGCGCCAGGATCGCCGCGCTCGCGCAGGCCCCGGGCCAGGGCGAGTCCGGCGCGGAGCCCGACCAGCTCCGCGTGGCGGCGAGTGACGACGAGATCCTGCGACACCGCGACCTCGCCGAACTGACCATCGCCGAACGCGCTCACCTGCGGGAACTGCTGGCGAAGCTCCGCCCGGCCCTCCCTCCGCGGTCATCGCCGCGCCGCCGCGCCGCCCGGCGGGGCACTCTCGATCCGTCACGCACGCTCCGCGCGATGCTGGCCGGAGGCGGCGAGCCCGTTCGCCTGGCGTACCGGCGGAGGAGCACGAAACCGCGCCGTCTCGTCTTCCTGATCGACGTCTCCGGCTCGATGGACCCGTACGCCGACGCCCTGCTGCGGTTCGCGCACGTCGTCACCCGGCGCGCTCCCGGCCGGGTCGAGGTGTTCACCCTCGGTACCCGGCTCACCAGGGTGTCCCGCCAGCTGCGCCTGCGCGATCCCGAGCACGCGATGCTCGCCGCGGCCGCCGCCGTCCCCGATTTCGCGGGCGGGACCCGGCTCGGCGAGACCCTGCGGGCCTTCCTCGACCGCTGGGGACAACGCGGCGTGGCCAGGCGTTCCGTGGTCACCGTGTTCTCCGACGGCTGGGAGCGGGGCGACCCCGGGATGCTCGGCGAGCAGCTCGCCAGGCTGCGACGGCTCGCGCACGTCGTATTCTGGGTGAATCCGCACGCGGGGCGGGCAGGTTACGCGCCCGTGCAGTCCGGCATCGTGGCCGCGCTCCCGTACCTCGATCGGCTGCTCGCCGGGCACAGCTTGGCCACGTTGGAACGACTGCTGGTGGAGATCGCCGATGCGTGACGTACTGGACGAACTGCACCGCCGCTGGGCGGCCGGTGAGACCGTGGGGGTCGGCACGGTGGTGGCGACGTTCTCGTCGGCGCCGCGGAGCCCGGGCGCGGCGATGCTCGTCGCGCCGGACGGCACGGTCACCGGCAGCGTCTCCGGCGGCTGCGTCGAGGGTGCCGTCTACGCACTCGCGCGACAGGTGGTCGCCGACCGTGCCCCGGTGTTGCAGCGCTACGGCGTCACCGACGACGACGCGTTCGCGGTCGGGCTGACCTGCGGCGGGATCATCGACATCTACGTCCAGCACATCGACCGCGACTCGATGCCGGAACTCGGCGACGTCGTCGAATCGGTCCACAGTGGACAGCCGGTGGCCGTGGTGACGGTGATCGAGCACGAACGGGAAGGGCTGGTCGGCGAGCACCTGATCGTCTGGCCGGACCGTGTCGCCGGTTCGCTCGGCTCCTCCCGGATGGACGACGCCGTCGCCGACGACGCGCGCGGAATGCTCGTGGCGGGCCGCACCGGCACGCTGCACCACGGGCCGGACGGGCAGCGCCGCGGCGAAGGGATGACGGTCTTCGTCAACTCCTTCGAGCCGCCCGCGAGGCTGCTGGTGTTCGGCGCGATCGACTTCGCCGCCGCGATGGCGAAAATGGGCGCGTACCTCGGCTACCAGGTCACGGTCTGCGACGCGCGGCCCGTGTTCGCGACGAAGAGCCGGTTCCCCGACGCGGACGAGGTCGTCGTCGACTGGCCGCATCGCTACCTGAACGCCGAAGCCGAGGCGGGCCGGACCGACGGCCGGACCGCGATCGCCGTGCTCACCCACGACCCGAAGTTCGACGTGCCGTTGCTGGAGGTCGCGTTGCGGCTCGACGTCGGCTACGTCGGCGCGATGGGCTCGCGCAAGACCCACGACGACCGGTTCGCGCGGCTGCGCGAGGCCGGGGTCACCGAGGCGGAACTCGGACGGCTGGCCTCGCCGATCGGGCTCGACCTCGGCGCGCGGACGCCGGAGGAGACCGCGGTGTCGATCGCGGCGGAGATCATCGCGCTGCGGTGGAGCGGTTCGGGCTCGCGGCTCGCCGAACTCACCGGCCGGATCCACGGCTGACGCCGGGAACCGGGACAGCCTGGCTCGACTTGACCACGTCGAAGGCAGGCAGGGTCTCGAACCGTTTGACGTGCTCGGTGAACAGTTTCCGGGAAAGGTACCGGCTCGCCTTGAGATCCGGCGTGAGCAGGACGACGACGTAGTCCCACTGCCCGACGATGCTGTAGCAGTGCTGGACTCGCGGTTCGGCCAGCATGCGCGCGCGGAACGCGTCGTGATGCTCCACGTCGTCGTCGGTCAGCGCGACCAGGATGACCGACGCCATCCCGGCGCTCAGCGCTTCCGGATCGAGTACGGCGACCTGAGCGCGGATCACGCCCGCCGCGCGCAGCCGGGTCAGCCGTCGCTGGACCGCGCTCGGGGAAAGGCCGACGGCGTCACCCAGATCGTGCAGCGGGCGGGCCGCGTCGACCTGGACGAGGTCGAGCAGCAGGTGGTCGATCTCGTCGAGAGGCACGCAAGATTTTTGCACACGGACGGGAAAACTTACAATCGGCATGATCGGCTTCTCGCCTAGTTTGAGCGTCATGACCGACATCGACCTGCAGCTGGACCACATCGCCGAGGCGGCGAAGAAGATCGATCCCGTTTTCCTGAACTCCCCGCAGTACAGCGACGAACAGCTGAACGAACGGCTCGGCCGTCGTGTGCTGGTGAAGGTCGAGACGCTGAATCCGTTGCGCAGCTTCAAGGGCCGCGGCGCGGACTACTTCGCCGCCGGGCTGGAGCCGGGCACCACGATGGTGTGCGGCACGAGCGGCAACTTCGGGCAGGCCGTCGCCTTCGCCGCCAGGAAACGCGGCCTGCGGGCCGAGGTTTTCGTCCCCGCCGACATCTCCCCGATCAAACTCCGGCGGATGAAGGCACTGGGCGCCCGGGTGCGCCGGGTCGACGGCGAGGCGAAAGCCGCCGCTGCCGCCTTCGCCGCCGAAGCGCCGGATCGCGTCTTCGTGGTCGACGGCCGCGAGCCCGCGATCTCCGAGGGTGCGGGCACGATCGGCCTGGAACTGGCGCGGGAGAGCCGGATCGACACGGTAGTCCTCCCGGTCGGCGACGGCGCGCTGATCGCCGGGGTCGCGCTCTGGCTCAAGGCGCATTCGCCCGACGTCCGCATCGTCGGTGTCGGGACCGAGTCGGCCCCGGCGATGGAGAGGAGCTGGCGGGCGGGTGAATCGATCACCGTCGACCGGGCGAACTCGTTCGCCGGCGGGATCTCGATCCAGACCCCGGAGCCGGAGTCCCTTCGTCGGATGCGGTCGCTCGTCGACGACTTCGTGCTGGTCAGCGACGACGATCTGCGCGCGGCCATGCGCTTGGGCGCGGAAACCCTCGGCGTCGTCCCGGAACCCGCGGGCGCGGCCGGGCTGGCCGCGCTGACCGTGCACGACCTCCCGGGCGACTTCGCCGCCACCGTGGTCACCGGGGCGAACGCCGATCTGTCGGTGCTGGGCATGACGGGCTGAACCAGCCGGTCGGCTCAACGACGTCAGTCGATCAGCCGTCGCCCGCCCCACGCGACGGCTGGTGTGCTCGGAGCATGCTGCTGAGACGCACCTTGACGGTGTTCGCCGCCATCGGCCTGCTCCTCGCCCCGGTCACGACACAGACCGCCACAGCACATCCGAGCACCATCCAAGCCGGACGGCTCACCGAATGCTCGGAGTCCGATCACCACGGTGACAAACGGCTCGGCCCGGAGAAACTCCCGGTGCTGGGCGCCGTCGGTTTCCAGCTCATCGGCTACCGCCGCACCGGGGCCTTGGCCGAGCAACGTTTCCTCGACACCTACTACGACCAAGCGGCCGCGTCGTGGCGCTATCCGCCGAAGAACGGCTACGTCCTGCGGCCCGACGGGACACCCATCCAGTACGTGATCACGTTGACACCGGGCAAGCGGATCGACAGGTACGGCAGTGAGTACGGTTCCTTCCTCGCGCCGAAGGGATCTCCGTACGCGTCGAGGGCGATCCCGCCGCAGAGTCTCGATTCCTCGCCGGGCGCGAGCTGCAACTATCACGCCTATCGGGTCGCGAAGTCGTTCGCGGTCCACTCCGGTCCGATCGCCGCCTGGTTCGCCCAGCCGGGTGGGGGATTCCAGTACCAAGTGGACGGTGCGTTGCTGCCCGGCTCGCCACCTTCGGTCAACGTCGGATGGTTGATCGCCAATGGTTTCCTCGAACGATCGGCATAGACCGGCAACCGCACCTGCGGAGAATAAGTCGTAGAGATCGACGCAACTGCGGGCCCGGCCGGGAGTCACCCCCTGGTGGGGGTTGTTCCGGCCGGGCAGACGTAGCACGCTCGACTGTGAGTCCGATCACGGCCCGCCCGGGGTCGGTCCATGACAACCGGATGACCGGCCGCTCCCGAACGACCCCGGACCAGCGCGGGGTTTCTGTTGCTTTTGGAGGCCTGATGCGCGTCACCGTCACCGTCGACGGCACCAGCTACACAGACGACGTCGAACCCCGCACCCTGCTCGTGCACCATCTGCGCGAACACGTCGGGAAGGTAGGCACCGTGGTCGGTTGCGACACCAGCAACTGCGGGGCCTGCACCGTCCACCTCGACGGGCGCAGCGTGAAATCCTGTTCGGTACTCGCGGTCCAGGCCGACGGCTGCGAAATCACCACGATCGAAGGACTCGCCCGCGACGGCGAACTGCACCCGGTGCAGAAGGCCTTCCACGAGAATCACGCGCTCCAGTGCGGATTCTGCACACCCGGCATGATCATGCAGTCGATCGATCTGCTCGCAGACAATCCCGATCCGGACGAGAAGGCCGTCCGGGAAGGGCTCGAAGGCAACCTGTGCCGCTGCACGGGTTACCAGAACATCGTCCGCGCGGTGCGCGACGCCGCCCACCAGATGCGGCCCGGTGCCGGTCCCGAAGCCGAGCGGCTCGCCTCGGACACCGCTTCCCGTGTCGGCGCGGGTGGTGAGTGATGACCTCCACGATCGAACCGGAGGTCGGCAAGTCCCGTCGCCGCAAGGAGGACGAGCGCCTCATCACCGGCCGCACGCGCTGGACCGACAACCTGACACTGCCGGGCATGCTGCACCTCGCGGTGCTCCGCAGCCCGTTCGCGCACGCCAAGATCGTGTCGATCGACGTCACCGAGGCGAAGTCCGCGCAGGGTGTCGTCGCGGTCTTCACCGGGAAGGACCTTGATCCCGAGAGCGCCATCGGCATGCCGTGCGCGTGGCCGATCACCCCGGACATGAAATCGCCGAGACGGCCCATCCTCGCTTCGGACACAGTGAACTTCGCCGGTGAAGGCGTCGCGGTCGTCGTCGCCCGTACCTCGGCCGAAGCGCATGACGCGCTCGAAGCGATCGACGTCGAGTATGACGAACTGCCGGTCGTTCTCGGGCTCGAGAACGCGCTTGCCGAGGGCGCGCCGCTGGTGCACGAAGATCTCGGCACCAACCAGAACGCCGTATGGGTCTTCGATTCCGCGGGGGCGGGAACGGGAACCGACGTCGAGGACGCGATCGCGAACTCCGAAGTCGTCCTGAAGCGGCGCTTCCGCCAGCAACGGCTCGTGCCCGCCTTCATGGAACCGCGGGCGTGCGTCGTCGACCCGACCGGCAGCCAGCTGGTCATGTGGTCGGCCACCCAGGTCCCGCACATCCTCAAAACGATGACCGCGGCCACGCTAGGCCTGCCCGAGCACAAGGTGCGCGTGATCGCGCCGGACGTCGGCGGCGGGTTCGGCGGCAAGATCGCCGTGCTGCCCGAAGAGATGATGTCGACGCTGATCGCGCGGCGGCTCGGCAAACCGGTCAAGTGGAGCGAGTCCCGATCGGAGACCATGGTCGCCGCGCACCACGGCCGCGACCAGGTCCAGGACATCACCATTACCGCGAACCGCGACGGCACGGTGACCGGCCTCAAGGTCGAACTGCTCGCCGACATGGGCGCGTACCTCGGCCTCGTCGGCCCCGGTGTGCCGATCCTCGGCGCGTTCATGTTCAACGCCATCTACAAGTTCCCGGCGTACCACTTCGCCTGCACCAACGTGTTCACCAACACCACACTCACCGACGCGTACCGCGGCGCGGGCCGGCCGGAGGCCACGTTCGGCATCGAGCGGATCATGGACGAACTCGCCGTCGAACTGGGCATGGACCCGATGGAACTCCGCGAGAAGAACTGGATCAAGCACGAGGAGTTCCCGTTCACCACGGTGGCCGGGCTGACCTACGACTCGGGCAACTACGAGGCCGCCACCGCCAAGGCCAAGGAACTCTTCGACTACGACGGTCTCCGCCGGGAACAGAAGGAGCGACGGGATTCCGGCGACTCCGTCCAGCTCGGCATCGGCATCTCGACGTTCACCGAAATGTGCGGCCTCGCGCCGTCGCGGGTGCTCGGCTCGCTGGACTACGCGGCGGGCGGCTGGGAGCACGCGGAGATCCGGGTGCTGCCCACCGGCAAGATCGAGGTGATCACCGGCGCCTCCGCGCACGGCCAGGGCCACGAGACGGCGTGGAGCCAGATCGTCGCCGACAAACTCGGTGTCCCGTTCGAGGACATCGAGGTCATCCACGGCGACACCCAGTCCTCGCACAAGGGCATGGACACCTACGGTTCCCGGTCGCTGGTGGTCGGCGGGGTCGCGGTGGTCAAGGCGGCGGACAAGGTGCTCGCCAAGGCCAAGCCGATCGCGGCGCACATGATGGAATGCGCCGAGGACGACCTCGAATTCGAGGCGGGCAAGTTCTCCGTCAAGGGCACGGATTCCTCGACCTCCATCCAGGACATCGCGTGGGCCGTGTTCTCGGCGCACGACCTGCCGGACGGGGTCGAACCCTCGCTGGATTCGGCGGACACGTTCGATCCGGAGAACTTCTCCTTCCCGCATGGCACGCATCTGTGCGCGGCCGAGGTCGACACCGAGACCGGGCGCGTGCGGTTGCGCTCCTACGTCTGCGTCGACGACGTCGGCGTGGCGGTCAACCCGCTGATCGTGGAAGGCCAGGTGCACGGCGGACTCGCGCAGGGCATCGCGCAGGCGCTGTTCGAAGAGGCCGTCCACGACGAAGGCGGGACGCTGATTACCGGGACGTTCGCCGACTATCTCCTGCCGTCGGCGGCGGATCTGCCCCACTTCACCACCGACCGCACCGAGACGCCGTCGACGACGAACCCGTTGGGCGCAAAGGGAGTCGGCGAGGCGGGCACGATCGCCTCGACACCGGCGGTGGTCAACGCCGTGATCGACGCCGTCCGCCACTTCGGGGTGAACGACATCGAGATGCCGTTGACCCCGATGCGGGTCTGGCACGCCATCCAGCACCGGACGACCGCGGAGGGCGGCTTGGGTGCCGAAGCCGGCGGCGGCCTCGGTTCGATCGACGCTTCCGGAGGTGTCCAGTGATCCCGGCTCCGTTCGACTACGTCGCTCCGTCCACAGTGGACGAAGTGGTGAGTGCCCTCGCCGAGGCGGGCGAGGACGCCAAAGTGCTGGCAGGCGGGCAGAGCCTGTTGCCGGTGCTGAGGATGCGGCTCGCCACGCCGACCACGCTGATCGACCTCGGGAAGGTCGGCGAGCTGCGCGGTGTCCGCGAGGACGGCGACGCGCTGGTCATCGGCTCGATGACCACGCATCACGACGTCCAGCGGGACGAGCTGGTCGCCGAGCACGCCACCCTGCTCAAGGCCGCCACCGACACGGTCGCCGATCCGCAGATCCGCCATCGCGGGACGTTCGGCGGCGCCATCGCGCACGCCGATCCGGCAGGCGACCTGCCGGCCCCCGTGCTCGCACTCGGCTGCGAACTCGTCGTCGCCGGGCCGGGCGGGCGGCGGACGGTCGCCGCGGCGGACTTCTTCCAGGACATGTTCACCACCGCGCTCGCCGAGGACGAGATCCTGGTCGAGGTCCGCGTGCCGAAACACACCGGCTGGCGTGCCCACTACGAGAAGTTCAACCGGGTCGCGCAGGCGTGGTCCATGGTCGCGGTCGCGGCGTGCGTCCGCACCGAGGCCGGCACCATCGAGGAGGCGCGGGTCGCGCTCACCAACATGGGCTCGACACCGGTGCGGGCGGCCGGGGTCGAGGCGGCGCTGGTCGGCTGCGCGGCCACCGCCGAGGCGATCCGCGGCGCGGCCGAACACGCGGCCGAAGGCACGAACCCGACCGCGGACGGCAACTCCGACGTCGAATACCGGCAGCATCTCGCGCGGGTGCTGACCGGCCGGGCGGTGCTCGCCGCCGCGGGCTCCTGACACGAAGGGAGGTCGGCCCGTGCGGCTCGACCACGAATTCACCGTTCCCGCCCCGGTCGACGAGGTCTGGAAGGCCGTCGTCAATCCGGAACGAGTGGCACCGTGCATGCCAGGCGCCACCGTCACCGAGGTCGACGGGGACGCTTTCAAGGGCACGGTGAAGGTCAAGCTCGGGCCGATCTCCCTGCTTTACAAAGGAGCAGGCCATTTCGTCGCAAAGGACGCGGACGCCAGGAAAGTGGTGATCAAGGCGTCCGGCAAGGACGTCCGTGGCGCGGGAACGGCGTCGGCGACGGTGACCCTCACCCTCACCGAGAAGGACGGCGTCACCCACGGCACCGTGGTCACGGAACTGGCGGTCACCGGCAAACCGGCGCAGTTCGGACGCGGGATGATCTCCGAAGTCGGCGGCAAGATCCTCGACTCGTTCGCGGACTGCTTGTCCGGCAAACTCGCCACGAAGGCCGAACCCGCGAAGCCCGAAACCCCGGCGCGTCCGCCGTTGAAAGCGGTGAAGCCGGTGGCGGAGGGCGAGGCGATCGACCTCATGGAGTACGCGGGTGAGTCGGTGGTCAACCGGGTGGCGCCGGCGCTGGTCGCCCTCGCCGGGGTGCTCGTGATCGTCGCGATCGTGCGGGCTGTGACCCACCACGCGAAATAGTGCGGGCCGGTCACCGTTGAACCCGTTATGAAGGCGGATCACGAAGTCGACGTGGCGGTGATCGGGGCGGGCCAGGCAGGGCTGTCGGCGGCGTACCACCTGCGCCGCGCGGGGTTCGCGAACGAGGCGGGCTTCGTCGTGCTCGACCACGGCAAGCGGCCGGGCGGCGCGTGGCAGTACCGCTGGCCTTCGCTGGTGATGGAGAAGGTCCACGGCGTCTACGACCTCCCCGGGATGTCCTTCGGCACCCCGGGCCCGGACCGGCCCGCCGCTGAGGCCGTTTCCGAGTACTTCGGTCGCTACGAGCGCGCCTATGACCTTCCGGTCCATCGTCCCGTCGACGTCTTGTCGGTGCGCGGCGAGGACGATCGGCTGGTCGTCGCGAGTGCGACGGAAACGTGGGCCGCCCGTGCGGTGATCAGCGCGACCGGCACCTGGGACCGGCCGTTCTGGCCGTACTACCCGGGGCAGGAGACCTTCCGCGGCCGCCAGGTGCACACCGCCGACTACACCGGCGTCGGCGCCTTCCGCGGCAAGCGCGTCGTCGTGGTCGGCGGTGGCGCGTCGGCCGTCCAGCTGCTGCTGGAGATCGCGCCCTTCGCACACTCGACGCGTTGGGTGACCCGGCGCCCGCCGGTCTGGCGTGACGAGCCGTTCAGCGAGGACTGGGGCCGTGAGGTCGTCGCCAAGGTCGACAGGCGGGTCCGGGAGGGCCTGCCACCGAAGAGCGTCGTCAGCGTGACCGATCTGGCGGTGACACCCGAGGTCCGGGCGGGGCTGGACGCGGGGATCCTCGACCGGCACCCGATGTTCGAACGAATCACCCCGGATGGCGTGGTGTGGGCGGACGGCACCGTCGAGCCCGCCGACATCATCCTCTGGGCCACCGGTTTCCGTGCCGCCATCGACCACCTCGCGCCGCTGCGCCCGCGCGGGCCGGGCGGCGGGATCCGGATGGACGGCACCCGGGTCGTCGCCGAACCGCGCCTGCACCTGGTCGGCTACGGCCCGTCCGCCAGCACCGTCGGCGCGAACCGCGCGGGCCGCTCTGCTGTCACCGAGATCCGGCGCCTGCTCGGACGCTGAGGTCGTCGAGGATCCCGGCCAGCCCGGTGGGTTTCCGGACGTCGAACGGGTTGCCCCGGGGTGGCACGGTGACGAGGACATGGCGGCCGGTTACTTCGCCAGCTTCGACCGCAAGTAGTCCTCTAGTTGCAATTCAAGTAGCGCACCTGCCGCACTTTCCCGCTCTCTATACCGTCACGCCCAGAGAGGTGCTCCGGAACGCCGACCTCCCACCACGCGCCGGCCTCGGTCCACGAGTTCGGCTGGGTCCGGACGACGACCACCGCCGGTCGTCGTCCGGCCACGGCGGCTTCCCGTGCCTTCGCGTAAGCCGCCCGCACGTCGTCCACAGTGGACGCCGTGAACACGGCGCATCCCAGCGATTCCGCATGCCGCGCGAAGTCGACCCGAGGCGGCGACTCGTGCGCGCTCCGGCAGTCGGCGAGGAAGTTGTTGAACGGCTTGCCGCCCTGGCCCTCCTGAAGGCGGGCGATCACCGCGTAGCCGTCGTTGTCGCAGACCACCGCCACGAAGGGATGCCCGGCGAAGGCGGCCGAGAACAGTTCCGAGTTCAGCATCAGGTACGAGCCATCGCCGAGCATCGTGGTGACCAGGCCCTCGGTGTGGGCCATCGCCGCACCCCACGCACCCGCGAGTTCGTACCCCATGCACGAGAACCCGTACTCGACGTCCATGCCGACCGGCCCCGCTCCGCGCCAGCCGCCGATCAGCTCGCCGGGCATCCCGCCGGACGCGGTCATCACGTAGTCCCGCGGCTCGGAGAGATCGTTGACCGCGCCGACGACCTGGGCATAGGTCGGCACCTCGCCGGAAGCGGCGCGCAGTGCGTCGATGTGCGCGTCCCACCGGCCACGTTCCGCCGCCGCGCGATCTGTCCACAAAGGATCGACGCGCCAGCTTTCCAGCTGAGCTGCCAGATCGGTGAGGCCCGCGTCGGCGTCGCCCACGACGGCCAGCGCGCCGTGTTTGACCGCGTCGAACCGCGCGGCGTTCAGGGTGATCAGCCGGACGCCGGGCGAGAAGATCGTCCAGGACGCCGTGGTGAAGTCCTGTAGACGGGTACCGACGGCCAGTACGACGTCGGCCTCGGCGGCAAGGACGTTCGCGGAGGTCGAGCCGGTGACGCCCAGCGGGCCCGCGTGCAGTGGATGACCGTGCGGGACCAGCGTTCGCCCGGCCGTGGTTTCGGTGACCGGGATGCCGTGACGCTCGGCGAAAGCCAGCGCGCGCTCACCGGCGCCGGAGTAACGGACACCGCCGCCGAGGACCAGTAACGGTTTCTTCGCCGCTCGCAGCGCGCCCGCCGCTTCGGTCAGCGCCCGGCGATCGGGCCGAGGACGCGGTGGACGATGGGTCACCGGTGCGAACAGCGCGTCCGGGAAGTCGTAGGTCTCCACCTGGACGTCCTGGGGCAGTGCCAGCGTCACCGGGCCCGCGTCCGCCGGATCGGTCAGCACCCTGGCGACCTGCGGCAAGGTCGAGAGCAGCTGCTCGGGCCGGGTGATCCGGTCGAAATACCGGCTCACGGCGCGGAAAGCGTCGTTGACCGTGGCCGTCGGGTCGCCGAAATGCTCCACCTGTTGCAGCACCGGATCCGGCGCGCGACTGGTGAAGGTGTCACCGGGGAGCAGCAGCACCGGCAGCCGGTTGGCGTGCGCGACCCCGGCCGCGGTGACCATGTTCAGCGCGCCGGGCCCGATCGACGACGTCACCACGCCGACCTGGCGCCGATGCGTCGCCTTCGCGTAACCGACCGCCGCGAGCGCCATGCCCTGCTCGGTCTGCCCGCGCCACAGGGGCAACGCCGACACACTCTTTCCCGTGGAGGGGTCCTTCCACAGAGCGTCGCGATGCTCTTCCAGCGCGGTACCGAGACCCAGGACGTTGCCGTGCCCGAAGATCGCGAACACCCCGGGGAACAACGGGACCTCCCGCCCGTCCAGGGCTTCCGACCGCTGCGCGAGCAGCCAGCGCACGAGAGCCTGTGCCGTGGTCAGTTTCATGACACTCGCCCTTCGTGGCTGGTGACCGGGCAGCGCGGATCGAGTTCCTGGTCATTCCACGTCGCACGGACCCAGCTGTGCGCCGGGTCGTCGCAGAAGACCATCGACCGCTCTTCGGCGGGCCCTGCCAGCACGTTCAGGTAGTACATCGGATAACCCGGCGCGGCGACACAAGGGCCGTGATAGCCGCGCGGGATCAGGAAGACGTCGCCGTCCCGGACCGCGACGTCCTCATCCAGCTCACCGTCCGAAGTGTACGTCCGATGGAGACCGAACCCTTCTCGTGACGGCGTCACACCGTCACGTCCGGCGACGCGGAAGTAGTAGATCTCCTCGTTGACGACCTCGCATTCGGACGCCTCGTCGTGCTTGTGCGGCGGGTAGGACGACCAGTTGCCGCCCGGGGTGATCAGCTCGCACGCGTTCAGCTTGTCCGCGTGGTCCCAGACCCCCGGCACACCGAAGTTGGTGACCTGTCTTGTCGCCTGCCCCGCTCCGCGTACCTCCACCGGCACGTTCTCCGCCGGTCCGTAACGCGGTTCGAGACGGCGGACGCAGCGCGCCATCGGCAGCGCGACGTCGATGCCGTCCGTTGTCGACAACTCGACTTCGGCATCGCGCGGGACGTAGGCGAAGTCCGTGACCCGGGTGAACACGGAGTCCCGCCCCGCGAGCTCGAAGACCTGTCCGTCGACCCGGACCGTGCACGCGCCGGACAGAGGGAGGACGAACGCCTCGTACTCTCCGGTGCGCACGACCCTGGTCTCACCGGCGGCCAGCGAGAGAACCCGCAGGCCACTATAGGTCCAGCCCGCCGAGTCCGGGGTGAGCCGGACCGGATCCCGCTCGTCCGAAAGCGTCCCGAGTGGACGGTGCAGCTTGCTCACAGCAACTCCTCGATCTCGTCGGCGGTGGGCATGGCGTCGGCGCAGGCCAGCCGGGACGCGACGAGCGCGCCCGCCGCGTTGGCGTAGGTGGCGATGCGCACCGGATCCCAGCCGGACAGCAGACCGTGGATCAGCGCGCCGCCGAAGCCGTCTCCGGCGCCGAGCCCGCAGACGACCTCGACCCGCTGCGGCGGCACGGTCCAGCGTCCTTCGGCGGTGGCCACCAGAACGCCCTCGGCACCCTTCTTGATCACCGCCAGTTCGACGCCCCTGGCCAGCATCCGGGACGCGGCCTCGTCGGGATCCGCGGTGCCGACGGCGACCTCCGCCTCGGTGCGGTTGCCCACGGCGACCGTGACGTGGTCGAGCATCCAGCCGATCTCTTCGCGCGCGGTATCGGTGTCGGGCCAGAACATCGGCCGGAAGTCGAGGTCCAGCACGGTATGCGAGCGCCGTCCGCGCCGCTCCAGCATCTTGCGCTGGGTGCCGCGCGCCGGTTCGACGGACACCCCGGTTCCGGTGACCCACAGCAGCGGGACCGTTTCCACGACGTCCCAGGGCACCTCGGTTTCGGTGAGGGTCAGGTCCGGGGCGATGGGGGACCGATAGAACAGCAGCGGAGGATCCGCGGGCGGGTTCAGCGCGCAGAACACCACTGGCGTCTGCAGCCCCGACGAGGTCCCGACGTGGCCGGGAGAGACGCCGAACTCTCGCAGCGCCTGCCGCACGTAGTCGCCGAAGCCGTCCGGACCGACCTTCGTCAGTACCGAGGTCGAGCGGCCGAGCCGCGCGGCGGCGACCGCGACGTTGGTCGCGGTCCCGCCGAGCGACTTGGCGAAGGTGCTGACCCCGGCCAGCGGTACGCCGCTCTGCTCGGGGTAGAGGTCCACCCCGACCCGGCCGACGGTCAGTGCTTCGAGAGCGGTCATGAAGGGGACTCCACCTGTCGCAACTCGTGTTCGAGGGCTTCCAGTTCCGCACCGCCCGCCATCTGCCGGGTCAGTTCGGCCAGGTCGATCTCGGACTTCTCGTAGGTGCCGAGCGGCGCGCCCCGCTTGAGCAGGAGGAACCGGTCGGCCACCGGGTACGCGTGGTGTGGGTTGTGCGTGATGAGCACGACGCCGAGCCCGCGATCACGTGCCTGCGCGACGTACTTGAGCACGACACCGGCCTGTTTCACGCCCAGCGCCGCTGTCGGCTCGTCGAGGATCAGCACCTTCGCGCCGAAGTGCACCGCCCGTGCGATGGCGACGCACTGCCGCTCGCCACCGGACAGCGTGCCGACCGGCTGCTCGACGTCACGCAGGTCGATGCCCATGTCGGACAACGCCTTCTTGGTCGTCTCGCGGCCCTTCTTCCGGTCCAGCGCCCGGAACGGGCCGAAACCGACCGTCGGTTCGGAGCCGAGGAAGAAGTTCCGCCACACGCTCATCAGCGGCACGATCGCCAGGTCCTGGTACACCGTCGCGATGCCGCGATCGAGCGCTTCCCGTGGCGAGGCGAACTTGACCGGCTCGTCCTCGACCAGGAACTCGCCTCGGTCGTGCTGGTGCACTCCGGCCAGGATCTTGATCAAGGTGGACTTCCCGGCGCCGTTGTCGCCGAGTACGCAGGTCACCTCGCCCGCGTTGACCACCGTGGACACGTCGCGCAGCGCGATCACACTGCCGTAGGTCTTGCCGACGGCTTTTACCTCGAGGAGCTGCGTCATCGCCGGACCCTTTCCGCGCGCCGCCGGAAGGCGTTGTTGACTCCGACCGCGGACAGCAGCATCACGCCGAGGAACAGCATGAACCAGTCGCTGTCCCAGCGGGCGAACACGATGCCCTGCCGCGCCATGCCGAAGATCAGCGCCCCGATCGCGGCGCCGATCGCCGAACCGAACCCGCCGGTGAGCAGGCAGCCGCCGATCACGGCCGCGATGATGTACTGGAACTCCAGTCCGATGCCCTGGTTCGCCTGGACGCTCGCGAACCGCAGGATGTTGATCGAGCCGACCAGCCACGCGGCGAGCGCGGTGGTCATGAACAGCATGATCTTGGTGCGCACCACCGGAACCCCGACCGCGCGCGAACTCAGCGCGTTGCCGCCGACGGCGAAGATCCAGTTGCCGAACCGGGTCCGGACCAGCAGCCAGGCCGCCAGCGCGGCGAACCCGATCCACCAGACGATGGAGATCTGGAACGCCGTCCCGCTGACGTCCACCGTGGACGCGAAGACGAAGCCGGCGGACTCGTAGCCGTCGGTCGAGCGCATCCCGGAGACCTGCACGGTGCCGGTGACCAGCCGCGTCACGCCGAGGTTCAGCCCTTGCAGCGCCAGGAATGTGCCCAGCGTGACGATGAAGCTGGGCAATCCGGTGCGCATCACCAGCCAGCCGTTGAACGCGCCGACCGCTAGGGCGAAGACCAGCGACGCGAACAGCGCGAGCCAGACGTTCCAGCCAGCCTGCGTCGCCAGTGTCGCGGTGACGAGCGCGGTGGACGCCGTCATCACCCCGGCCGAGAGGTCGAACTCGCCGCCGATCATCAGCAGGGACACCGCGACCGCCATGATGCCGAGGGTCGAGGCGTCGTCCAGCCAGGTCGCCACCCCGCTGCCGCTGAAGAACTGGTCGGTGACGACGGTGAAGAAGAGGAAGACGACGACGGCGCCCAGGAGCGCGCCGATCTCGGGCCGGACGACCATCCGGTCGAGCAGCCGCGGTTTCGCGACCCGTTCGTCGAGGGTGGTGGTTGTCATCGCGTGCCCCTTTGCACGTACTGGCCGACGGTGTCCACAGTGGATTTGTCGACCAGGTCGGGCCCGGTGAGCACCGGTTTCCCGCCGCCGACGACGTTCGCGTTGTCCCGGTAGAGCTCGAGGAACTGCACTGGGAGATAGCCCTGCTCGTACTGCTGCTGATCGACCGCGAAGACCACGTCACCCGCCTTGATCGCGCCGACCACGTCGGTGTTGAGGTCGAACGTGCCGACCTGCGCCGTCGAGCCCACCGCCTTGATCGCGCTCACCGCTCGCGCGGCGACCTGCGAATTCAGGGTCAGGACGGCGTCGAGGGAGGAGTCGGTCTGCACCGCGCCCCTGATCCGGGACTCGGCGTCGGTGGGGTTGCTGATGTCCACCTGCAGGGTCTGCACGTCGCCCGAAAACCCGGTTTTGGTGCCGTCGCAGCGCTGCGCCTGCCCGACGTTGCCTGCTTCGTGGACCACACAGAGCAGCTTCTTCTTGCCGAGTTCCTTGAACTTCTTCCCGGCCTCCTCGCCCGCGATGGTCTCGTTCTGCCCGACGTGGGTGAGTGCGCCGTAGCCCGCGCTCTTGTCCTCACCGGAGTTTATGGTGATGACCGGGATCCCCGCACGGACCGCGTTCTCGATCGAGGTCTTGAGCGCCTCGGGGTTCGCCATGGACACCACCAGCCCGCCGACCTGCTGGGCGACCGCGTTGTCGACCAGTTTGGCCTGGTTACCGGGATCCCCGTCGGAGTTGTACTCGACCTGCACGCCGAGCTGCCTGCCCGCTTCCTCGGCGCCGTTCTTGACCACGTTCCAGAACGCGTCGCCCGCCGTGCCGTGCGAAATGACCGCGACCCGCAACGGCCCGCTGGGCTGCGTCGTCGTCGCCGGACCCGCGCCCTCGGCCGGTTTCTCCTCGGCCTTCGGCCCGGTGCACGCGGACAGGAGCACTAGCCCTGCTGCGATCACCCAAGCCGCCTTAAAGCGATGGGACATCGTCGTCTCTCCTCGCTTCTTCCGTTACCTGGCAGCCGGGAGCCGGCTGACGATTCCGTCGAGATGGGCCAGGCTCCTGGCCACGTCCCGCTTCGGCAGACACTCCGGGCTCCGCTCACCCAGCGCGGTGTCCTGTTCCAGCACGTACCACCCGTCGTAGCCCGCCTCGTGGACGAACCTGACCATCGACTCGATGTCGACGTCCCCGTCGCCGAGCGGGACGTACAAACCTTTGCCTACCGCTTCGGCGTAGGGAAGCCTGCCGGCACGGACGTCTTCGGCGATTTCGCCGCGTACGTCCTTGAGGTGCAGGTGGCCGATCCGTTCGGGGTAGCGCTTGGCCAGCGCGACCGGATCGGTGCCGCCGATCAGTAGATGCCCGGTGTCCAGACAGAGCGGGAGATCGGAATCGGCGAGGACACGCTCGACCTCTTCCTCCGTTTCCGCATGCGTCCCGACATGCGGGTGCAGTACGGTGCGAAGACCGTGCCGGGAGGCGATTTCCCTGATCTCACCAGAGGTTTCGATCAGCGTCGCCCATTTGGCGTCGCTCAGCTCGGGCCGGTCGTCGTAGCCGTCGAGCCCGGTCGCGGCGGCCAGCACGAGCATTTCGCCGCCGCACGCGGCGAACAACGCCGCGGATTCCTCCGCTTCGGCGAGCGCGGCCTTCTGGTTCTCGTGCAGCACGACCGCGAGGAAGCCGCCGACCAGATCGAGTCCGTACCCGCCGAGCAGTTCACGCAGCGCGGCCGGTTCGCGCGGCAGGTAACCGGGAGGGCCGAGTTCGGTCGCGCGCACCCCCAGTTCCGCCATTTCGCCCAGTACGGTCGCCGCGTCGAGCACCTGGCCCCAGCCGGGGACTTCGCACACGCCCCAAGAGATCGGGGCGGCGGCGATTCGGATCCGGGATGTCATCGGCGGCCTCCGGGAGGGATCGGATTGGAGCGCTCTATTGATTAGAGCGCTCTAATCTTGTAGCGTTCGTCACAGCAAAGTCAAGGGCAGGGGGAGGCTCGGAAAAATGACACGACCGACGATGGAGGACGTCGCCGCGAAGGCGGGGGTGTCCCGCGCGCTCGTGTCCTTGGTGATGCGGAACGCGCCGAACGTGTCCGACGAGCGCCGGACTCGGGTGCTGTGCGCGGCGCACGAACTGGGCTACGAGCCGCACGCGATGGCCAGGTCGCTGGCCAGCCGGACGTCGACCGTCCTCGGCGTGATGGTCTCCGATCTCCGCAACGCGTTCTTCGCCGACGTCGTCGAAGGTCTCGACGCGGCGGCCGAAGCGGCCGGATTCCACTTGATCCTCAACACCGGCGGCCGCAGTCCCGCGCGCGAACGGGCGGCCCTGCGGAGTCTGCTGTCCTTCCGGCCCGCCGGGGTGATCCTGCTGTCGCCGGTGGTGCCGGCGTCGGCGATCGAGGAGGCGGCCACGCGATGTCCCGTCGTCCTGGTGTCGCGCACCTCGCGTGCGCCTGGGGTGGACACGGTGAACGACGACGGCGAGGCGGGGGCCGCGCTCGCCGTCGAGCACTTGGTCTCCTTGGGGCACAGGCGGATCGCTCATCTCGACGGTGGGCTCGCGGCCGGTGCGGCCGCCCGGCGCCGTGGCTATCAGCAGGCCATGCGGCGTCACCGCCTGCACCCGATCATCGTGCGCAGCGAACACACCGACACCGCCGGGGAGAAGGCCGTCCACGAGCTGCTCGGTGACCACGCGAGGGCGAACCTTCCGACGGCTTTGCTGGCGGGCAACGACTTCAACGCCGTCGGCGCGATCTCCGCGCTGGAGGAGGCAGGCCTGCGGGTTCCCGAGGACGTTTCCGTGGTCGGCTACGACAACACGTCGCTGGCCGCGCTGCGCCACCTCTCACTGACCACTGTGGACCAGCCGCGTACGGAAATGGGACGGCTGGCCGTCGAAGCACTGCTCGAACGGGTCCGGGGCGAACGCGCCGAACCGGTCCGGCATCTGCTGCACCCGTCGCTGGTGGTCCGTTCGACCACCACCGAGCTCGAGAAAGGGTTACCACGATGAGGTTGGGACTCGCCGGCACCGGCCGGATCGGCACTTCGCACGCCAAGACCTTGAAGAGCTTCGACGAGGTTTCGTCCGTGGTCGTCGCCGACGTGGACGCCGGACGCGCCCAGGCGGCCGCGGCCGAACTCGGCGTCGAAGCGGCGGCGGACATTTCCGCGCTCTTCGCCTCCTCTTTGGACGGCCTGGTGATCACGGCGGCGACGGGCGCGCATCCGGAACTGATCCTCAGGGCCGTCGACACGGGCGTCCCGGTGTTCTGCGAGAAGCCGGTCGCCGCCGACATCCCCGGCACACTCGCGGTGATCGACAAGATCGCCGGATCGGACGTGCCGGTGCAGATCGGTTTCCAGCGCAGGTTCGACGCGGGCTACGCGGCCGCCCAGTCCGCCGTGGCGTCGGGTGAACTGGGCTGGCTGCACACCTTGCGCGCGACCACGCTGGACCCGGCCCCGCCTCCGCCGGAGTACGTCGCGCACTCCGGCGGCCTGTTCCGCGACTGCGGGGTGCACGACTTCGACGTCGTCCGGTTCGTCAGTGGCCGCGAGGTCGTCGAGGTCTACGCCGTCGGAGCGAACAAGGGGGAACAGTTCTTCGTCGACGCCGGTGACATCGACACCGCCGCCGCGACGCTGACGCTGGACGACGGGACACTGGCCGTGGTCTCCCTGACCAGGTACAACGGCGCGGGCTACGACGTCCGGCTGGAAGTGCTCGGCTCGACCGGGAACGCCGTGGTGGGCCTGGACGATCGGGCGCCGCTGACCTCGGTGGAACCCGGCGTCCAGCCGTTGCCCGGCCCGGCCTATCCCGGGTTCATGGAACGTTTCCGGCCCGCGTACATCAGCGAACTGAAGGCGTTCCTCGATGTCGCGGCCGGCCGCGCTGCGAGCCCCTGTGGTGCGGCGGACGCGCTTGAGGCGTTCTACATCGCCGAGGCGTGCGAAGTCTCCCGACGCGAACGCCGCCCGGTCCAGGTGGACGAGGTACGGGTCTGAAGCAACCTGGTCTCGTGAGTTCTGACCGCCCTCACCACTCACGACCCTTGTGCCGGGCTGGCCGTTTCGCGTGATTGGTTGGACGACACGTGTGCGGCCGGGCTACGCGGCGAGTCGTCCCTCTAAACACGCGTGTTGTCCATCCAATCACGCGTGTCGTCCCGCTGGTCACGCGACATCGCCCCCAACGCCCCGCAGCAGGTACCCAAGACACCCTCAGCCCTAACTGTCCTTACCATTCACGACCGCGGATCGCCGTGCCATCGGCGTGCTTCTGCCGAGTACATGAAGGGGGCTTCACACGCATCCAGTGACTGCCGGCGCGTCGGCGATCTCCGAGTCCGTGAAGGACTCCTTCGCTACCTTCGGAGTAGGCAAGGAGGTCTTCACACGGACCGGACCGCGATGCCCCGGGGCCGCCGCGCCGCGAAGGCAAGTTGCTGCCACCCCCCACCACCATGGGCGCCCTTTCGCTACGGTGATCGCGGACCATGACGGGCGGCACGTTTCGTGTCGCCGAACGCGCGAGGAGTGCGGATGCAGCCGAATCCACCGCAGCCCGGGTTTCCTCTGCCGAAGCCCAGGGCGAGGGCGAACGCCGCGGCGGCGGTGATCGCCGGTGCCCTGGCGTTGCTCACCGTCGTCATGCTCGTCTGGTTCGTGCTCTACAACGTCGTCCACGCCAACGGGCCGACCGGTCATTGGTCCGGTGTGGAGGTGCAGAACGTCGTCTTCGGCGTCATCAGCGCCGGAGCGCTGGTGGTCGCGGCGGGATTCACGTTCGCCCGCAGGATTTCCGGCGCCTGGACACTGTGCGGGCTTTGCGCGCTTTTCGCGGTGGCGATGATTTTCGCGACACCGCTGCTGCGGGGCACACCCCTCGACGCTCAGCTCAAGTGGATCTTCGGCTTCGACAAGGGCAACGGTGTCGCCATCGCGCTGGCGGTCATCTTCGCCGTCCTGACGGCGAGTATGGCGGCGATCGCCGGCAGCGTGAGGTCGTACGGGAAGGCGCGCGGCTAAAGCTTGCCCAGGATCAGCTCCGCGCGTTCTTCGACGAGCCGGTAGCCGGAGCGCGTAGCGAGTTCCAGCGCCAGCTCGCCGTGTGTCCTGGCTTCGTCGAGTTTTTCCAGTTCCAGCAGGGTTTCCGCGAGCCCGGTCCGCGCGACGGCCTCGCACCAGAAGAAGCTGGTCGTCCGCGCGATGGACAACGCGAGCCGGTGGTGTTCGGCGGCTTCCTCGGGCAGGCCGAGCCGCAGGCAGACCTCGCCGAGTCCGACGAGTGTCCAGGCCTCGGTGCCCCGGTCACCGATCTTGCGGGTGAGTTCGACGGCTTCGAGCGCGTCCGCGCGGTTCTGCTCACTCGGGTCACGCCTGCTTTCGAGCAGGGCCCTGCCGGACAGGGCCGTGGCCTCGCCGTAGGTGTAGCCGAGTTCGCGGTTGGCCGCGAGCGCGCGGGTGTAGAAGTCGTAGGCCTCATCGAGCAGCCCGAGATCGCGGTGCACGTTGCCGAGGTCGACCAGCAGCACCGCGACGCTGAACCGGGCGCCGTCCCGTTCGGCGACGGCGAGCGCGCGGGTGAAGTTGGCGAGTGCCTCGTCGAGCTGACCCGTCTGCCAGTACGGGAAACCGAGGTTCGCCAACGCCATCGAGATGGCGGGCATGTTCAGTTCTTCGCACAATCGCAGGGATTCCAGCCCGCAGCGGATCGCCTCTTGCGGGTCGCCGAGGCGCTGGTGCACCGCGCTCAGGTTGTTGAGCACGGCGGCACGGCCGGCGTCCCAGCGGTCGAGGAGGTCTCCCCGCAAGGCGCTGGTGAGGTGTTCGCGCGCTTCGTCGTAGCGGCCGCTGTTGACGCAGGCGAGCGCGATGCTCAGATGCATCGCCGCTTGTGCTTGTCCGGCGCCGCCGCGGCGGGCGGCCTTGAGCGCGGTCGACGCGGTGTCGATCCACTCCGCGTGGTGGCCGCGCTGGTGGAAGAAGGCGCGGAGCGCGTCGGCGAGGTGCCAGGAGAACTCGGGCGGGCCGTGTTCGGCACCGTGCTCGACCGCGGCGGCGAGGTTCGGCCACTCGGCGTCCAGCCAGGTCAGCGCCTCTTCGGTGTCGGCGAAGGGTTTGTCTTCCGGTTCTTCGCGGGGAAGGCGCAAGAAATGCGGGATGAGGACGCGGCCTGCCGCGTCGGCGGTGGTCAGGTAGTGCTCGAAGAGCCGCCTCTCCGCGGTGTCGCGTTCGGACTTCGTGTCCTCCGACAGTGTGCGGCCCGCCGCGAAACTGCGGAGTAGATCGTGGAACCGGTAGCGCCCCGGGGTGTAGCGCTCCACCAGGTGGGCCGCCGCGAGCGCCTTGAGCAGCTGGTTGCCCCGCGTCGCACCGGTCAGTGCCTGGGCGGCGGAGGCGGTGAACGTCTGGCCCGGGACCAGAGCGAGCCTTCGGAACAGCAGGCGGTGTTCCTCGGGAAGTGCCCGGTAGGAGACGCCGAACGCCGTGGTCACGGCACTTTCCTCGGCGCCGTCGACGGTGAGTTCCGCCAGCGGGTCGCCACCGGCCAGCTCGCGGGCGAGTTCGGCGATCTCGGGTTCGCCGCTGGCACCGAGGTTGGCCGCCGCGATCCGGAGGGCGAGCGGGAGATGTCCGCACAGCCGGGCCAGCTCCGCCGCCGCGCCCGCCTCGGCGGCGACGGTTTCGCTGCCGAGCACGGCTTCCAGCAGGTGCCGCGCGTCTTCGGCCGGAAGGACGGACAGTGGGAGCGCGCGGGCGCCGGTGCGGGCGATGAGATCGCCGAGCCGCTGGCGGCTGGTGACCAGGGCGGTGCCGGACGGCGGCAGCAGCGGCATCACCTGGGCGGTGTCGCGCACGTTGTCGAGGACCAGGAGGACCCGCTTGTCGGCGAGGAGGGAACGGAGGAGTGCCGCGCGGGTGTCGGTGTCCGGTGGGATGGCCTTGGGCGCGGTGCCGAGCGCCTGGAGGAGCTGGGTGAGCGCGACCGCCGGGGTGAGCGGTTCGTGGTCGGGGTCGAAGCCGCGCAGATCGAGGTAGAGCTGGCCGTCGGGGAACGCGTCGCGGACGCGGTGGGCCCAGCGGACCGCGAGCGCGGTCTTGCCGACGCCGGCGGTCCCGCTGATCACCCAGATGTCGGTGCCTCCGGCCGCGTGACGGGTCGCCTCGTCGAGCCGCTCCAACTCGGCCGCTCGCCCGGCGAACCCCCGGACGTCGTGCGGCAGCTGCGCCGGGCGGACCGGCTCGGGTTTGACCGACGCCGGCGCGGGCTCCAGGGCGGGGTCGGCGGCGAGGATGGCGGTTTCGAGTTTGCGCAGCTCGGGTGAGGGATCGAGGCCGAGTTCGGTGCCCAGCCTGTCGCGCAGGGAGCGGAAAGCCTCGAGAGCGTCGTCGGTGCGGCCTTCGCGGTGCAGCGCGACCATGAGCTGCCCGACGAACCGCTGCCGCAGGGGATGCGCGGCGACCAGTTCGGTCAGCTCCGCGATGACCTGACGGCCGCGGCCGAGCCGCAACTGTGCCTCGGCGCGATCCTCCAGCGCCGTCCAGCGTTCCTCGTTCATGCCGCCGCGGAGACGCTGGGCGACTTCGCCGCGCACGACGTCGGACAGCGCCTCGCCGCGCCACAATCCGAGCGCCTCGTCCAGGAGTTCCACCGCGGTTTCGTCGTCGGCACTGCGAGCTCGCGCTGTGAGTTCGGTGAAGCGGTGCAAGTCGACCTGGCGCGGCTCGACCTTGAGCAGGTAGCGGGTCCCCTCGGAGACGATCTCCGGCCCGCCCGCGCCGCGGAACACCGCCCGCAGCCGGGACACCAGCGCTTGAACGGTGTTCCGGGCACTCGCGGGCGGCGCTTCCGGCCAGAGCAGGTCGATGATCCGGTCACGCGGCACCGGCTTGCCCGCTTCCAGCAGGAGAACCGCCAGCACGAGCCGTTGTTTGGGCGAGCCGAGATCGACCGGACCGCCGTCGGCCCACGCCTCGACGGCGCCGAGGACGCGGAACTCCACCCGGCCACCTCCGCCTACGTCGTCAGAGCCTGCAAGCGTAGTGCAAGCGCCCTGCATCCGGACGCCGTGATCCTTATGGGGTGTCCACCGAGGACCCGTCGCCGGAACCGTGCCCAACCAACAAGACGGGCAGGACCCCCCATTCGGTTCCGGTACGACGGTGGGCACCTTCACCTTGCACAGGCACCGCCTTCTGACGGCGGTGGGGGTTGGGGGTAGTGCCAGCTCGACGTCTTCCCCCGCGTCGTCGGACTGGCGCTTCTTCTTGACTGGGACTGGGGTTCTTCTCTTCGCCGTCTCAAGGCGACGTCCTGGGGCGGGCCGGATGCAGCTCGCCCACGCCAGGACTTTCCGCAACTAGAGGACTACTTGCGATGGGTCAAGCTCACTCGCACCACCTTCCGGCTTGACAAGCAGGCACGTCGTCCTACACCCTTTCACTACTTAATTAGTGAAAGGGTGTTGCGAGTGGTCACCTTCCATCTGGACAAGGGCTCGGGCGTCGCGACGTACGTCCAGCTCGTCCAGCAGGTCAAAACCGCCCTCCGGCTGGGTTTGCTGGAGCCGGGGGACCGGTTGCCGACGGCGAAGGAGGTGGTCGCCGAGCTGGCGATCAACCCCAACACCGTCCTCAAGGCCTATCGCGAGCTGGAGCGCGAAGGCCTTGTCGAAGGGAAGCCGGGCCTCGGCACCTTCGTGCAGAAGACGCTCGGAGGCGCTTCGTTCGCGGAGCACACGCGGTTGCGGAAGACCCTGGGGGTCTGGGTCCGCGACGCACGGGAATCGGGACTGGATCAGGAAGACGTCGAGGCGTTGTTCACCTCGGTGGTGGTCGATGGCTTTCGAGGGGAGCGGACGGCATGACCGATAGACCCGTCATCGAGGCGACAGGGCTCGGCAAGAGCTACCGCCGCAAGTGGGCACTGCGTGACTGCTCACTGTCCGTCCCGAAAGGACGCGTCGTCGCGCTGGTCGGGCCGAACGGCGCCGGCAAGACGACCTTCCTGCACCTGGCCGTCGGGCTGCTCGACGCGACCCTCGGCTCGGTCTCGATCCAGGGAACCACCGCGTTCCTGGCGCAGGACAAACCGTTGTACCCCGGCTTCAGTATCGCCGAGATGCTCAAGTTCGGCAGGCGCCTCAATCCCGGCTGGGACGACGAGTTCGCGCTCAACCGCATCGATTCGCTGCGGCTTCCCTTGAAGTACAAGATCGGCAAGCTGTCCGGGGGACAGCGCGCGCAGGTCGCGCTCACCCTCGCGCTCGCGAAACGCCCGGACCTCCTGGTCCTCGACGAGCCGCTCGCGAACCTCGACCCGCTGGCCCGCCACGAAGTCATGCGCGGGCTGATGGAAGCGGTCGCCGAGACCGGAATGACCGTCCTGCTCTCCTCCCACGTCGTCTCCGATCTGGAGAACACCTGCGACTGGCTGATCGTCCTCAACGGAGGCCGTGTCCAGGTCAGCGGCGACATCGACGAACTCGTCGCCGGGCACCGGATCCTTTCCGGACCCGCGGAGGAGGCCGACGCACTGGCCAAGCGCGTCGCGGTCGTGGACGAAGCCCGGGCCGGAAGGCAGGCGACCGTCTTCGCCCGTACCGAACCGATTCCGCTGGGTCCACAGTGGACAGAGCGGCCGGCGAACCTGGAGGAGCTGGTGCTCGCTTACCTGCGGCGGCCCGAGTCCGCGAGCCTGCCGCGTCCGACACTGGCTTCGGCGTAAGGGGGAACGATGTTCTGGCTCACCTACCGCCAGCACCGCATGCAGCTGCTGATCACGGCGGCACTGCTCATCGCTGTCGGAATCCTGTTGTTTGTCAACGGAAACGCCGCGTCGACGAGCACCGACCCGGCGAAGCTCTTCGAGAGTCTGTACACCTACCTCTCCTGGTTGCAGGTCCTCCCGGTGGCGATCGGCGTCTTCTGGGGCGCGCCGCTGGTCGCGGCCGAGTACGAACGGGGCACCACGAGACTCGCTTGGACCCAGTCGATCTCGCGCTTCCGGTGGCTCGGCGTGAAACTGGGGTTCCTCGCCGTCCTCGCCACGCTCGGCGGTCTCGCGTTCGGCACGATGATGCAGCGCTGGGTGGAGGTCTTCCCGACCGATCGCGGCGACACCGCGTTCATTAGTCGCTTCGACAACCCCGTCCTGTTCGCAATGACCGGTGTCGCGCCCGGCGTGTGGTGGCTCTTCGGGTTCGTGCTCGGCACGGCCGCGGGTGCGCTCATCCGCAAGACCCTCCCGGCCATCGCCGTCACCATCGCGGTGATCGTCGGTCTGATGATCGGTGTGTCCAACTTCCGCGACCTCTACGCCGAACCGGAAGTCGTCGCCTTGGACTTCGGTCGTGACGGCCCGGGAGGCCGGGTGCTGGCCGAGGTCCGGGACGCCACCGGCGAGGTCACCGCGCTCAAGATCCTGCCGTCGGACTGGTATTGGCGCTTCCAATGGACCGAGGCGGCGATCCTGGGCGGCGTCACGCTGCTGTTAGCCGTCGTCGCGGCCTTCGCCGTCCGACGCCGCTCCTAGAAAGGGATTCGTTCTTGCTCTGGCTCACCTGGCGGCAGCACCGCGCGCAGCTGCTGGTCACTTTGGGATTCCTTGCCGTGCTCGGCGGCGTCTTACTCTTGTCCGGGCAGTTCGCCACGGACGCCGCGAACGGCGAGACCTCTTTGTACTGTCACGGAGGCGGCACCCCGTGCCGTGAGTACGACGCGGGACTGGAGAACCTCTACCAGAAGATCTACCCGCTGATCGCGATGGTGCCGTTCGTTCCCTTGCTGGCCGGCGTCTTCTGGGGCGCGCCGCTGCTCGCCAGGGAGTACGAGCGCAACACCCATCAGCTCGCGTGGACGCAGTCGGTCGGCCGCGGGCACTGGCTGGCCGTCAAGTTCGGCGTCCTCGCCGGATACGCGATGCTGGCAGGACTCGCGTCGGGGCAGATATTCGGCAGGTGGCTGGAAATGTTCCCCGGCAAGGCGGAGACCTTCGCCGAGACGTCCTACTTCGGCGCGGTCGGGATCGCGCCCGCCGCTTGGTGGCTGTTCGCCTTCACCCTCGGGACGGCGGCCGGGGTGCTGGTGCGCAAGACCCTGCCCGCCATCGCGATCACGGTCGCGGTGTTCGTCGCGGCTTCGATCGTCTTGCTCGTCCTGAGGCCGCATTACGCCGAGCCGGTGCGCACGACCGGCCCGGATCCGGCCGCGAAGGGGGCTCTGATCGTCAACATGGGCAGGGTCGCGCCGGACGGCCGCGAAATGAGTTCGCTGGACGAGGTCCCCGGCTGCCCACTGGGGCTGGGGAAGAGCGTGTGCGCTCTGGCGGCGGGCTATCAGGACTTCACCGTCTACCAGCCCGTCGGCCGGTTCTGGCGCTTCCAATGGACCGAGGCGGGCATCCTGCTCGCCGCTACCGCGGTACTCGGGGGTGTCGCGGTAGGGGGAACGGTCCGCCGCCGTCGCTGAGACGACGGCGGACCGAAACCTCAGTCCAGCTGCAGTTCGGGCTGGTACAGGTCGAACCAGTGGTAGAGGTCCAGCGCCCGGTCGATCCCGGTGCGCTGGGCCGAGGACATCGTGACCGGGTCCACTTCGGACACCCGGTGCAGCCAGTCACGGTCCACCAGTGAGAACACCGGGTTGTCCCGTTCGGTCAGGGCTTCCTTGGCCTGCTGTTGCAACGCCGCCGCGTAGCCGGGGTCCTGAGTGGACGGATACGGGCTCTTGACCCGGTCACGCACCGAAGCGGGCAGCACGTGCTTCGTGGCGTGCCGCAGCAGGCTCTTTTCCCTGCCGTCGAACGTCTTCAGCGACCACGGCGTGTTGTAGACGTACTCGACGAGACGGTGGTCGCAGAACGGCACCCGCACCTCGAGTCCGACGGCCATCGACGCCCGGTCCTTGCGGTCCAGCAGCATCCGCACGAAGCGGCCTAGGTGGAGGTTGCAGACCGTCCGCATCTTCCGTTCCTGCTCGTTTTCGCCGTCGAGGTACTCGACCTGGGCGACGGCGGTGCTGTACTGGTCGGCGATGTAGCCGGGCAGATCCAGCTTGTTTCGGACGTCCTGGCGCAGCAGGGCGCCCCGTTCACTCGTCAGCCCCATGCGGAACGCGAGCCAGGGGAACGTCCCCGAGTTCACCGCGCCTTCGTCGTGGAACCAGCGGTATCCACCGAACACCTCGTCGGCCGACTCGCCGGACAGCGCCACCGTGGATTCCGCGCGGATCGCCTTGAACAGCAGGTACAGCGAGGTGTCCATGTCGCCGAGCCCGGCGGGGATGTCCCGCGCGGTCAGCACCTTGCGGCGCACCTCCGGGTCGCTGAGCTCGGCCGGGTTGAGCATGACGTCCTTGTGGTCGGAACCGACCAGGTCCGCGACGTCGCGGATGAAGGGCGAGTCCGGGGTGTCCCGCACCTCGTCCGGCGTGAAGTGCTCTTCCTGGCCGAGGAAATCGACCGAGAACGTGCGCAGCCGCTCGCCCTGCTCGGCCAGCCGCGTCGCGGCGAGACCCGTGACGGCGCTGGAATCGAGCCCGCCGGACAGGAGGACGCAGCGGGGCACGTCGGCGATCAGCTGACGGTGCACGATGTCGGTCATCAGCTCGCGGACCCGCTCGACCGTGGTCTCCTGGTCGTCCGTGTGCTGCTTCGCTTCCAGCTTCCAGTACGTCCGCGTGCGGATCCCGGAGCGGTCGACGGTGACGATCGTGCCCGGCCCGACCTCGTGCATGCCCTTCCACAGTGACCAGCCCGGAGTCTTGGTCATCGACATCAGCTCGCGCAGACCGTCGGAGTCGACCACCTTGCGCGCCAAGGGGTTGGCGAGGATCGCCTTCGGCTCGGAACCGAACAGGACGCCGTCGGAGGTCGGGTAGTAGTAGAACGGTTTGATGCCCATGCGGTCGCGGATCATCACGAGCTTCTCGCCACGCTCGTCCCAGATCGCGAAAGCGTACATCCCGTTGAGGTGATCGACGACCTCGTCGCCCCACTCCAGGTAGCCGTGGAGCACGACCTCGGTGTCGCTGTCGGTCTCGAATTTGTGGCCCCGCTGGGAAAGTTCTTCACGCAGCTCGGTGAAGTTGTACGCCTCACCGCTGTAGACCATGGCCGCCAGCCCGGCTTCGGCCATCGGCTGCCCGCCGCCCGGCAAATCGATGATCGCGAGACGGCGGTGGCCCAGCGCCACGTCCGGCCGGATCCAGGTGCCCGAGTCGTCAGGACCGCGGCACGCCATGGTCTCGGTCATCGCGTCGACGATTTCCCCGCGCTGCGTCAGATCCGTATCGAAGGAGACCCAGCCTGCGATTCCGCACATCGCTACCTCCCGTTGATTAGTTAGCGCATACAACTATCTGTAACACTGGTGTAACACGATTCGGATGGCTTGTCTGCCCGAATTGCACGCTCCGTCCCCGCTGCGTGACTGTCTGTGGGACAAGTCACCGGGCATCAAGAAGTCGTAAAGGCACCCGATCGGGGCATCAAGAGGCCGTCAGGCCGAGGTCGCGGACGGCTCCACGCGGCGCACTGTTGCGGAGTCCTGGTCACCGATGGGGTGACCTGTCCTGAGAGGTGCCTAGTGGCCGACTTGCTCTACGCCGTGCTCCTGATCGGCGTATTCGTGGTTCTCGCCCTGACCCTTCGTGGTCTGGAGAAGCTGTGACCGGCACGGGAGCCGTGGCCAACGTCGTCGGCGGACTGCTGGCGCTGGGGCTGATCGTCTATTTGTTCATCGCACTGGTCAGGCCGGAGAAATTCTGATGTCAGACACGATGGCCGGCCTCTTGCAGGCCGGCCTCCTTCTCGTCGCGCTCGCGGTGGTCTACCGGCCACTCGGCGACTACATGGCGCGCGTCTTCTCTGTCTCCGCTACGGAGAAGCACACCAAGGCCGAACGCGGCCTGTACCGCCTGTTCCGGGTGAACCCCGGATCGGAACAGCACTGGAAGACCTACGCGTCCGCCGTGATCGGCTTCTCGTTCGTCTCCGTCGTCCTTCTGTACCTGCTTCAGCGGCTCCAGGCGATCCTGCCGTGGAGCCTCGGCAAGGAACCGGTCTCGCCGGCGGTCGCCTTCAACACCGCCGTCAGCTTCGTGACCAACACGAACTGGCAGTCCTACAGCCCCGAAGCGACCATGGGTCACTTCGTGCAGATGGCCGGCCTGACCGTGCAGAACTTCCTGTCCGCGGCCGTGGGTCTTTCGGTCGCCGTCGCGGTGGTCCGCGGGTTCGTCCGCGCGAAGACCGACCGTCTCGGCAACTTCTGGGTGGACCTGACCCGTGGCACGGTCCGGATCCTGCTGCCGATCGCGTTCGTGGCCGCGATCGCACTGATCGCGCTCGGCGTCGTCCAGAGCCTCAAGAGCGGCGTCGACGTCCTCAATCCCGACGGTAGCACCGGAAAGATCGCGCTGGCACCCGCCGCGAGTCAGGAAGCCATCAAGGAACTCGGCACCAACGGCGGTGGCATCTTCAACGCCAACTCCGCCCATCCGTTCGAGAACCCCAACGCGTGGACCAATCTGATCGAGATCTTCCTGATCCTGGTCATCCCGGTCTCGCTCACGCGGACCTTCGGCAAGCTCGTCGGCAACACGCGGCAGGGCTATGTCCTGCTTTCGGTGATGGCCGGGCTGTTCACCACGATGCTCACCGTGACCTGGCTGTCCGAAGCCCACGCGAGCGGTCCGGCGTCGCTGGCCGCCGGGGCGAACCTGGAGGGCAAGGAACAGCGCTTCGGCATCGGCCTGAGTTCGCTGTTCGCCAACGCCACCACCGGCACGTCGACCGGCGCGGTCAACGGCGCGCACGACAGCTACAGCGGGCTCGGCGGCGGTGGCGCGCTGCTCAACATGCTGCTGGGCGAGATCTCGCCGGGCGGGGTGGGCACCGGTCTCTACGGCATCCTGGTGATGGCCGTGATCGCGATGTTCCTCGCCGGGCTGATGGTCGGCCGGACACCCGAATACCTGGGGAAGAAACTCGGCAAACGCGAGGTCACCTGCGCGGCGATCTCAATGCTCGCGATGCCGACAGTGGTGCTGCTCGGGTCCGGCATCGCGCTCATGTTGGCCGACACCCCGGCCGCGATGACCAACTCGGGTGCGCACGGCCTCTCCGAGGTCCTCTACGCCTACGCGTCGGCGGGCAACAACAACGGCAGCGCGTTCGGCGGCCTGACGGTGACCAGCGACTGGTTCCAGTCCTCGTTGTCGGTGGCGATGCTGCTCGGCCGGTTCATCCCGATCATCGCCGTCCTGTGCCTGGCCGGATCCCTTGCCTCGCAACGGAAGGTTCCGGAGACCGCCGGCACGCTGCCCACCACCGGACCGCTCTTCGCCGCGATGCTCGCCGGCACGATCGTGCTCGTCGCGGCCCTCACCTTCATCCCGGCGCTTGCGCTCGGGCCCATCGCAGAGGCACTCGCATGACCATGACTCAGGAACGTACTCCCGAGGAGACTTCCCAGCATCACGTCGAGAACACCGGCCGTGTCGGTGCCGGGATCTTCAGCCCGCGTCAGCTGCTGACGTCGCTGCCGGAGGCGCTGCGGAAGCTGAACCCCAAGCACCAGCTGGCCAACCCGGTCATGTTCGTGGTGTGGGTGGGCTCGGCGCTGACGACGGTGTTCGCCGTCACCGACCCGAGCGTGTTCACCATCCTCATCGCGATCTGGCTGTGGTTCACCGTCCTGTTCGCGAACCTCGCCGAGGCCGTCGCGGAAGGCCGGGGCAAGGCGCAGGCGGAAACCCTGCGCCGCAGCAAGAAGGAGACCATCGCCCGCCGTCTCACCGAGGACGGCGACGAGGAGAACGTGCCGGGTGTCGACCTGCGTGTCGGCGACCTCGTGGTGGTCGAGGCCGGACAGGTCATCCCTGGTGACGGCGACGTCGTCGAGGGCATCGCCACCGTCGACGAATCGGCCATCACCGGTGAGTCGGCCCCGGTCATCCGCGAATCGGGCGGTGACCGGTGCGCGGTCACCGGCGGGACCACGGTGCTTTCGGACCGGGTCGTCGTGAAGATCACCACCAAACCCGGCGAGTCCTTTGTGGACCGCATGATCGCCTTGGTGGAAGGCGCTTCCCGGCAGAAGACGCCGAACGAGATCGCGCTGACCATCCTGCTCTCGACGCTGACGATCATCTTCCTGCTCGCCGTCGTGGCGCTGCAGCCGATGGCCGGCTACTCCGGCAGCCAGCAGTCCGTGATCGTGCTGACCGCGTTGGTGGTCTGCCTGATCCCGACGACGATCGGCGCGTTGCTGTCCGCGATCGGTATCGCCGGGATGGACCGGCTGGTGCAGCGCAACGTGCTCGCGACGAGCGGCCGCGCGGTGGAGGCCGCCGGCGACGTCTCGACCTTGCTGCTGGACAAGACGGGCACGATCACCTTCGGCAACCGCAAGGCCACCGAGCTGATCCCGGTCGGAACATCCACTGTGGACGACATCGCCAAGACGGCGAGGCTTTCCAGCCTCGCCGACGGCACACCGGAAGGCCGCAGCATCGTCGAGCTCGCCGTCCGTGAGCACGGCCTCGCGGAGACGGCGTCCGACGACGAAAAGCTCGCGGACTTCGTCGAGTTCACCGCGCAGACGCGGATGAGCGGCATCGACATCGGTGAACGCCAGGTCCGTAAAGGCGCGGCCGGGTCGGTGCGGACGTGGGTCCGCGAACGCGGCGGCGACATGCCGGACGAGACCGAACGCGTCGTCGACGAGATCAGCCGGGAGGGCGGGACCCCGCTGGTGGTCGCGGAGTACGACGGCGCGAAAGCGTTCGTACGTGGTGTGATCCGGCTGTCCGATGTGGTCAAACCCGGGATGAAGGAGCGGTTCGTCCAGCTCCGCGCGATGGGTATCAAGACCGTCATGATCACCGGGGACAACCCGTTGACGGCCAAGGCGATCGCGCGGGACGCGGGTGTCGACGACTACCTCGCCGAGGCCAAGCCCGAAGACAAGATGGCGCTGATCAAGAAGGAGCAGGAAGGCGGGCGGCTGGTCGCGATGACCGGTGACGGCACCAACGACGCCCCCGCGCTGGCGCAGTCCGACGTCGGTGTCGCGATGAACACCGGGACCTCCGCCGCCAAGGAGGCGGGGAACATGGTGGACCTCGACTCCGACCCGACGAAGCTGATCGAGATCGTGGAGATCGGCAAGCAGCTGCTGATCACCCGCGGCGCGCTGACCACGTTCAGCGTCGCCAACGACCTCGCGAAGTACTTCGCGATCCTGCCCGCGATGTTCACCGGTATCTTCGCCCAGCTCGGCGCGCTCAACATCATGCAACTGGCGACGCCGAAGTCGGCGATCCTGTCGGCGGTCATCTTCAACGCCCTGATCATCGTCGGGCTGATCCCGCTCGCCCTGCGCGGCGTCCGGTACAAGCCGTCCTCGGCTTCGGCGCTGCTGCGCCGGAACTTGCTGGTCTACGGCCTCGGTGGCATCGTCAGCCCCTTCCTCGGGATCTGGCTGATCGACCTGCTCGTCCGTCTCATCCCTGGAATCGGGTAATCCCATGAACGCACTGTTGAAGCAGACCCTCGCCGGGCTGCGTGTCCTGCTCGTCTTCACGGTCCTGCTGGGAGTCGTCTACCCCTTGGGGGTGTGGGCCGTGGCGCGGATCCCCGGGCTGGAAGGCAACGCCGAAGGTTCGATCCTCACCCGAGAGGGGCAGGCCGTCGGCTCCTCACTGATCGGCGTCGACCCGGTCGCGGCCGACCCGGCCAAGGACCCCTGGTTCCACAACCGCCCGTCCGCGGGTTCGAAGGACGTGCTCGGCCCCGGTGACCCGTCGTCGTCCGGCCCATCGAACAAGGGCCCGTACAACGAGGACCTGGTCGCCGCGATCGGCGAGCGCAAGAAGCTGATCGCCGCCCGCGAAGGCGTCCAGGAGTCGCGGGTGCCCGCCGACGCTGTGACGGCGTCGGGATCGGGGATGGATCCGGCGATCAGCGTCGCCTACGCCGACCTGCAGGTCACGCGAGTGGCGAGGAACACCGGCCTCCCCGAGAAGAAGGTCCGGCAGCTCGTGGCGGAAAACACGGGCGGCGCCGGGATCGGTGTGCCGGGCGTCGATGTGCTGAAGGTCAACTTGGCCGTGCGTGACGCGGCCGGAGGAGCACACTGACACTCGTGGACGAGAACACGACCAAGCCGCGCCGGGGTGAGCTGAGGATCTACCTCGGCGCGGCCCCTGGCGTCGGGAAGACCTTCGCGATGCTCGGCGAGGCGCGCCGTCGCCTCGACCGGGGCACCGACGTGGTCATCGGCCTGGTCGAGACACACGGCCGCAAGAAGACCGCGGAGCTTGTCGAGGGACTGGAGACCGTCCCGCGCCGCCGGTCCGAGCACCGGGACCGCGAATTCGAGGAGATGGACCTCGACGCGCTGCTCGCCCGCGCGCCCGAGGTCGCCGTCGTGGACGAACTCGCACACACCAACGTGCCGGGTTCGCGCAACGAGAAGCGCTGGCAGGACATCGACGAACTGCTCGCCGCCGGGATCGACGTCCTCTCCACGGTCAACGTGCAGCATCTGCAGAGCCTCAACGACGTCGTCGAGCGCATCACCGGCGTCGTCCAGCAGGAGACGGTGCCCGACGAGGTCGTGCGGCGGGCCGAGCAGCTGGAGCTGGTCGACATCACGCCCGAGGCGCTGCGGCGGCGCCTCGCGCACGGCAACGTCTACCCGGCCGAGCGGATCGACGCGGCGCTGGGCAACTACTTCCGGCCCGGCAATCTCACCGCGCTGCGGGAGCTCGCGCTGCTGTGGGTCGCGGACCAGGTGGACGTCGCACTCCAGCGGTATCGCGCCGAGCAGGAGATCACCGACACGTGGGAAGCCCGCGAACGGGTGGTCGTGTCCATCACCGGTGGCCCGGAGAGCGAGACGCTGATCCGCCGCGCGAGCCGGATCGCGAACCGCGCGGGTGCCGAACTGCAGGTGCTGCACATCCTGCGCGGGGACGGGCTGGCCGGGATGGGGCCGACGGCGGTCGGGAAGTACCGGAAGCTGACCGAAGAGGTCGGCGCGACCTTCCACACCGTCGTCGGTGACGACGTGCCGACCGCGCTGCTCGACTTCGCACGCGGGGTGAACGCGACCCAGCTGGTCGTCGGGACCTCGCGGCGTTCGCGGGTCGCTCGGCTGTTCGACGAGGGCATCGGCGCGGCCGTGGTCCAGCGGTCCGGCCCGATCGACGTCCACATGGTCACGCACGCCCAAGCGGGCGGACGGTTGCGCGCCCGGTTCAGCCGAAGCCCGCTCACGCCGTCGCGGCGGCTGAGTGGCTGGGCGCTCTCGCTGGTGTTGCCGGCACTGGCGACGCTGCTCGGCGTCCTGCTGCGGGATCAGTTGGACTTTTCCACCGACGTGGTCGACTACGTCCTCGCGACGGTGCTGGTCGCGCTCGTGGGCGGGCTCGGGCCCGCGCTGCTCGCGGCGGTGATCTCGGCCGGGCTGCTGAACTTCTTCTTCACCCCGCCGCTGTACAACCTGACCGTCCACGAGCCGCGCAACGTGATCACGCTGGTCGCGATGGTGCTGGTGGCGATTCTCGTCGCGGCGGTCGTCGACACGGCCGCCCGGCGCGCGACCCAGGCCGCGCGGGCGCGCACCGAAGCGGCGCTGCTCGCCTCCTACGCACGGACCGTGCTCACGCACACCAACCCGATCGAGCGGCTGCTGGAGAAGGTCCGCGAGAACTTCGGGATGACTTCGGTGTCCCTGCTGGAAAAGCGGGACGGGAAGTGGAAACGCGTGGCGAACGCGGGCTCGGATCCCTGTGCCGATCCGGATCAGGCCGACTCCGACATCGCGGTCACCGCCGACGTCCATCTGACGCTGCGCGGCCGCGCGCTGCCCGCGTCCGACCGTGGAGTGCTGGAAGCCGTGGCCGGCCAAGCGCTGCTCGCGCTGCGGCAGCAGAGGATGGCGAAGGCGGCCATCCGCGCCGAACGCAAGGCCGAGGCGACCGAACTGCGCACGGCGTTGTTGTCGGCCGTCGGACACGATCTCCGCACGCCGCTGACCTCCATCAAGGCGGCCATCGGCAGCCTGCGCGCGACCGACATCTCACTGTCCGAAGAGGACACGGACGAGCTGCTGGAGGCGATCGAGGAATCGGCGGACCGGCTCGCCGGGCTGATCGACAACCTGCTCGACTCGTCCCGCCTGGCGACCGGAGCGGTCCGCCCGCACCTGCGCCCGGTCGGCTACGACGAGGTCGTCTCGCATGCCCTGTCCAATGTGGACAATTCGGCGTCGGTCGTGGTCGCGATCGACGCCAGGCTGCCGTCGGTGTGCGCGGATCCCGGCCTGCTGGAACGGGTCGTGGCGAACGTGATCGACAACGCGCTGCGGCACGGCGTGTCCGGCGAGCCGGTCTCGGCCCGCGCCAGCACGCATTCGGAGCACGTCGAACTCCGCATCGTCGACCACGGGCGAGGCCTCAAAAAAGGCACCGCGGACTCGGCTTTCGCGCCGTTCCAGCGGCTCGGGGGAGACCGGGACAGCGTGCCCGGCGTGGGACTGGGGCTCTCTGTCGCCAAGGGGTTCACCGAGGCGATGGGCGGGCGGATCCGGGCGGAGGACACGCCCGGCGGCGGGCTCACCGTCGTCATCTCGCTGCCCGCCTATGTTGGTCAGGATCCGGAAAAGAACCTCCTCGCTTTCGACGACGAGGGCCTTGAAAACGAAGAGGAGGAGCGAGTGCGATGAGCGCCGAAACCGCGTCGGCGACCGTATTGGTCGTCGACGACGAACCGCAGATCGTGCGAGCCCTGCGGATCAACCTTTCCGCCCGCGGCTACAAGGTGATCACCGCGCACGACGGGACGGCCGCGCTGAAGGCCGTCGCCGAGACCAAACCCGACGTCGTCGTACTCGACCTCGGCCTTCCCGACCTCGACGGCACCGAGGTGATCGCCGGGCTCCGCGGCTGGACGACGGTGCCGATCATCGTGCTGTCCGCGCGCGGCGACTCGGCCGACAAGGTGCAGGCGCTCGACGCCGGCGCCGACGACTACGTCACCAAGCCCTTCGGCATGGACGAACTGCTGGCGCGGCTTCGTGCCGCCGTGCGGCGTTCGGCGGCGTCCAGTGTGGACGGTGTGGACGCGGTGGTGGACACGGGATCGTTCTGCATCGACCTGGCGGCCAAGAAGGTGCGCCGGGACGGCAAGGAAGTGCACCTCACCAAAACCGAATGGGGCGTGCTGGAACTGCTGGTGCGCAACCGGGGACGGCTGGTGGCGCAGAAGCAGCTGCTGCACGAGGTGTGGGGCCCGAACTACGAGACCGAGTCGCACTACCTGCGGGTGTATCTGGCGCAGTTGCGGCGGAAGCTGGAACCGGAACCCTCGCGGCCGCGGCACCTGCTGACGGAACCGGGGATGGGGTACCGCTTCGAAATGTGAGGCTGTGTTGTCTTGCGGCTAAGTACATGAAGGCCCCTTCTTCGCGCTAGGCGCCAGGGTCCCGGTCTTGTAGGTCAGGCGGCTATTGGTCGCTGTGCGAGGCTGACGATGCCTTACCCCAAGAACTCCGGCGTCGCAACCTGGGACAGGAAGCCGAAGCTGAAATGAACGGGACTTTCATCGCAAATTTTGCGATGAAAGTCCCGTTCATTTCACGTTGTGGGGCTTACAGAGGGCCGCTCGTGGTCGTGTCGGTACCGGAAATACTGGACCGGCCCGGCGAGGACTCGGGAGCGCCGCTGCTGCTGGAGCCGCCACCCGGGGTCGAGCTGACGGGAGTGGTCGGCGTCTCGGACGGTGGAGTCGTTGGCGGCGTCGTGGTCGTCTTCGTCGGCGGAGTCGTCTTGGTGGGAGGCGTCGGCGGCAGGATCGTGCGTGGCGGCTCGCCGGGGCCTGGGCCAGGACCAGGACCAGGGCCGGGGTTCGGCGGCGGTGGCGTGACGACGCTCGTCGTCTCCTTGCCGTCTGGGCCGACCGACGTCACCGTGGTCGGCGGCGCCGTGGAGCTGGCGGGCGCGCCGGGGATCGGCGAGCCGCTGACGGTTATCGGGCCGCCCGGGACCGCGTTGCCGGGGACCAGCTGGACGCCGGCGGGGGAGGTGCCCTGCCCGCCGGGGAAGCCGGTGCCGCCCGCGGTGGTCGAAACGCCGGGACCCGCCAGTTCGGCGATCGCGGCGAAGGCCGTCGCCACCACGAGGCCGCTGACGCCGACTACGGCGTAGCCGGCGCGGCTGAGCTTGCCGGTGGCGCCGCGCGGGGGTGCCACGGACACGCGTGCGCTCGGATCAGACCCGTCGGGACGGGGCATGTGCTGGCTCCTCGGATGGGGGACTTCGGGGAGTTGAGGCGACGACGGCCGGACAACACCGTGTCGTCTCCGGCTACCGGGCGAGGTAGCCAAGTGGGGACCCGGCGCGGAGATTATCACCGCTGCCTCACCGTCTGCGAACGACAGCGAACGTAGTGTTCACGCTCCGCGTTCGTCCGCATGGTGCACGATAGTGGTCGTGAGTGAGGAAGAAACGCACATCAGGCTGACCGCGTGGGTGCACGGCCGCGTCCAGGGGGTCGGTTTCCGCTGGTGGACCCGTAGCCGGGCGCTTGAGCTGGGCCTCGTCGGCAGCGCGGGCAACCTGGCCGACGGACGTGTCGAGGTGGTAGCGGAGGGTGTTCGTGAACACTGTGAGCGGCTTTTGACGGCTCTTCGGTCGGGAGAATCACCCGGTAGTGTGGATCGCGTCGTTGAGCGCTGGTCGCCAGCGAAAGGCGGGATCCGCGGCTTCGTGGAACGCTGAGCCGGTTCCGTTGCCCCCGCCTCCCACGCCCGCACCCGCCACACGGGTAGCCTGGGCCGATTGAACGACCGGTTCCCGCAGCCTAGAGGGGTCAGCACGACGTGCACCTGAAGAGCCTGACGCTCAAGGGCTTCAAGTCCTTCGCCTCGGCGACGACGTTGCGTTTCGAGCCGGGCATCACCTGTGTGGTCGGGCCGAACGGCTCCGGCAAATCGAACGTCCTCGACGCGCTCCGCTGGGTCATGGGCACCCAGGGCGCGAAGGACCTGCGCGGCGGCAAGATGGAGGACGTCATCTTCGCCGGGACCGCCGGCCGCGCCCCGCTCGGGCGCGCCGAGGTCACCCTCACCATCGACAACGCCGACGGCGCGCTGCCCATCGAGTACTCCGAGGTCTCGATCACCCGCCGCATGTTCCGCGACGGCGCGAGCGAGTACGAGATCAACGGCGACCGCTGCCGCCTGATGGACGTGCAGGAACTGCTGTCGGACTCCGGTATCGGCCGCGAGATGCACGTCATCGTCGGGCAGGGCCAGCTTTCGGCGATCCTCGAATCGAAGCCTGAAGAGCGCCGCGCCTTCATCGAAGAGGCCGCCGGGGTCCTCAAGCACCGCAAGCGCAAGGAACAGACCCTGCGCAAGCTCGCGAACATGCAGGGCAACCTCGATCGCCTCGGCGACCTCACCACCGAGCTGCGCCGCCAGCTCAAACCGCTGGGCAAGCAGGCCGAGATCGCCCGCAAGGCGCAGTGGGTGCAGTCCGAACTGCGTGACGCCCGGCTGCGGTTGTTCGCCGACGACCTCGTCACCCAGCGCTCCGGCATCGCCAAGGAAGAGGCTGACGAGCGTGTCGCCCGTCAGCGCCGTACCGAGGTCGAGCAGGCACTGGAGATCGTCGCCGCCGAGGAAGCCGAACTCGAGGCTTCGCTCGCCGAGGACGCGCCGCGGCTGGCCGCGGCCCAGGAGACTTGGTACAAGCTTTCCGCGTTGACGGAGCGGTTGCGCGGCACCGTGCGCCTCGCGCTGGAGCGTCAGCGGCACCTGTCGTCCGACGTGCAGCACGCCGGCAACGGCCGTGATCCCGACGAACTGGAAGCCGAGGCCGAGCAGGTCGCCGAGCGGGAACAGGAGCTCAACGAGGCCGTCGCCGAGGCACGGATGGTGCTTTCGGAGACCGTCCAGCGGCGCGAGCAGCTCGAACACCTCGTGCAGGCCGCCGAGCGCGCGCATATGGCCGCCGTCCGCGCGATCGCCGACCGGCGGGAAGGCCTCGCGAAGCTCGCCGGGCAGGTCGAGGCGCTGCGCAGCAAGAACGGCGCCACCTCCGACGAGATCGACAGGCTCACCGTGTCGCTCGAAGAGGCCGCCGAGCGTGCGGAGATCGCCGTCGAGGAACTCGAAGAAGCCAAGGCCGAGGGCGGCGTCGAGGAATCCGACGACTTCGACCTGCAAGCCCATCACGACCGCGCGGTGGAGGCCAACAACGCCGCCAAGGCGCGGGTCGAGGAACTGGTCAAGGTCGAGCGGACCGTCGAACGCGAGATCGCGTCGGAGAAGGCACGCGTCGAGGCGCTGTCGATGGGCTTGCGCCGCAAGGACGGCGCCGGTGCGCTGCTCGGCGCGCAGCACGAGCTGCCGGGTCTGCTCGGTTCGGTGGCCGCGCTGCTCACCGTCGAGGCAGGGCACGAGGTGGCGCTGGCCGCGGCACTCGGCCCGGTCGCCGACGCGGTCGCGGTCAACGGCGGCGCCGACGCGCTCGCCGCACTGAAATTCCTGAAGGACAACGACTCCGGTCGCGCGGGCATCCTGCTCGGCGGCCTGGAGTCCACAGTGGACACCAGTGCCTGGCCGACGCTGCCGCAGGGTGCGCGCTGGGCACGCGAAGTGGTCTCGGCGCCGTCCGCGCTCCGGTCCGCCGTCGAGCACGCACTCGACCGGGTGGCCATTGTGGACGGTCTGGAGTCCGCGCGCCGTCTCGTCGAGCTATATCCCGAGGTCAGCACGGTCACGCCAGAGGGCGACGTCTTCGGTGCCCGCTGGGCTGTCGGTGGTTCGGCCCGCAGTGAGAGCGTCATCGAGGTGCGGGCCGCCGTCGACGAGGCGGGCGATCGGCTGAACGCCGCCGAGCGCGCGCTGGAACGCGCCGCCGCGGAACTCGAAGGCGCCCGCGCCGGACAGCAGGCACGGCGCGAAGAGGTCGGCAGGGCCAAGGACGCCCTCGGGGACGCGAAAGTCCGCAAGGCCCGCTCGTCCGAGCGGCTGAACCGCATGCAGCAGGCCGCGCGCGCCGCGCAGGCGGAGATGGAGCGGCTGAGCAACCAGCGCGCCAAGGTCGAGCAGAGCCGTGAACAGGCGCTGCGGCAGCTCGCCGAACTCGAAGAGCGGCTGTCCGCGGTCGCCGATCAGGAGATCGACGAGGACCCGGACACCGTCGAACGCGACCAGGCCGCCGAAGACCTCGGCACCGTCCGCCAGGAAGAGATGGAGTCCCGGCTCGCGCTGCGCACCGCCGAGGAGCGAGCGCGGAGCATCCAGGGCAAGGCCGAATCGCTCCGCCGTGCCGCGTACGCCGAGCGCCAGGCCCGCGAACGCGCCGAAAAAGCGAGGGCCGCGCGGAAACGCGGCGCCGAGATCGCCAACGCGGTGGTCAACGGCGGCGAGATCGCGCTGGAGCGCATCGAGGTTTCCGTGCAGCGCGCCGCCCACGAGCGGGACGAGGCGCAGGCGCGGCGGCAGTCGCGGGAGACCGCGCTGACCCAGGTCCGCAGCAAGGTCCGCGAGCTGACCGGCGAACTGGAGAAGCTCACCGACGCCGTTCACCGCGACGAGGTGCTGCGTGCCGAGCAGCGGCTGCGGCTGGAGCAGCTCGAAACCAAGATCGCCGAGGACTTCGGTATCGGCCTCGAAGACCTGGTCTCCGAGTACGGCCCGGACATCCCCGTGCCGCCGAGCGCGGGGGAGATGGCCGAGTACGAGGCGGCCAAGGAACGCGGCGAAGACGTCACCCAGCCGCCGCCCATGCCGTTCGACCGCGACACCCAGGCCCGCCGGGCGAAGCGCGCGGAGAAGGACCTGAGCCTGCTGGGCAAGGTCAACCCGCTGGCGCTGGAGGAGTTCGCGGCGCTGGAGGAGCGGTACAAGTTCCTCTCGACCCAGCTCGAAGACCTCAAGGACACCCGCAAGGACCTCGAAGCCGTCATCAAGCAGGTCGACGAAAAGATCCTCGAGGTCTTCGAGTCGGCGTACGAGGACGTCGCTCGCGAGTTCGAGACCGTGTTCAGCGTGCTGTTCCCGGGCGGTGAGGGGCGCATGGTGCTCACCCAGCCCAACGACCTGCTCTCCACTGGTGTCGACGTCGAAGCGCGCCCGCCGGGCAAGAAGGTCAAGCGACTCTCGCTGCTTTCCGGTGGTGAGAAGTCACTCGTCGCCGTCGGCATGCTGGTGGCGATCTTCCGCGCCCGGCCTTCGCCCTTCTACGTGATGGACGAGGTCGAGGCCGCGCTCGACGACACCAACATGCGACGGCTGATCGGGCTGCTGGAGCAGCTGCGGGACTCGTCGCAGCTGATCATCATCACCCACCAGAAGCCGACCATGGAGATCGCCGACGCCCTGTACGGCGTTTCGATGCAGGGCGACGGCATCACGAAGGTCATCTCGCAGCGGCTGCGGACCGCCGAAGAGGACCCTGTTCCCGCTTAGCGCGTGCTAGGAACGGTCCGTTCCTAGCAAAATTTGCAAGGAACGGACCGTTCCTAGCGTTCGAAAGGGGTTAAACGGGCGTCGACTCCTTCACGTCCGGCTCCGCCAGCGGATCCACGCTCCCGTGCCGCAGCGAGAGCAATCCGCCCACCAGGAGCGTGATCACCACGCCGCACAGCGTGTACCAGGGCCACGCCAGCGCCACCGTGTTCCCCGATGCCTTGCTGAAGTCGATCCCGATCAGGCTGCCGTCCGGTTTGTTGAACTTGACGCCGAGGATGATGAACGCCATCACGACCACCGTCGAGACGAAGGCCACGATCGCGTCCGCCTGCCTGGCCCGCTTGAACAGCAGGCCCAGCAGGAACGCGCCGAGCAGCGCGCCGTAGGTGTAACCGGTGATGCCGAGCGCCTGCACCACGATCGGGTCGGCCGACGTCTTGTTGGCGGAGGCGAAGAAACCGGCGCACAGGATCAGCGCGCCCGCCCAGATGATCGTCCAGATCCGGCCGTGCTTCAGCCGGTCGGCTTCCGGCAACTGCCTGCCGATCACCCGTTCGTAGACGTCGGTCACCGTGGACGACGCCAGCGCGCCGAGCGACGAACTCAGTGCGGCGGCCAGGATTCCGGCGATCACGAACCCGGAAAGGCCGCTGGGCAGGTCGTTCACGATGAAGTTCGCGAACAGCTCGTCCTTGTTGGCCAGTCCGAGGCCTTCCGGCTTCGGCTTGGTCGGGCTCAGGCCGTTGTACAGCGCCCACAGCAGTACGCCGATGAACAGGAACAGCGCGAACTGGATGAACACCACGAAACCGCTGGCGATCAACGCCTTCCGCGCGGCCCGCAGGTCGTTGGTGGCCTGCAGGCGCTGCACGATCAGCTGGTCCGAGCCGTGCGAGGCCATCGAGAGCACCGCGCCGCCGATCACCGCGGTGAAGAACGCGTACTGGCCGGTGAGCATGTTCGAGGAGAAGTCGAAGATCTGGAACTTGTCGGCGTCGACGGCCTTGCCGAACCAGCCGTCCGGCAGCTTGCCGGAGAGCGCCCAGATCACCACGACCGCGCCGAGGATGTACCAGAGCATCTGGATCGCGTCGACCCAGACGACCGCGCGAACCCCGCCGAAGAAGCTGTAGAGCACCATCGCGATGCCGAGCCCGACCACGATGGTCCAGTACGAGACGCTCAGGCCGTAGGCGGCCATCACCACCTTGATCGGGATCGCGGTGGCGAACAGCCGGATGCCGTCGGCCAGCGTGCGGGTGAGCAGGAAGGTCACCGACGCGGTGCCCTGCAGCCCGCCGCCGAATCGTTTGCCCAGGAAGGCGTACGCGGTGACCAGGTTGCCCGCGACGTAGCGCGGCAGCAGCACCATCGACACCACGGTCCGGCCGGCGATGTAGCCGATCGCCAAGGCCAGGTAGGTCATCCCGCCGTCGCCAGGGGCGGCGATGTAGGCCACCGTCGGCACGGAGAGCACGGTGAGGGTGGACGTCTCCGCGGAGACCACCGAAAGGCAGGCCACCCACCAGGAGATCTTGCCTTCGCCGACGAAGTAGTCGGAGCCGGATTTCTGTTTGCCGCCGATCCAGATGCCCAGCAGGGGCATGCCGACCAGAAAAAGCCCGATGATCGCGAGGTCAAGTGCGCGCATCCGTATCTCCTATCGCTCGCCGGTCGTCGCCGCTACCCGTAGCCGGGTCACGGTTGAGGTAAGAGGGGCGGGTAGCCGCAGGGGACCCGCGCCCGGGGTGATGCTGCCCAGCAGCCGGTCGCCGCGGGCCCCGGTCGCCGACGGGAGGTTCCCCGGGACGCCGGAGAAGGTCAGCCAGCCGAGAAGAATGGTCAGGTATGCCTCTTTGCCCGCGCGTGGCAGGCCGTGGTCGTCGCTGGTCTTCAGCGCCGTTCCCGGCAGGTTCCTGGCGAGCGACGCCATCAGCGCCGGGTTGTCGGCGCCGCCGCCGGAGACGATCAGCGTCGCGACGGAGTGGCGACGGCATGCCGCGGCGATTGTGACCGCGGTCAGTTCGGTCAGCGTCGCCAGTAGGTCTTCGGCGCCGACCGGCGGGAGCCCGTCGAGCGCGGTGTCGAGGTAGGAGCCGTGGAACAGTTCCTTGCCGGTCGACTTCGGCGGCGTGGCCGCGTAGTACGGGTCGAGCAGGAGCTTCGCCAGCAGATCGGGCCGGATCCTCCCGCGCATGGCGAGCGCTCCGTCGATGTCGGCACGCTTGCCGGTGGCGCGGTGCGCGGCGACGTCCATCAGGGCGTTGCCGGGCCCGGTGTCGTAGGCGAGGACGTCACCGTCCGCGGGGACCACGGTGATGTTCGCGATGCCGCCGATGTTCAGCGCCGCGACCGGGCCGAACGCCGTCATGTCCCGCAGCCACAACGCGTCCAGCGTGCTGGCCAGCGGCGCGCCGTGCCCGCCGGCGGCGACGTCGCGCGCACGCAGGTCGGCCACCACCGGCAGTCCGGTGCGCTCGGCGATCCACGCCGGATTCCCCAGTTGCAGTGTGCCGCGCGCGGCGCCGTCCTCGACCCAGTGGAACACCGTCTGGCCGAGTGAGGCGACGACGTCGGCCTCGCCACCGGCCAGTTCCTCGATGCCGCGCGCGGCCGCCTCGCCGAAGGCCTGGCCCACCAGGGTGTCGAGTTTCGTGAGCTGTCCGGCACTGCAGGGGTTCGGCGGGAGGGCGTCGAGCAAAGCCTCACGGAGCGCTTCGGGATAAGGGACTTCGAGCCGGCCGAGCGGGGAGAGCACCACGGTGTCCCCGTGGGCGCGCAGGTCGGCGGCCGCCACGTCGATCCCGTCGATCGACGTGCCGGAGATGAGTCCGATCACCCGGACCCCAGTGCCGGAGAAAACCGTCATTCGGGTGGTCTAACCCTCGATCAGGAGGCCACGCAAGCAACACTGTTTGTTCTTGTCCGAAATGAGTCCTATCGAGTGGGTGCCTGACAAGATCGGCTTGCTTCCCGTGGGGCGTCTGAGCCGGGTGCCGTGCGGATGCGAGGATGACGCCGTGTCGAACACCCCCTGGTTCTGGATCGCTGTCGTTGCCGTTGTGGTCCTGGTCGCCGTTCTGGTGGCCGGACTGTTCATCGCGCGCCGCCGCCGGATCAGCCTGGACGAGTCCAAGGCTGCCGAGGCCGTCGAGCGCGAGAAGCCGAAGGGTGGCGGCTACACCGCGACCGGCGGGATCGCGCTCGCTCCGGGCGGTGAGAAGACCGAAGAAGCCGAGCACCCGGTCGAGGACCGCCCCGAGACCGACGGCCAGCCCGCGGTCGGGGACGACGCGTCGGTGCCGAGGGATTCCTCGCAGCGCACGGTGCGCGACGTCGACCTGCCCGAACCGGTCGAAGAAGAAGTACCCGCCCCCGCTGAGGAGATCGCCCCGGCGACGGGGCGCCTCGAGCGGCTGCGCGGCAGGCTGGGCAAGTCCCGCTCGGTGTTCGGTCAGAGCCTGCTGGGCCTGCTGGGCGCCGGCGATCTGGATGAGGATTCCTGGCAGGACGTCGAAGACACCCTGCTGATGGCGGACCTGGGCGCCGCGACGACCACGGAGATCGTCGAGCGCCTTCGTGACGAGTTGAAGCGCCGCGCCGTGCGGACGTCCGAAGAGGCGCGCACGGTGTTGCAGGAGGTGCTGACGGCCGCCCTGTCGACCGATGCCGTCCGCGCCGTTCGCGCGCTGCCGCACATCGTCGACGGCGTGAAGCAACCCGCCGTCGTCCTGATCGCCGGGGTCAACGGCACCGGCAAGACGACCACCACCGGCAAACTCGCCAGGGTCCTCGTCGCGCAGGGGAGCACCGTCGTGCTCGGCGCGGCCGACACCTTCCGCGCCGCCGCGGCGGACCAGCTGCAGACCTGGGGCGCGCGGGTCGGCGCGGAGGTCGTTCGCGGCAAGGAAGGCGCGGACCCGGCGGCGGTCGCCTTCGACGCGGTGAAGCGCGGCGCCGAGGCGGGCGTGGACGCGGTGCTGATCGACACCGCCGGCCGTCTGCACACCAAGACCGGCCTGATGGACGAGCTGGGCAAAGTCAAGCGAGTCGTCGAGAAGCAGGCGAAGGTCGACGAGGTACTGCTGGTCCTCGACGCCACCACCGGGCAGAACGGGCTGATGCAGGCCCGCGTGTTCTCGGAGGTCATCGACGTCACCGGCATCGTCCTGACGAAGCTCGACGGCACCGCGAAGGGCGGCATCGTCTTCCAGGTGCAGCGCGAACTCGGGGTGCCGGTCAAGCTGGTCGGCCTCGGCGAGGGGCCGGACGACCTGGCGCCGTTCGAGCCCGGCGCGTTCGTGGAAGCCTTGCTCAGCAACTAGACCCAGGTGAGAGGAAAGTCCCGTTCATCGCAAAATTCGCGATGAACGGGACTTCCTCTCACTGGCTCAGGCCGTGACAGGGACGTTCTCGTCGGTCTCGACCGGAGCGGTCTTCTTGTCCCGCATCACCAGGAAGGCGACCACCGCCGCGGCCAGCACGCCCACCGCGCTCACGAGGAACGTCGTCGACATCGCCGAGGTGAACGACTCGCGGGCCGCGGTGATCAGGCCGCTGTCACCGGTGGCGAAGGCGTCGCCGATCGAGAGCCGCGCCTGCGCCGGGGCGGAGTCGGGCATGTGCGCGGTGAACAGGCTGGACACGATGCTGCCCAGGATCGCGATGCCGAGCGCGGCGCCCAGCTGCTGGATGGTGTCGTTGAGCGCGGAGCCGACACCGGCCTGCTCCTCGGGGACCTCGCCCATCAGCGCCGCGATCGCCGCCGGCATCGCCAGTCCGCCACCGGCGCCGAGCAGGAACAGCGCGATCGCCGGCAGGAGGAAGCCTTCGTTCGTCGACAGCGTCGCGAGCAGCCCGAATCCGGCCGCCATCACGGTCATCCCGACGGTGGCCAGCACGCGGTTGCCGACCTTCTGGCCCAGCGTGGCGCCGAGGGTGTTGCAGAGCAGCGAAGCGATGGCCATCGGGATGAACGCCAGGCCGGCCTGGGTCGGCGTGTAGCCGAGGATGTACTGCAGGTACTGGGTCAGGAGCAGCAGCAGGCCGCCGTTGCCGACCTGCACCAGTGTGAGTGACAGGCTGCCACCACTGAAGTTGCGCTTGCGGAACAGCTTCAGCGGGACCATCGGTGACGGCGTGTGCCGCTCCCAGAACACGAAGCCGACCAGGCTCATCACCGCGACCACCAGCGGGACGAGGGTCCCGGCCTCGGTGATGCCGTGCTTGGGCAGTTCGATGATCGTCCAGACCAGTGCGACCATGCCGGTCGCGGACAGGATCGCGCCGAGCGGGTCGGGCTTCTGCCACGGGCCCTTCGATTCCGGCATCAGGGTGAGCGCGGCGACCACGGCGATGACGACGATCGGCACGTTGATCAGGAACACCGCGCCCCACCAGAACCACGCGATCAGCACGCCGCCCAGCACCGGGCCGCCGATCAGGCCGAGCATCGCGACCGCGCTCCAGGCCGCCATCGCCTTGCGGCGCTCGGCGTCGTCGAACACGGTGATCAGGATGGACAGGGTGCTCGGCATGATCAGCGCGCCGCCGACGCCCATCACCGCGCGGGACAGGATCAGTTCGAGCGGGTTCGCGGCGAACGTGGCGACGAGTGAGGCCGCCCCGAACAGGAGGAGGCCGATGATCATCACCTTCCGGCGGCCGAACCGGTCGCCGAGGCTTCCCGACGTGAGCAGCAGGCCCGCGAACACCAGGATGTAGGAGTCCAGGATCCACTGCGTGTCCTGGGCGCTCGCCCCGAGGTCTTCGGCCAGCGGCGGCACGGCGACCGTCAGGACCATGTTGTCCACGACCAGCACGAGCGTGCTCAAGCACAGCACGATCAGAATCCACCAGCGGCGTGGGTCTCGGCCTGCCGACTCGTTCATCGGATACCCCCTGAAGTAGTTGCATACATTGTTCTGCTGATGCGCACACTGTACGCAGGAGTTTAGATCGTGCGCAAGGGGGCACGTCGTGCGCTAAGGTGGGGGCATGTCGGTCGAAGAGCAGCCCATCCAGTCGGTGTGGACCCGTCCCCGCCGGAAGCGCGACCAGCCGGCGTTGAGCCAGGCGCAAATCGTCGCCGAGGCCGTCCGGCTCTTGGACGTGGAAGGCGTCGACGCGCTGAGCATGCGCAGACTGGGCACCGCGCTGAACGCGGGCGCGACCTCGCTCTACCGGCACGTGGCCAACCGTGACGAACTGATCGAGCTTGTCGTCGACGAGGTCTATGGCGAGATCACCGTGCCGGACAGCGACGATCCGGCACGGTGGCGTGAAGCGGCCATCGTCGGGGCGCGGAGCGTGCGCGCGATGATCCTGCGGCACCCCTGGGTCGCCTCACTGCTCGGCTCGGTCGGCCTGTCGTACCTCGGGCCGAACGTCATGCGGCTCAACGAGCGGCTGATGGCCGTCTTCGTGACCGCGGGATTCCCTGACGACGAGTCGGATCAAGCGATCAGCGCGGTCATCTCCTACGTCATCGGCATGGGGACGACCGAGGCGGCTTGGCTCACGACGGTCGCGAAGAGCGGCCGAAGCGAGCGCGAGTGGGCGGAGCAACTGCGTCCGGCCATCGAAGAGGCGGCACGGGAGCATCCTTATCAGCGAGAACGCCTTGTCCAGGACGACGCCGAGGCCGACCCGGAGCGGCTCCGCGACGAGAAGTTCGGCTATGGGCTGGACCGGATGCTCGACGGTTTGGAGACCAGGCTCAGACGGTGACTCCGTCACGCGAAAGGGTCGACCCGAGCGCGTTCGCGATCCGCTGGACGGCGGGCGCGATCCGCTCGACGGCCTCCATCGTGAGCCGTCCCGAGGGTCCGGACACCGAGACCGCCGCCGGCACTGGCGCGCCAGGGACCGCGACGGCCACGCAGCGGACACCCAGTTCCTGCTCGGCTTCGTCGAGCGCGTAACCCTGCTGGGCGATTTTCGCCAGCTCCCGCAGAAGCGCGTCCTGGTCGGTGAAGGTGTGCTCGGTGTACGAGGGCATGCCGGTCCGCGAGAGCAGTGCAGTGACGTCATCGGACGGCAGGTGCGCGAGCATCGCCTTCCCGACGCCGGTGCCGTGCGGCAGGAGGCGCCGTCCGACCTCGGTGAACATCCGCATCGAGTGCTTCGACGGCACCTGGGCGACGTAGACGACCTCGTCTCGCTCCAGCACCGCGAGGTTCGCGGTCTCGCCGATCTCGTCGACCAGTTCCGCGAGCAGCGGCCGTGCCCACGAGCCGAACTGCATGCTGGCGTTCTCGCCCAGCCGGATGAGCCGGGCGCCCAGCGCGTACCGGCGGTTGGTGTTCTGCCGGACGTAACCCAGGTCCACCAGTGTCCTGATCAACCGGTGGATGGTCGGCATCGGCAGCCCGGACAGGGTCGCCAGCTCCGAAAGACTGGCCTCGCCTCCCGTGTCCGCGAGGTGCTCGAGGAGCTCGAAGGCCCGCTGAAGTGACTGGACGCCGCCATCGCGTCCGTTCTTCTCCGCTGCCACCGTGGCACTCCTTACGTCGGCGTTGATGTTCCGCTATGCAGAAACTATAGTCCGTCATGTAAAACCGTAGGGACGTTATCTTTAGCCGATCTTCGATCTTCTCCGACGCGGGGTGTTTCACATGTCTGACCAGATCTCAGCCAAGGTGCTCGGTGCGCCCGTCGAGCGTGGAGGCGAGATCCTCACGCCAGAGGCGCTCGCCTTCCTCGCCGGCCTGCACGAGGCCTTCGCCGCCCGCCGTGACGAGCTTCTGCGGGCCAGGGGCGAGCGCCGCGAGGAGGCAAGGACCACCGGCAAACTCGACTTCCTGCCCGAGACCAAGGAGATCCGCGAGGGCGACTGGAAGGTGGCCGAGGCTCCGCCCGCGCTGCGCGACCGCCGCGTCGAGATCACCGGTCCGACCGACCGCAAGATGACCATCAACGCGCTGAACTCCGGCGCCAAGGTGTGGCTCGCCGACCTCGAGGACGCCAACACGCCGCACTGGGCGAACGTCGTCTCCGGCCAGGTCAACCTGTACGACGCCGTCCGCGAGACCATCACGCTGGAAAGCGGCGGCAAGAGCTACGCGCTGAAGGACGACGTCGAGCACGCGACCATCGTCGTCCGCCCCCGTGGCTGGCACCTCGACGAGCGGGGCCTGTCCTTCGGTGGACGCCAGGCCGTCGGCGCGCTGGTCGACTTCGGCCTGCACTTCTTCCACAACGCGCAGGAACTGCTCAACCGCGGCAAGGGCCCGTACTTCTACCTGCCGAAGATGGAGAGCCACCTCGAAGCCCGGCTCTGGAACGACGTCTTCACCCACGCGGAGAAGACGCTCGGGATCGAGCACGGCACCGTCCGCGCGACCGTGCTGATCGAGACCATCCCGGCCGCGTTCGAGATGGACGAGATCCTCTACGAACTGCGCGAACACGCTTCCGGCCTGAACGCCGGCCGCTGGGACTACCTGTTCAGCGTCATCAAGTACTTCCGCGACGCGGGCGAGAAGTTCGTGCTGCCGGACCGCAACTCGGTCACCATGACCGCGCCGTTCATGCGCGCCTACACCGAACTGCTGGTGCGCACCTGCCACCGGCGCGGCGCGTTCGCGATCGGCGGCATGGCCGCGTTCATCCCGAACCGCAAGGACCCGGAAGTCACCGCCGCGGCACTCGACAAGGTCCGCGCGGACAAGAGCCGTGAAGCGGGCGACGGCTTCGACGGTTCGTGGGTCGCGCACCCTGGCATGGTCGAGATCTGCCGCGAGGAGTTCGACAAGGTCCTCGGCGGCAAGCCGAACCAGCTCGACCGGACCCGTGACGAGGTGTCCGTCACCGCCGACCAGCTGCTCGACGCGGCTTCGACGCCGGGCGGCGCCACCGCCGCCGGTCTGCGCGCCGCTGTCGACGTCGGCATCCGCTACCTCGCCTCTTGGCTGAGCGGAAACGGCGCGGCGGCGATCCACAACCTGATGGAGGACGCGGCCACCGCCGAGATCTCACGGTCGCAGGTGTGGCAGTGGGTGCGTAACGGCACGCAGCTCGACACCGGTGACAAGGTGACCGGGGAACTGGTGCGTGGTGTGCTGGCCGAGGTGCGGGGCGAACTCGCCGCCGAGATCAAGCCGGAGCTGCTGGAACCCGCCGTCGAGTTGTTCGAGCAGGTCGCGCTCGCCGACGAGTTCCCGGACTTCCTGACGCTGCCCGCCTACGAACGGATCAAGTAGACAGATGGGGAACGGGCGGCTCACCGAGGACGTCTACACCGCCGCTGACGCGCGCCTCGCCGAGGCCGACGCGCGCTTCGTGGCCAAGTATCCCGGCGAGCCGCCCGGCCGCCAGCCCGTGCACACCGTGTACGTGCCCGCCTCGCGGTACAAGACTCGGCTCGTCGCTGATTGGGGCAAGCAGGCCCTGCGGGTCTTCGGCGAGCACGCGGACGAACTCGGTCTCGACGCGGACGTCGCCGACCGCGTCCGGACCAAACTCCTGACCGAGCCGATCGAGGATCTGCGGATCGACTTCGAGGACGGCTACGGCAGGCCGGGTGACGCCGAGGAGGACGCCACCGCGCTCGCCGCGGGACGGACCCTCGCCATCACTGGCGGTACGCCGTTCGTCGGCATCCGGTTCAAGAGTTTCGAACAGGCGACCCGGCGCCGCGGCATCCGCACCCTCGATCTCGTTTTGGCCGGACTGCTGGAAAGCGGGCCACTGCCGGAAGGTTTCGTCGTCACGCTGCCGAAGGTGACCGCTGTCGAGCAGGTCGAAGTCGCGGCGGATGTGCTGGAGCGCCTCGAATCGGCGTACGGCCTGTCCGAGGGCACGCTGCGGTTCGAGGTCCAGATCGAGACAGCACAGTCCATTGTGGACGTCGATGGGACGGTGGCGGTGCCGCGGATCATCGAAGCCGCGCGCGGCCGCTGTTCGGGGCTGCACTACGGGACCTACGACTACAGCGCGGGTCTCGGGATCAGCGCCGAGTACCAGAGCATGGAACATCCGGCCGCCGATTTCGCCAAGCAGCTCATGCAGGTTTCGGCCGCGGGCACCGGTGTCCGGCTTTCGGACGGCTCGACGAACAAGCTGCCCGTCGGCGACGCGATCCTCCCGGCCTGGCACGAACATCTGCGACTGGTGCGGCGTTCCCTGGAGCGCGGCTTCTACCAGGGCTGGGATTTGCACCCGCACCAATTGCCGACCCGGTTCGCCGCGACGTACGCGTTCTTCCGCGAGGGGTACCCGGCGGCGCTGGGACGGCTGCGGGACTACGCGGACCAGACCGGCCGCGGTGTACTGGACGAGCCCGCGACGGCGCAGGCACTCGCGAGCTTCCTGTCGCGGGGGCTGGATTGCGGAGCTGTGGACGTGGAGGAGCTGTCGTTCTCCCGGTCCGAATTGGACGGATACGCGCGGAGAGCTAGGTGAGCGGCGGCACCCGGCCGTGGTAAGACGCGAGAACCTCGTCCAGCGAGCCGTGCGCGCGGATCCGGCCTTCGTCCATCCACAAGGCGGTGGTGCACAGCTCCCGCAGGAGTTCGTCGGCGTGCGAGGCGAACACCAGCACGCCCGCGCGGCGGGCGAGGCCGCTCGCCTATCTGGCCTTGCCGGAGAACTCCGGCTGAGTATGCTGGAGGGGGCGGCTGTGCCGCGAGAAGGTGACTACTCGCGTGAGTCGGGCGGGTGGTGGCTCCTTAACCCTCAATGAGCCGAATCGCCACTTCGACCACGCTGTGCGATTCCGTTAGTTGGGTTTCCGGGGTGAGGCTGTCCGCGGCCATCCCGGCCACGACCGACAACGCTTTGCGTCCCGATCCGGGGGTATGAGCTGATCACATCCAGCCGATGCCCTCGCGCTCAGTGCTTTCTGTTCCGTCGCAAAACAATCGTTCAAGCCAGAGGGCATTTGCGTACCCGGACATGCACAACACCGGTGGATTCAGGTTGAGTGTCCTCTTTCCGCACAGTCCACCTTTGGGCATGCCGAAGGGCCCGTCGCCGTGTGGCTGGCGGGCTCTTCGGGTCAGGTCAGGGTGTTGCGTCGGGTTTTTCGCAGTGGATCCAGGTATTGGGGCGGGATGAATTCCGGCAGCCCATCGGCGGCTAACTGGACTTCCCAGTCACCATGATGGATTAGGCGGTGATGGAAACCGCAGAGCAGTGTGAGGTTGCGGAGGTTGGTGGGTCCGCCGTCTACCCAATGGTGAATGTGGTGGGCGTGACAGTTTTTGGGTTTGCGGTGGCATCCTGGGAAGGTGCATCCGCGGTCTCGGATGTTGAGTGCTCGGCGTTGGCCTGGGGTGACGAACCGCCTGAGACGCCCCCTGTCGAGGGGTTCGCCAGCGGCGTTGAGGACCACGGGAAGCATGAGGCAGTCGCAGGCGGCCATCCGTGCTTCGCGGGCGGTCATCGTCCCGACGAAGTCGAGGCAGGCGGTGCCGAGTCCGGTTTTGAGTTCCTCGAGGCCGATGGTGATGTGGAGGAGGGTGCGGTAGCCGTTGGTGCCGGGCTGATCGGGGCAGGCGACCGCGAGGTCCACGAGGTCGACCCACGCGTCACCCTGGCGTTCGGCTTTGGAACGCAAATCCACCTGACCGAACTCATCCACCGGCCGCGGTTTCGCGTAAGCCTCCAGCGCGGCCGCGGTCCGCGCCCCGCTCTCGTCGTCAAGGAGGCCTTTCAGTGTCCAGAAGCCGTCCTTGCGGCGTTCCAGCGTGAGTTCGCGGCGGGGTTGGGCGGGTTCGGGATCCTTGGGTTCGTTGCCGTCGGGGTCGAGCCAGGCGAGCAGGTTGTCCCCGAGTTTCGAGACCTGCCGGGGGCCCGCGTCCCGGGCGAGAGCGGCGAGGGTCTTCTCGGCATGCTCTCGATCCTCCACGGTCACTTCGGCCGGGATCTTCCGCAGGATCTCCAGGATTTGTTTGATCCGTTCTTCCCCGATCGCACCCTCGGCTGCCGCGGCGCCGGTGGCGGGTGCGAACGGCGGGATCTCGGTGCCGTCGAGAGCGCGTGTGGGGTTCAGGTCGATCGCGCGATTCACCTACGGCCGCGCCTCACCTTGACTCAACCCGGCGATATCGGCGAACCACGCAATCGTCGTGCCATACCCGTACAAGTCCTTGACGCCACGAGATTCGATCTCCGCCAGATACTGGCCCAGACCGGCGGATGTCATCCTCATCACCTGCAGGAACTGCTGCACGCCGTGGGCAAGCTCCAGCTTGCCGGCACGCCACAACTCCTGCGGGAGTTCGGGAAGGAAGGTCTCGGACACCCCTCAATGATACCGCAATTCTGTCGAACAGGTGTTCGTAATTTTGCGTTACCGCGAAACGGCGCATTTACCACTGAAGGGTGATAAACATTTTCGCATAACCTTTCGCGGCGTTGTGCGAGCAATCTTGTAGTGAGTTGGCGCGTTCGGCGAGGCAGCGCACGGTACTGTGGATGGCGTTGTAAGCCCGCTCCTCGACGGTTGGTTACCCGTCTTTTGGCTTTCTAAAGGGATCGTGGACGTTTCGGGCTCGCCTTCATGGCCCAAGCCCGCCAGGGTCAGGCCGTACATCGGATGTCCGCAGCGGCCCCCGTCCGAGGCGGACACCACCTAAGTGTTCCCACCGTGATGGCGATGCTTGCCCGACCACCACAAGTCGACACTGAATGTGGGGCCGGGAATGGAGATCCAGTCGGTGTGGATTAACGCGCCGTCCTCGATCACGTACGAATAACCGGCCGCCAGCAGCGCCCCGCGCAGGTGCCGCGAGCACCGCGTTGCCCTAGTCCCGATAGTCGTCCAGGAACCAGCGCGGCACCAGAACGGCTTGCTTGTAGGCCCCCGCCACACGCGCTCCGCGGGCGCAGGCCGGACAGGAACAGCACAGCGTCCTCGGATATCGGTGTATGCAGCACTCATCAAGCGCGGAACTCCGCTTCTCTACGCTGCACCACAACAAGTTCGGTGTGTCACCGGCCATCACGAGTCGCCGATGGTTAGGCGGAAGCGCTCACCCTTCGCCATGGCATGCGGGCGAATCGGAGCCACCGCCACGGACACATGCCGATGGCGACTCGATCATTGCCGGGATCTTCGCAAGGTGAAAAGGACACCTCAAGCGGTCGTCTTCACATAACGCCGACAAGGCACCGAAATCAGCCCATCCGGCCCATCGACCCGATTATCGAACCCGCCCTCGTCAACCCACCCGCACCGCTCGTAGAACCGCCGCGCCCGCGTGTTCCCCGGCACGACCGCGAGCCATGCCCGCGAATGCCCGCCACCGCCGACAAGCCGTTCGGCCTCCGCGAGCAACACCCCGGCCACGCCGCTGCCACGATGCGCCGAAGACACGTACACCTGCTCGACCTCATCGCCGACGACCATCACGAACCCCGCCACCTCGCCGGCCACCAGGGCGACCGACGTGTCGCCGACTCGGTCGGATGCCCGCTCCCGGAACGATTCCCGGGTGCGGATCCGCAGAAGCGCGTCGGGCACGTTGCCGAGATGGCCGTCCTGCCAGCCGTGGTACCAGATCTCCGCCACCGCCGAAGCGTCCTGGGCGTCGGCGGGCCGCAACGTCACATCGTTCGACATGTCCGGAGTCAAGTATCGAAGTGATCAGGAAACCAGTGCGCCGATCCGCCGCTCCACCTCGTCCGCGCTCGCGTTCCCGGCGACCAGCGTCCCCACCCGTTCCCCGTCGTCGGCCAGCAGCGTCGGGTACCCGGTGACGCCCAGATCCCGTGCCCGCCGGAAATCGGCCGCCGCGGACACCCGGTCCAGTGCGGCCTCGACAGCGTCTCCGTTCAAGCCCGCCCGCTGGGCGACCATCCGATATGTCGAGACCTCGGACAGGCTCAGCCCGTCGAGATAGAAAGCCTCTTGCAGCAAGGCCGCGAGCCGCACCGCGCGGTCCGGCGCGACTTCGCGCAACGCCGCCATCCCGCACGCGGCTGCCTCGGAGTCCATGACGAACTCGCCGTCCGCGATGAGGCGTTCGTAGCTTTCGCCGAACGGTGCCCCGGTCCGGCGGGTGATCTCGGCGTTTGCTCCTTGGACGTGGCCGAATTGCCGGATCGGTACCCGGCGCCCGCCGATGAACAGGCCGCCGGACACCACTTCGACCGGCAGATCCGGATGCCGGTGCGCGACGTCGGCCATGGTCCTGGCGAAGCCGTAAGACCAGCCGCAGTACGCGTCGAAGACATAGATGAGCCTCATGACGATATCCAACGATGCCTGACGAGTCAGCTATTCCTAGCGGAGCCTGGGGAGTGCGTCACGCGCGAAATGACTCAGTGTCCGCAGGTCCAGCGCGAACTGTTCCCGATGGTCCGCGGGCAGCGGGTCGAGGAAGAGCCGCTGGATGTTCTCGACGTGCGTCCGCGCCGCCCGCACGGTCGTCTCCTCACCCTTGCCGGTCAGCCGTACGAGTTGCACGCGGCGGTCTTCGGGATCGGAACCGCGGACGACCAGGCCGAGTGTCGTCATCCGGTCGACCAGCCGGGTCGCGCCGCCGGTGGTCAGCACCTGCTCCTGCGCGATCGCACGCATGCTCATCCCGGTTTCACCGGCCCTGCCGACGATCAGCAGTACCTCGAACATCAGGTGCGAGATCCCGCATTCGGTCTCCAGTGCGCGGCCGAGCAGGTATTCGAGCCGGTTCGCCGCGCCCATCATCCGGCCGAACGCGACCACCCGCGGGTCGTAGGCGGCTTCTTGCGCCGTGGTGATGCCCATTTCAGCTCCCTGCCGACAAGGCCAAATAGACGTCGAGCTGTTCGGTGAACTCGGTCAGATCGGCGCCGAGCAGTTCGCTCGCCCGCCCGATCCGGTACCGCAACGTGTTGACGTGGATGTGCAACGCCCGTGCCGCCCGCGTCGGCGAGCCGGAGCATTCGAGGAAGACACGCAGGGTGTGCACCAGATCGGTGCCCTGCTCGGCGTCGTAGCTCAGCAGCGGGCCCAGCACCCGTCGCCGCAACGCCGCCCGCAGGTCGTCGGGTGTGCCTGCCAGCAGCAGCCGGTGCATACCGATCTGGCCGCCGGGGACGATCTCGATCGTGCCCGGCCGCATCCCCGCCACGGCCAGCGCGTAGCGCGCGACCTCTTTCGCGCCCCGCAGCACCGAAACCGGGGAACGGTCGCTGATCCCGATCAGCACCCGGCGGCACGGCAGCAGCGATTCCACTCCCGTCAACGCGGCCGTCACGGTGGCGGGCCAGTCTTCGGGCCACTCGCCGTCGTCCTCGGCCAGCGCCCAGGCTGTTTCCCCGGCCGGCCCGACGAGGGCGCCCGGCGGCAGTAGTTCGGTCAGGATCCCGCGTGCCGCTTCGGCTCCCTCGGTGCGGGCGACGACGACGCGCAGATCGCCGCGCAGTCCGGTCGCGGTCAGCGCCGCGTGCGGATCGCCGCCCTCGTCGAGCGTGGCCAGCAACGGTTCGAGCACCCGATCGGTGACCGCGCGGACCTCGTCCGCCCTGGTGCGCGCGAGCCCGATCAGCCCGGCGAGCTCCTCGGCGATCTCCACCTGTGCCGCGGTCAGTGCGCCGCCGATCGCGAGCAGCCACGGCACCGCGTGCCTGCCGCCGATCGGCCGCACGGTGACGTCGCCGGACTCCAGCACGCGTCCGCCCGCGGCGACGAAGCGCCCCACCAGGTCGGACGGCGTGCCGGCGGGCACCACCCAGCAGGGGAGGCCGATCTCCGCGCGGGCCCGGTCCAGCAGGGTCTCCACCGACGCGTCTTCGGTGGCGGCTGAAAGCAAACGTTTGCGAGCGCCTTCCGCGGCCGCGGCCAACGCCAGCACGACACGTTCGGTGACCACCGAGAACGATAGATCCGCTGGGACCTCCAGCAACGGAATCCCGTATCTCGTACAGGCTTCGACGAGGTCTTCGGGGATCCCGTCGGAATCCGCTCCGGATGCCGCCAGCGCGGCGGCCCCGGCCTTCGCCAGCGCGGCGACGAACGCCTCGGAATCACCCGGCCCGCGCCACCACAGCAACCCACTCAGGACGAACTCGCCCGCCGACACGTACCGTCCGGGATCGGGCAGCTCGGTGACGTAGATCCGGGACACCGGGCGGTCGAGCAGTGCCGTTCCGGCGCGCACACGCAAGCGCAGCCCTGGCAGCGCGAGCAGAGTTCTCACGGTCGTCATCAGGTTTGTAGGAAAGCACAAAACGACCGGTGCGTGCAGGGGAGATTTCATGCTTCGGCACCGTTGCCGCCATACGGGCGCAGGGCGTCTACTGAGTCGGCCGTCACAGACCGCCGCCGAACCGAGGAGCCCGAGAGTGGATTTCCTGCGCCCCAGCTCGCTGACCGAGGCGCTCGCCGTCAAGGCCGAGCGACCCGACGCGGTGCCCATCGCGGGCGGCACGGACGTCATGGTGGAGCTCAACTTCGACCACCGTCGCCCCGGCGCGCTGCTCGATCTCACCCGCGTCACCGAACTCGCCGAGTGGACCGAAACCGACGGCGATATCCGGCTCGGCGCGTGCGTGCCCTACGTTCGGGTGATCGCTGAGCTGGGTGAAGTTCTGCCCGCACTGGCGATGGCCTCGCGCACCGTCGGCTCGCCGCAGATCCGCAACCGTGGCACCGTCGGCGGGAACCTTGGCGCCGCCTCGCCCGCCGGTGACACGCATCCCGTGCTGCTCGTGCTCGGCGCCGAGATCGAGGCCGCGTCGGTGCGCGGAACGCGGCGGATCCCGGCCGAGGAGTTCTACCTCGGCGTCAAACGCCACGCCCTCGAACCCGACGAGCTGATCACCGCCGTGTACCTGCCCGCCGCAATCGGCCCGCAGCAGTTCGCCAAGGTCGGGACACGCAACGCGATGGTCATCGCGGTCTGCTCGTTCGCGGTGGCCCTGCATCTCGACATCCGCGAAGTCCGCGCCGCCGTCGGCTCGGCCGCGCCGACCCCGCGCCGGGCGACCGCCGCCGAGGAATTCCTCACCGCCGAACTTCCCTGGTCCACCAAGGCGTCGATCGCGGACTCGGTCAAACGCCGGTTCGGCGAGCTGGTCTCCCAGGCGTCGTCGCCGATCGACGACGTCCGGGGCAGCGCCGGCTACCGCGAACACGCGTTGTCCGTCCTGGCGCGGCGGACGCTGACCTGGGCGTGGAACGACTTTCAGAAGGGTGAACGCGAGTGCGCGTGAACGTGACGATCAACGGCGAGTCCCGCCAGGCCGACGACGTCTGGGAAGGCGAGAGCCTGCTCTACGTGCTCCGCGAGCGGCTCGGTCTCCCGGGCTCCAAGAACGCCTGTGAACAGGGAGAATGCGGTTCCTGCACGGTCTATCTCGACGAGGTCCCGGTGTGCTCGTGCCTGGTCGCGGCCGGTCAGGTCGAGGGCCGCGAGGTCCGCACGGTCGAAGGGCTCGCCGACGGCGACAACCTCGACAGGGTCCAGCAGTCCTTTGTGGACGCGGGTGCCGTCCAATGTGGCTTCTGCACCCCCGGTCTCGTGGTGGCCGCGCACGATCTGCTCAACCGGGTCGAAAACCCCGCCGACGAGGAGATTCGCGAGGCGCTGGCGGGGAACCTGTGCCGGTGTACCGGGTACGAGAAGATCCTCGACGCCGTCCGGTTGGCCGCGACCAGGGGAGAGACCACGTGAAGACCGTCATCGAGAACGCCGCGATCGCCACCGTCGATCGCGCGGGCACCGAGCACGCCTCGGGCCACGTCGTCATCGAGAACGACCGCATCGCGGCGGTCGGCGCCGGGAAGGCGCCCCGCGGCGAGTACGACGAACGAGTCGACGGCTCGGGCTACCTGGTCACCCCCGGCCTGATCAACACCCACCACCACCTCTACCAATGGGCGACGCGCGGTCTCGCCGCCGACCACACGCTGTTCGAATGGCTCGTCGCGCTGTACCCGATCTGGAGCAGGCTCGACGCCGACATCACGCACGCGGCGGCCACCGCCGGGCTCACGCGGCTCGCGACCACCGGGTGCACCACCGTCGCCGACCATCACTACGTCTTCCCGCGCGACGGCGGCGACCAGGTGGAGGCCCTCGCCGCCGCAAGGATCCGCGTCGGGGTGCGGCTGCACGTCGTCCGCGGCTCGATGGACCGCGGTGAGTCCCAGGGCGGGCTCCCGCCGGACAACCTCGTCGAGGAGACCGAGGCCGCGCTGCTCGGCACCGAGGCCGCCATCACCCGGTTCCACGACGACTCCGCGGACGCGCACCTCCAGATCGCGGTCGGGCCGTGCTCACCCTTCTCGGTGAGCGAGCGGCTGATGACCGGTGCGGCGGAATTGGCGCGACGCAAGGGAGTCCGGCTTCACACGCACCTCGCCGAGACGATCGACGAGGAGAAGCAGTGTCTCGCCGAAGCCGGCTGCACGCCCGCTGAGTACGCCGACAAACTCGGCTGGCTCGGTGACGACGTCTGGCTCGCGCACTCGATCCACCTCGCCCCGGAAGCGATCCGGCGCCTTGGCGTGACGGGCACGGGAGCGGCGCACTGTCCGACGTCCAACGGCCGGATCGGCGCCGGGATCGCCCCGGTCCGGCAACTGCTCGACGCCGGCGTACCGGTCGGACTGGGCGTCGACGGCGCCGCGTCCAACGAATCCGGTGGCCTCGGCGAGGAGCTGCACGAGTCGCTGCTGCAGGCGCGGCAACGCGGCGGGCCGCGTGCGCTGACCACGCGCGAGGCGTTGTGGATGGGCACGATGGGTGGCGCGCGTTGTCTGGGCAGGGAGAACGACCTTGGCTCGATCGAGGCCGGCAAGCTCGCCGACCTCGCGGTCTGGGACCTGAACGGCCTGAACTACGCGGGGATCATCGACCCGGTCGCGGCGCTGGTGCTCGGCGCGACCCCGCCGGTCGCGCGGCTCTTCGTCGGCGGCGCGACCGTGGTCACCGGCGGGACGCCGCGCGAGGAATCCGAAGACGAGATCGCCCGCGACCTGGCCGTGGCCAGTGCCCGGCTGAGGGAGACGCTATGACGTCCACGCAGACCTCCACCACCGCGACCGCGACCGACAACGGCGTTGGCGCGAGCCCGCGGCGTCCCGACGGGACGGTCAAGGTACGCGGCGAATTCGCCTACTCGTCGGACCTGTGGCACGAGGACATGCTGTGGGGCGCGACGCTGCGCAGCCCGCATCCGTACGCGCGGATAACCGGTATCGACATCACTGAAGCCCTTGCCGTGCAAGGGGTTTACGCGGTCCTGACGCACGAAGACGTGCCTGGCGTGAACAAGTACGGCCTGGAGCACTCCGATCAGCCGGTGCTCGCCGTCGACGTCGTGCGCTACCAGGGCGAGCCCGTCGCAGTCGTCGCCGCGGACCACCCCGAGACCGCGCGCCGTGCGATGAAGCGGATCAAGGTCTCCTACGAGGTCCTCGAACCGGTGACGGACTCCGAGAAGGCCGCCGCCGGTGAGGGTGCCGAGTCGCACCCCGGCGGGAACGTGGTGCGGTACGCCAGGATCCGCCATGGTGACCAGTCGGTGAAGGCCGACGTCGTGGTGTCCGGTGTCTACGAGGTCGGTATGCAGGACCAGGCCTTTCTCGGTCCTGAGTCCGGCATGGCGATCCCCGACACCGAGGGCGGTGTCGATCTTTACGTCGCCACGCAATGGCTCCATGTCGACCAGCAGCAGATCGTCGCCGCGCTGGGCCTGCCGAAGGACAAGGTGCGGCTGACGCTCGCCGGGGTCGGCGGCGCGTTCGGCGGCCGTGAGGACCTCTCGATCCAGGTCCACGCCTGCCTGCTCGCGCTGCACACCGGCAAGCCGGTCAAGATGGTCTACAACCGCGAGGAATCGTTCTACGGTCACGTGCACCGCCACCCGGCGAAGATGTACTACGAGCACGGCGCGGACAAGGACGGCCGTCTCGTTTACGTCAAAGCGAAGCTGTACCTGGACGGCGGTGCGTACGCCTCGTCCACCGGCGCGGTGGTCGCGAACGCCGCCACGCTCGGCGTCGGCCCGTACAATGTGGACAGTGCTTCGATCGACTGCTGGGGCGTGTACACCAACAACCCGCCCTGCGGTGCGATGCGTGGCTTCGGCGCGGTTCAGGCGGGATTCGCGTACGAGTCCCAAATGGACAAACTCGCCGAGGCCTGCGGTGTCGACCCGGTCGACATCCGGATCCTGAACGCGATGGAGGAAGGCAGTCTCATGCCGACCGGGCAGGTGGTCGACTCCGCCGCCCCGGTGGCCGAACTGCTGGAACGGCTTCGCGCCAAACCGCTCCCAGTCAAGGACGAGGCTCTGGACCTGCGCCGGATGCCCGGCGGCGTCTCCAACACCACGCACGGTGAGGGCGTCGTCCGGGGAGTCGGGTACGCGGTCGGCATCAAGAACATCTGTTTCTCCGAAGGCTTCGACGACTACTCGACGGCCCGCGTGCGGTTGCAACTCGTCGGCGGCGAACCGGCGGCGACCGTGCACACCGCGGCTTGCGAGGTCGGCCAGGGCCTGGTGACGATCATGCAGCAGATCGTCCGGACCGAACTCGGCATCGAGCAGGTGACGATCCTGCCGATGGACACCAACATCGGCAACGGCGGTTCGACGTCCGCGTCCCGGCAGAGTTACGTCACCGGCGGAGCCGTCCAGGCCGCGTGTGTCGCGGTGCGTTCGGGACTGCGCAAGCACTTGGCGGGCGAACTCGCCGCGGATGGGAAGCTGAACGTCGTCGGCGGCAAGGTCGTCTCGGCCGACGGCAGTGTGCTCGCCGACCTCGCCGACGTCCTCGGTGACGAGGTCTTCGACGAGGTCGTGGAATGGCGTCACCGTCCGACGGCACCCATCGATCCCGAGACGGGGCAAGGAAACGCGCACGTCCAGTACGGTTTCGCGGCACACCGCGCGGTCGTGGACGTCGACACCGAACTCGGGCTGATCAAGGTCGTCGCGCTCGACTGCGCGCAGGACGTCGGCAAGGCGCTCAACCCGCAGGCGGTGCTCGGCCAGATCCAGGGCGGGTCCGCGCAGGGCCTCGGGCTCGCGGTGATGGAGGAGATCCAGACCGTCGACGGGAAGATCCGCAACCCGTCGTTCACCGACTACCTGATCCCGACCGTGCTGGACATGCCGCCGATGGACATCGACGTCCTGGAACGGCCCGACCCGAACGCGCCGTATGGTCTGCGCGGCGTCGGTGAGCCGCCGACGATCTCGTCCACCCCGGCGATCGTCGCGGCCATCCGCGCGGCCACCGGACTGGCGCTGCCCCGCGTCCCGGTGCGCCCCGAACACCTCACCGGCACCTGATCACCCCGTACTTTCTCAAGCTAGGAGCACATCCGTGAGTACCCGTCTGTCCATTTCGGAGTCCGACGAGCAGAAATGGCTCGCCGAGGCCGTCCAGCTGGCCACCGCGAACGTCGAAGGCGGCGGCGGCCCGTTCGGCGCGATGATCGTCCGGGACGGTTCGGTGCTGGCCACCGGGACCAACCAGGTGACGACGACATTGGACCCGACGGCACACGCCGAGGTGGTCGCGATCCGCGCGGCCTGCCAGGTGATCGGCGACCACAAACTCGACGGGTGCGTCCTCGTGACCTCCTGTGAGCCGTGCCCGCTCTGCCTTTCCGCCGCGCTCTGGGCGCGCGTCGGCAAGGTCGTCTACGCCGCGGACCGCCACGACGCGGCCAAGGCCGGCTTCGACGACCGCGAGTTCTACGACCTCTTTTCCCGCCCGCGCGAGACCTGGTCACTATCCGTCGGCCAACTGTCCCTTCCGGATTCTTTCGCGCCTTTCCAGGCTTGGCTGTCGAAACCCGACAAGAAGGCCTACTAGTTTCTTCCCGCGCCACAACGTTGTGGAGTAGGCATGACCCAGTTAGGTACCGAGCGTCCCCACCCGCCCTCGTCCGAGCCGAGGCGGCTGTCCGGGCTCGACCGGTGGTTCAAGATCTCCCATCGCGGCAGCACGATCGGCCGGGAGGTGCGCGGCGGGATCACCACCTTCGTCGCGATGTGTTACATCGTGCTGCTCAACCCGCTGATCCTCGGCGCGTCGGCCGACATCACCGGCGCGCGGCTGAGCACCGAGGCGATCACCACCGCGACCGCGCTGGCGGCGGGCGTCACCACGATCCTGATGGGATTCGTGGGCAACGCGCCGCTGGCGCTCGCGGCGGGACTCGGCGTCAACGGCGTCGTCGCCTTCCAGATGGCACCGACCATGACGTGGGCGCAGGCCTTCGGACTCGTCGTCCTCGAAGGCGTCTGCATCGTGTTCATGGCGGTTTCCGGGATCCGGGAACGGATCATCAACGCGATCCCGATGCCGCTCAAGGTCGCGATCACCGTCGGCATCGGGCTCTACATCGCGCTGGTAGGCCTGGTCAGCGCCGGATTCGTCACGCGGACACCCGACTCCGCGCAGTCGACGGTGCCGGTGCGGATGGGGATCGCGGGCCATCTCGAAGGCTGGCCGATCGCGATCTTCTGCCTCGGCCTGCTGCTGATGATCGTGCTCGTGAGCCGAGGCGTTCCGGGCGCGGTGCTGATCAGCATCGCCGTCGCGACCGGGCTCGCGGTGCTGGTCAACAGTGTGTCCGAGGTCGACGGCTGGGGGCTGGTCGAACCCAAGGTGCCCGAGCAGGTCGTGGCGCATCCGGACTTCAGTTTGCTGGGGGACATCGATCTCTTCGGTGGCTTCGCGTCGGCGGGCGCGGTGACCGCGGCGGTCTTCCTGTTCACGCTGGTGCTCTCCGGGTTCTTCGACGCGATGGGCACGATCACCTCCGTCTCCGAGGAAGCGGGGCTGGTCAAGGACGGCAAGGTCGAGGGAATGGGCCGGATCCTGCTGGTCGACGGCGCCGGTGCGCTCGCGGGCGGGGTCACCGGATCGGCTCCGAACACCGTGTTCCTCGAATCGGCCGCCGGTGTCGGTGAAGGGGCGCGGACAGGGCTGGCGAGCATCGTCACCGGTGGGCTGTTCACCGCGACGCTGTTCCTGACGCCGATCGCGGCGGTCGTCCCGGCGCAGGCCGCGGCGCCCGCGCTGGTGGTCATCGGCGGGATGATGATGGCCCAGTGCGCACGGATTCCCTGGCGGGACCTGGACTTCGCGATCCCGGTGTTCCTCACCGTCGCGCTGATCCCGTTCACCTACTCGATCACCAACGGCATCGGCGCCGGTCTGGTCGCCTACGTGCTGATCAAGATCTGCAAGGGCAAGATCCGCGAGATCGGCTGGATCCTCGGGATCCTGGCCGCGGTGTTCGGTGTGTACTTCGGAATCGAAGGGATCATGTCGTGGTTCTGATGTTCCTCAACGGCGGCGGGATGCGAGGCGGCCCGCTGCACGATCAGTTGCAGGGCGCGCCCCTGTGCTGCGTGGCCCGATCCGCGCCGAAGTACCGCTACTTCTCCGTGGGCGACCGGTTTCCGGCGATGTACGAAGGTGGTTCCGGAGCCGTCGTCGGGGAGGTCTATGATCTGCCGCTTTCGGTGTTGCGGGATCATCTCGTCCCCGCGGAGCCGCCTGAACTGGAGCTGGGTGTCGTCGAACTGGAGGACGGCGCGGCCTGCCTCGCGACCGTGCTGCGTTCGTCCTATGTGGACTCCGTCGAGCTGACGGACATCTCCGATGTCGGCGACTGGCGCGCCTACCTCGCTTCCCGCTGACGCCGCGTAAATACTTGGAGGCGGACTCGCGTGATCACGCGAGTTCCGCCTCCAAGCACGCGTGGAACGGGTCAGAGCACGAAGACGAGGTCACTCGCCGCCGTGTGGAACATCTCGGGCGCGCCCGCGTAGAAGGCACGCCAGGCGCCGGGCTTCTTGTGGGCGGCCGTCATCGAGAAGGCCCAGGTGGTGCCGTTCCAGGTGGCGTCGACCGTCGACACCATGGTCCAGTGGTAGGTGCTGAACGAGAAGTACTGGAGTTCGACCGGGATCGGGTTCGCGGTGTACTGGCCGGGGAAGTCGATCGTGCCGGACGCGGTGACGGCTTTGGCCGCGTCCCGGCCCGCCGCGAACGACGTGATCTTCGCCGGGTGGAGCACGACGATCTGCGGGGTGTCGGCGCGCGAGTTCGCGATCGCCGGGTCGGTGGAGAAGAAGTCGGCGTGGTAGTTGCCGGTGCGGATCGGGGTCAGCGTCGCGCGGTAGACGCCGGTGGCGTCGGTGACCGGCTTGGCCTGGGCCTCGCCGCAGAAACCGTTGAAGCAGAACGAGATTTCCACCTCGGCGCCCGCGATCGGGGTGGCGTCGGCCTTGGTGAGCTTCCCGGAGATCGCGACGGAGTTCCCGGCGTCGATCTTGGTGCTGCTCGCGGTGGTGGTGAGGGTGGACGGCTGGACCTCGGCGGCGGTCGCGGGCACCGCGCCCGCGGCCAGCAGCGCGGCGGCGGCGATGGTGCCTGCTACGAGCTTCCTGATGATCATGTGCTCCCCAAACGGAATTCGGCTCATGTGACCGCTAGGTCGGCCGGAAGTCGTTGTGTGTTGCGGGGAAACCTCGGTGTTCAGCAACCGGCCGTCGGTGCTTCACGATCAGGGGAGCAGGGTGCGGGCCAAGGCGACCGACGAGATCCCGGCGACCTGGAGCGATTCGGTGTTACGCAGCGAACGGCTCAACACGAACGCGCCTTCGAGACTGTTGACCAGCGCGATGGTGAGCAGCCGCGCGGACTCGGCCGAAAGGCCGTATTTGCCCAGCTTTTCGGTACCGGTCTCGATCCAGGCCGTGAACACGTCCGCCGTCGCGATCCGCAGCTTCTCGTTGGTGCTCGCGACCTCGAGCGCGACCGTCGCGATGGGGCAGGCGTCGGCGTAGTCGGTCTCGCGAAGGGTGTCCGCCGCGCTGGCGAAGCACGCCTCGATCCCGTGAATCAGATCCGGCTCGTCGGCGAAGAAGATCTCGAACAGCGCCAGGTACATCATCCCGGAGGTGCGGATGACCTCCTCGCCGAGTTGCTCCTTGCCACCGGGAAAGAAGTGGTAGAGCGAGCCGAAGGGCGCGTTCGCGGCCTCGACGATCTGTTTCACCCCGGTGCCGGTGTACCCGTTGCGCCGGAGCAGCTCGGCGCCGGCGTTCACGATGCGTTCCCTCGTCCCTGTCACGCCTCCATGATAGAGCGTTCTATCAACCATCCCGAAACGTGAAAGATACTCACTTCTCCGGGCGCAGGTGGGAATTCATCAGGATCTGCCGGTAGTCCAACGGCGGATCCCGAGGTCGCCATGCGCCGTACCGCCCGCCTTCGAGGCGCTGGGACGAACTCCAGCGGAAGGCCGCCGCGGCGGGGCTTGTGCCGCGGACCTAGTCACCCCTTGAACCTTGGTTCACCCTCCGGTGCTACCTGCGGTCGATGTTCGCGCAGGACGCCCCGCCCTAGCGTCGGGAGCCGTTGGGAATCCAAGGAAAGAAGGGGGCAACAGATGAAACGGCTATTGATCGCCGGGATGATCCCGGTGGTCGTGGGCGGTCTGCTCGTCGGAGCCGTGCCGGCTTCGGCGAGCAGTCCTGGCGTTCCGGCTCACTACACCGGCCAGAAACTGGACTGGCATCCGTGCGCGGAAGAGGAACTGAGCACGCTGCCGCCGGGCACCGACATCGGCGGACTCGAATGCGCGACCTACCGCACGCCGCGGGACTGGGATCGCCCGTGGGAGCGGCAGGATCTGACCATCGCGGTGAGCAGGCTGAAGTCCACCGGGCCGTCGACGGCCTCGCTGCTCACCAACCCCGGTGGGCCGGGCGGGGCCGGTCGCTGGTTCCCGGTGACGTTCCGCGGGCAGGAGAAGCTGCGTGAACACCAGGATGTCATCGGCATCGACGTCCGCGGGACCGGCAAGAGCACCAACGTCACCTGCCGCGGCACCGCCGACCTCATCCGCCAGCTGGACCCGCGCGACCGCGATCCGCGCAACCTGAACCAGATCCTGGCCAACGCGGAACACGTGGCCAAGTCCTGCCAGAACGCCAATGGCGAACTCGGGCCGCTGATCACCACCTACCAGACGATCAAGGACTTCGACCTGCTCCGGGCGCTGCTCGGCCGGGAAAAGATCAACTGGGTCGGCTACTCGGGCGGCACCTGGCTGGGCGCGCACTACGCGCAGCGGTTCCCCCAGCGGACGGGACGGTTCGTGCTGGACTCCTCGACGGAGTTCACCACGACGTGGCAGAACTCGTTCAACCGGCAGTCGGTCGGCTTCGAACGCCGCTGGCGGCAGGACTTCCTGCCGTGGATGGCGCGCTACGACGCCAAGTACCACTTCGGCACCAGCGGCGAAGAGGTCCGGCAAGCCTACGAGCGGCTCCGGTACGCCTTGTCTCGCAACCCGATCAACGGGAACGGGCCGATGCAGCTCGAGTACGCCATGGTCTACATGCTCTACAAGAAGGCGACCTTCCCGGCGCTGGCCGATCTGCTGGTCAAGGTCCGGGCGGGGCTGGAGAACGGGGCCCAGGCGAAGGCCGATGCCCTTGCCGCGGTCAAGGACGCGGGTGACTTCCCCGACGCACAGGACGGCACGTTCTGGAACACCCTCTGCGGGGAAGGCCGGTTCACCGGTACTCGCGAATCGTTGATCCGCGACTCGCAGCGGAACCTCGACCGCGGGCTGCTCATGGCGGGCGGCGGCGTGCTGAACGCCTCGGTCTGCCTGTTCTGGGACAAGCAACCGCGTCCGCTGCCGAAGCTGGACGGCAAGGGCGTCCCGCCGGTGCTGATGGTCCAGTCCGAGCACGACCCGGCGACGCCGATCGAGGGAGCCAGGAAGGCACACGCCGGGTTCGCGAACTCCCGGATGCTGACGGTGACCGGCGAGGGTGACCACGGGCTCTACGCGACCGGCAACGCCGCCGTGGACAAGGTCGTGGACGCCTACCTGGTCGACGGGGTCGTTCCCGCCGACCAGAGCGTCCCCGGGATGCCGCTGCCCGTGCCCTAGAAGGCGCAGAGGGTGTACCAGGCCAGGCCTGGGTCCTCTGTGTCCGCTACGTCGTCGCGGAGGACCACGCCCTCGATCAGGCCGTACGGGCGATCGGCGGCGTAGAAGACCTCGTTGTCGTTCTTCAGCCCGAACGGCGACAGGTCCACCAGGAAGTGGTGCTTGTTCGGCAGTGAGAGCCGGACTTCGGTGACCTCTTCGCGTTCCTTGAGCACAGCCTCTCCCATCGCGTACAGCGTCTGTTGCAGGGAGAGGCTGTGCTTGTCCGCGAAGGTCTCCAGCAGGATCCGCCGGACTTCGGCGTGGCTCGCCGCCCAGTCGATCCCGTCGCCCTGGTAGCGCCAGCGCGCGGTGACCGCGGTCGCGAGGATCCGGTCGTTCGTCTCGGGCAGCGTCGTGTACTCGTCGCGCGGGAAACCGTGGAACTCCGAACCGGTGGACTTGAGCACGACGAGATCGTCCAAACCGGACACCACCCAGGCCCGACCGTCCTGAATGGTCACCGCGGTCGTGCGCTTTTCGCTGCCTGCCTGGGAGAACGCGTGATCGTGGCCCGAGATGCGGTGCCAGCCGTGTTCGTCGATCAGGATCCGGGCGCCGGAGATATGTTCGAACGAGTCGACGAAATGCCGCCCGAGCCGCAGGGCGAAGTCCTCGATCTCACCGACCGGGGCCTCCTTGGCAAAGGCGTACACGGTGTTCTTCTGGGTGTCGGTCGCGACGACGTCGGCGTTGTCGCCGGTCAGGTGCGTGGCCGCGAGGTCGCCGCGCAGCGACGTCGAAACGGTGAGGTCCTTGAGGTGGTGGACGGCGCCTTCGCGCCGCACGGTGACGAGCCGGACTTCGGCCTTGCCGTACTGGTTGGGGCCCAGGGTGATGGCCACGGGCGATCAGCTCCCTCGATAGGTGGAGTACGCGAACGGGCTCAGCAGCAACGGCACGTGGTGGTGCTCGGTTCCGTCGGCGATGCGGAAGGTCAGGGTGACTTCGGGGAAGAAGGAGTCCGGGCCGAGATGGGCGCCGGTGTCGAAGACCAGCCGGTACACCCCGGGTTCCAGGGTTTCCGGGCCGAGGTCGCGGATCCGGCCGTCGGCGTCGGTGCGGCCGTCGGCGACGGGTTCGCCCGCGCCGGTTTCGAGCCGGACTCCGACACCCGGGGCGGGGCGTCCCGCGGCGGTGTCGAGGATGTGCGTGGTCACGAGGCTCATGACGTCACCGCTTTCTCCAGCCGCAGCGCGGCGATCTTGGCCAGTTCTCGACCGGCCACTTCGAGTTCCGTGCCGGGGTCGTTCGACAGCCGCGACCGGAGGTTCTCCAGCAGCTCGGCGCCGTTCCGGCCGCTCGCGCACACCAGGAAGACGTGCCCGAACGTCGCCTCGTACTCGGCGTTGGCCGCCGCGAACTCGCGCGCCGCGTCACCGTCCACACCGGACTGTTCCGATCGCGACCAGCCCGCCTCGGTGCTCTCGCCGCCCGCTTTCTCCCCGATCCGGGGATGGGCGGCCATCGCCTGTTTGACCTCGTCGGGGCGCAGCGGTGCCAGTGCCTCGGACGCGGCGAGCAGTGCGGCCAGGTCAGTGTAAGGGCGCCTGGCCAGCAGGGTTTCCACCCAGCGTGGGACGTCGAGGCAGGCGGTCAGCACCGGCCGGACGTCCTGTGCGGATGCCTGGTCGAACTCTCGAATGGTGAGCGGCACGGGAACCGACGGTACGGCGGTGAATCCGCCATCGTCAACATTTTGTTGAAAGAGGCCTTCAGTCTTGGTCTCGGTTGAGGTAGTTGTAGACCGTGAACCTTGTGACCCCCAGCGCCTCGGCGACGGTCGACACCGATTTGCGGAGGCCGAACGCGCCGCGTTCCTTGAGCAGTCGCACCGCGCGCTGTTTGGCGGCACGGTCGAGGGTGTCGAGCTTGCCGCCGAGTTCGCGTTCGACGTCGCCGATGAGGCGGGTGAGGGCGCTGTGCAGTTCGACGGCCGGCTCGCTCGTGTCGTCGCCGACCTGCCGGAGTTGGAGGGTCACGCGGGTCGCGCCGCCGTCGAGTGCCGCCCTGGCGATGGCGGGGAGCGCGTCGAGCAGGGCTTCGGCGTCGCCGCGGACGAGGGTGCCGAGCGGGCCGAACTCGGTCGACAGGCCCGCGTCCTCCGCCGTGTCGCGTGCTTTGACGGCATGCTCGGGTGGCGGGCCCTCGCCGTGGAACGGTTCGCTGGTGAACTCGGCTTCTAACTGCACCCAGCGAAGGTAGCGCCGCCGAGGTTCGTTGACGAGCGGGGTGGCCAGAGTTAATGTCGGAGTGCGAAACCTCGATTCCACTCAGTGGAAATTGGCGGGCTAGATGGACTTGGTGATCAGAGCCGTTCGAGCTGTGACGGCAGCCGGCGAAGTATCCGCGACGATCGGTGTCGAAGGTGGCCGCATCGTCGCGGTGGAACCCGCCGGAGCCGCGCTGGACGGCGATCGGGTGCTCGAACTCGGCGCGGACGTCGTCCTGCTGCCGGGCCTCGTGGACACCCACGTGCACGTCAACGATCCCGGCCGCACCGATTGGGAGGGCTTCGCTTCGGCGACCCGCGCGGCCGCGGCGGGCGGGGTCACCACGATCGTGGACATGCCGCTCAACAGCTTGCCGCCGACGGTCGACGTCACGGCGCTGGAGGTGAAGCGGAGGACCGCCGAGGGGCGCGTCCACGTCGACGTCGGGTTCTGGGGCGGTGCGATCCCTGGCAATCTGGCGGATCTGCGCGGGCTGCACGAGGCGGGGGTGTTCGGCTTCAAGTCGTTCCTGCTGCATTCCGGCGTCGACGAGTTCCCGCCGCTGGACGCGCGCGGGCTCGAAGAGGCGATGACCGAACTGCGGACCTTCGACGGCATGATCATCGTGCACGCGGAGGACTCCGACGCGATCGATCACGCGCCGGACCCGCACGGCGAGAAGTACGACGACTTCCTGCGTTCGCGCCCGCGTGGCGCGGAGAACGTGGCGATCGCCCAGGTCATCGAACTCGCCAGGAAGACCGGTGTCCGCGCGCATATCCTGCATTTGTCCTCTTCGGACGCCCTGCCGATGGTCGAGAGCGCGCGGCGCGACGGCGTCCGGCTGACCACCGAGACCTGCCCGCACTACCTGAGTTTCACCGCGGAGGAGATCGGCGACGGCGCCACGCAGTTCAAATGCTGCCCGCCGATCCGCGAGGCAGGGAACCGGGAACTGCTGTGGCAGGGCCTCGCGGACGGCGTCATCGACTGCGTCGTGACCGACCATTCGCCGTGCACTCCGGAGCTGAAACGCTTCGACAGCGGCGACTTCGGGCTCGCGTGGGGCGGCATCGCCGGACTGCAACTGGGCTTGCCCGCTGTCTGGACGCAGGCGCGGCAGCGTGGTTTCGGGCTCACCGACGTCGTCCGCTGGATGGCCGAACATCCGGCCGCGCAGGCGGGAATGCGCCGCAAGGGCCACCTCGCGCCCGGTTATGACGCAGACTTCAGTGTGTTCGCGCCCGACGAGGCTTTCGTCGTCGATGTCGCGAAGTTGAAACATCGCAACCCGGTCAGCGCCTACCACGGACGCCCGCTCGCCGGCGTCGTCCGGAGCACGTGGTTGCGGGGCAAGGAGATCACCGGTGACGACCCGGCAGGCGTCCTGCTGACCAGGGGCGACTGCTGAGATGGAGGAGACCGTGCACGACCGTCCTGAGTGGACAGCCCGGCCCGACCTGGCCTCGCGCAAGTTCGGCGGGACCGTGATGTGGGCGACGGACGAGTTGTTCGCCGAGAAGGAGAACCTGGTCAACCCGTGGGTTCCCGCGCACCGCGCGGAGACCTTCGGCCCCAAGGGGCAGGTCTACGACGGCTGGGAGACCCGGCGGCATCGCGAGCCCGGCGACGACCAGGCCATCGTTCGGCTCGGCCTGGCGGGCGCGATCACCGGCGTCATCGTGGACACCGCGTTCTTCAAGGGGAACTACCCGCCGTTCGTGTCGGTCGAGGCGTGCGCCGTCGAGGGCTATCCCAGTGCCGCCGAACTATCCACAGTGGACTGGGACGTGCTGGTGAAACGCGGCGTGGCGGCGGGGCATACGGAGAACTTCTTCGAGATCGGCGGAAGTAAGCGTTACACGCACGTCCGGCTGACCATGCATCCCGACGGCGGCGTCGCGCGACTGCGGGTGCACGGCACGCCGATCCCGGATCCGGGCCTGCTGGACCTCGGCGCGCTCGACCTCGCGGCGCTGGAGAACGGTGCGGTGGTGACCGGGTGCAGCGACCTGTTCTACTCCTCGCCCAACAATTTGTTCTCACCGGGGCTCGCCGCGCATCAGGCCGAGGGCTGGGAAACGGCGCGGCGCCGGGACGACGGGAACGACTGGGTGACCGTCAGGCTGGCAGGCGCGGGTGTCGTCCGGTTCGCCGAATTGGACAACAGCAACCTCAAAGGCAACGCACCCGGCTGGGCCGCACTGAGCGGACGGGACGGCGACGGCGAGTGGGTCGAGCTGCTGCCGAAGACGCGTCTGCAGCCGGACACGCGGCACCGGTTCGCCCTCGCTTCGGGTCCCGAAGTGACCGAAGTGCGTCTCGACATCTACCCCGACGGCGGCATGGCACGCCTACGCCTCTTCGGCGCTCTGACCGATCGAGGCCGCTCCGACGTCACTTCGCGCTTCGAGGCCTCGCGCCCCTGACGCAATTAGTCCTCTAGTTGCGGTCCTTGCACGTGCAACTACCGCAACTAGAGGACGAAACGCGGGGGTCAGGGGCGGGCACCGGGGCGGTTCAGGTACGCGGAGAAGAGCGAGAGGACGATACCGACCGAGAAGATCGCGGTGAGCCAGAAGGCGCCGCCGATGGACAGGTTCCACACCAGGGCACCCGCCATGAGCAGTGCCATGACGATGTTCCTGAGCTGCAGCGGTGTCGGTTTGGCCATACCGCCACTTTCTCACGAGGCGAGAATTCCGGGGCGGCGGGCAACCCCGTGGGTGTGACATGCGTAAGCGATGTGTCAACTTGTCACCCAGGTTCAAGGGGGAGATCGAAATGCAAACCGTAACCCGAAGACTCCCGCGGCGGGGCCTCGTGCTTTTCGCCGCGTGCCTGGCCGGGAGTGCCGTTTTCACCGCTCCCGCGCAAGCGACGTCGCACGAAACGGTGGCGCGTTCGCAGAACAAGCCGGTCGAGATGCTCTCGGACCGTACCGAGAACTCGGCCACCTTCGCCAATCCCGACGGCTCCCGCACCACCCAGGTGCACGGCGGTCCGGTCCACGTCCGCCGCGGCGGTGACTGGGTCCCGGTCGACCTGACGCTGGTGAAGGGCGCAGACGGCCTCGTCCGGCCGAAGGCACATCCACGCGACCTCGTGCTGACCGGCGCGAGCGGCAAGAGCGGGGATCTCGCCACCGTGCAGAGCCCGGACGGGAAGGTGGCCCTGCAGTATCCGGGCGCGCTGCCCGAGCCGGTGCTGACCGGCGAGGTCGCCACCTATCCGGAGGTCCAGCCCGGGGTCGACCTGCAGGTCAAGGCGACGCGGACCGGGTTCGAGCAGTTCTTCGTCGTCAAGCGGCGGCCCGGTCGCGCGCTGACGTTCGCCCTTCCGCTGCGGGCCACCGGGCTGACGCCGCGGACCGACGCGGACGGGAACACGCAGCTCGTCACCGCGTCCGGCGCGGTGGTGGGCAGCGTGCCCGCCGCCGAGATGTGGGACTCGCGGATCGACCAGCGCAGCGGTGACCCCGTCGCCAGGGTGAAGGTCGGGAAGGTGGTGTCCGCCGAGGAACGCGGGACACTCGGCCTGAACGTGACGCCGGACGCGGGGTACTTCGCCGACCCGGCGCGGTCCTATCCGGTCATCGTCGATCCGGGTGTCTCGGTGTGGACGAACTTCGACACCTTCACACAGTCGAACATCGCGAGCACCGACCAGTCGGGCGCCACCGAACTCCGCATCGGCACCTACGACGGCGGAGCCACGAAGGCCCGGTCGTATCTCCACTTCGACGTGTCACGGTTCCGTGGTACACAGATCGACTCTGCCACGTTGTCGTTGTGGGGCAACCATTCCTACTCGTGTTCGCCGCGTAACTGGGAGATCTGGGACACCGCGCTCGTCGGCACCGGAACTCGCTGGGCGAACCAGCCGCCGCCCTACACCCGGTGGGCGACGACGGACGCGACTCGCGGCTACAGCGCGTCCTGCCCGGCAGACTGGGTCCGGACCCCGATCGGGAACCTGATCGGCGCCTGGGCGGGCGCGGGCGTCACGACCGGTTCGATGCTGCTGAAGGCGGAGAACGAGGCGGATTCCTTCGGCTGGAAAAAATTCTCGTCCAGCGAGGGCGGCAAGTCGCCGTACATCGAGGTCACTTACCGGAACCAGCGGCCGAATCCCGCCGCCGGGCACGACATCTCGGACCGCGTCGACGTCGGCGGTGTCACCCATACGAAGTCCCTCACCCCGACACTGCGCTTCACGCCGACGGACCCCGACGGCGGCAACGTCACCGCGGTCTTCTACGTCTACGAAGGCGAAACGATGATCGGGGACTACTGGAAATGGGACGTCTCCTCCGGCACCACGGCGACCTGGACGGTGCCGCCGGGATTGTTGCGGGAGAACCACACCTATCGGTTCCGGGCCACCACGTTCGACCCTGGCGGAGAGTTCGGCGACGATGCCTGGGTCTCGCTGCAAGCGGTGTCGAGCGGCCTCTACGCCGACGTCGCCGCGTGCGGCTGGAACAACGGGACCAAGGTGCAACAGTGGCCGTCCAACGGCGCGGACTGCCAGAAGTTCTTCCCGTGGGGCACCGGTGACGGCTACTACCAGTTCCGGGCCAAGCATTCCGGGCAGGTGCTGGACAACACCGGCTGCAACACGACCAGCGGGAACCCGGTGACCACTTACGACCGCGTCGCGGGCGCGTGCCAGAAGTGGACGATCGAACCGCAGATCGTCGGGACGGGGGTGTACCGGTACGCCGTCCAGAACGCGGGCAAACTGCTGGATCAGGGTTGCACCGCCGGCCAGGGCGCGCCGCTGTTCATCTGGGACCGGATTCCCGGGCGCGGCTGCCAGAACTGGCGGATGCCGGTGTCGCCGTCGAACGGGGCCACCGTCCAGTGGCTGCCGTTCACGGTGAATACCTCGGCCTGAGGGACGAACCGGGCGTGCTCGATCTCGACGTCCACGACCAGCGGGATGTCGTGTGAGTGCGCGAGTTCCGCCAGCTCGGTGATGTCGGCGATCCCAGCCCGTGGCCCCTCGCCGCGTTTAGTCCTCTAGTCGCGGTCCTTGCACGTGCAACTATCGCGACCAGAGGACTAAACGCGGGGTTTTAGCCGAGGGCGGCACGAAGGCGTCGGTCCCGTTCTTCCGGGGTCTGGCGGGGACAACTGGTGCACTTCGGATTCCCCGCCTCGTAGATGAGGCAACAGGAAGCCCGGCGCACCACGGTGTTCCGCCCGACACGGGAGAACCGCGGCTCCGGCAGGCCGAGCCCGATCGCGGACACGAGCGGCGCGGCCAAGGCGATCGCCCGGTCGATGTCGCCGGTCCACAGCAGCCGGTTGCCGATCGAATCCGTCGCGATGGCGCCGAGCGCGCGCGGGTTGGCGCCGGTGACCTGCGCGATCGTGCCCATCGCGGTGCCCAGTGTCCTGGCGAACGCCTCGCCGAGTTCGGCCAGGCCGCCGGGAAGGAGCCGTGACGAACGGGCGCCGGTGAAGCGACCGTCCGGGACGAGGTCGATCGTGACGGCGTCGAGCGACGGATCCAGCGGCTCGCCCCTCACAAGCGACTCCACGGAAGGCGCGACGAGGACCGAAGACAGCGAGTACCACCAGATCGTGCCGAGCACCTCGGACCGAGAGCAGCCGTAGAGCTTCGCGGCCCCGCCGACGCGGGCGCTGACCCATGCGGCGTCGGCAAGCAGGGTCGCGGGCGCCTCCATCAGGGCACCGGCCGGTACAGCGTGACGCTGAACGACGTCGTGACATCCACCGATCCGGTGATCGCGTCGAGCCGTTCGCGGCGTCCGTCCCGGTGGAGGTGGTGCGCGCTCGGTCCCATCTCGACGACCTGCCGCATCTGAGCGGGCGACAAGGTCACCTGTTCGGTGACCTCACGTCGGTCCACCCGGCCGAAGCGCTCGCCGAGGGTTCCCTCCAGCCGCGCGTCCTTGCTGCCGTCGACGGAGATCACCAGGTCGCCCAGTTCGCGAAGGTGCCCAGGGTTCGGCGTCGCGACGACCAGCAGCCCGTCCGCGGTCAGGACGCGGTGGAACTGCGAGGCGTTGCGGGGCGCGAAGACGTTGAGGATCAGCGACGCGCTCGAGTCCGCCACCGGCCACGGTTCCCACAGGTTCCACACGGCCGCGCCCGCGCGCGAGTGTGCGCGGGCGGCCCGGCGCAGGGCGACGGCGGAGACGTCGAGCGCCAGTCCGTACGCGTCGGGGACAGCGTCGAGCACGTGCGCGAGGTAGTACCCCGTGCCCGCGCCCGCGTCGATGATCAGCCCGTCCTTCACGTGCTCCGAAGCCACCTTCGCGAGAGCGCTGGCGAGAGGGAGATAGGCACCCGAAGAGAGCAGGTCGACGCGAGCCGCGACCATCGGCGCGGTGTCCGCCGTACCGGCCGGGACGCGCGCGTGCAGAAGGTTGACGTAACCCTGCTTGGCCATATCGAACGAGTGACCCCGTCCGCAACGCACCGTGCGATCGGCTGACCCGACCGGGTCACCGCAGACCGAACACCGCAGCGACCGGACGATCTCCGGTGGCAGTGGGCCATTGCCGTGGGAACGCGTGTTCATGGGGATATTCGACCACGACGTTTCGCAACCGGACAGAACGCACCAGGTCTGGCGGAAACCTGGACGTAACAACGCCGCGCCGACAGTTCACGCGGGTGAAACCTGAATCGCCGCCCGAGGAAACACCCCGGTCCAAAAATTCCTGCGCAGTACACCCCAGGCACGGGAGGAAGATTGTGCTGAACGCAGGAGACACGGCATGGGTACTGATCAGCGCCGCGCTGGTCATGCTCATGACACCGGGATTGGCGTTCTTCTACGGCGGCATGGTCCGCGCGAAGAGCGTTCTGAACATGTTGATGATGAACTTCATCGCGCTCGCCGTCGTCGGCGTCCTCTGGACGCTTTACGGCTTCACGATGGCGTTCGGCAACGACGTAGGCGGCGGGCTGCTCGGTAACTTCGATTTCGCCGGGCTCTCGAACATCTCCGGCAAACTCGCCGGGTTCGTGACCGCCGCGACCGACACCGCGCCCGAGGTCGCCTGGCCCGGCGCGGACGCGCTGCCACTGTTCGCCTTCGTGATGTTCCAGCTGATGTTCGCGATCATCACGCCCGCGCTGATCTCCGGTGCCATCGCCGACCGCGCCAAGTTCTGGGGCTGGACGCTGTTCGTCGCGGTGTGGGTGACCATCGTGTACTTCCCGGTGGCGCACTGGGTGTTCTCGTTCAACGGCTTCATCAGCGCGGACTCGGTCGGCGGTTGGATCGCCAACCAGCTCAAGGCGCTCGACTTCGCGGGCGGAACGGCGGTCCACATCAACGCCGGTGCGGCGGGCCTGGCGCTCGCGATCGTGCTCGGCAAGCGCAAGGGCTGGCCGAAAGGCACCGGACGCCCGCACAACGTGCCGTTCGTGCTCCTCGGCACCGCACTGCTGTGGTTCGGCTGGTACGGCTTCAACGCCGGCTCCGCGCTCGCCGCCAACGACCTCGCCGCCGTGGCGTTCACCAACACCACCGTCGCCACCGCGGCCGCGATCCTCGGCTGGCTGATCATCGAGCAGATCAAGGTCGGCAAGCCGACCACGCTCGGCGCCGCTTCCGGCGCGGTCGCCGGTCTCGTCGCGATCACCCCGGCCGCGGGCTTCGTCAGCCCGCTGGGCGCCATCGCCATCGGCCTCATCGCCGGCGCCCTGTGCGCACTGGCGATCGGCCTCAAGTTCCGCTTCGGTTTCGACGACTCCCTCGACGTCGTCGGCGTCCACCTCGTCGGTGGTCTCGTCGGTACGCTGCTCATCGGTTTCTTCGGCACCACCAGCGTCAACTCGCTCGGCGTCGACGGTCTCTTCTACGGCGGCGGCCTCGGCCAGCTCGGCAAGCAGGCACTCGCTGCCGTCGCGGTCCTCGGCTACTCGTTCGTGCTCACCTTCCTCATCGGCTGGGTGATCAAGAAGCTCGGCGGGTTCCGCGTCAGCGCGGAGGACGAGGTCAGTGGTATCGATGAGGCCCAGCACGCGGAGAGTGCCTACGACTTCACCGGTTCGGGCGGTGGCCTCGGCCAGCCGACGAGCATCCCGGTCAAGGCGCCCACCGGCAACGCGGCCACGAAACTCGAGGAGAGCAAGGCATGAAGCTGATCACCGCGATCGTCAAGCCGTTCACGCTCGACGACATCCGCTCCGCGCTGGAACAGTTGGGCGTGCTCGGCATGACGGTCAGCGAGGTACAGGGCTACGGCAGGCAGAAGGGCCACACCGAGGTCTACCGGGGCGCGGAGTACTCCGTGGACTTCGTGGCGAAGCTGAGGGTGGAGGTCGTCACCGACGACTCCAACGTCGAGAAGGTCCTCGACGCGATCACCACGGCCGCCCACACCGGCAAGATCGGCGACGGCAAGATCTGGGTGACACCGGTCGAGACGGTGATCCGGGTCCGAACCGGCGAACGCGGCTCGGACGCCCTATAGGCGTCAGGGATGGCCGACGGGGGTGAACTGGTCAAGGCCACCGAGCGATTGCTCGAGGGCAGGCACGGGAGGCTGGGGGCGGCCGCGTTGCGGGCGGCCCTGGTCGACCTCTACGAATTCTGGTTGGGCAAGGGTGCCGCGGCGGCCGGCGTCGACACCGCTGAACCCGGTGTCGCGCTGGCCGCGGTCGGCGGTCTCGGGCGCGGTGAACTGGTGCCCTTCTCCGACCTCGACCTGCTGTTGCTGCACAACGGCAACTCCCGTGTCGGCGAGATCGCCGACGCGATCTGGTATCCGTTGTGGGACGCCAAGATCGGCCTCGACCACTCGGTCCGCACACCGGGTGAGGCGCTGAAGGTGGCGTCCGAGGACCTGCGGACCGCGATGGGGCTGCTCGACATCCGCCACATCGCCGGGGACGCCGAGATCACCGCCAGGCTGGCGGCCGCGGCACGGGATCAATGGCGGCGGACGACCCGGAAACGGGTCGGCGAACTGTCGGACGCGGTAGGTCAGCGCTGGGCCCGCAGCGGCGAGATCGCGCAGTCCGCCGAGCCTGATCTCAAGCACGGCCGAGGCGGGCTTCGCGACTTCGCCGTCTTAGAAGCACTCGCGGCGGCACAACTGACCGCGAGGCCTGGCGAGGAACTGCTGGCGGCCAAGGCGCTGCTTCTCGACGTCCGGACGGAATTGCGCCGGGAACTGCGGCGGGAGCGCGACATCCTCAGCGCGCCGGAGGCCGAGACGGTCGCGGGCGAACTCGGGTTCGGCGACCGGTTCACCTTGGCGCGCAAGCTTTCCGGTGTCGGACGGACGATCGCGTACGCGGTCGACGTCGCACTTCGGTCCACTGTGGAACCACCCAAGGCGCGGTTCGGGCGGCGGCCGGTGCGAACGCCGCTCGACGAAGGTGTCGTCCTGCACGGGAACGAGGTCGCGCTGGCGCGGGACGCGGTGCCCGCCAAGGATCCGGCGCTGCTGCTGCGGGTCGCCACGGCGTCGGCCCGGATCCGGAAGCCCATTTCGCACGGGACCCTGCGGGCGCTCGCCGAGACTGCCCCGGAACTGCGCGCGCCGTGGCCCGCCGAGGCACTCAAAGCACTGGTGGAACTACTCGGCGCGGGCGACGGCCTTGTCGACGCCGTCGAGGCGCTCGACAGGACGGGCCTGTGGGCGCGATTGTTCCCCGAATGGGGAGCGGTGCGGGACCTCCCGCCGAGGTCGCCGGTGCATTCGTGGACCGTCGACAGGCATCTCGTGCGTACCGCTGTCGAGGCGTCGAAACTGACGACCACCGTCTCGCGGCCGGATCTGCTGCTGATCGGCGCGCTGCTGCACGACATCGGCAAAGGCCGCGACTCGGACCATTCCGAGCTCGGCGCGAAGATCAGCGCCCAGGTGGCGGCCAGGCTCGGGCTGCCGGAGACCGACGCGGCGCTGGTGGCGGCGATGGTGCGGCATCACCTGCTGCTGCCGCACACCGCGACGCGGCGGGACATCAGTGATCCGGCCACGATCCAGCGGGTGACGAAGACGCTCGACGAGAATCTGGTCCTGCTGGAGTCGCTGCACGCACTGACGACGGCCGATTCGCTGGCCACCGGACCGGGCGTGTGGACCGACTGGAAGGCCCGGCTGCTCGCCGAACTCGTGTCCGGCTGCGAAGAGGCGTTGCACGACAAGGGTTTCGTGCCGCCGGAGCCGATGGGCGCCGAGCAACGGGAACTCGTCGCCGAAGCCGTCACGTCCGGCCGTGGCGAGGTGCGGATTTCGGCCGTCGGCAAGGTCGTGACCGTGCTGCTCGCGGTCCCGGCGCGCGCCGAATTGCTGGCTCCCGCCGCCGGAGTGCTCGCGTTGAACTCACTGGAGGTCCACGCGGCGGTGCTGCGCGGGCACGACGGGGGACGGGCGGGCGTGTTCACGGCGTCGCCGAAGTTCGGCTCGCTGCCCGACGTCACGTTGCTGCGTGAGCAGTTCGCGCGGGCGGTGGCCGGGACGCTGCCGCTCACGCAGCGGCTCGCGGCGAAGGAACGGGACTACGGCGAGACTCCTACGGCGAACGCGAAGGTGATCTGGTTCGACGACGAGACCAGCGGGCACGACACGGTCGTGGTCGAACTGCGGGCCGCGAACCGGATCGGGCTGCTGTACCGGGTCGCGGGCGCGCTGCGGCGGTGCGAAGCCGAGGTGCGGTGGGCGAAGGTGGCCACCCTCGGTGGTGCGGTCGTCGACTCGTTCGCCGTCGCGCCGCGGACGGGAAAGGTCGACCAGGCGTGGCGGTCGAAGATCGAAGACGCGTTGCTGGCCGCGGCTTCCTGATCTTTTAAGGATTTCGAAGTGGTGCGGCTCGGCCACGGCGGACGCCGGGGATCGGGGTGTCGCGCGGGGTGGCGGAGGGTAGTGATGGCAGGATGTCCGCCGTCGAGACCCGAAAGATCCGGAGGGCGGTGAGCGCGTGCTGGGCCACGAGCAGAACCCGCCCGGACCGCAGCGGCTCACGCTGCCGCCGACCGTGGTCGCCTCCCACCTCCGCGCGTGCGCCGACGACCTCGCCGTCAGCCTGACCGCGTCCGGTACCGCCGCCACCGTGACCGAGTTGCTCAAGGTCGTCAGGCATCTCGTCGCAGGCCAGCAGGCGCTGGCCATCGCGCTCGAAGGCATGGCGGGCCGGGTCGAGGGGGGCGGCGATGGCGCGTTGGCCCCCGCCAGGGGGATCGACGTCGAGGTCGTCGCGGAAGTACTCCGGGCGGCCGCCACCGCTGTCGACTGTTCGGCCGAGGCACTCGCCGAATCACGTCCGTCATTCGAATGTGTGAGCGAATCAGTCGCCCCTGACACCCGTTTGTAGCTGTCCCGCCGCTTCGGCGCGTGGCTACGCTGGCCAGGCGGAGGTGGGCCATGCGGGCGGTGTGGAAAGGCACGATCGGATTCGGGACCTACGCCATCCCGGTGAAGGCGTACAGCGCGACCGAAGAGCACAACGTCCCCCTCCACCAGGTGCACGAGCCGGACGGCGGCCGGGTACGGGTGAAGTGGGTCTGCGAGGTCGACGGGGCCGAGGTGCCCGCCGCCGAGATGGCGAAGGGGTACCCCGTTCCCGGTGGTGACGTCGTCCTGCTGACCGGCGGGGATTTCGCGTCGCTGCTCGCGCCGACCACCCAGTCGATGGACGTCGTCGGCTTCACTCCGGCCGAGCAGGTCGACTCGACGCACTTCGCGCGCAGCTACTACCTCGAACCGGAGCCGGCGGGCACCAAGCCGTACGTGCTGTTGAGCGAGGCGCTGCAGCAGTCCGGGCGGATCGCGATCGTGAAGGTGACGCTGCGGCAGCGTGAGACGCTGGGTGCGCTGCGCGTGCGGGACCAGGTGATCGTGCTCGAGACGATGCTGTGGCCCGACGAGATCCGGCGGCCCGACTTCCCGTTCCTGCACGAGGACGTCGACCTGCGACGCGGGGAACTGCGGAACGCGGTTTCGCTGATCGAGGACCTCACACAGGACTTCGACCCCGGCCAGTACACCGACCGCTACCGAGAAGCGCTCGAAGCGCTCATCCAGGCCAAACTGGACGGCGACGACGTCCTCCAGCCGACCGCGGCGCAGCAGGCCGAGGGCGTGACGCGGCTGCTGGCGGCTTTGCAGCAGAGCGCCGTCGAGGCAGACAACGCTCCCGTCGAGAAGGCGAAGGCCGCCGCGAGTAAGGCGCGAGAGGCGCGGACGCGGGCGAAGAAGGCTTCGTCGTCGGCCAAGTCGCGCGCCAAAACCAGTTGAGTAGTTCTACCCAGGGGTAGTTGGGGGTCTTCACGCTGCCGTGACCCCACGGTGACCGGGCATTGTTATGCCATCGCGCGGCGAGAGCGCGGGCAGCGAATCGCCTGGTACTGGGGGTCCGGCGAGACGAAGTCCCGCGATACTCGCCAAGTGTGCTTACGGTCGGCTCGCGGGGAGGCGAGCCTTCCGTAGGGGCTCCGGTACCGGTCTGCGAGGGGCGGCCGGTCCCGGGGCCTGTTTCATCACTGTCGTGAGTGGCAGGTCGCGTTCTATCGGGAGTAAGGCAAAGGTGTAGCGGCGGGTAGCGAAGGACTCTTTACCTCTCGAATAACGCTATTCGCCGCTCACGACCACCCCGGCCGACGCGGTACTCGGCCTGGCACCGCCGCCGTCCGTCCGCAACCGCGTCAAACGCCGACCCCGGACACCGACTACCCTGGGAAGCCGCCGGTCCGTACCGGCACGCCACAACGACCCAGCTGGAGCGTGCACACCCGTGTTCGACACCCTCTCCGATCGGCTCACGTCCGCCCTGCAGACCCTGTCTCGCAAGGGCAGGCTCTCCGACGCCGACATCGACGCCACCGCGCGCGAGATCCGTATCGCGCTGCTCGAGGCGGATGTCGCGCTGTCGGTGGTCAAGGACTTCATCGCCCGGATCAAGGAACGTGCCAAGGGCGCCGAGGTGCACGGCGCGCTGAACCCGGCGCAGCAGGTCATCAAGATCGTCAACGAGGAACTCGTCACCATCCTCGGCGGCGAGACCAGGCGGCTCACGTTCGCGAAGAACCCGCCGACGGTCATCATGCTCGCGGGTCTGCAGGGTGCCGGTAAGACCACCCTCGCCGGAAAGCTCGCGCTGTGGCTGAAGAAGCAGGGCCACGCGCCGCTGCTGGTCGCCTGTGACCTCCAGCGCCCCAACGCGGTCACGCAGCTCCAGGTCGTCGGCGAGCGGGCGGGTGTCACCACGTTCGCGCCCGAGCCCGGCAACGGTGTCGGCGACCCGGTCGACGTCGCCCGCCGCGCCATCGACGAGGCCAAACGCGCCCAGCACGACGTCGTCCTGGTCGACACCGCCGGCCGTCTCGGCGTCGACGAAGAGCTGATGAAGCAGGCCGCGGACATCCGCGACGCCGTTTCGCCGGACGAGACGCTGTTCGTCGTCGACGCGATGATCGGTCAGGACGCGGTCACCACGGCCGAGGCGTTCCGCGACGGCGTCGGCTTCACCGGCGTCGTGCTCACCAAGCTCGACGGTGACGCCCGCGGTGGTGCCGCGCTGTCGGTCCGCCAGGTCACCGGCCAGCCGATCCTGTTCGCGTCGAATGGTGAGAAGCTCGAGGACTTCGACCTCTTCCACCCGGACCGGATGGCCAGCCGGATCCTCGGCATGGGCGACGTCCTCAGCCTCATCGAGCAGGCCGAGCAGCACTTCGACCAGGAGAAGGCCGAGCAGACCGCGGCCAAGCTCGGCAGCGGCCAGCTCACCCTGGAGGACTTCCTCGAGCAGATGCTGGCGGTCCGCAAGATGGGCCCGATCGGCAACCTGCTCGGCATGCTGCCCGGCGCCGGGCAGATGAAGGACCAGCTCGCGCAGGTCGACGACAAGCATCTCGACAAGCTGCAGGCGATCATCCGCGGTATGACCCCCGCCGAACGCGACGACCCGAAGATGATCAACGCTTCGCGCCGGGTGCGGATCGCGAAGGGGTCCGGTGTCGCCGTCCGCGACGTCAACGAACTGGTCAACCGGTTCTTCGAGGCGCGCAAGATGATGGCGCAGATGGCGGGCCGTTTCGGCTTCGGCGGTGGTGGCGGCGGCAGCAAGAACCGCAAGGGCAAGAAGGGGAAGAAGGGCAAGGGGCGCGGCCCGACGCAGCCCAAGGTCCGCGGCGGCTTCCCTGGAGGTTTCAGTCCCGGTGGCATGCCGATGCTGCCCCCGGGCGGGATGCCCGGCGGTCCCGGCGGCGGGATGCCGGACCTCTCCCAGCTCGGCGGCATGAACGACGTACCCGGGTTCGACCCGAAGAAGTTCAAGTTCCCGAAGGAAAAGTAGTCGTGGAGGCTCTGCACCTAACGGGGGTGGTCCTGCCGGACGGCGAGCACCGCGAGCTGTGGATCACCGGCGGCCGCATCACCACCGAGCCGGTCGCCGGGGCGGAAACCGTTGTCCGGGAAGGCTTTCTCGTGCCCGGGCTGGTCGACGCGCACTGCCATCCCGGCATCGGGGTCGGCGGCGCGACCACCCTCGAAGAGGCCACCGAGCAGGCGATCGTCGACCGCGAAGCCGGGACGCTGCTGATCCGCGACTGCGGGCTGCCGATCGACGTCCGGCCGCTGCAGAAACGCGCCGATCTGCCGCGGATCATCCGCGCGGGACGGCATCTCGCCCTGCGCAAGCGCTACATCCCCGGTCTCGGCATCGAACTCGAAGACCCTTCCGAACTGCCGCAGGCGGTCGCCGAGCAGGCCCGTGACGGCGACGGCTGGGTCAAGCTGGTCGGCGACTGGATCGACCGTGGCGTCGGTGATCTCGCGCCGCTGTGGCCCGACGACGTGCTCGCCGAGGCCGTCGCGGTCGCGCACGCCGAGGGCGCCAGGGTGACGGCGCACGTGTTCGGTCAGGCCGCGTTGCCCGGATTGATCGACGCCGGGATCGACTGCCTCGAACACGGCACCGAACTGTCCGCGGATCAACTGGGCGTCCTCGCCGAACGCGGGATCGCGCTCGTGCCGACCCTGATCAACATCGAGAACTTCCCCGGGATCGCCGACAAGGCGGGCAAGTACCCGGTCTACGCGGACCACATGCGGGCGCTGCACGCCGGCGTCGGGCTGATGGTCTCGACGGCGATCGAGGCCGGAGTCGCGGTGTACGCGGGGAGCGACGCGGGCGGAATGGTCGAGCACGGCAGGCTCGTCGACGAGGTCGAGGCGTTGCACAAGGCGGGGATGTCCGCCGAACAGGCGCTGGCTTCGGCCTCCTGGGCGGCTCGTGAGTGGCTTGGCGTGCCCGGGATCGTCGATGGCGCTTCCGCCGATCTGCTGGTCTACCCGTCCGATCCGCGTGAGGACCTCGCGGTGCTCCGGCATCCGAGTCACCTCGTCCTGCGTGGCAAGATCTACGCCTAGCTGAAGGGGACTTTCCCCGCATCTCAAGAGGTGAAGGGCGCTTTGCCCCCATCGCATGCGGGTAAAGCGTCCTTCAGCTCCCTGACCCGCCTCCACCCGTGACCGGAGCGGCACTTAGCGTGGAGGCGTGGTGGACGACGGGCAGGCTCGCGAGCGTCTGGTGCTCGGAGCGCACTGGGGCTTCGTAGCGTTCTTCGCGGGTATCGCCGGGTATCACCTCGTCTCGCTCGTCATGAGCTTCGTGATGTCGGGTCGCTTCGGCGGTTACGACCCGCTTGAACTCCGTGACGTCGGCCCGCTGCTGATCCTCGCCTTTCTGCCGACCCTCGTGCTCGGCCTCAGTCCCACTGTCGGCTCTCGCGTCTGGGGGCAGGGACTTCGCGCCGACTTCGGGCTGAAACCCACCTGGCGTGACGTCCGGATCGGGCTCGCCTGCGGAGCGGCCGCGCTCGCCGCCGGTTACCTGCTCAACCTGCTCCTGCTCGCCGTCTACGGGACCGACAGCGCGGACAGGTCCGTCGACGACTTCTCGCCCAGCCCGATCACCGAACTGTCGGGGACCGCCGAAGGGGACACCGTCTGGCTGGTGCTGGCCGCGGTCATCGTCGTCTTCGCCGCTCCGATCACCGAAGAACTGCTCTTCCGTGGCACGCTCTGGAACGCGATGGGCTTCCATCGCCTGCCCTCATGGGTGATCCTGCTGGTCACGGCGCTGATGTTCGCCCAGTTGCACGGCGAGGCGGCGCGCACGATCGCGCTGTTCGGCCAGGGGATCGCCATCGGCCTCGCCCGCCACCTGTCCGGCAGGGTGAGCGCGGCCGTCATCGCGCACGCGGCGAACAACCTCCCACCGGCTGTATTGCTCTTCGCGGGCGAGGTGATCGCCGGTCCTGGCGGATAGAGTCCTCGAGTAACCGAACGATCACCGGAGGGTCGGCGTGACCGTATCTCAGCCAAGGGAGCCGATCCCCGAGGCCGCGCCGCCGGACGAACTCGCTGTCGGAGGTGAGGTGGCCGCCCCCGACACGCCACCGCCGCATCGCTGGGGATTCGGGGCCTTCCTGTTGGTGGAGGCCGTCCTGCTGGCGTCGGCGGCGTTCATCAGCGTCCTGCTCGGCGACGTCCAGCCCGGTCAGCCCCTGCCGATGCGCGTGGTGCTGCTGGGCACGATGGTGCCGACGATGGTCGCCGCCGGGGTGGCGCTGCTGATCACCCGGCTCCGCGGCAACGGCCCCTTCGCCGACCTCCGGATCGGCTGGAGCTGGGCCGACGTCAAGCTCGGGCTCAAACTCGGGGTGCTCGGCCTCGGGTTCACCTCGCTCGCCGCCTACGTGTGGACACAGGTCGTCGGCGACGCGAACGCGACCTCGGCGATCAGCGCGCTCGTGGAGGACCGGCGGATGTCGGTGTCGGCGGCCGTCGTGATGTTCATCTACCTGTGGCTGGTCGGGCCGATCTGCGAGGAGATCATCTACCGCGGCCTCCTGTGGGGTGCCGTCGAGCGGCTCCAATGGCGCACCGAACGCTGGGGGAGGATCGCGGCGTTCCTGGTCTCCACGGCCATTTTCGCGGCGAGCCACCTCGAACCGCTGCGCACCACGTTGCTGCTGGTGATCGCGATCCCGATCGGGCTGGCAAGAGTGTTCACCGGACGGCTGCTCGGCAGCGTGGTCGCCCATCAGGTGAACAACTTCCTCCCGGCCGTGACGATCTTGCTCGCGTCGCTCGGGATAGCCGCGTTCTGACCGTCAGCCGGCGTCTGGCAGAATGTTCGCTTGCCTGCTTTGGCCGGACCCTCTCACCGCGCCCGAGCTCCGGACCTTCGGGTGTGCGTAGCCGTGTCCCCACTCGGCTTTCGTGCGCCTTCCACCTGCATCAGAGAGAACTGAGGAGTACCCACACCCGTGGCCGTCAAGATCAAGCTGCAGCGTCTCGGCAAGATCCGTGCGCCGTACTACCGCATCATCGTCGCCGACGCGCGTACCCGCCGTGATGGCAAGGCCATCGAGACGATCGGCAAGTACCACCCGAAGGAAGAGCCCAGCTTCATCGAGGTCGACACCGAGCGGGCTCAGCACTGGCTGTCCGTCGGTGCCCAGCCGACCGAGCCGGTCCAGCGCATCCTCGAGATCACCGGTGACTGGCAGAAGTTCAAGGGCCTGCCGGGCGCCGAGGGCACCCTGAAGGTCGCCGAGCCGAAGCCGTCGAAGCAGGACCTGTTCAACGCCGCGCTCGCCGCGGCCGGTGACGCCCCGTCGACCGAGGCCACCACGCCGAAGAAGAAGTCCGCCCCCAAGAAGGCCGAAGCCGACAAGGCCCAGGCCGCCGAGGGTGACAAGGCCGAGGCGTGAGCTTCCTCGCTGACTCCCTCGAGCACCTGGTGCGCGGGATCGTCGACAACCCGGACGAGGTCCGGGTCGAGCTGCTGACCACACGTCGTGGCCGCACGCTCGAGGTGCACGTGCACCCCGACGATCTCGGCAAGGTGATCGGCCGGGGCGGCCGCACGGCGACCGCCCTGCGCACCGTCATGGGCGGCATCGGTGGCCGCGGCGTCCGCGTGGACGTCGTCGACACCGATCGCTGACCACGGACAGAGACAGATCGAGATGGACGTCGTAGTAGGCCGGATCGCCAAAGCGCACGGAATCCGCGGGGAACTCGCGGTGGACGTGCGCACGGACTCGCCGGAACAGCGGTTCGCGGTCGGTTCGGCCGTCACGACGAAGCTGCGTGACGGCAGCAGCGGAAACCTCACCATCGCAGCCGCCCGCGAACACAGCGGGCGGCTGCTGGTGCGTTTCGAAGAGGTGTTGACCAGGGATGTCGCGGAGACCCTTCGCGGTGCGCTGCTGATCGCCGACACTTCGACGCTGCCGCCGACCGAAGACCCCGACGAGTTCTACGACCACGAACTCGAAGGCCTGCGGGCCGAACTCGTCGACGGCACGCTCGTCGGCAAGGTGCTCGAAATCGTGCATTCGGCGGCAGGGGAACTACTGTCGATCGAGCACGACGGACGTGAGGTGCTCGTCCCGTTCGTGAAGGCGATCGTCCCGGCGGTCGACGTCGCGGGCGGCCGCGTGGTCCTCGACCCGCCGGAAGGCCTGCTGGACGCCTGATGCGCCTCGACGTCGTCACGATCTTCCCCGAATACCTCGACCCGCTCCGTGCCGCGCTGCTCGGGCGCGCGATCGACCGCGGCCTCATCGAGGTCGGCGTGCACGACCTGCGGAACTGGACGCACGACGTCCACCGCGCGGTCGACGACGCGCCGTACGGCGGCGGTCCCGGCATGGTGATGAAACCGCAGATCTGGGGCCCCGCCCTGGACGAAGTCTGCGGCGAGAACACCCGCCTCGTGGTCCCGACCCCCGCCGGACGGCCGTTCACGCAGGCCATGGCCCACCAGTACGCCGCCGAGGAGCACCTGGTGTTCGCGTGCGGCCGTTACGAGGGCATCGACCAGCGGGTGATCGACGACGCCGCGCGGCGGATGGCCGTCGACGAGGTCTCGATCGGCGACTACGTGCTGGTCGGCGGCGAGGCCGCGGTACTGGTGATGGTCGAGGCCGTCGTCCGGCTGCTGCCTGGCGTGCTCGGGAACTCGCGCTCCGCCGAGGAGGACTCGTTCTCCGACGGCCTTCTCGAAGGCCCCAGCTACACGCGGCCGGAGGTGTGGCGGGAACTGCCCGTGCCGGACGTCCTGCGCTCCGGCAACCACGCGCTGATCGACCGCTGGCGCCGTGACCAAGCGCTGGCACGCACCGTGCGGCGCAGGCCGGAACTGATCGGCCAACTGCCGGAAGGTAGTCTCGACAAGCACGATCTCAAGGTCCTCGAGCGGTTGGACGAGGACACCGGCCAGGCCGGTTCGAACACCTGAGGCCCGGTCTGCAATACTTGACAGGTTGGCGTGAGTGGACGCGCGGCTCAACAGCCGGCGCCGTACACCGGAACGCCATCAGCCCCCGGGTAGGTCGCAGTTCCGACACTGCGCGCCCAAGCTGCACGTAAGCCATACGAAGACGAGGACGGACCACCGATGAACACCCTGGACGCGCTGGACGCGCAGTCACTGCGTTCCGACATCCCGGACTTCCGACCGGGCGACACGCTCAAGGTTCACGTCCGCGTCATCGAGGGCAACCGCGAGCGTAACCAGATCTTCCAGGGCGTCGTGCTGCGTCGCCAGGGCGGCGGCATCCGCGAGACCTTCACGGTCCGCAAGGTGTCGTTCGGCATCGGCGTGGAGCGTACCTTCCCGGTGCACTCGCCGAACATCGCCGAGGTCGAGGTTTACAAGCGCGGCGACGTCCGCCGGGCGAAGCTCTACTACCTCCGCGATCTTCGCGGCAAGGCCGCCAAGATCAAGGAACGCCGCGAAAACCGCGAGAAGACCTCCGCTTCCTGAGTGGCCGGACGGTTACAGGTAGCCTGGCGTCGTGGTCGAACCCGTGTCCCAGAACACGTCCGAAGATGAGCCCGATCGCCCCGAAGAGGAGCGCCCCACCAGGGCCTCCCGGCGGGGCCGATCCGGCTCCAAGAAATTCGGCAAGGTCAACAAGAAGCGGTCGTTCTGGAAGGAACTGCCGATCCTGATCGTCGTCGCACTCGTGCTGACGATCTTGATCCAGCAGTTCCTCGCCAAGGTCTACATGATCCCCTCGGGATCGATGGAGACCACCTTGCACGGCTGTAGTGGGTGCACGGGCGACCGGATCCTGGTCGACCGGATCACGTACGACTTCACCGATCCCGGCCCGGGCGACGTGGTGGTCTTCAAGGGACCGCCCGCGTGGGCGGGCGAGATCGAGACGCCGGAGTCCAGCAACATCTTCGTCAGCGGCTTCCGCGCGCTGGGGTCCCTGATCGGGTTCGCGCCGCCGGACGAGCGTGACTTCGTCAAGCGGATCATCGCGGTCGGCGGCCAGACGGTGCAGTGCTGCGACGACAACCGCGTCGTCGTGGACGGCAAAGCGCTCGACGAGCCGTACATCCACTGGGAAGAGGGCACTGGAGCCACCCAGAAGACGTTCGACCCGATCAAGGTTCCCGCCGGATACGTCTATGTCATGGGCGACAACCGCAACAACTCCAGCGACTCCCGGTTCCAGGGCGGCGGCGGAGTGAACGGTGCCGTCCCGGTCGACAACATCATCGGCAAGGCGCGCGTCATCGTGCTCCCGCCCGGCCGCTGGGGTGGCGTTTCGGACCACAACCCGCAGGCGAACGCGCAGCCCTTGGCGCTGGGCGCGCCGGCCTGGCAGCAGGGGCTTCCCCTGGGTGTCGGCGTCGCGGCAGCGTGGCCGATGGTCTTCTTCGGCAGGCGGATGTCGTCCGGAGTGCGCAAGGCGGTCGACCGGAGGCGGTAAGGCCTTGAGATTTCCTGTACCGCTCACACCGGCCGAACCGCTTCGGCCGCCGCGGGCAGTGGTGCGTGGCGACCTCTTCTGGGGGTTGCAGAGCGCGCTGGACCGGCGGGGCCTCGGGCCCGTCGCCGGAGTCGACGAGGCGGGGCGCGGCGCTTGCGCCGGCCCGCTCGTCGTTGCCGCGTGCGTCCTGCGTTCCGCCGACGCTGCCCGGCTGCCCGAGCTCACCGATTCCAAAGTGCTCACGGCCAAAGCCCGTGATCGCGTCTACGACCGGGTAGTCCAGCGCGCGCTGGACTATTCGGTCATCGTCATTCCGTCGGCCGAGGTCGACCTGTTCGGCATCCACGTCATGAACCTCGAAGGTATGCGGCGTGCCGTCTCGGCGCTGCGAAGCACGCCGGGCTACGTCCTGACCGACGGATTCCGTGTCTCCGGGCTGCCCGCCCCGAGTGTGCCAGTGATCAAGGGAGACAAGGCCGTCGCGTGCGTGGCGGCGGCATCCGTGCTGGCCAAGGTCACGCGGGACCGGATCATGGGCGACCTGCACGACGTCCACCCGCACTACGGCTTCGACGTGCACAAGGGGTACAGCACGACCGAGCACAGCGCGGCGCTGAACACGCACGGCCCGAGCCCGGTGCATCGCTGGTCGTACGCGAATGTGGCCACCGTGGCCGCCGCGCATCGGGCGCGGCCGCCTCACCCGGTGGTGCTGACCGTCGCGGCGCTGGAAAACCCAAGCGTGCCGATACGTGCCCTCGGCCCGTACGTGGGTAACAATGAACGCTCCGCCGCTGGAGTATCAGCAGAATCGCGAGGAGGGGCGCGGATTTCATGAGCGCAGAGGATCTCGAGAAGTACGAGACCGAGATGGAGCTCTCGCTTTACCGCGAGTACCGCGACATAGTCGGCCAGTTCTCGTACGTGGTGGAGACCGAGCGGCGGTTCTATCTGGCCAACGCCGTCGACGTGCAGGTGCGCGACGGTGGCGGTGAGGTGTACTTCGAGGTCCGCATGTCCGACGCGTGGGTCTGGGACATGTACCGGCCAGCCAGGTTCGTCAAGCACGTCCGGGTTATCACGTTCAAGGATGTCAACGTCGAGGAACTCGACAAGCCGGATCTCCGGCTGCCCGAGGACGGTCCGTTCTCCGGCTGATCTTCTCCGAGTACATGGAGGCCCCTTCCTTGCGCCTAGGTACAGGAAGGGGGCCTTCCTGTACTTGTGGGGCGCCTAGCACAGGGCGCCGACAATTCCCGGTCGGCGGGCCTGAACGCGCCCGAACCATCCACAACACCCCAGTTGTCCACAGGCCGGTGGATTGAGCCTGGTCGGCACCTGATCACCCTGGCAACGTCGATCGCACACGCACTGTGACGATCGCTGAGGGGGATCGAGATGATGAGCACGGCCGAACAGCCGTCCGCCGGAGCGCCGCACATCGAGCTGGGGCGATGGGGAGAAGAGCTCGCGGTCCGGCACCTGGAGAAGACGGGATACGTCGTCCTGAGCCGTAACTGGCGTTGCCGCGACGGCGAACTGGACGTCGTCGCGACCGACCGGAAACGCCTCGTCTTCTGCGAGGTGAAGACGAGGGCGGGGCTGGGCTTCGGCACTCCGGCCGAGGCGGTGACCCCGGACAAGGCGGACCGTATCCGTCGTCTCGCGTACCAGTGGCAGCGCGCGTTCATGCTCCGCTGGTGCCCGGTCCGCTACGACATCATCGCGATCCTCGCCCGGCCCGGAACCCCGCCTCAGGTCCGGCACATCAAGGCGGCGTTCTGAATGGCGCTGGCGAAGGCCTGGTCCGTCGCACTGCTCGGCGTCGACGGCAAGATGATCGAGATCGAGGCCGATATCGGCGGCGGCTCGCCGAAGGTGACGATGGTCGGCCTGCCCGACGCCGGGTTGAAGGAGGCCAAGGACAGGGTCCGCTCCGCCGTCCGCAATTCGCGGCAGACGTGGCCGGACGAAAGGGTGATCCTCGGCCTTTCTCCGGCGAATCTGCCGAAGGTCGGGTCCGGCTATGACCTGGGCATCGCGGCGGCGGTCCTGGCCGCGACGGGCTCCGTTCCGGCCACGAAGCTGCTCGACACCGTGCTGCTCGGAGAACTCGCCCTCGACGGCAGGGTACGGCCGGTCCGCGGGGTCCTGCCGGGCTTGCTGGCGGCGCGCAAGGCCGGGTACCGGCGGGCGGTCGTCCCCGCCGAGTCGTTGTTCGAAGCCGCTCTCGTGGACGGACTCGAGGTCGGCGGGGTAGCCCGGCTGAGCGATTTCGTGGACTGGCTCAAGGGCGAAGGTGAACTCACCCGGCCCCAGCCTGCCGTCGTCCAGGAGCCACCACAGGTCCCCGATCTCGCCGACGTCGTGGGACAACCGGAAGCGCGGTGGGCACTGGAAGTGGCCGCCGCGGGTGGGCACCACCTGCTCATGACCGGTCCTCCCGGGGTGGGGAAGACGATGCTCGCGAAACGTCTTCCCGGACTCCTCCCGAGGCTGACGGCCGAGGAGTCGTTGCAGGTCACCGCGGTCCACTCGATCGATGGTTCGCTCTCCCCGTCCGCGCCGCTGGTCACCGTGCCGCCGTTCATCGCGCCGCATCATTCGATCAGCGTGCCCGCCCTGATCGGCGGCGGCAGCGGCCTTGCCGTGCCCGGCGCCATCAGCCGCGCGCATCGGGGAATCCTGTTCCTCGACGAGGTCTGCGAGTTCGGCCCGGAGCGGCTCGAGTCGCTGCGCACGGTGCTCGAAGAGGGTGAGGTGCGGATCGCGAGAGTCAAGGGCGCCGTGCGGTACCCGGCGCGTTTCCAGCTGGTACTGGCGACCAATCCTTGTCCCTGCGCCCCGACGAAAGACGCCGACTGCATGTGTTCGGCGGCCGCGCGAAGGCGGTACTTGGGCCGATTGTCCGGCCCGTTACTCGATCGGGTGGATTTGCGGGTCCGCTTACGTCCGCTTTCCGTGCTCAGCGCGCACTTGAGCGAGCCACCAGAAGCGTCGGCGGCCGTCCGGGAACGCGTACTGGAGGCCCGTGAACGGGCCGGAGAACGCTGGGCGGAGCAGGGCTGGCCGACGAACGCGGAGGTGCCCGGCCCGGCACTGCGCCGCGAGTTCGCGCTGCCGGCACAGGTCACGGCGTTGCTGGACCGTGCGCTGGAGCGGGGTGCGATCACCGCGCGCGGCGCGGACCGATGTCTTCGCATCGCTTGGACGCTCTCCGATCTGAAGGGCGCCGAGAGACCGGAAGCGGACGAGGTCGCGGCGGCGCTGAACTTCCGGGAGAGGTCATCCGGATGAGTGAACTCGAGGCTGAACGGATCGCGCGGTCGTACCTGCTGCGCGTGGCCGAGCCGCCGGCCCCCGCCTTGGCCGATTTCGTCGGCGAACACGGCCCGGTGGTCGCCGCGGAACGGGTTCGGCGTGCCGACTGCCCGCCGAAGGTGCGTGACGAGACGGCCGCGCGGCGAGCCCACGACTACGCCGAGCGGGATCTGGAACGGGCGGCCGCCGCCGAGACCAGGCTTGTCATCCCGGAGGACGACGAATGGCCTGCTTGGCCGCTGCTTTCGCTGGCGATCGCCCAGCGCAGGGGTGTCTCCGGAATGGCGCCTCCGCTGGCACTGTGGGTACGCGGCCCGGCCAGGCTCGACGAGGCGGTGGACCAGGCGATCGCGATCGTCGGCGCCCGGGCGGCGACCGGCTACGGCGAGCACAACGCGGCCGAGGTGGGCTATCACCTGGCGAGCCGGGGGATCCCGGTGTTCTCGGGGGCGGCGTATGGCATCGACGGCGCGGCTCACCGGGGTGCGCTGAGCGCGGCGGGTACGACGGTCGCCCTGCTCGGCTGCGGGATCGACGCCGGGTATCCGGCGCAGCACACGACCCTGTTGCGCACCATCGCGAAAACCGGTGCGGTGGCCAGCGAGTACCCGCCGGGCACTTCGCCCGCGAGGCATCGCTTCCTCGTCCGCAACAGGCTCATCGCGGCGCTCACGGATGGGACCGTCGTGGTCGAGGCGGGCAGGCGCAGTGGTGCGCGGAACACCGCCGGAACGGCCGGAGCGCTCGGCAAGGTAGTGATGGCGATGCCGGGACCGGTGTCGTCGGGGATGTCCGCCGGCTGTCACGCGCTGATCCGCGAAGGCGACGCCACGCTGGTGACCTCGGTCGACGAGATCCTCGAGACCGCCGGACGGCTCGGGCAGCCGGCCGCGGATCCGTCGAAACCACGCCGTCGCACCGATCGGCTCGGCCCCGAGGCGCTGCGAGTGCACGACGCGCTTTCGGAACGGTCGGCGAAACCGGAGGAACGGATCGCGGCCGAGTCCGGCATCCCGGCCGAGCGCGTCCGCTCGCTCCTTCCCGAACTGGAAATCGACGGTTTCGCGGAAAGGGGTGACACAGGGTGGCGAAGACGGACGGCCAAGACCTGACTGGCCCAAGCCTGAGACGCCATCCCGGCACGATCCGACCACGGACACCACACCAGGGTGCGGCGATACTTGACCATCCGCCGTACATCGCGCAGCGTGATCGGCATGCCGTCGACCGAAGGTCCCCACGGCACGGGAAAACGCGCCCGCAGGCCCGATCTGCGCGCCGCCCGTGCCGCGCTGCCGGAGCCCGTCCGGAAGCTGATCGACGACTACGAGCGGCACCTTTCCCTGGAGCGCGGGCTGTCCACGCACACGGTGCGTGCCTATCTCGGCGATGTCGTGTCGCTGGCCGGGTTCGTGTACGGGAACGGTGGCCGCTTCGAGGACCTCGACATCGGGACGCTGCGCGGCTGGCTCGCCCGTCAACGCGAGGATGGGGCCAGCCGGACGACGCTGGCCAGGCGGGCGGCGGCGGCCCGCACCTTCACCGCGTGGGCACACCGGGGTGGCGCGCTCGCGTCCGATCCAGGTGGGCGGCTGGTGGCGCCGCGCGCGCACCGCAAGCTCCCCGGGGTCCTCCGGGCGGAGCAGGCGAGCGAGGTCATGCGCTTCTCAGCCGCCGGTGCCGAACAGCATGACCCGGTCGCTTTGCGGGACAGTGCCATCGTGGAACTGCTCTACGCGACCGGAGTGCGGGTCTCCGAACTGTGCGGCCTGGACGTGGGCGACGTCGACTTCTCCCGCCGGGTCGTGCTCGTGCTGGGCAAGGGCGGCAAGGAACGCGTCGTGCCGTTCGGCGTCCCCGCCGAAGCGGCTTTGCGGATGTGGCTCGACGAGGGCAGGGGAAAGCTCGTCGTCGAACCGAAGGGACCGGCGGAAGCCGCGCTCTTCCTGGGAGCGCGAGGCGGCAGGCTCGACCCGCGGGCGGCCCGCCGGGTAGTTCATGACGCTGTCGGCTCGGTGCCGGGCGCGAACGACATGGGGCCACACGGACTGAGGCATTCGGCGGCCACCCATCTGCTCGAAGGCGGTGCCGATCTTCGGAGCGTTCAGGAACTGCTTGGTCACGCTACGCTGGCCACAACGCAGCTCTACACTCATGTGACCGTCGATCGGCTGAAGGCGATCCACGACCGCGCACACCCCCGGGCCCGATGATGCCGGGGAGGACTCGGCAGGTGACCCGGCGGCCCGAACCGGCGGCGCACGCGCATCCGCACGAGCACGGAGATCACCCTGAGTCGCATGCTGAGAACGGCGGTCCGATGACCGTCGACCCACATGTCACCGAAACCGCCGGGAAACACCGTCCCGGCGGGAACGGTCCTGCCATCGCGTCCGAAGCGCGGACGGGCTACGAGGTGGACGCCGGGATCCAGGCGTTGTGGCGGGAGTTCACCGAATCGCCGGACCAGATCGTGCGCGACAGGCTCGTGCTGCACTACGCCCCGCTCGTCAAATACGTCGCGGGCCGGGTCGGCACCGGCCTGCCGACCCACGTCGACGTCGGCGATCTGATCCAGTCCGGGATCTTCGGCCTGGTCGACGCGATCGAGAAGTTCGAACCCGCCAGGGGCCTGCGGTTCGAGACCTACGCGATGCAGCGCATCCGCGGCGCGATCCTCGACGATCTCCGCTCCCAGGACTGGGTGCCCCGGGCGGTGCGCAGCAAAGCCCGCGAGGCCGAACGCGCGCTGGAACGCCTCGGTGCCCGGCTGAACCGCACGCCGACCGACGCCGAACTGGCGGCCGAACTCGAAATCAGTGTCGACGACCTGCGCGAGTTCTACGGTCAGCTGCAGCTGACCAGCGTCATCGCGCTGGAAGACCTGGTCGCCGCCGGCAAGGACAGCGGCTCGCTGGTCGACACCCTGCCCGACGACGGCGCCGTCGACCCGGTGGCCGTCCTGGTCGACCAGGACAACCGCCGCCAGCTGGCACAGGCGATCGCGCAGCTCACCGAACGCGACCGGATCGTGGTCGGCCTCTACTACTTCGAAAGCCTGACGCTCGCCGAGATCGGCAAGGTCCTCGGTGTCACCGAGTCGCGGGTCAGCCAGCTGCACACCCGCGCGGTCATGCGGCTGCGCGCGAAACTGGTCGAGACGGCCTAGTGTCGTGCGCCAGAGACTCGCGCCGTGCTGCCCGGACTCTCTTGCGTCACCGAGTGGCACCGTACTCACGTGCTCAGAGCCGTATCTCGCGTGCTCAGAAGCCGCATACGTGATTGCGGTCTTCAAGCACGCTTGTGCGGTGTCCAGTCCCGTGAGTTCGGTGTCCGATCACCGTGCTCAACCCACGTACTCACACCTGGTCTCCTTCCCAGGGTTTGAGGCGGATCTCGGATGGTTCGCCGATCAACGAGAGCGGATCGACGTACTCCTCTCCCCGCCGGACACCGAAATGCAGGCACGCCGTCCCGGGGCAGCCCGGATGGCCGGCGGCGACCGGGCCGAGCACCTGGCCCCGGTAGACCTGATCACCCGCGGTGATGGTCGGAGCGAGAGGTTGGTAAGTGGTGCGCAGGCCTCCTTCGTGCTCGATCGAAACCACTCCCCGGCCAGCCACCTGGCCGGCGAACATCACCACTCCTTCCGCGGCCGCGAGAACGTTCGTACCCGGTGTGGCGACGAGGTCGACCCCCCGGTGGCCGGGGCCGTACGGCGTCGACGGCGGCTCGAAGTACCTGGTGACGCTGGGTGTCGGTAAGAGCGGCCAAGAGAGGCGTCCTTGGGGCGAAGGCGCGCCTCTGGCCGTTCCCGGGGCGGCGGTGGAGGTCAGGATCGCGAGCACGGCCGCGAGGATCGCGACGCGCGGCAGGCGCCTCGGCCGCCCGGGACGGCGGTGCCTGCCGCCGGTGCGGTCGATCGCGAAGGAATGCCTGGTGACAGGGCGGGAAGAGGTTGTCGTCGTCATGTGTTCCAGCCTGGGGGACCGGGCGTGGCGAGCGGGACGCGCCGGTGGAATCTGTGGATAACCGAGGCGGTTGTGGACAACCGCTCTCATCGGAGGCTGCCGGTGCGGTAGACGGTGACGACAGGGAGTAGACTCTTTTGCGCGGTCCGCGGCAGCGGACTGACTTCGCGTGCACGTGCGCGCTCCCGATGGCCGATCTCCTCACGGAGGGTCAGGACAGGCGGGGGTACACGGCCCGGCGGTCCCTGGAGTCACTTCACTCCCGGGTCCGGGCCCGAGCATCTGCACCAGGGCGAACGGCCACCCGGCCGAGCGCGACGAACCGAGCAAGCGCGGTCCCGGCGGAGCCGGGCGCGCACGACACAGAAGAGGTTGATTCCGGCAATGGCCGTCGTCACCATGAAGCAGCTGCTCGACAGCGGCGTGCACTTCGGGCACCAGACTCGTCGGTGGAACCCGAAGATGAAGCGCTACATCTTCACCGAGCGCAATGGCATCTACATCATCGACCTGCAGCAGACGCTGACCTACATCGACCGTGCGTTCGAGTTCATCAAGGAAACCGTCGCGCACGGCGGCACCATCATGTTCGTCGGCACGAAGAAGCAGGCGCAGGAAGCGATCGCCTCCGAGGCCGCGCGCGTGGGCATGCCCTACGTGAACCAGCGCTGGCTCGGCGGCATGCTGACCAACTTCCAGACGGTGCACAAGCGTCTTCTCCGCCTGAAGGAGCTCGAGTCGCAGGAGCAGACCGGCGGTTTCGCCGGTCTGAACAAGCGCGAGATCCTCACACTCACCCGTGAGAAGGACAAGCTCGAGAAGACCCTCGGCGGTATCCGCGACATGGCCAAGGTGCCGAGCATCGTGTGGATCGTCGACACGAAGAAGGAGCACATCGCCGTCGGCGAGGCTCGCAAGCTGAACATCCCGGTCGTCGCGATCCTCGACACCAACTGCGACCCGGACGAGGTCGACTACCCGATCCCGGGTAACGACGACGCGATCCGTTCGGCCGCGCTGCTGACCAAGGTCGTGGCCGAGGCCGCCGCCGCCGGTCTGATGGCCCGCTCCAGCCGCAACGGTGGTTCCGCCGACACCAAGCCCGAGCCGGGTGTCGTCGCCACGGACGAGCCGCTGGCCGAGTGGGAGAAGGAGCTGCTCGCCGGCTCCGAGACCGCCGCCGCGGACGCCAAGGAAGCCGTCGCCGCGACCGAGGCGGCCACCGAGGCGGTCACCGAGCCCGCCGCGGAGCAGGCTGCCGAGCAGCCCGCTGCGGACCAGGCTGCCGAGCAGCCCGTCGCCGAGCAGGCCACCGCCTCCTCCTGATCCCCGCTCGTGGGGCCGCCTTCGGGCGGCCCCACGAGTACCTTCCCAAAGACTTCTCGTACCTGAAAAAGGACGGACAACGCACGATGGCGAATTACACCGCCGCAGATGTGAAGCGCCTCCGCGAGCTGACCGGCGCCGGCATGATGAACTGTAAAAAAGCGCTGGAGGAGACCGACGGCGACTTCGACAAGGCCGTCGAGTTCCTGCGCATCAAGGGCGCCAAGGACGTCGGCAAGCGCGCCGAGCGCGCCACCGCCGAGGGCCTCGTCGCCGGCCAAGACGGCGTGCTGATCGAGCTCGACTCCGAGACCGACTTCGTCGCGAAGAACGACGACTTCCAGGCCCTGGCCGCGAAGATCGTCGAGGTCGCCAAGGCCGAGAAGACGAACGACGTCGAGAAGCTGAAGGCCGCCTCGCTCGACGGCAAGACCGTCGACGAGACCGTTCAGGAGATGGCCGCCCGCATCGGCGAGAAGCTCGAGCTTCGCCGCGTCGCCGCCTACGAGGGCACCACCGCCACCTACCTGCACCGTCGCGGTGCGGACCTTCCGCCCGCCGTCGGCGTGCTCATCGAGTACACCGGTGAGGGCGAAGCCGCCGCCGAGGCCGCTCGTGGCGCCGCCATGCAGGTCGCCGCGCTGAAGGCCAAGTTCCTCACGCGTGAAGAGGTCCCGGCCGACGTCGTCGAGAACGAGCGCAGCATCGCGGAGAAGACCGCTCGCGAAGAGGGCAAGCCGGAGCAGGCCATGCCCAAGATCATCGAGGGCAAGGTCAACGCCTACTACAAGGACAACGTCCTGCTCGAGCAGCCGTCGGTCAAGGACAACAAGAAGACCGTCAAGGCCCTGCTCGACGAGGCCGGCGTGACCGTGAGCCGGTTCGCCCGGTTCGAGGTCGGCCAGGCCTGATCCAGGCGCGGAACACAAGAGTCACCACTGTGCCCCGTCTCCGTCCATCGGGGACGGGGCACAGTCGGGTCCAGAGCATGAGGGAGAGCGACATGGGTGTCCGGGTCGAAGGCGGATACCGGCGGGTGCTGCTGAAGCTGGGCGGCGAGATGTTCGGCGGCGGTTCCATCGGGGTTGATCCGGATGTGGTGCACTCGGTCGCTCAGCAGATCGCCGACGTCGCGCGCACGGGCGTGCAGATCGCCGTCGTGATCGGCGGCGGCAACTACTTCCGCGGCGCGGAACTGTCGCAGCGCGGCATGGACCGCGACCGCGCGGACTACATGGCGATGCTCGGCACCGTCATGAACTGCCTGGCGCTGCAGGACTTCCTGGAGAAAGAGGGCCTGCCGACACGCGTGCAGACCGCCATCACCATGGGACAGGTCGCCGAGCCGTACATCCCGCGCCGCGCCGAGCGTCACCTCGAAAAGGGTCGCGTCGTCATCTTCGGCGCCGGGGTCGGCATGCCGTACTTCTCGACCGACACCGCAGCCGCGCAGCGTGCGCTCGAGCTCGGCTGCGAAGCCGTCTTGATGGCGAAGGCCGTCGACGGCGTCTACACCGCGGACCCGAAGAGCGACCCGACCGCCGAGATGTTCCACGAGATCAGCCACCGCGAGGTGCTGGAACGGGACCTCAAGGTCGCCGACGCCACCGCGTTCAGCCTGTGCATGGACAACAACATGCCGATCATCGTGTTCAATCTCCTCACCGAGGGGAACATCGCTCGTGCGGTCAGTGGTGAGAGGATCGGCACCCTGGTCGACACCCCCGCCGACGGGGTGCCCGCGTAGCACTGCTCTGCTCTTCGCAACCGGTACGAATACACAACAACGGGAGTTGCCGTGATCGACGAGACCCTCCTCGACGCCGAGGAGAAGATGGAAAAAGCGGTGTCCGTCGCCAAGGAGGACCTGTCGTCGGTGCGCACCGGCCGGGCCCACCCCGGGATGTTTTCGCGCGTTGTCGTCGACTACTACGGCGCGCCGACCCCGCTGAACCAGCTGGCGGGCGTCAGCATCCCCGAGGCCCGGATGGCGTTGATCAAGCCTTACGACCAGACCGCGCTCAACGCCATCGAGAAGGCGATCCGCGAGTCGGACCTCGGCGTCAACCCGAGCAACGACGGCAACGTGATCCGCATCGTCATCCCGCAGCTCACCGAAGAGCGCCGCAAGGAGATGGTGAAGGTCGCCAAGGCCAAGGGTGAGGATGCCCGCGTCTCGATCCGCAGCGTCCGCCGCAAGGCCAAGGAAGAGCTGGACCGCATCAAGAAGGACGGCGAGGCAGGCGAGGACGAGGTCGTCCACGCCGAGAAGGAACTTCAGAACCTCACCGACTCCTACACGCACAAGGTCGACGAGCTGGTGAAACACAAGGAAGCCGAGTTGCTTGAGGTCTGATGAGCCAGGTGAGCGAGGAACGCGAGGACCGGGTGGAAAACCCGGAACCGGTTCCGGCCACAGCGCCGGATTCTCAAGCCGTGCCGGAACCGGTACAGAAGGTTTCCCGCGCCGGCCGCAACCTGCCCGCCGCGATCGGGGTCGGGCTGCTGCTGGGCGCGGCGATCATCACGTCCCTGCTCACCGTGCGCTTCCTGTTCATCGGCATCATCGCGATCGCCATCGCGGTCGGCACGATCGAGCTGGCCGGGGCACTGAAGCGGGCGGCGGGCATCCGGATCGCGCTGGTGCCGGTGCTCGTCGGCGGCCAGGCGATGATCTGGCTGGCGTGGCCGTTCGGCCGCGAAGGCGCGTTGACGGCGTTCGTGCTGACGGTGCTCGTCTGCCTGCTCTGGCGCTTGCCCGGCGGTGCGGACGGCTATCTGCGCGACATCAGCGCGTCCGTCTTCGCCGCCGCGTACATCCCGCTTTTCGGTGCCTTCGCCGCCATGCTCGTCCCGCCGGCTGACGGTGTCGGCCGCGTACTGGCGTTCATGATCGGCGTCGTCGCCTCGGACACCGGTGGCTACATCGCCGGCGTGCTGGGTGGCAAGCACCCGATGGCACCCAGTATCAGCCCGAAGAAGACGTGGGAAGGCTTCGCCGGTTCGCTCGTGGCCGGTGTGGTCGCCGGAGCACTGACGCTGAGCCTGCTGCTCGACGGCCATGCCTGGCAGGGTGTGCTGTTCGGCGCGGCGATCGTCTGCACCGCGACGCTCGGCGACCTCGTCGAATCGCTGATCAAGCGGGACCTCGGGGTCAAGGACATGGGGAACATGCTGCCCGGACACGGCGGGCTGATGGACCGGCTCGACTCGTTGCTCCCTTCGGCCGTCGTCTCCTGGCTGTTGCTTTCGGCGTTCGTGCCCGGCTAGGTGACAAGCCCGGTGCGCTGGGCCAAGGTCGGAGTATGCGAACTCAAAGGATGAGTAAGCGACTTCTGACCCTGGCACTGAGCGTGCTGACGCTCGGTGCCCTGACGACCTCCGTGGCGGAGGCGGGCGAAAGCCCGATCGTCCGCACGGATTCCGGTCCCGTTCGCGGGGTGAGTACCAGCGAATACCGGAGTTTCCAAGGCATTCCGTTCGCCGCGCCACCGGTCGGCGACCTGCGCTGGGCGCCACCGAAAAGACCCGAATCGTGGACCGCCGTGCGGGACGCGAGCAAACCCGGGCCTCGATGTGCGCAGGGGCCGGGGCTCGGATCGGCACCGAGCGACAGTGAGGATTGCCTGTATCTCAACGTGATCAGCCCGGCCAAGCCGACGCACAAACCGCGTCCGGTGATGGTCTGGGTGCACGGCGGGGGCTTCACTTCCGGCGCTGGAAGCGACTACGACTTCCAGCGCATGGCTCTCGGCGGGGACGTCGTCGTGGTGACCGTGAACTACCGGCTGGGTGTGTTCGGTTTCTTCGGGCACCCGGAACTGGGACGCGATTCCGGCGTCTTCGGCCTCCAGGACCAGCAGGCCGCTCTTCGCTGGGTACAGCGCAACGCCCGCGCTTTCGGGGGAGATCCCCGGAACGTCACGCTGTTCGGTGAATCCGCCGGCGCGATGAGCACCTGCGCCCAGCTGGCCTCCCCGTCGGCCGCGGGACTGTTCCACCGCGCGATCATCCAGAGTGGTCCGTGCACCCTGACCTGGCCTGACGGTGGGTTCTTCCCCGGCGTGCCCGCGGGATCGCCGTACCTTCCCCGCGCCGACGTCGAGGCCATGGGAGCCGACGCAGCGAAGAAGCTGGGTTGCGCCGACGTCGCCTGCCTCCGGCGGTTTCCGGTGAAGGACCTGGTGAGCCAGCCTCTCGGGACACCCGCGTTCGATACCGGCCTGCTGCCACAACATCCGGCGACCGCGCTGAAGGCCGGGCACTTCGCCCGCGTCCCGGTGCTGACCGGCGTCACCAGGGACGAGGCCAGGCTGTTCGTCGGCCTGTATCCCGGGCAGCCGTTCACCGAGGAGCACTACCAAGAACTGCTGCGCACCGCCTTCAAGGAAAAGGCACCACTCGTCGCCGCCCGTTACCCGTCGGCGAAGCACGGGAGTCCGGCGATGGCGTACGCCGACGCCATGACCGACCGGATCTGGGGTTGTCCCCAGGTCGGGACCGAGCGTTTGCTGAGCGGCCGCACCCGGACGTTCGGGTACGAGTTCGCCGATCGGGACGCCCCCGCGCTCGTTCCGGCTCCACCGGGAATGCGACCAGGTGCTTCCCATGGGTCTGAATTAGCATATTTGTCTGATTTAACCGGTTTCCCGGCGGATTTGAAGCCCGAGCAGAAGAAACTCGGGGAGCGGATGATTCAGTACTGGACCCGGTTCGCGCGGACCGGGAATCCGAACGGTGAAGAACTGCCGAAGTGGCGTCCCACGCCGAAAACGCAGTCACTCGCGCCGGGCGAGATCGGCCCGGTCGACCTCGCGGCCGTGCACGACTGCGGGTTCTGGGCCGGTCTCTGACGCCAGGAGCCGGGGTGACGCGGTCACCCCGGCTCTTCGGCTCAGTCGTCGTAGGGATCGTCGACTTCGGCGCGCCCCCAGCCTTCGGTGGCCCGGGAGTGGTCGATCACGGCGAACACCGAACCGTCCGGGTCGGCGAGGATCGCCATCCGGCCGTACGGGGTGTCGTAGGGCTGGACCACGACGGCGCCGCCGAGCATCAAGGCCTGTCCCGCCGCGGCGTCCGCGCCTCGAGCCGGGTCGATTTCGAGATAGACCATCCAGTGCGGAGGAGTGTCCGGCCGGTATTCCGTGCCCATCACATACCGGTACAGCACCGGTTCGTGCTCGATGAGCCATTCGGCGTAGTCGAGCGACGTGCCGTCCCCGATCTGGTGGCTGGTGTAGTCGAAGAGGCGGCAGTAGAAGTGATCCGCCGCGGCGCCGTCGTGGGTGTTGAGATCCGCGCCACTGAAGGTGTTGGGCACACCGGTCGCGAACTCCCAGGTTTCCGGCGGTTCCCAGAAGACGACGTGCGCGCCGCACGCGTCGACGGCGTGAATGATGTTGCCACGATGGGGAATCGCCATCGGTCCGAGGGTGACCCGGCCACCGAGACTGTCCACCCATTCGGCGGCCGCGGCCGCCTGAGGCACGGAGATGTGGACACTCCAGCCGGATGGCCCCTCCGCGCCTGCGCGGTACAGGCCACCGACCGGGACGCCGTTCAGTGTCGCGATCGAGTACCGGCCGGACGGCGTCGCCGGGTCACGCTGGACTGTGTACTCCCAGTCGAAAAGTCCGCCGTAGAAGGCTTGTGCGGCCGCTTCGTCTCTGCATGCGAGTTCGATCCAGCACGGGATTCCTGACGGGATGACGGAAGTGTGAGCGGCCGAGCCAAGCGACATGCGGTTCTCCCTTACCAGTGGGAGTAAAGTCTAGTCGCTATCCGCATTGTTTCCGGGAAAGTTTTCGACCTGGATGGCCCGGAACCCGGCCCGGCTCCGCATCGTTGGAGTTTTCGTGCGCTGGTTTCCCCGAGCTGTCTCCTCCTTCCGCCGCGGCGAGGAAGTGCTGCCGAGCCCGAATATCTGGTACTACCAAAGGGCCTACGAGGTCGAGAACCGCGCGCAGGACGTCGATGGCGAGATCTGGCGGGTGCTCGCGGGGCAGCGTGACTGGTCCGGTGCGGACGTGCTCGACCTCGGCTGTGGTGACGGGTTCCACTTGCCGCTGTTCGCCGCGACGGCGCGGTCGGTGCTCGGGATCGAACCCCATGAGCCGCTCGTCCGTGACGCGCGGCGCCGTGTCGGGGGACTGCCGAACGTCGAAGTGCGGCAGGGTCGTGCGCAGCGACTTCCCGTGCCGGACGCGGCTTTCGACGTCGTTCACGCGCGGACCGCGTACTTCTTCGGCCCCGGCTGTGAACCCGGCCTCCGCGAGGCGGAGCGGGTGCTGCGGCCCGGCGGGATGTTGGCGATCGTGGATCTCGATGTGGCGAGTGAGCCCTACGGACGCTGGATGCGACTGGATCTGCCGGACTATGACCCGCCCGGTGTCGAGAAGTTCTTCGCCCGTCGAGATTTCGACTGCCGCAAGGTGATGACGCGGTGGCTGTTCGAGGACGCCGCCGCGATGGAAGCGGTGCTGAAAATCGAGTTCAGTGCTCCGGTCGCGGCGAAGGCGATCGCGGAGGTCCGGCGCCTCAACGAGGTTTCGTCAGGCGCGGGGGAGAAGCGGATGACGCTGCCGGTGGGCTATCGCGTGCATACGCGCACCAAGCCCACCGGCCTCGTCGTGCCAGGTCACTCCGCGTCCTCGGTGGGCGTCTCGTCCGGAGCGGTAGCGTCGTCGGCCTCGCCGAGGATGCCGTAGATCGTCCGGCGTGCCTCGTTGAGCACGTCGACGGCGCGGGATTGCTGTGCCTCGCTGCCGGCGTGCATGACCTGCATGATCGCGGCGGCCAGGGTCGCTCCCGCCTTGCGCAGGTTCACCTCGACCGGGTCGACGTCGTGGGCGATCTGCTCCCACGGCGGGACGGCGTCCTGCTGTTCGGCCGCGGCGCGACCGGATTCGGTGAGTTCGAACAGCTTCTTGCCGCTCTCGTCCTTGCTGATCACCAGGCCTTCGTCGGCCAGCATCTGCAGTGTCGGGTAGACCGAGCCGGGGCTCGGCTTCCAGTAGCCGCCGCTGCGCTCGCCGATCTCGCGAATGATCTCGTAACCGTGCCTCGGCTGCTCGGAAAGCAGCGCGAGGATCGCGGCGCGGACGTCACCGCGTTTGCCGCGCCGTCCGCCGGGGCCACCGCGGCGACCGTGCCGATGACGGTGTCCTGGCCCGCCGGGGCCAGGGGGGAAGTCGCCGAAGCCGCCGCGAGCCCAAGGCCCGAAGGCGGGTCGGCCGTGTTCTGGAGGAAAAGGTCGTCCTCGCATGATGCAGATCCTCTCTACGTAATGTTTCAACACGTTCACGATATATCGGAAACGGTCGTACGACAACCCGCTTGGGGTGAAGTGGGTCTCATGCGAGGTCAGACGCAGGGAAGGGGATGACGTTGAGGGTCCCGCTCGGCGAGCCGCCGGGCACGCCAGCCGAGCGTCACGGCTGCGTTGGCGATCATCCGGCCGCCCCACGACGGGAGTCCGGCGGGGAAGGGTGATACGAGACCTGGAACCAGCGTATGAGTGACGTGGAGTCCGGCGGCCGCGACGTCGCAGGTGGTCAAGTCGACGCTGATCACCTCGAAACCCCGGGCCTCGACGCGGTCCTGATACGCCTTGAGTCGCCGTTCACCGAACGACGGCAGGTCGTCCCAAGACCGGTCCGGCAGGTCGTGTACCCACGGAGTCACTCGCTTGCCCGCCCCCGGGTCGGTCACCGCGGGCACAGGCCGGACGCGATCGGGGACGGGAAGGATCGGACGGCGGCTCTCCGACAGGTCCGCCGGGTCCAGCTCGATCTCACCCGTGGTGATTGCGGATCGCCCACCGGAAAGCCAGCGTTCGAGGTGGACGGAGAGGTTCGCCAGCACCCAGCGGAGGTCGCCGGATCGCAGTGGCGCGGGGTCGGTGGGCACCGGGCCTCGGGCGGCGGAACGGCGGCGGGCGACGACGTCGGCGAAGTCGATTCCGCCGGGTGTGATCGCGGGTCCGGCGATCATCCGGCCGAGTTCCCGGCGCAGCGGTAGCCAGCGCCCCGATCCTGGCGCACAACGCTTCCAACTCGGTCAGTTCGGCGTGGGCGGCGTGCTCGAAGACCGCGACCACGCCGGTGTTCTCGGGCACCACTTCTGCCAATTCCCGGAGGACGGCAACGCCCGGTGTAGCCGCTGTCGCCGAGGACTTCCGTCAGCGGCTCGGTGAGCGCGGGCGAGCCGGTGAGGAGGACCGAGGTCATAGGCAACCCCATCGTTTAAAGGCGACGGAACGGTTTCCTGCCCCAGTCTCGGCCGTGGTGTGAAGTCCTGGCGTCTCCTCGGCCGCGATTCGCACGCCGTCGCGGGAAGAACGCATACGTGACCTGGGGAACAGCGATCCGGGGCGGCCCGGGCGCGGCGGGAGTGGACATGGGAGACTGAGTGGGCTATGACTGCCCTCCCCCTCGTTTTCGACGCGCCCAAGCGCGGCCTCCCGCCGCGCCACCTCGCCGACCTCACCGCCGCCGAGCGGGCCGAGGCCGTCGCCGAGCTGGGTGAGAAGCCGTTCCGCGCGAAGCAGCTGTCGAACCACTACTTCTCGCGGCTCACGGTGAACCCGGAGGAGATGACCGACATCCCGGCGGCGTCGCGGGAGAAGCTCGTCGGAGATCTGATGCCGACGCTGCTCACCGAGATCAAGGCTCTCGCCTGCGACGACGGCACCACCCGCAAGACCCTGTGGCGCGCGCACGACGGGACGCTGCTGGAGAGCGTGCTGATGCGTTACCCGGACCGCGCGACACTGTGCATCTCGAGCCAGGCGGGCTGCGGCATGGCGTGCCCGTTCTGCGCGACAGGGCAGGGCGGCCTCGACCGGAACCTGTCGACGGCGGAGATCGTCGACCAGGTCCGCTCGGCCGCCGCCGTGATGCGCGACGGCGAGATGACCGGCGGCCCCGGCCGTCTGTCGAACATCGTCTTCATGGGCATGGGTGAGCCGCTGGCGAATTACAAGCGTGTCGTCGCCGCGGTGCGCCGGATCACTGACCCTTCGCCGGAGGGGCTGGGGATCGGCCAGCGTTCGGTGACGGTGTCGACGGTGGGCCTCGCGCCGGCGATCCGGAAGCTGGCTGACGAGAAGATGCAGGTGCGTCTCGCCGTTTCGCTGCACACGCCGGACGACGAGTTGCGGGACACGCTGGTGCCGGTGAACGAGCGTTGGTCGGTGGACGAGGTGCTGTCGGCCGCCCGGTACTACGCGGACACTTCCGGTCGTCGGGTGTCCATCGAGTACGCGTTGATCCGGGACATCAATGATCAGCCTTGGCGTGCGGAGCTTTTGGCGAAGCGCCTGCGTCAGCACCTGGGTCAGTTGGTGCACGTGAACGTGATCCCGTTGAACCCCACCCCGGGTTCGAAGTGGGATGCGTCGCCGAAGCCGGTGGAGCGTGAGTTCGTCCGGCTGGTGAACGCGGGCGGGGTCGCCTGCACGGTTCGGGACACGCGTGGCCAGGAGATCGCCGCGGCTTGCGGTCAGCTTGCCGCTGAGAACTGACTTTTCGTTTCGGTGATGGAGAATTCGTCGTGATGTATGCCCCGAGCCTGTTGGATCCGGCTGCGGACGAGCTGAAGCTCGCGGACGTGATCGGCCATGGCGCGACAGGTGTCGCGCGTGAGGCCCGGACACTGCTCGGCGAGCGCTTCAGCTCGGTGACGTTCATGTACGTGCTGATGCGCGCGTTCGAGGTGGACTACAACGCGGCACGCGACGCTTCGCGGTGGCACGAGTTCCACGGCGGGCCGTATGCGTTGTCGGACGCCGATCTCGAGACGTTGCTGGCTCCTTGGCTGGCTCGCTGAGTCCCCGGCTTCGGTGAGCGTCCGCTCCGCTCCGGACCCGCCGGACTGGCCGCCGGTGTCGCGGCGAAGCTCGTCGGCGAGATGGTCCAAGGCGTTGCGTACGGTCCAGGTGATCGGCTCATGATCAACTATCGTGATTCGAGTGGGTCGAACTCTTTCGAGGCCGAAACCGTGATCGTGGCCGGCTGCCGGTTCGGCGCTCTCGGGATGGAGCGAAACGCGCCCTGGCCGCGCTCGGTCTTCCGGCGGTTCGATGTCGGAGTTCGGTTCGATTCGACGGCGAACACCGTCTCTAACCGCGGTTCTCGCGGCGTGCTCGGTCGCGGTCATGATGCTCCTTCGGCGAGTTCGGCCAGGTGGTGCAGCGAGTTGATGAGATGTTCGGGGCCGAACGGCGGGAACCGGATGTACTCCCGGATGGACGGCGGCACGGCCGACCAGTCGTAGGAGAGCGTGACCCCGGTTTCGGACGGCCCGAGCGGTGCCAGGTCGTAACGCCAGAACCAGCCGCCGAACTCCAGCCGTCCGTCGGCCTTTTCCGTTCCCGTCAGCCAGCCGATGGCACGCGGTGAGTCGAACACGTCGACCTTGTTGGCCACCCGGTAGTCACCGTCCGCGTGGCCGGCGTGATACATGTTCATCCGGAAGATCTGCCCGACCTCGGTCAGCGGCGCGGGGTCGGCGGGGTCCTGAACCCAGCCGGTGCCGTCGATGGCCGAATGGGTCGCCGGATCCGCCAGCACCGCGAACACCCTGGTGACAGGCGCGGCGACGGTCAGGGTGGCGCTCACATTCTCCTCGGCCGTGGTGTGCTTGCTTCGTGTCATTTCGGCCTCCTCTCACCTTGCCTACGAACGGGAACGGCGCGATCCGACATCGCCGCGAAAGAAACGACCGCGAGCCGTCATCGTCACGGAGTCCGCACGCGGTGGACTGATCGACTCGGTGCTGGGTGAGAGGTAGGCGACACCGCTCCGGTCGGTATTGGGCTGGATGGACCAGTCGCACGGCGGTCCCGGCCGCTGGCCGCGACACTCGGTGTGGATCGAAGAGGAGAGTGAACCCAATGCCATCGAGCAAGGCGGGACAGGTACGCCACAACAAGGCCGTCCAGGTGTTCGGACGGATCGGGATGGGGTGCTACGGGCTGGTGTACCTGCTCATCGGGTACCTGGCGGCGCGTATCGCCTTCGGCGGTGGCGGCCAGGAGGCCGACGGGCGTGGTGCGGTCGCCGAGGTCGGCTCGACCCCGTTGGGCGGCGTGCTGTTGTGGGCGCTGGCGGCCGGACTGGTGGCGTACGGCCTGTGGCAGGCGCTGCTGGCCGCTGTCGGGTACACCTGGATCGACAAAAAGCGACAGCGCGTCGTCAAGCGGGTGACGTCCGGAGCGCGCTGCCTGGTGGGAATCTCACTGGGGGTGTACGCGGCCCGGCTCGCCGCGGGGGCGGGAGAACAGGGCAGCGGCGACCAGAAACAGCAGGAACTCACCGCGCGGCTGCTCGCGTTGCCCGCCGGCCCGTTCCTGGTGATCGTGGCGGCCGTCATCGTGTTCGGTGTCGCCGTGGCTTCGGTGGTGAACGGTGTGCGCCGGAACTTCGTGCGGGATCTCGACCTCTCGTCGTTGCCGTCGGGAACCCGGCGCTGGGTCGAGCGGCTCGGGCGGATCGGTTATGTGGCACGGGGTGTCGTGTTCGGCGTGGTCGCGGTGCTCCTCGGATTCGCGGCGCTGGCACACGACCCGTCCCGCTCCGGCGGGCTCGACGCCGCGCTGCGCGCCTTGGCCGCTCAGCCGTTCGGCACGGTGCTGCTCCTCGTGGTGGCCGCCGGAGTCGCCGCTTTCGGCGCGTACTGCATGGGGGCGGCACGGGCACAGCGCGGCTGAGGAGCAGTCCACCCTGGGGGACGAATCCCCCTCCTGCCGAAGTCGACTCTCTTCGGCACCGCCGGACGATGTGCGCGCAGTAACGCCGTTCCTAGCCTGACGTCGCAGTGATCTTCCACTGGGCGAAGGGAAAACGGGATGTGGGAAAAGCTGGGCAAGGTCGTGACGGCGCTGGCCGTGGCGGCGACGTTCGTGGCGGCGACACCCGAGATCGGGGTGGCGGACGTGGTGCAGACCCGCCGGATCGGCGAAGCGAGGACGTCTTCGGACGGGCGGTTCGGCGCCGCTGTCGTCACCGAACCATCGGTCGCGGACAACACCGTCACCAGCCGGATTCTCGTGTTGTCCCTGGCGAAACCGGCGGAAGTCAGGACGGTCGCGACGGTGACCGGTACGACGGCCAGGATCACGAATCTGCGCTGGTCACCGGATGGCGGCTCGCTGGCCTACCTCGCGCCGCGGGACGGCGCCGACGAGATCTGGCAGGTGCCGGTGCGGGGCGGGAAGCCGGCGAAACTGCTCGATTTCGACGGCCCCGCGGTCCCGATCGGCGGTAAGCACGAGGCGTTCCGGCTGGCCAACGTCCCACCGCATCCGGCGAAGATCCTCGCGTTCGAGTGGTCTCCGGACGGGCGATCGCTGGCGTTCAGCACACCGCGTCCCGGTGGCAGGCCGACGGCCGACGGCGTCGTCTTCGACGAGCGGGCGATGGATCTCCGGACCTTGGAGACGGGGGAGTACGACCTGACGCGGAACGGACTCTGGTTGCTGGACACGAAGACCGGGAGCCGTCGGCATATCGCCGACTTCGTGATGGGCCCGCTCGCCGTCCCCGGCAAACCGGGTATGGCGTGGTCGCCCGACGGTTCCCGGCTCGCGTTCGTGACCAGGGAGACTCAGCGCCCTGCCGACAATCTCGACACGGTGCGGCTACTGGACGCGGCCTCCGGCCGAGCGACCATTGTGGACACTGCCGGAGCGCGCCCGCTGCCGTCGGCGTGGTCCCCGGACGGACGTTCGGTCCTCGCGTCGAAGGACGACCGGGTGCTGGCGGTTCCCGTCGACGGCGGGGCACCGGCACCGGTCGCGACCCTGCCCAAGGGCACGCGGATTTCGTCGTCGGGCAGCGCGTGGTGGTCACCGGCCGGTGACCGGGTGTTCGCCATGGCGAGCGACGAGCGGCGCGAAACCCTGTACTCGGCGTCCAGTCAGGGAATCTTGACGCCCGTTGCCCTGGCTGCCGGTACCTTGGCGGGCTGCTCGTTCGATCCGGCCCGGCGTCACGCTCTCTGCGTCCGGGAGGACGTGGCTTCGCCGCCCCGTCTCGTCGTCGTGGACGCCGCGACCGGATCCGTGCGTGAAGGCCACGATCCGAACGGCTGGGTCACCGGTGTCCGCCTGACCAGGCCGCGGGCCGCGGAGTGGACCCTGCCGTCGGGGCATCGGGCCACGGGCTACCGCCTCGTCCCCGAGCGCTGTGGGCGCGAGAGCCGCTGCCCCGTCGTCGTGATCACCCATGGCTACGACGCCACCGAGCGGTTCATGGCGGAGGAGAACGAATGGCAGTACCCGTCCCAGGTCTTCGCCGCCAAGGGATACGTCGTCCTGCTGGTCAACGAGTCGCGGGCGACCCAGGATCCGCGGGACGCCGTGGCGGCAATGGAAACCGCGGTCAAGTCCGAAGTGGACAGTGGTACCGCCGACCAGGGAAAGGCAGGCATCATGGGCTACAGCCGGGGCGCGTTCGTCAGCGAGGAGGCGATCGCGCGTTCGACCGTGTTCAAAGCGGCCTCCGCCGGCGAGGGCGGTAGCCCGTCGCTGATCCCCGGCTCCGGGCAGACGGCGGACCGTGTCAACGGCCCCGTGCTGCAACAGGCCGGGCCGGCCGCCGGTTCACTCACCCTGAGCATCCACCGGTTCGTGAAGGGGAAGAACGTGCCGGCCGAGTTCGTGCTCTTCGGTGACGAGACGCACCTTTTCCATCAGCCGCGACACCGCGCAGCGGCGATGAACCAGAACCTCGGCTGGTTCGACCGCTGGCTGGGCGGCTGAGCCCGCCCGCCCCGGTTCGACGAAGAACCGGGGCGGGTACGGCAACGGTGACGTCGAGATCCCGGCGGCCAGTCCTGGCGTACCGCCGAACTGCTTCGGGCCGGCTGGGGGAGTCGGGCGACGGCAAGCCGCTGTTCGCCGCTCGGGGTGGCGCCGACGCGGTTCGAAGGGCCGCCGCCGTGGTCGAAGGGACGGGCGTCACTCACCTGCGTTACCGAGTCACTGACCGACAGTGATCCGATGAGTTGACCCTATGTGAGCGGCATCGAGGGTATAGAGGAAAGTGTGTCGAGATAAAGATCCGATGAATCTCTATACCTTTGCCGGATCTTGCGCCAAGATCTTCCGCATGAAGCTGAGATCGATCACCAAACGCATGCTCGTTCTCGGGCTGCTGACGGTTCTCGGGACCACCGGGGCTACGTCAGCGGCCACCGCCGAACCCGCGCAGGTACCCACGGACGTGAACGCGACCGGGCTGCCACGAGGCGGCTGGGAACCGGTCGGCCCGAACAGCATCGGCGGGCTGCTGGCCGTTTCGCCCGCCGGGCTCGCGATGATGCAGCCCGGCCCGCCCGCGTTGTGGCTCTCCGGCGACCGCGGTGGCTCGTGGACCGCGCGTCGGGGACTGCCGGTGGACACCGCCATCCAGGGATTCTTCGCCGATCCGGTGAATCCCGACCGGATGCTCGCGGTGGGCAACAAACCCGGGCACCAGGTCGGCGAGTGGCGCGGCCTGCTGCTGCGCACCACCGACCGCGGCGAGACCTGGGAGACCCTGCGCGAGTGGTATCCCGACGGCGCGTTCGGCATGGCGACGGACCCCACCGGCCGGGTCGTCGTGGTACAGAACCTCGATTCGCTGAGCGTCAGCACCGACGGCGGAGACCACTGGAACGACGTGCCGAGGACCTGGCCGCGTGAGGGGGTCGCCGCACCGGTCGGCGGGCTCAAACTCACCCTCGTCGGCGACGACGCCTACTTCACGACGGTCTACCCGGAGTACTCGCTGTGGGCGGTCCGCGGGGTCAGCGGCAAGGAGCCGCGGGCCGAACTCGTCTACCGGACCAACGACGAGGTCGGGCAGGTCGCGTCGGATGGCAAGCGGTTCGTGGTCACGGTCGGCCCCGAGCTGCACGGCTCCACCGACGGCGGGAAGACCTGGACGGTCCTGCGCCGCGAACCCGGCGGACAGCCTCTGCGCGAACCGCACTTCGTCGGCGGCCGCCTGTATATCGCGACGTATAACGACATAGATGTCAGCGCGGACTTCGGCCGCACCTGGACCCGGAAACCGGTGCCCGCGCCGGGCGAAGGCGTCAGCGACATGATCGAACTCCCCGCCGGGGCGGGCAAACCCGCCACCACGCTGATCTCCTCGCTGTACCGAGGGGTGTACGCGGACGGCGGCAAGAGCGGCTACCAGCAGATCGGTGTGCCCGGCGAATCCATTCGCGACCTGGTGACCAGCGGGAACCTCCTGCGCGAGAGCGTCGTCGCGGCCGGCGTGCAGGAGATCTACAACACCCCGCTTCCGCGTGGCAAGGTCGCCGCGGCGGACCGGGTGTGGCAGTCGCACCCCACCGACAGGTTGCACGAGGACGCGCGTCTGTCCGTCTCGCCCGCCCGTCCGGACGTCGTCTGGCAGGTCACCCGCAACGGCTTCTCGCTCGACGTGCTCCGCAGCGGTGACGGCGGCCGCACCTGGCAGTTCGCGGCGAAGGCGAAGGAAGGCCTCCCCAGGACGATCTTCGCCCACCCGGCCGCTCCCGACAGGCTTTTCGTCTCGGCCTTCGCTCCCAGCGGCTATGTGCTCTATCGCAGTGACAACGCCGGGAAGACCTGGGAGAAGCTCGCAGGCGACAACGGGTTCATCGCGTTCGCCGGTGACCCGTGGAACGCGAACCGGGTCTGGGGCGGGGATTCCCACGGTCTGTCCCGGTCCGACGACGGCGGCAGGACCTGGACCCACGTCTCCGACGAGCCGGTCAGTTCGATCTCGGTGAGCCACCGGGGCCGCGTCCTGGCAGGCGGTGCCGGTCTGCTGCTCAGCGAGGACAACGGCCGGACGTTCCGGCGGGTCCGCGACGGCGAGGATCCCCGTGAGATCAGCCGGATCCTGCCGCATCCGTTCGACTTCAGGGTGTGGTTCGCGAGCAGCGCGACCGGAGGAGGCGTGCTGCGCAGCACGGACTTCGGCCGCACCTGGTCGCCGGTGCCCGGCGCGTTGCCCGACGCCAGGGTGCTCTCGATGACGATCAGCGCGGACGGCCGGTATCTGTTCGCGGGCACCGCGCAGTCCGGCGCGTACCGCCTGACGCTGTACTGAGCCCAAGGCGCTTCGTGGTCGGCGAAAGTTCCGGCCACGAAGCGTTTACTCGGTCCGTCGCCGGATGTCAGAGTCGAGGACATGGCCATCGACGTCCCCGCCCTCCGGCGCCACTTCCCGTCCCTCTCCAGCGGAATCGCCTTCTTCGACGGACCCGCGGGCACTCAGACACCCCGGCCCGTCGCCGACGCCATCGCCGACACGCTGGCCGGTCCGTTGTCGAACCGGGGCACGGTCAGCCCGTCCGAGCTCAACGCCGAGAACGCTGTCGCGGGTTTCCGCGCGGCCTACGCCGACTTCCTCAACGTGCCGTCCGAAGGCGTCGTCCACGGCCGTAGCGCCACCCAGTTGACGTACGACTTTTCGCGGCACCTGGCCAAAAACTGGCGCGAGGGTGACGAGATCGTCGTCAGCCGCCTCGACCACGACGCGAACGTCCGGCCCTGGATCCAGGTCGCCGAACGGGCCGGGCTGACCGTCCGCTGGATCGACATCGACCCCGAGACCACCGAACTCGACCTCGATTCAATCGTCCTCACCGAGAGGACGAGGCTGGTCGCGGTCACGGCGGCCTCGAACGTCCTCGGCACCAGACCGCCGATCCGCCGGATCGCCGATCTCGTCCACGACGCCGGAGCGCTGCTGTTCGTCGACGGCGTGCATTTCGCCGCCCACGATCCGGTGGACGTCCCGCGCTGGGAGCGGACTTCTTCGTCTGCTCGCCGTACAAGTTCCTCGGCCCGCACTGCGGGGTGCTCGGCGCGTCGCCCGACCTCCTCGAAACCGTCGAACCGGACAAGCTCATGCCGTCGTCCGACGCCGTGCCCGAACGCTTCGAATTCGGCACCTTGCCCTATGAGATCCTCGCGGGCGCGACGGCCGCCGTGGACTTCCTCGCCGCCCTCGACCCGGGAGCGGGCGGATCGCGGCGGGACCGGTTGACGAACTCGCTGAATTCCTTGCACGACCATGAAATCACGCTGCGTACCAGGCTGGAGGAAGGACTGGGGGACGCCGTCACCGTCCACTGCAAGGCGGCCGACCGGACCCCGACCGTCCTGATGAGCCTCGGCGGACGCGAGCGCGAAGCGCAACGGCATCTCGCCGAACGGAAGATCGTCGCCCCGGCGGGGTCTTTCTACGCCTACGAAGTCTTCGCGGCCCTGAAGCTGGAGGATCCGGCGCTCCGGGTCGGGCTCGCGCCGTACACCAGCGCCGAGGACGTCGAGAGGTTGCTGGACGGGCTGTCGACGTTCGTTCGGTGAGGGGCCCGCCGCGTGTCGTCCGGCTGGACACGCGTGTCGTCCATCCAGTCACCTGTGTCGTCCCTTCAATCACGCGAACCGCCCGAAAGCAGGTATTTGAGACACGGTTGGCTCTGACCCGAATCGCGGTTTGGGTCCGGTCACAAGACTCGTTCGCCTGATCTTGTGATCGGCCCCATGGACGTACGGTGACCGGGCCGACACCCTGGGAAGGGAACGTCGCGGGCAACGGGGCCCGGACGGACCAGAACGGTGGCCACCATGGGAAGACTTCGCACACGGACACTGATCGCCGGGATGGTCGTGCTCGCGACCGTGGGCATCACGCCCGCCGCGACGGCCACGACCGGGATCGCGGACCGATGGAGCGAACCGGGTCCCTTCGCGGTGACCGTCGAAGCCCTCGACAGCACACACACCGTGTACCGGCCGACGCGGCTGGAGAGGCACCCGGTGATCCTGTGGGGCAACGGAACCGGCGCGAACCCGAAGATCTACGGCGGTCTGTTGCGTCATCTGGCCTCACACGGTTTCGTGGTCGCGGCGGCCGACACACCGAACGCGGGCTCAGGCAAGGAAATGCTGGCCGGAGCCACGACCCTGATCGCCGAGAACTCCCGTCCCGGCAGCCGCTATGAAGGGAAGATCGACACCGCCCACATCGGTGCGACCGGCCATTCCCAAGGTGGCGGCGGGGCGATCGCCGCCGGCGCGGATCCCCGCGTCACCACCACGATCCCGATCGAGCCGGGGCCGCAGGGCTCTGTCACGGCTTTGAAGGGGCCCTCGTTCTTCCTCGGCGGCCAGTTCGACACCATCGTCATTCCCGCGCTGCTGGTCATTCCGCGGTACCGCCTCGCGGACCAGGTGCCCGCGATCTACGGCGAACTCGCCGGCGCGACCCACTTCACGCCCGTCGGTGACGGTGGCGGGTTCCGCGGCGCGATCACGGCGTGGTTCCGGTTCTGGCTGTCCGGTGACGAGCGAGCCCGCGCGGAGTTCTTCGGTGCGTCCTGCGGATTGTGCCGGGACGGGGCCTGGTCCGGTGTCCAGCGCAACGCGAAGGCCCTGGCCGTTCCGGCGGCTTGATCGCCGGATCTTGTCGGTGGGCCGGGCTAGGGTCTTCCTCCAGCAGCCTGATCAGGAGGGACACCCCGTCATGACCACTCTCGACAACCGGCCGAACACCGCGCTCTTGGTCGTCGACGTCCAGAACGGCGTCGTCGACGATGGCCACGAGCGCGACGCGGTGGTCGCGAACATCGGCGCTCTCGTCGGCAGGGCGCGGCAGGAAGACGTCCCGGTCGTATGGGTGCAGCATTCCGACGAGGAACTCGTGCGAGAAAGCGAAGAATGGCGCATCGTCGGCGAGTTGACCCCGGCCGACACCGAGCCGGTCGTCCACAAGTCCTATGGAGACTCCTTCGAGGACACCGATCTGGAGAAAACGCTGGCGGAGCGCGGTGTCGGGCGTCTCGTGATCGTCGGGGCGGAGACCGACGTCTGTATCCGCTCGACACTGCACGGCGCCATGGTCCGCGGGTACGACGCGACACTGGTCGGCGACGCGCACACGACCGTGGACAAATCGGCTTGGGGCGCGCCGGCACCGGAGCAGGTCATCGCGCATACGAACCTGTACTGGCGTTATCAGGTCGCGCCGGGCCGGAAGGGAGGGACGGTCGAGACCGAGAACGTCGATTTCAGCGGCTGAGCCGCCTCACGGCAAGCCGGACCAGCGTGCGATCAGCAGGCCGGCGTCTCCGGTGAAGTCGCTGTCGCAGTGGGACTTCGCCGCTTGGAGTACGCGCCGGGTGGTTTCCGGTGGCACGCGTCCGGCGTTGGCGGCCAGACAGGTGGCGAACGCGAACCGTTCGCCGTCGGTGTCACGCGCGCCCGAGAGACCTTCGGTGTGCAGGACCAGGAGATCTCCCGGCCGCAGCCGGGCGGTCGCGATCCGGCCGGGCGGCCCCGCGCCGAACGGTGGGCGTCGACCACCGTCCAATGTGGTCTGTACGTGCTCGCCGCCGAGTACGAACGGCGGTTCCCCTCCCGCTTCGAGGTAGCGGAGCCCGCCGCCGGTGAGGTCAAGCTCGGCCAGCGCGCCGCGGACTGCGGCGTGGTCGCCGAACTGTGTCGACAGCGCTTTGTCGACAGCGGCTTCCTGGTCGCGCAGATCCAGGCCCTCGCGACGAGCGGACCGGTAGGCCGCGAGCGCGGCCGAGACCACCAGGTCCGGGGACGCGGTGTCCCGGCCGGCGTCGAAGATCGCCAGCCACGCCTTCGTTTCGGAAAGGGCGTAGTCGAAGGTGACGCCGCGAACGTCGTAGGTGGGCTCGATGCCGCCCGCGACCACGATGGTGTGTGTCGCGGCGGTCGACGGGGGCAGGTTCCGCCAAAGCAGCTCCGCGGCGGGGTTGCGCCGACGTTGGCGCCGCAGCATGTCGAGACCGTCGCCGTACCTCGTCGCGGCGGCGATCAGACGGCCGGACAGCGACGCGAGCCACTGGCACTGGGTTCGCAGGGCGGGGTCGTGGAGGTCGGCGTCCGTACCTGCTGCGACCTCGAGTACGCCCATGCGCTCGTCGCCGTCCAGCAGCGTGGCCCACAACCGTGGTCCCTCCGGCTCCTCGCCCAGCAAGGTGCCGGCGTGCCGGTACGCCCGGCCCGCGGTACTGGTCTCGATGGCCAGAGGTACCCGGTCGGATGCCGATCCGCCGGGGGCCGGGACCAGTTGCCGCTGGTCGTGGTCGACGAGGTAGACGGCGATCTCGAGGCTCAGCGCCCGGCCTGCCGAGGCGATGAGCCCGGGCAGTCTCTCCGGCGAGGCACGGCGGGCACCGTCGAGGAGACTCACCAGCGCGGCCAAGGGTCCGCGAGGGCGGGTGTCCTCGCCGGTCCCACGGCTGTACGGTGCCCTTCGCTCGCCGTCGGCCTCCTCGGCCTCGTCGGCCTCCTCGGCCGCGTCGACCTCGTCGAGCCGCTCGTTGACCGCGTGCGCCACCATGTCCCGCTGGATTCGGGGCAAGGGGGATTGGCCCTGCAGGAACTTCTCCAGCTCCACCTCGTTGACGTCACCGCCCAGTGCGAAATATCTCAGCCACAGCTGTTCCAAGGTGAGTCCGGTCCGCGCGAAACACGCCGCGACGATCCTGCGCTGCTCCTCGGCCTGGAGCGAGGCCACGGTGATCACCCCCGGGAACTCGACGTTATGGCTTACGAGTACCAACCGTCACCCGGTGCGAAACATGAGTCGGCTTTCGAAATGCGCCCGTTCGACGAGGGGTCGGTTACGCCAGGTGGCGGAACGGTCCATCGACGGCGTGACCGGAGGGGCGATCCGCGGCGGGTCGAACGTGGGTCGCGGTAGGCGGGGTGAGCGCATTCGGCTAAGGTCGGCTTCCGAAAGCGGTTCTGAGCGTTGAGAAGTTAGCGCCGATCCGCCGGTAACCGGGTTGGTTGCGGCGGTTGATGGTGCGCGCTCGGCGCCGGTTCCCGCCGGTGACTCCCCGTGGTGCATCACGCCGATGTGCAGAAGTGGGAGAGGCGGGCTTTGGCCGATGAAATCGATTGGCAGCAGGACAAGAACCGATTCGTCGAGGATGTCGGCGACGGCGAACTGCCGGTGACCTCGGAAAACGGCGCTCGGCTCATCGCCGGGCCACTGGTTACCCAGTTCGTGTCCCTGACCAGGGCGTTGCTGGATTCCGGCTCGGTCGCGGCGGTACTGGAACGGGTGGTCTTCGCGACTCGTGACCTGGTTCCGGGTGCGGATCTGGTGAGCGTCACCCTCCTCGATCCGGACGGCGGGTTCCACACGCCGGTGCGGACCGACGAGATCGCCGGTGAACTGGACCAGCTGCAGTACCAGTACGGCGAGGGTGCCTGCGTCGAAGCGGCGCGGGTTTCAGGACCGGCGGCGGCCTTCAGCGACAACCTCGCCGAAGACGCCCGCTGGCCGCGGTTCGGGCCCGCCGCCGCGGCGCTCGGTTTCCACTCGCTGGTCTCGACGGCCTTGTTGCCGGGAGCGTCGAGTTCGCAGCTCTCGGGCGCGCTGAACGTCTACTCGCGACGTCCGCACGGCATCGCCAAGGCGGACCGGGACGTGTTGTTGCTGCTGGCGACACACGCGTCGCTGGCGCTGGCGACCACGCACGCGGTCACGCGCGGTCAACTCCAGGAGGAACAGCTCCAGCAGGCGCTGGACAGCAGGGACGCGATCGGGCAGGCCAAGGGCATCCTGATGGCGCGGCGCGGGATCGACGCGGCGGAGGCGTTCGAGGTCCTGCGGCACACGTCACAGAACATGAACATCAAACTCCGGGAACTGGCGGAGATGCTGTCCAAGCGGCATACGGAACTGCATCTGCCCGACTGAGCGGGCGGGCGCCGCTACCATCGCGATCATGGGTTTCGGCGAACTGGAGTTGTCGCGGACGTTCGACTGGCGTGGCCGTTCGGTGGCGTGGGAACGCCTCGGCGAAGGCGCCCCGGTGGTGCTGTGCCATGGGACACCGTGGTCGGCGCAGCTGTGGGCGCCGTTCGCCCGGGCGCTCAGCAAGGAGTTCGCCGTCCATGTCTGGGACATGCCGGGGTACGGCCGTTCGTCGAAGGAACCCGGTCACGCCGTCGATCTCGGGACACAGGGCGAGCTTTTCGCCGACCTGCTCGGGCATTGGGGGCTGACGGCCCCGCACGTGATCGCGCACGACTACGGCGGGGCCGTTTCACTGCGCGCGAAGCTGCTGCACGGTGCCGAATACGCCTCGCTCGCCTTGGTGGACGTCGTCGCGCTGCGGCCGTGGGGTTCGGAATTCTTCCGGCTCGTCGCGGAAAACGCCGAGGTCTTCCAGGCGCAACCCCCGGCGGTGCACCGAGGCGCGCTGGAGTCCTACATCGGGACGGCCTCTCATCGTGGTCTCACCGGTACGCAATTGGACACGCTGACCGGGCCTTGGCTGGACGCGGAGGGGCAACGCGCCTTCTACCGGCAGATCGCCGAGGCGGACGTCCGGTACACCGACGAGATCCAGGATCGCTATCCCGAACTCGCGTTGCCGGTGAAGGTGATCTGGGGCGCGGACGACACGTGGATCCCAGTGGACAGGGCGGAACGACTCGCGGACGCGATTCCCGGTGCCCTCCTGGACGTGATTCCGGACGCCGGGCACCTGATCCAGTACGACGCTCCGGTCGAACTGGCTTTTTCCCTGCATCAGTGGCTCACCGCGGAAGTGGACCGGTGGGGACCCGGGTCAAGATCGACATCGCGTTCTTGAAATACGCGATATACGGCGACATAAGCGTTCGAAAGCAGTCCGCCGTCGACGATCCGAAATCACGCGGAACCCAATGTCCGACGGTGTACCGAAAGGACGACCCCGCCGCGCGGTTGCTGTCACAACCGTAGGGTGGGAACTTGCTGTCGGTCGCCGCGGAGGCGACAGGGCGACCAAGACTAAAGCGGCGATCGCTGCTGTCGTGAATTCACCGGGCGGGTGAAACGAGAACGCGTGCGGTGAACCGCCTCCCCTTTGCTCTAGCGGCGCCGGTATTGCGCCGGAGAGGTGATCGTCGCCCGGTCCTCATAGGACCCTGGTTTGCCGCGGTCGACGTGGAACGTCGTCAGGGTGCTCACCGGCGAACGCGGGTCGCGCCTGTCCCCGATCACTCGCATGTGCGTGCTCCAGCGGCGCGGGGTGACCTCGTAGACGTCGTAGCCGTACCGGTCGCCCTCGAAGTATTTGAGGTGCGGGTTCGCCGCACCCATCTTCGGCCCGTTCGTGGCGTTCCACTCGGGGGAGTAGGCGCCGGAGGAGACCGAATGCGCGGTGAACTCCGTGCCGATCACCGGGGTGGCCGGATCCGCGAAGTCCGGTCGGATGTCGTCGACGAACGCGGAATGCCAGTCGCCGGTGATCACCACGAGGTCTTCGAGGCCGCTCTGGGCCACGTGGGTCAGCACCTCCTTGCGTTCGGCGAGGAAGCCGTCCCATTGGTCGGTGAACAGGTAACCGCCGCCACCCGGCTTCGCGAGCTGGCTCAGCATGATCGAGTTCACCCAGCAGTGCCACGCCTCGCCGGCGCCGGTCACCTGGTCCTTGAGCCATGCCTTCTGGTCCGCGCCGAGGATCGTGCCGTTAGGCAGGTTCTGCGCCGACCGGTACTGGCGGAGGTCCAAAATGGACAGGTCGAGCAGGTCGCCCCAGCGGCGCTGCCGGTGGATCCTCGGCGTCTCAGGGTGGTCGGGCCGCACCGGCATGTGCTCGTACCAGGCCTGATACGCCGCCGACCGCCGCGCCCGCAGCGCAGGGGTGGTGCCGCTGTAGTCGTTGACGACCTCGTGGTCGTCCCAGGTGATGAACCAGGGGTGGGCCGCGTGAGCGTCCCGCAGCGACGGGTCGGATTTGTAAAGCGCGTGCCGCCGCCGGTACGCGGGCAGGGTCAGCACCTCGGGGCCTTCGTGGTCGCGCAGCGGGTTGCCGCCGACCTGCCCGTGCTCGTAGACATAGTCACCGAGGTGGACGACGAAATCGAGGTCCTCCCGTGCGATCCCGGCGTGCGCCGCGTAGAACCCGTCGTGGAACGCCTGGCAGTTCGCCGACGCGAACCGCACTCGCCGGACCGGCCCGACCGGGGCGGTGCGGGTGCGCCCGGTCCGGCTGACCTTGCCGAGCGCGTGGAAGCGGTAGAAGTACTGCTCGCCCGGCTCGAGCCCGGCCACCGGCACGTGCACACTGTGCCCGAGCCCGGCGGTGGCCGCCGCCGTCCCGCGCGCCACGCGGCGGCGGAACCCGTGGTCGGTGGCGACCTCCCAGCCGACATCGACGGTGTCCGGCAACGGCTGTTCGAACTCCATCGGCTTCGGCGCGAGCCTGGTCCAGAGCGCGACGCCGTGCGGGACCGGGTCACCGGACGCGACGCCGAGGGTGAACGGCGCCTCGTCCCAGCTCGCCCCCAGCGCCGCCGCGGCCTCTTCCGCCTGCGCGACGGTCATCCGCGAGCTCAACGGCCAGGCCAGTCCCAGCGCACCGGCGGTGGCGGCGCCTCGTAACAGGTCCCGGCGGTTGACGGACATCGGTGGTCTCCCTGGTTGGGTGGTGGGTCGCTCCACGACACCGAACACGCCCAAGATGGCCGGGGGTGAACGTGCGGGAAAACTCTTGCCGGTGGTTCAGACGGTGATGACGACCTTGCCGCGCACGTGACCCTCGCTCGCGTAGCGGATGGCTACGGGGACGTCGGCCAGGGAGTAGGCCCGGTCGATGACCGGCGTCAGTTTCTTCTCCTCGATGAGCGCGCGCAGGGTCTCGAGATCTTCGCGATTCTCCGTCGAGAACAGGCCTCGCAGCTTGTGCTTCACGAACGGCCCGAGAACCAGCGCCCGCAGGTTGCGTCCCACCGGGCCGATCCATTTCCCTTCGCCTTCACCGCCGACGATCACGAGGGTTCCTTGTGGGGTAAGGCATTTCCGTAGTGAGGTCAGCGACCGGTTGCCCGCGGTGTCGAGGATGACGTCGTAGCCGCCAGCGAAATCTTCGTGGGTGTAATCGAAGACGGTACTCGCGCCGAGCGAGCGGACCAGGTCCACTTTGCCGGGGCTGCACACGCCGTCGACCTCCGCGCCGAACGCCTTGGCGATCTGCACCGCGTAGGTGCCGACGCCGCCACCCGCCCCGATGACGAGGACCTTCTGCCGGGGCCTGACCCCGCCTTTGTCCCGAAGTGCTTGCAGTGCCGTGAAAGCGGAGATCGGGATCGCGGCGGCTTCCTCGAAACCGATTCGTCCGGGTTTCCGCGTGATTTTGTCCACTGTGGTCAGCGCGTACTCGGCGAAGGAACCTTGGCAGGTGCCGAAAACTTCGTCGCCGGGCTGGAACTCCGTCACGTTTTCGCCGACCGTGTGCACGACCCCGGCGAAGTCCAACCCGCGCACGCGTGCCTTCGGTCTGCGGACCCCGAATCCCATCAGCCGTACGAGGTACGGCGTCCCTTCCATGAGATGCCAGACACCGGGATCGACGCCGGCCGCACGCACCTGGACGACCACGCCGTCCGGCCCCGCTTCGGGTTCCGGCAGGTCTGTCAGCCGGAGAACATCTGTCGTGCCGTACTCGTTCTGGACGATCGCCTTCACGGCGGCCTCTTTTCTAATCCGGATATTGGAAGACGTCGTCGAGTCCGACGCCGAACACCCTGGCGATCTGGAAGGCCATCTCCAAAGACGGCGAGTAGCGCCCTTGTTCGATGGCGATGACCGTCTGGCGCGTGACGCCGATCCGGTCCGCGAGTTGCGCCTGCGTCATTTCGTCGGCGGCGAAGCGCAGGGCGCGAATCGAGTTCGTGACCTTGGTCGGTTTCACCATTTCTGGAATCCCCAGCGGTACGCGGCGACCTTCGCGATCGAACCGAGCAGGGATGAGAGGACGAAGGCGAGGTACACCGTGTTGGCGATCCAGAAGTGGTCCAGTTCGGCCATCGCCATGACGAGCGCCGCGACACCGCCGATCACGACGAACGACTGCCCGACGTGCTCGCCGAACCGGCCGATCTCACGATCGCGCTGATCTTTGCGGCCCGCGTCCTCCGGTGAGACCAGTGACGCGGCGATGTGCAGCACGATCGAGGCCACGATGGCCGCCCCGACCGTCCACAGCAACGGTGCCACGTAAGGGACTTCGACCAGCGCGCCGGATGCCCGGCCGAGGACGACGATCAGGTAGACCGCGTAGGCGCAAACCGTGACCACGAGCATGATCCACGCGCGCTTCTCTTCCAATGCCACGCTGCCCAACGTAAAGAGTTCCAGACACCATGTCAAATATTTTTTACTTGGGTGCGGGGCGCGGACTTCGGGCAGGAGAGGAGTGCCGCCCGGTCGGGTGTTAACGATCCGTTGTCCGGCCGCGACTCTTCTCGGTCCCGCCATCTCAGACTGGAGTCCCGGATGACCAAAACCGACGGCCGGATCGCCCTGTTGCTGGCGGCCGGAGTGCTCGGCCTCGCCGGGTGCGGCGCCCCGAACCCGCGGCCAGGGGCGCCGGCGACCGTCACCGAGACCTCCGTGAGCGTGCGGGCGCCCGCCGAGGCGAGTGCTCCCACGTCGGCGGCCGCTCGACTCGTCACTGTCCCGGATGTCTCCGGGATGAACCATCAGGCCGCGCAGGACACGATGCAGGCGGCCGGGTTGTACAACCTGCGCGAGGTCGATGGGAGCGGCAAGGGGCGGATGCTCGTCATGGACCGGAACTGGGTCCAGACCGGGCAGGATCCCGCGCCGGGGACGAAGGTGGCCGCGGACGCGGTGATCACGCTGACCGCCGTCAAAATCGGCGAAAAGTGAGTTTCACGCCTTGACGGTGAGCATCTCTCCGAGCGTCGCCCGGTGCGTCGGCTTCGCCTCTTCGTAGCGGCGGCGGCCTTCGTCGGTCACGACGACGAAGATCCCGCGCCGGTCCGCCTCGCAGAGTGCGCGCTGGACCAGTCCCTCGCGCTCGAGGCGGGCGACGAGCCGTGACGTGGCGCTCTGGCTCAGGTGGACCACCTCGGTCAGGTCGGCCGCGCGGCATTTGCCGACGACACAGTTCACCAGTCGGTCCAGGGCTTCGAACTCGGTGACGCCGAGGCCGTGACGCTCCTGCAGCCGGCACTCGAGCCTGCCGAAGACCGCCGCGTGCCGGGCGGACAGGTCGTGCCACTCCTGCAACAGGTCTTGCTCAGCGTCGTCGCTCACGCGGCCCAAGATAGCATGCGCGTGAATTTTATGCAAAGACATTAAATGTTGTTGCATTAGATGCGTGTGCATGTACTGTACGGCTCATGAGTTCTTCCGTGCAGCTGTCCACCAGCTCGACAAGGTGGGACGCGCGCCTCTGGGGTGTCCTGCTCACTGTGTCCGTCGTCGTGGGCCTCGACGCGCTCGACGTGTCGATGGTCGCCGTCGCCCTCCCGTCCATCCAGGCCGAACTCGGCCTCTCCACCAGTGCCCTGCAGTGGATCATCAGCGCCTACGTGCTCGGCTACGGCGGCCTGCTCCTCCTCGGCGGGCGCACCGCCGACCTGCTCGGCAGGCGCCGGGTCTTCCTCGTCGCCGTCGCGGTCTTCGCGCTCGCTTCCCTCCTCGGCGGCCTCGTCGACGACGGCGCGCTGCTGATCGCCACTCGCTTCATCAAGGGCCTCGCGGCCGCGTTCACCGCACCGGCTGCCCTGTCCATCATCACCACGACCTTCCACGAAGGGCCCGCCCGCAACCGGGCGATCAGCATCTTCGCCGTGTTCGGCGCCAGCGGTTACTCCGCAGGCCTCGTCTTCTCGGGTCTGCTGACCGAGGTGGGCTGGCGCTGGACGTTCCTGCTGCCGGTGCCGATCGCGCTCGCCGCGTTGGTCGCCGCCGTCAAGCTGATCCCGTCCTACCAGCCGCAGACCGGTGGCGGCTATGACTTCCCGGGCGCGATCACCGGTGCCGCCGGTTCGCTTCTGCTGGTCTTCGCCGTGGTCGAGGCACCGGAGATCGGCTGGGCCTCGACGCGCACACTGATCTCGTTCGCCCTCGCGCTCGCGTTGCTCGCCACCTTCGTGTTCATCGAGAAGCGCAGCAAACACCCTTTGCTCCGCCTCGGCATCCTGCGCTCGGGTCCGCTGGCCCGTGCCAACCTCGGCGGCGCGACGTTCTTCGGCGCCTACATCGGGTTCCAGTTCGTGGTCATGCTGTACCTGCAGACCGTGCTGGGCTGGTCCGCGCTGCAGACCGCGCTCGGATTCCTGCCGGCCGCGGTGATCGTGGCCTTCGGTTCACCGAGAGTCGAGCCGCTGATCGACCGGCTCGGCACATCGCGCACCATCCTCGCGGGCGTCATCGCCCACGTCATCGGATACGCGCTGTTCCTGCGGATCGACGAGAGCTCCAGCTATGTCGGTTCGGTGCTGCCGAGCATGATCCTGCTGGGTGTCGGCTTCATGCTGGCGTTCTCCTCGCTGAACATCCAGGCGACCAACGGCATCTCCGACGACGAGCAGGGTCTCGCCGGCGGTCTGCTGAACACGTCGATCCAGGTCGGCGGTGCGATCGGCCTCGCCGTGGTGACCGCGGTCCTGACCGGCAACGCGGGTGGCGCCACCGGCCCGGCCGCGCTGCTGAACGGCTTGGTGCCCGCGCTGACCGTCGTCACCGGCATCGCGGTGATCAGCGTCCTGGTGGCGCTGTCCGGAGTGGTCGGCCTGCGCAAGGCCGAAGCCCGCTCCGCTGTGGCGGAGACGGAGTTCGCCGCGGCCGAATGACCCGGGGGTGAGTGGCCCCTTCCCGCGTTCGGGGGCGGGAAGGGGCTCATCCCTGCCAGCGGATCGGCAGGGATTTCAGCCCGTTCTGGAAGTTCGACCGCAACCGCACCGGCTCCCCGGCGAGCGAAACCTCGCCGAGCAGATCGAGGACCGCTTCGAACATCGCCCGCAGCTGCACCCTGGCGAGCTGGGCGCCGAGGCAGAAATGCGGGCCGTGCCCGAAGGTCAAGTGATCGTTGGGCGTCCGGCCGACGTCGAAGCGATCCGGGTCCTCGAACACGGACTCGTCGCGATTCGCCGCCGAGAACCAGACGACGACCTTGTCGCCCGCCCGGATGTCCACATCGGACAGAGTGACGTCCTCGGTCGCGGTCCGGCGGAAGTGCATGACCGGCGTCCACCAGCGCAACATCTCTTCCACCGCACCGGGAAGCAGCGATCGGTCGGCCAGCAGCCGCCGGTACTGATCCGGATGCGACAGCAAGGCCAGCATCCCGCCGGGGATGCCGTTACGCAACGTTTCGTTACCCGCCACGGAAAACAGCCAGAACAGGTTCTCGAACTCCGCGATCGAGACACGCCCGGCCGCATCGTCGACGTGACCCATGAGGTTGCTCATCACGTCGTCGCCGGGATGCCGGCGTTTGTACTCGCCGAGCGCGGTGGCGTACGCGTAGAGGTCCGGCATCCCGGCGCGCGTGCGCGGATCGGGCATCGCGCCGTCCGGTCCCGGAACCGGCCGCACGGCCAGCGCCGCCCGCGCGAGATCGGTGACCTCGTCCGCCTCGACGGTCGCGCTCACCGCGTAGTCGGCGTCCTGGTAGCCGATCACGCGATTGCTCCAGTCGTACATCAGCCGCCGGTCCTGTTCGGGAATCCCGAAGACCTCGGCGAGCGTGAGCAGCGGGAGATCGGCGGCGACGGCGGCGAAGTCACATCGGCCGTCCGCCGCGACCTCGGTGATCAGATCCCTTGCCCAGCGGTGGATCCGCTCGGTCAGCCTGCCGATGGCGCGCGGGGTGAACGCCTTGGTGAGCAGGCCGCGCAGCCGGGCGTGCTCGGGCGGATCCATGTTGAGCATCATCCGGCGGACGTAACCGAGGTCCTGTTCGGTGGCCGGGTCCCGGATCTGCGTCCCGCCGAGGCGCGACGAGAACAGTTTCGGGTTCTTCAGCACGTGCTTGATGTCCGAATGCCCCAGTACGGCCCAGAAATCTTCCACCCGCATGACCGGCGACTCCCGGCGCAGCGCGGCGAGATGCTCGTACGGCACGCCCCGGGTGAACGTGTCCGGATCGGTGATCACGGCTCCGAACACTAGCCCGCGAACGGGGGACTGGGGAAAGATCCGTCCGGTGGACAAGCTGAAGATGCGCACAGCCGGAACCGAAGGCCCCGCCGTGGTGCTGCTGCACGGCCTCGGCGCGACGGGCGCGGTCTGGGACGGCCTCATGGCACAGCCGGGATATCGCTGGCTGGCACCCGACCTGCCAGGGCACGGGGGATCGGCCCGGTTGCCGCACTACTCGTTCGGCGGTCTGGCCGCGGCGGTCGCCGACGCGCTCCCGGAACGCGGGCCGGTGCTGGTGATCGGCCATTCCCTGGGCGGCGTGGTCGGGCTGGCGTTGGCCAGCGGCTGGTTCGGGGTGAAGGTCGCCGGGCTGTTCACGGTCGGTGTCAAGGTCGAATGGAGCGAGGACGACCTCGCGAGGGCGGCCGCCATGGCGGCCAAGCCACCGAGGGTGTTCCCGGCCCGTGAGGACGCCGAACGCGGCTTCCTCAAGATCGCCGGTCTGGTCGGCCTCGCCGACGCGGATCCCGACGGCGTGACCGAAACCGAAGGCGGCTGGCGGCTGGCGCTCGACCCCCGCGCGTTCGGCGTCGGCGCGCCTGACATGCGCGGCCTGCTCGGCGCGGCGCGCTGCCCGGTCGTCCTCGCGGCCGGGGAGCACGACCCCATGAGCCGCCCCGAACAGCTTCGCGCCCTCAGTCCGCACTCGGTCGTACTCCGGGGACTCGGCCACAACGCCCACGTCGAAGACCCGTCCGCACTCCTGCCCTTCCCCCGGCAATTCGTCCTCTAGTTGCGGTAGTTCGGTGGCGAACTACCGCGACTAGAGGACTAAACGTGGGGAATCTTGCCCAGGACGGCGATGCCCTCGGCGATGTCACTCGCCGGGCTCGCCCCGTAGCCGAGGACGAGCCCCGGGTTCATCGGCCGCTGGCAGTGCCACGACAGCGGCTGCACTTTCACACCCTGCTCCAGCGCGGCGGCGGCGTAGTCGAGGTCGGAGAACTCGGCGTCGAAGGTGATCGTCAGATGCAGCCCGGCGGCCGCGCCGTGCACCACGGCGTCCGGGAGATGTGTCCGGAGCGCGTCGATCATCGCGTCCCGCCGCCGGCGGTGCCGTTTGCGCACGAAGCGCAGTTGCCGTTCCATCTCACCGGACTCCATCAGGTGCGCGAGCACCAGCTGCGGGAGGACGGCGTTGCCGAGGTCGGCGAACCGTTTGGCCGCGACCACCTCGTCCCGGTACCGCGGCGGCACCAGCATCCAGCCCACCCGCAGCGCGGGCGCGAGCCACTTCGACACGCTGCCCGCGTAACAGACCTGTTCGGCGAGCATCGAGCGCAGCGCGGGGACCGGCGGGCGGTCGTAGCGGTGCTCGGCGTCGTAGTCGTCCTCGATGATCAGCCCGCCGTTCGCGGCCCAGCGCATCAGTTCGCGACGGCGCTCCCCGCCGAGTACGACACCGGTCGGGAACTGGTGCGCGGGCGTCAGCAGCACGGCGGGCGCGCCGCTGCGGACCAGTTCGTCGACGTCGACGCCCTCGTCGTCGACGCGGATCGGCGGGGTCGCGAGCCGCCGGTCGTGCAGATGCTGCCGCGCGCCCAGCGAACTCGGGTCCTCGACCGCGATCTCGGAGATCCCGTTGTCGCACAGCACCTGGGCCAGCAACCCGAGGCCCTGCGCGACACCGGCGACGATCAGGACGTCGTCGGCGTCGGCGGTGATGCCGCGGGTACGCGCGATCCAGTGCGCGATGGCCAGCCGTAGCGCGGGCGCGCCCCGCGGGTCGCCGTAGCCGAAGGCCGCCGCCGAAAGGTCGTTGAGCACGGTGCGCTCGGCGCGGAGCCAAGCCGTCCTCGGGAAGGCCGTCAGATCCGGCACGCCGGGGGACAGGTCGATCTTCGCCGGGGTCGACCGCAGCGAGTCGAAGACCCCGATCCCGGGGGCGGGCCGGAAGATCGTGCCCGCCGACGGCGGCCCTGGCGTCGTTTGTTCCTTCGTCCTCGCCGGTGCCGCGACGACCACCGTGCCCGCACGGCCGCGTCCGGCGACGTGGCCGTCCTCGACCAACCGCTGGTAGGCCTCGGTGACCACGCCGCGGGAGACCCGGAGATCCGCGGCCAGCGCCCTGGTCGCGGGCAGCCTGCTGCCGACCGGCAGGCGGCCGTCGGAGATGGCGTGCCGCAACCGCGACGCCAGCCAGTCCGACCGGCGCCCCGGTGGTGCGTCCCCGATGTCCAGCTGCAGGAAGTCCGAGCCCTCGGCAGTCACCCGATCATTGTGTCATTCGGGTTCGTAGGCGAGGTTCGGGCGCAGCCATTGCTCCATAGTGGACAGTTCGAGACCTCGGCGGGCGGCGTAGTCCTCGACCTGGTCCTTGCCGAGCCGTCCGACGGTGAAGTACCGCGCATCGGGGTGGGCGAAGATCAGCCCGCTGACGCTCGCCGCCGGCGTCATCGCGAAGGACTCGGTCAGTGCCATCCCGAGGCGGTCGGAGTCGAGCAGATCGAACAGTTCCTGCTTCTCGCTGTGGTCCGGGCTCGCCGGGTAGCCGAGCGCGGGGCGGATACCGCGGAACCTTTCGGCGTGCAGGTCCTCCAGCTTCGGATCGGCGTCCGGTTCGAACCAGTCCCGCCGCGCCTTGAGGTGGATGTACTCCGCGAACGCCTCGGCGAGCCTGTCCGCGAGCGCCTTCACCATGATGGCGCGGTAGTCGTCCTGCTTCGCCTCGAACTCGGCGGCGAAGTCCTCGGCCCCGAGGATGGTGACCGCGAACCCGCCGAGGTGGTCGCCCGCACCCGACGGCGCGATGTAGTCGGACAGGCAGCGGTTCGGACGCTCCAGCGGTTTCTTGGTCTGCTGGCGCAGCATCGGGAACTTGATCCCCGACTCGAGGACGATGTCGTCACCTTCGGAGTGCGCCGGCCAGAACGCGTACGCGCCTTTGGCCTGGAACCGCTCCTCGGCGACGATCTGGTCCATCAGGGTGTTCGCGTCGTCGAACAGCTCCTGTGCGACCGGGTTCGAGAGGATCGCCGGGTACTTGCCCTTCAGCTCCCATGCCAGGAACAGGAAGGTCCAGTCGACCATCCCGCGAAGTTCGGTGAGCGTCGGCGAGACGTACCGGACGCCGGTGAACGCGGGCGTCGGGACCTCGTCGAAGGAGACGTTCTCCGGGTTGGCCCTGGCCTGCTCGACCGTCAGCAACGGGGTCCGCTGCTTGTTCGCGTGCTGGATTCTCAGCTGTTCCTGATCCTCGCGGTTCTTCTTGTCGAGGATTTCGGCGCGGTCCGCGTCGAGCAGGTCACCGACGACGCCGACGACGCGGGAAGCGTCGAGGACGTGCACGGTCGTGTTCTCGTACGCGGGCGCGATGCGGACCGCGGTGTGCTGGCGTGACGTGGTCGCGCCGCCGATCAGCAGCGGCAGTTTCAGCCCGCGCCGTTCCATTTCGGTGGCGACGTTGACCATTTCGTCCAGCGACGGCGTGATCAGGCCGGAAAGCCCGACTGCGTCGGCACCTTCGGAGACGGCGGTGTCCAGGATGACCGAAGCCTGGACCATCACGCCGAGGTCGATCACCTCGTAGTTGTTGCAGCCGAGGACGACGCCGACGATGTTCTTGCCGATGTCGTGCACGTCGCCCTTGACCGTCGCCAGGACGACCTTTCCGTTGCCCTGGCGGGTTTCGACCCGGCCTTCGAGGCGCGCCTTTTCTTTTTCGGCCTCCATGAACGGTTCGAGGTAGGCCACCGACCGCTTCATCACGCGCGCGCTCTTGACCACCTGCGGCAGGAACATCTTCCCGGCCCCGAACAGGTCGCCGACGATCTTCATGCCGTCCATAAGCGGACCCTCGATGACCTCGAGCGGCCTCGGCAGCTTCTGCCGTGCTTCCTCGGTGTCCTCTTCAATGTAGTCGACGATGCCGTGCACCAGCGCGTGGCTGAGGCGTGCTTCGACCGGGCCTTCGCGCCAGGACAGGTCGATGACGCGCTGTGTTCCCTTGCCATTGACCGTTTCCGCGAAGGTGACCAGCCTGTCGGTGGCGTCCTCACGACGGTCGAAGAGCACGTCCTCGACCAGTTCCAGCAAATCCTTGGGGATGTCCTCGTAGACCGCGAGCTGTCCGGCGTTGACGATGCCCATGTCCAGCCCCGCGCGCACCGCGTAGAGCAGGAACGCCGAGTGCATCGCCTCGCGGACGACGTTGTTGCCGCGGAAGGAGAACGAAAGGTTCGAGATACCGCCGCTGATGCGCACGCCGGGGCAGCGTTCCTTGATCCGCGGCAACGCGTCGATGAACGCCTTGGCATACCCGTTGTGCTCGGCGATACCGGTCGCGACGGCGAGCACGTTCGGGTCGAAGATGATGTCCTCGGCGAGGAAACCGGCCTTCTGCGTCAGCAGGTCGTAGGCACGGCCACAGATCGCGACCTTCCGGTCGGCGGTGTCGGCCTGGCCCTGCTCGTCGAAGGCCATCACGACCACGCCCGCGCCGTAGTCGCGGATGCGCCGGGCCTGCTGGAGGAACTGCTCCTCGCCTTCCTTGAGGCTGATGGAGTTGACGACCCCCTTGCCCTGCACGCACTTCAGCCCGGCTTCGAGGACCGTCCAGCGCGAGCTGTCGATCATGATCGGCAGCCGGGCGACCTCGGGTTCGGTGGCGATGAGGTTGAGGAAGGTGGTCATCGCTTTTTCGCTGTCGAGCAGGTCGGCGTCCATGTTGACGTCCAGCAGGTTCGCCCCGCCGCGGACCTGCTCCAGCGCGACGTCGACGGCGGCCTGGTGGTCGTCGGCTTCGATCAGCTTGCGGAACTTGGCGGACCCGGTGACATTGGTCCGCTCGCCGATCATGACGAACCCGGTGTCCTTGCCGATCTCGAACGGCTCGAGCCCGCTGAACCGGGTACTCGCCTTCGGAGCCGGGACGTGCCGCGGCGTCATCCCACGGACGGCGTCGGCGATCTTCTTGATGTGCGCGGGAGTCGTGCCGCAGCAGCCGCCGACGACGTTGACCATCCCGGCCGTGGCGAAGTCGCCGAGCAGCCCGCCGGTCTCCTCGGGTGTCTCGTCGTACCCGCCGAACGCGTTCGGCAGGCCGGCGTTCGGGTGACAAGCGGTGTAGGTGCCCGCGAGACGGGACAGTTCGGCGACGTGCGGGCGCATTTGCTCGGCGCCGAGTGAACAGTTGACCCCGATCAGCAACGGCTCCGCGTGCTCGATGGCACTCCAGAACGCCTCGACCGTCTGCCCGGACAGTGTCCGTCCGCTCAGGTCGACGATCGTGACCGAGATCCACAGCGGCAGATGCGGCGCGACGTCGCGGGCGGCGGAGATCGCGGCCTTGCAGTTGAGGGTGTCGAAGATCGTCTCGATCAGCAGCAGATCGACGCCGCCTTCGGCGAGCGCCTTGATCTGGTCCGCGTACGCGGCGTAAACCTCGTCGAAGGTCACCGCGCGGAACGCCGGGTCCTCGACCTTGGGCGACAGCGACAGCGTGACGTTCAGCGGCCCGACCGACCCGGCGACGAACTTCCCGCCGGCGGCGTCCGCCGCCTCACGCGCGATCCGGGCGCCACGGAGGTTCATCTCGTACGCGAGATCCTCGAGCCCGTAGTCCGCCTGGCCGATGGTGGTGGCGGTGAACGTGTTCGTCGTCGTGATGTCCGCGCCGGCGTCGAGATACTGGCGGTGGATGTCGAGGATGACGTCCGGCCGGGTGATGTTCAGCAGGTCGGGATCGCCGGTGAGGTCGCGGGGGTGATCGTGGAACCGCTCAGTGCGGTAGTCCTCTGGCTTGAGGCCGGCGTTCTGGAGCATCGACCCCCACGCGCCGTCGAGCACGGCGATGCGCTCATCCAGCAGCTTTCGTAGGGCGGTCGTTTCCATCCAGAGCTCCTCCCATGTCGTGGGAGGCGCCCTTGCGGTGGTGTCCTGGGCCGAGCGTGGCGGACCCCGTGGTCCGTTGCAGCGCCTCTCGACCTTCGACGAGCTTACCGGACACACACAAGGGCACTTCGCCTGAATTGCTCAGCCGCGGGCCAGAGCGGGCAAGGGCTCCCGCACTGTGGGATCGGGTGTCGAGGGCTTGCTCCGAACCTCGACCCAGCGGTAGAGGGCGTCGGAAACGATGAGCGCGACGACGTAGGTGGTGCCGCCGTCCTGGAAGGAGGCCTCGATCTCAGAAACCGACGGTCGCCTTCTGGATCTTCACCGGCTTCGCGGGCAGCCCGTCGGCGGGACCGTTCGGATCCGTCGGAATGATCCCGGCGGCCACGATCTTGTCCAGCACGTCCATGCCCCGCACGACCTTGCCCATCACCGAGTAGTTCTTCGGGATGTTCGCGAACGAGTGCACGATGAAGAACTCGCTGCCGTTGGTGCCGGGGCCCTGGTTGCCCATGGCGATGGTGCCGCGTTCGTAGGTCTCGGTGCCGTCGACCTCGTCCGGGAATTTGTAGCCCGGTCCGCCCTTTTCGGCTTCGTAGATGTCGCCGCACTGCAGGACGCCGAGGCGCGAGGAGTTCGTCAGGCGCCAGCACTGGCTGTGGTCGTAGAACCGCTGCAGGGCCAGGCTCGCCAGGTTGTGCGCGGCGCACGGGGCGGCGCCGGCGCGGTTCAGACGGACGGTGACGGGGCCGTAGTTGAAGCGGAACGTGACGTCGATGGTGCCGCGGGTCAGCGCGAAGGGGAGCGGCCGCAGCACCGGCCGGGCGGCGGGGTTCTCCGGCGTCGGCGTGAACTCGCAGCGCACGATCGGCAGGGACACCGAAGCAGGTGCGGCCGTGGCCACACCGGGCAACAGGACGGCGGCGAGAGCGGAAACGACAGCGGTGACACCCCAGCGCAGCTTCATGAGGAGGAACCTAACTCAAATGGGTGGTCGTCGGGTAGCGCTTCACGCGGGTCGCGCACGGTGGGTGGCCGTGGCCGCTAGAACACGCACATGGTGACTACGAGCCTCGCGATCCTCCTGCTGCTGATCCCGCCGACCGAGCTACGGCCTGACCAGGTCGAACACGTCGCCTTGCCGTGCGTCCAGACGGGCGCGTCCGCCGCCGACGCGGACACGGCGAGAGCGCTCAACCGGCAACTCGGCACCAAGATGCGCGGCTACATGAACCCGTACAACACGTCGTGCGCCAGGGTGGTCGTCGAAACCGTCCAGAGATCGGGCCTCAACGAACGCGCGGCGGCCATCGCCATCGCCACGGTGATCGTCGAGTCGAGCATCGCCAACCTCGACGGCGGGCTCGGCGACTCGGTCGGGCTCTTCCAGCAGCGCGCCAGCTGGGGATCCTTCCAGCAGCGGACCGACCCGGTCTGGGCGACCGGCCGGTTCCTCGCCGTGATGCGGCAGTTCTATCCGAACGGGGCGTGGAACAACGCCGCCATCGGGGACGTCGCGGCGGCGGTCCAGCGGCCGGCGGCGAAGTACCGGCATCGCTACGGGGTCGAGGCGGGCGACGCGGTCAAGATCGCCAAGGAGCTGTGGTCCCAGGACGGCAATCGGCCCCCGTCCTCGAAGGAGAACGGGGGCCGATGAGCCGTGAAGGAACTACTTGCGCCAGGCCGTGCGCTGCTTGCGCATGTCGAGCACCAGCCCGAACACCAGCGTCAGGGACAGGCCGATCAGCCACAGGTCCTCGGTCCAGCCGTGGTGGTTGCCGTACAGCATCACCAGCAGAATGATCGCGCTCAACCAGCCAGCGATCCGCGTCGCCTTCGGGAAGGAGCCGTGCCAGCCCCATTCGGCCGACGGCTCGTCGCGGGGATCGACGGTGTCGACGCCCACCCGGCCACGCTTTTCGACCGCCTTGCTCGCCACGATCAACTCCTCAAGACCCGGTGGTTCACTTGCCCGCGAATGATCCCACACCTGGCTGCACGCGCCCGACGGGCCCCGCGCGACAATGACCCCCGATGACTACCTCGCGAAGTGTGCTCGTACTCGGTTCGACCGGTTCGGTCGGCGCCCAGGCCCTCGACGTCGCGGCCCGTAACCCGGCGCTGTTCCGGGTCGCCGGGATCGCCGCCGGCGGCTCCGACCCCGCCGCGCTGGCCGCCCAGGCCCTGGCGCACCAGGTCGACGCCGTCGCCATCGGCAGGCCGACGGCCGTGGAAGACCTGCAGCTCGCGCTGTACGCCGAGGCCCAGAAGCGCGGCTACTCCAGCGGCGACTTCAAGCTCCCGCGCATCTTCGCCGGGGCCGACGCGGTCCTCGAGATGATCGACGCCACCCCGGTCGACGTCGTCCTCAACGCGCTGCCCGGTTCCCAGGGGCTCCCGCCGACCCTGCGCGCGCTGGCCACCGGCGCCACACTCGCGCTCGCCAACAAGGAATCGCTGATCGCGGGCGGCCCCCTGGTGCTGGCCGCGGCCAAGCCGGGCCAGATCGTCCCGGTCGACTCCGAGCACTCCGCGATCGCACAGGCCCTGCGCGCCGGCCGGGAGGCCGAGGTCGCGAGGCTCGTCCTCACCGCCTCGGGCGGCCCGTTCCGCGGCCGCAAACGCGAGGAACTGGCCGACGTCACCGTCGAGCAGGCGATGGCGCATCCGACCTGGTCGATGGGCCCGCTCATTACGATCAACTCGTCCACCCTGGTCAACAAGGGGCTGGAGCTGATCGAGGCGAAGCTCCTGTTCGACATCGAGACCGATCGCATCGACGTGGTCGTCCACCCGCAGTCGATCATTCACTCGATGGTGACCTTCGTGGACGGCTCGACGATCGCCCAGGCCAGCCCGCCCGATATGCGGTTGCCGATCGCGCTGGCCCTGCACTGGCCGGATCGCGTCCCCGACGCCGCGGCCGCGTGCGTCTGGGACAAGCCCGCGAGCTGGACCTTCGAGCCGCTGGACAACGAGGCGTTCCCCGCCGTCGAGCTGGCAAGGCACGCCGGCACCGTCGGCGGGTGCGTCCCGGCGGTGTACAACGCGGCGAACGAGGAATTGGTCGCCGCTTTCCTGGCACAGAACACCGGCTTCACCTCGCTTGTGGACACTATTGCCCAGGTGGTGGAAGCCGCCGACGAATGGCGTCGCGAACCTCGCGACGTCGACGACGTACTTGCTGCCGAGCGCTGGGCTCGCGCGCGTGCCGGTGCGCTGATCGGTAAGGGGAAGTAGCGCGTGGTCTTCATTCTCGGGATCGTGCTGTTCGCGCTGGGCATCTGCCTGTCCGTCGCGCTGCACGAGGCCGGCCACATGTGGGCGGCGAAGGCCTTCGGCATGAAGGTCCGGCGCTACTTCATCGGCTTCGGGCCGACGATCTTCTCCTTCCGCCGCGGCGAGACCGAGTACGGCGTCAAGTGGATCCCGCTCGGCGGGTTCTGCGACATCGCGGGCATGACCGCGCTCGACGAGGTCACGCCGGAGGAGTCGAAGCGCGCGATGTGGCGCTTCAAGACCTGGAAGCGCACCGTCGTCATGTCGGCGGGCTCGGCGATGCACTTCATCCTCGGTTTCGTCATTCTCTACTTGATGGCCGTCACCATGGGCCTGCCGAACCCGGCCGCGCAGGCCGCGCCCACCGAGGCCGTGATCAGTGCCACGTCGTGTGCCCGCGCGGCCACGACCATGGAGCAGCTCAACGACACGACCTGCCCGCCCGGCGCCCCGACCCCCGCGAAGACCGCCGGCCTCCAGGCGGGCGACAAGGTCCTGTCCGTCGCGGGCAAGCCGGTGCAGACGTGGCGCGACATGCTCGCCGCCGTCCAGGTCGCCAACGGCCCGACGCCGTTCGTGGTCGAGCGCAACGGGCAGCGGCTGAACCTGACTGTCGACGTGCCGCGGGTGCAGCGACTGGTCGCCGACGGTTCGAACAACACCACGGTCAAGGACGTCGGCATGATCGGCGCCTCGCCGATCCAGAACACCGCGCCACCGCTGCTGACCTACGGCCCGGCCGACGCGGTCGGGGCGACGTTCTCCTTCACCGGCACGATGTTCTCCGAGACCGCCAAACGGCTGATCGAGTTCCCGTCGCGGATCCCCGCGGTGGTGGATTCCATCTTCGGCGGCGAGCGTGACCCGAACACCCCGGTCAGTGTGGTCGGCGCCAGCCGCATCGGCGGTGAGGCCGCCGAGCGTGGCCTGTGGGAGATCTTCGTTCTCCTGCTGGCGAGCCTGAACTTCTTCATCGGCGTGTTCAACCTGCTGCCGCTGCTCCCGCTCGACGGCGGGCACATCGCGGTCGTCTGGTACGAGCGGGTCCGGGACTGGTTCCGGAAACTGCGGGGCAAGGCGGCGGGTGGCCCGGTCGACTACACGAAGCTCTCCGCGATCACGATGGTGCTCGTCTTCCTCGGCGGAGCGGTGACGCTGCTCACCGTCACCGCCGACATCGTGAACCCGGTCAAGCTGTTCCAGTGACGGGGACCGCCGATTACGGAGCGCGCTGTCAGCACCGTTGGGCTGCCCAGGTAATGCTGCTCACCGTGACGGCTGACGTCGTGTCTGTCCGCCGATCGGGGTAGGTACGCTTGACGGCGTGACTGTCGCTCTAGGTATGCCAGCGCTTCCTCCTCCCGTCCTCTCCGAGCGTCGCAAGACCCGACAGCTGCAGGTCGGGCCGGTCGGCGTCGGGAGCGAGCACCCGATTTCGGTGCAGTCGATGACCACCACCCTCACCTCCGACGTCAACGCGACCCTGCAGCAGATCGCCGAACTGACCGCTGCGGGCTGTGACATCGTGCGGGTCGCGTGCCCGTCCGCGGACGACGCCGAGGCGCTGTCCGCGATCGCCACGAAGTCGCAGATCCCGGTGATCGCGGACATCCACTTCCAGCCGAAATACGTCTTCGCCGCGATCGAGGCCGGCTGTGCGGCGGTACGGGTGAACCCGGGCAACATCCGGAAGTTCGACGACCAGGTCAAGGAGATCGCGCGGGCCGCTAGGGACCACGGCACCCCGATCCGGATCGGCGTCAACGCGGGTTCGCTGGACAAGCGGATCATGGACAAGTACGGCAAGGCGACCCCGGAGGCGCTGGCCGAGTCGGCGCTGTGGGAGGCGTCGCTGTTCGCCGAGCACGACTTCTACGACGTCAAGATCTCCGTGAAGCACAACGACCCGGTGGTCATGGTGCGTGCGTACGAGATCCTCGCCGAGCAGTGCGACTACCCGCTGCACCTCGGGGTGACCGAGGCGGGACCGGCGTTCCAGGGCACCATCAAGTCGGCCGTGGCGTTCGGCGCGCTGCTGCGCCAAGGCATCGGCGACACCATCCGCGTGTCGCTTTCGGCGCCGCCGGTGGAAGAGGTCAAGGTCGGGATCCAGATCCTGCAGTCGCTGAACCTCAAGGAGCGCAAGCTCGAGATCGTCTCCTGCCCTTCTTGTGGCCGCGCGCAGGTGGACGTCTACACGCTCGCCGAGCAGGTGACCGCCGGGCTCGAGGGGATGGAGATCCCACTGCGCGTCGCGGTCATGGGCTGCGTCGTCAACGGTCCGGGTGAGGCGCGCGAAGCCGACCTCGGCGTCGCTTCGGGCAACGGCAAGGGCCAGATCTTCGTCAAGGGTGAGGTCATCAAGACCGTTCCCGAGCACGCGATCGTCGAGACGCTGATCGAAGAGGCCATGCGGATCGCGGAGGAGTCGGGCCAGACGATCGGCGAGGGAGAGCCCACCGTCACGGTCGGCTGACTGGTCGAGACCACGTTACGAACGGTCCGTTCATCACAGAAATCTGTGATGAACGGACCGTTCATCACACTTGGGCGCCTCCACCAGCCAAGGTTCTCTCAGCGTGTCGTAAAGCTCGCGTTCCGTTTACGCCGCCGATCTGGCACCCTGGAGTGGTGTTGCGGCTTGCAGGTGCACGGCTGCTCGATGATCGGGACTATCCGGCGGTCCGTGCCGCGCTCGCCGCGGACCCGGTCGGCAGCTGCATGGTCAGTGCCAGGGTGGAGACCGCGGGTCTCGACCCCTGGCGGCTCGGTGGTGAGCTTTGGGCCGCCGACTCCCGTCCCGTGCGGGCGGGCAGACTCCAGGGGCTGTGCTTCTCCGGGCCGAACCTGGTTCCCTTGCGCGGCAACGCCTCCGCTTTGCGTTCCTTCGCCGATCGCGCCCTGCGCCGTCAGCGGAGCTGTTCTTCGCTCGTCGGCCACGCGGAGCTGGTCATCGGGCTGTGGGACGAACTCGAGCCCGAATGGGGCCCCGCTCGCGAAGTACGGCAAGACCAGCCGCTGATGGCGCTGGACGGGGTCCCGCACGTGGCCGTCGATCCGCTGGTCCGCGCGGTACGCCCGGAGGAACTCGACAGGTATCTTCCGGCCGCGATCGCCATGTTCATCGAAGAGGTCGGTGCCGATCCCCGCAACGGCGACGGCGGCGCCGGGTATCGCGCCCGCGTCGCGGAACTGATCGCCGGCGGTCGCGCGTTCGCGCGGTTCGAGGACGGCGAGGTCGTCTTCAAGGCCGAGATCGGTGCGATGTCCTCCACGGTCGGCCAGATCCAGGGTGTCTGGGTGCATCCGGAACGCCGCGGCGGCGGCCTCGGTACCGCCGGGACGGCGTCCGTGGTGACCAGGCTCGTCCGCGGGATGGGCCGCACCGCGAGCCTGTACGTCAACGCCTACAACAGCCCGGCGCTCGCCGCCTATCGCAAGATCGGCTTCCAGCAGGTCGGGCAATACGCGACGGTTCTTTTCTAGACCGGCGTTGCGTTCGGTCGGAAACCGCCGGGGCTGGCAGGATCCGTTGCATGCCAGCAGGTCGTCGTATCGCCGTCGTCGTGCTCGCGGGAGTGGTGGCCCTTTCGGCCACTGGCTGCGGACTCTTCGCCGATTCCGGTCCCGATGAGGCCGTATCGGGCTTCCTCGACGGACTCTCCTCCGGTGACGTGGCCGCCGCGGCCTCCTTCACCGATTCGCCGGACGCCGCGCGCGCGTCCTTGGAGATGGCGCGGAACGCGCTTTCCCCCGATTCGATCAAGGTCGCGGACACGAAGGTCCAGCACTCGTCCGGGGAGGACAACGGGACAGCGACCTATCGGCTCACCTGGAACCTCCCGCGCGGCCGCGTCTGGACGTACAAGGCCGACGCGCAGGTCCATTCCACTCAGGGCGGCTGGAAGGTGCGGTGGCTGCCGACAGCGCTCCACCCGCAGCTGGCCGTGCAGCAGACCATCACACTGAAGTCCGAGCCACCGGACCTCGCGCCGGTGCTGGACCGCGACGGGATGCCGTTGCTACGCCCGCAGACCGTCGTCGGCGTGGTGCTCGACCCGGCGAAGGCGGGGGACCTGGTGGCGGTCTCCGACAAGCTCGGCGCGGTGCTCAGCCGGTTCGACGCCTCGGTGACCGGCCAGTCGATCCGCGACGGGGTGAAGACGCTCAAGCCAGGAGCCGGTTATCCGGTGATCAGTCTGCGCGCGAACGACTACCAACAGGTGAAGCCCGAAATCTACGACCTGCCCGGCGTCCGGTTCGGCCAACAGGACCGGCTGCTGCCCGACGACAAGAACTTCGGCAAGCAGGTGCTGCCGGCCGTTCGCTCGCTCATCGAGGACCAGGTGGAGGGCTCGGCGGGCTGGCGTGTCGTCACACTCGACACGGGCGGCGGCGAGATCACCGATCTGCACACCGAACAGCCCAAACCGGCTCCGGCGGTCGTCAGCACGCTCAGTGTGAAGGCTCAGGGTTCCGCGGAGCGGGCGCTCGCCTCGCTCCCGACGGCTTCCGCGCTGGTCGCGATCCAGCCGTCGACCGGCGAAGTCCTGGCCGTGGGACAGAACGTCCCCGCCGACACACAGGGCGCGATCGCGCTCAGCGGCCGGTTCCCGCCGGGCTCGACGTTCAAAATGGCCACCGCCGTCGCGGCACTGTCCGCGGGCTCGGTGCGGGCGAGCAGCCCCGTCGACTGCCCCGGCTCGGCCATCTTCGAGAACCGGACGGTGCCGAACGAGGGCAAATTCGCCCTCGGCGTAGTCCCGCTGTCCACCGCTTTCGCCAAGTCCTGCAACACGACGTTCGCGAAGCTCTCGACCGAGCTGCCGCCGGCCGCGCTGACCGACGCCGGGCGTGACCTCGGCATCGGCGCCGACTTCGTCATACCGGGCCTGACCACGATCACCGGTTCGGTGCCGCCGTCGAACACCGTCGCGCAGCGGGCGGAGAGCGGATTCGGCCAGGGGACCGTCGTGGCGAGCCCGTTCGGGCTGGCGATCGCCGCCGCGACGGTTCAGGCCGGGAAGGTCCCGGTGCCGACGCTGGTGCGGGGGATGACCACGACGTCGTCCGGTCTCGGGAAGCCGATCCGGCCGGAGGTGCTCGAAGCCGTCCGCGGGATGATGCGCGAGGTCGTCACCGACGGCACGGCGACCCTGCTCAAGCCCCTGCCCGAAGTCCGGGGCAAGACCGGGACCGCCCAGTTCGGCGACGGGACGCATTCGCACGGCTGGTTCGTCGGCTACACCGGTGACCTGGCTTTCGCGGTGCTGGTCACCGACGGGGGGACGGCCAAACCCGCGGTCGAGGCCGCCCAGCGCTTCCTGACGGGGCTCGGCTAGCCAGCAGGTCGTAGGCTGGACTCATGTCCGTTCGTTCCCCCTTGCAGCCCGGCGTCCAGACGCCGAGGCGAGTCGTCCCCGCCAGTATCGCCCGCCCCGAGTACGTCGACCGGCCGGCGCCGAAACGCGACACGGGCAACGGGGTCCGCACGCCCGAGGTGATCGAGGCGATGCGCGTCGCGAGCCGGATCGCGGCACAGGCGCTCGAGGAAGGCGGCAAGGCCGTCAAACCCGGCGCGACCACCGACGACATCGACAAGGTGATCCACGAGTTCCTGCTGGACAACCACGCGTACCCGTCGACGCTCGGCTACCGGGCCTTCCCGAAGTCGTGCTGCACCTCGCTCAACGAGGTGATCTGCCACGGTATCCCGGACTCGACGGTGATCGAGGACGGCGACATCTGCAACATCGACGTCACCGCGTTCATCGGCGGCGTCCACGGCGACACCAACGCGACGTTCCTCGCGGGTGACGTCTCCGAGGAGGCGCGGCTGCTGGTCGAGCGCACCCGTGAGGCGACCGTGCGCGCGATCAAGGCCGTCCGCCCCGGCAGGCAGCTCAACGTGATCGGCCGGGTCATCGAGGCGTACGCGAAGCGGTTCGACTACGGCGTCGTGCGGGATTTCACCGGCCACGGTGTCGGCCCGGCGTTCCACACCGCGCCGACCGTCCTGCACTACGAGGAGCCGTCGGTCGACACGGTCATCGAGCAGGGCATGACCTTCACGATCGAGCCGATGATCACCCTCGGCACCATCGACTACGACATCTGGGCCGACGACTGGACCGTCACCACCAAGGACAAGAAGTGGACGGCCCAGTTCGAGCACACCCTCGTGGTGACTGAGGACGGCGCGGAGATCTTGACTGTTCCCTGATCGCGCGCTGACGTAAACACGCCGAAGGGGCGCCGTATCGTACGCAACTCACGTTGTGTGCGAAGGCGCCCCTTCATCGTGTTTCCGTGGGCCTCCGGCCCAAAAGAGGGCGCGCGACGTGAAGTCTCCGTCGGGCACAGAGCGCCCTCGGGGAGACCGTGTGGTCGGCTGGAGGGCTCGTTGCGCTTTTACTCGTCCCGCTCCACTCTGGCGAGCAGCTCGTCCAGGAAACCGCACGCCTCGGAGGCGGCCCGGTCGGCGTCGCCGTCGGCGATGGCCTCGGCGAGCCCCTCGTGCCCGATCTCCGGCAGGTATTCGCCCCCCGGTGTCACGTTCGACGTCGCGGCCACGCTGGCCGTGATCACCTCGGTGAGCCCGCGGTACATCTCGGTCAGCAGGGTGTTGTGTCCACTTTGGACGACGGCGAAGTGGAATTCCGCGTCGAGACGGGCGAAATCCTCCCAGTGGCGCTCCCGCAGTTCGAGATTGCGGCGTTCCAGCAGCGAGCGCAGCTCGGTGACCTCCTCCTCGGTCCGCGACAAGGCCGCGAGCCGGGCACCCTCGACCTCGAGGATACGCCGCACCTGCAGCACTTCACGCAGCTCCGAACCGCACAACCGCCGGATCGCGCCCGAGACCTCACTGGTCGCGCGCACGTAGGTGCCGTCGCCTTGCCGGACCTCGAGCAGTCCCGTGTGCGCGAGCGCGCGAACGGCCTCCCGGACGGTGTTGCGCCCGACGCCGAGCTGTCCTGCCAGCTCCGGTTCGGTCGGAATCCGCTGCCCGATGGGCCATTCTCCCTGCGTGACGGCGTCACGCAGCTGCTCGATGACCTGATCGACCAGGCCGGCACGGCGCGTGGTGGCCAATGGCACAGCGTTGTCCCTTCATCCAATCATCCTATGTATGTGATACTAGCCGACGTGCGTGTCGACTCCCGAGAATCCGCTTCCCCGTTCGACGATCGTCTTGAACTCGAAGGCTCGATCGAAACGGAGTGGCGACCGGGAGTGATCTCCGGCGGCGTCCTGCTCGGCGTCGCGGTGATCCTGGTCGCCTTCAACCTGCGCCCGGCGATCACCAGCGTCGGCCCGATCCTCGGCGAGATGCGCGACGACCTCGGCGCCACGGCGACCTGGGCCGGCGTGCTCACCACGCTCCCCGGCCTCTGTTTCGCCGCCGCCGGGCTCACCGCCCCCGCGCTGGCCCGCCGGTTCGGCGTCGGCGTGGCCATCGCGTCCGCGCTGTCGGTGCTGGCCGTCGGACTGGTGCTGAGGGTGATCGACGGGCCGTACGTCGTGCTCGGGGGAACCCTGGTGGCCACGGCGGGAATAGCACTGGCGAACGTGCTGATCCCAGTCGTCATCAAGGACTCCTTCCCAGCGCGTGTTGGCATGATGACCGGCGTGTACACCGCCGCTCTTCAGGGCGGAGGCGCCCTGGGGTCCGCGCTCACCCCTCCCCTGGAGAACGCGTTCGGCGGCTGGCGTCAAGGTCTCGGCGCCTGGTCGGTGCTGGCGGTGCTCGCACTCCTCGTCTGGATTCTCGCAGCCCGCGGTACCGGGCGTGCGCCCGTTCCCGAGGCAGGCAAGCAGGGTAGCGGGCGATCGCTCCTGCGGAGCCCCCTTGCGTGGATGGTCACCCTTTTCTTCGGCACTCAGGCCTTTTTGGCCTACGTCGTGATGGGCTGGCTGCCGGAAGTGTTGATCGACGCAGGGGTGAGTAAGGGTGACTCCGGCCTGTTGCTCGGGCTGATCTCGCTCATCGCCGTCCCGATCAGTCTCGTGGTGGCCCCGATGGCCGCGCGGCACGGCAGTCAGAGCCCGTGGATCGTCGGGCTCGGCGTCTTCGGCTTCGTCGGCATGGTCGGCATGATGGTCGCCCCGGCCGCCTCGCCACTGCTCTGGTGCCTCCTCATCGGGCTCGGGATGAGCGTCTTCTCGCTCGCGCTGACGGTGATCGCGCTGCGGGCGCGCACCAGCGAGGACACCGCGCGGCTGTCGGGGATGGCGCAGGGAATCGGCTACCTGATGGCCGCCGTCGGGCCCTTCCTCTTCGGGCTGCTCCACGACCTCACCCACGGCTGGACCGTGCCCTGGATCATGATGCTCGTCGTCTTCGCCGCACAGATGACCTTCGGCGCCTTCGCCGGTCGCCGCCGCTTCGTCTGAACGCGTTCAAAAACCTCTTGACCCCACGCCGGGCGGAGCCATAGCCTGAGTGAGTTGAACCTGTTCAAAAACTCAGGTGCTGGGGGTCGGCGTGATGGAGGAACTGGCGTTCGGGATGGCCTTGGCCTGCTTCGCCGCGGTGTGCGTCGCTATCGCACCGGAGCGGCCCGCTCCGGTCGCGACAACCGCGGAGTTCTACCGCGCCGTGAACCGGGTCTGTGTACAGGCGGGGAAGGACAGCGGCGTGAGGCGCGAGCTCTATTGGCCGGACCCACGGGGGGACGTCGCGGTCGAGCGGCGCAAGTGGGAGCACTACGTCGCGATGAAGGTGGACGGCGCCAGAGAGGTCTTCAAGGGGGCGACGGGGGTCCGCACGAGCCGCGGAGACGCGGTCTCGGCGCGTGAGGACTTTCTGGCGGCCGTCCGCCACTATCTCGAGGCAGGCGAGCGGTTCCAGGGGAATGGGGCCCGCTCGCCCGCCTTGATGGATGCCTCCGACAGCGCGAGAGACGTGGTGCGGGATCTCGCGCAGAGGCATGAGGCCTACGCCTGCGTGATCCTGACCTGACTCGCGGGTGAGGGGATCAGTCCAGCGGCAGGTTCAGCAGGGCGTTCTCGACCAGTTCCGGCATCGCCGGGTGGATCCAGTACTGCCCGCGCGCCATGCTCTTCGCGTCGAGACCGAAGCTCATCGCCTGGATCAGCGGCTGGATCACCGATGACGCCTGCGGGCCGATGATGTGCGCGCCCAGCAGTCGCCCGGTGGCCGGGTCGGCGAGCAGCTTCGCGAAGCCGGTGGTGTCCTCCATCGCCCAGCCGTAGGCGATGCCGGCGTAGTCCTGGTGCGACGTCACGTACGAAACGCCGCGCTCGCGAGCCTCGCGTTCGGTCAGTCCGACCGAAGCGACCTGCGGCGAGGTGAACACCGCGTGCGGGACGAACCGGTGGTCGGCTTCGATCCGCTCGTCCGGGTGCAGCAGGTTGTGCTGCACGACGCGCTGTTCGTGGTTCGCGACATGCTTGAGTTCGAAGACCGACGAGATGTCGCCGAGCGCGTAGATCCCGTCGACCACGGTCTGCTGGTACTCGTCGACGACGACGTGCCCGCGCTCGCCTGTGGTCACGCCGGTGGCGCCGACGTCGAGGATGTCGGAGTTCGGCCTGCGGCCGGTGGCGACCAGCAGCACCTCGGCCTCGACGGTCTCGGCGCCCTGCGGGCCTTCGAGGTCCAGGGCGACTCCCGACGAGGTCTTGCGCGCGCGGACGGTCTTCCGGTCGAGCCGGACGTCGAACCGTTGCGCGGCCAGTTCGGTGAACCGGGCGCTGACGTCGTCGTCCTCGGAGCGCAGCAGCGCGCCGGACCGGTTGACCACCGTGACGTTCACTCCGAACGAGGCGAAGACGTGCGCGAACTCCGCCGCGATGTACCCGCCGCCGAGGATCACGATGCTCGCGGGCAGTTCGTCGAGCCGCATCACCGTGTCGGAGGTGTGATAGCCGGTTTCGGCGAGGCCGGGTACGTCCGGGAGCACCGGGCGCCCGCCCGCGGCGAGGACGAACCGGTCGGCCGTGATCGTCTCGGCCGGGCGGCCGTCGGGGTAGCTGACCTGGAGTTCCCTGTGCCCGGTGAAGCGGCCTTCGCCCTCGTACACGGTGACGTTCTTGTTGTCCTCGTGCTTGACGCGGTATTCGCGCCCGCCCGCGGCGATCGGGTCGATCCGCCCGAAGATCCGGTCGCGGACGTCGCGCCAGCGGACGCCGAGCAGCTCCTCGTCGACGCCGTACTTCGCCGACGACGCGGGGGTGGCCGCGACGTTGGCGGCGTGCACGAACATCTTCGTCGGGATGCAGCCCACGTTCAGGCAGGTGCCGCCGAACGTGCCCTTCTCCACGATCGCCGTGTTCCAGTCCGCGAAACGCGGGTCGAGGATCGAGTTACCCGATCCGGTACCGACGATCACCAGGTCGTAGTGGGGCACGCTGTGTTCCTTTGCGGCTGGAGCGGGTGGTTCCGACTCTAGCCAACTTGTCACAGCGGGCGGCGGGGTTGGCGTACTCGGTGTCGGTGCTGATGAAGAAGTTTCGGGAGACTGCTCGTAGCTGCCGATGGGGACGGCGCGGGCTGCGGGGTTGTCGGAACACGAGGGGCGGGACTGGAACACGACAGCTGGAAGAAGGCCGTAACCACCAGAACCGTCCCCGTCGCCCGCACGGGCTCCAGCGTGACAGATGCGTTCGGTGAGCACAGCTCCACCCGTTTCAGTGACACCACCTCGGGCTTTCTCGGATTAGGGTATTCGCAATCGCTCGTGTACGCGCTGGAGTCGAATGACTTCCCAGGGTTTGACCGTACGTACGCCCCGGTGAAGGGACCGAAGATGCCCAAGAAGTCACATTGCACCCTGTTGCTCGCGGTCGGGGCGGTGCTCGCGACGGCCGTGATGGGGCCGGTGGCGGTCAGCAGCGCGTCGGCGGACGACAGCGCGGTGAGCGGACCGGACAAGGCCGTCGAGCCGAGGATCGTGGGCGGCGGCAAGGCTTCGGTCTCGCAGTACCCATACGCGGTCTACTTGGCCGATCGCGCCGGTAACCAGTACTGCGGAGCGGTGATCGTCAGTTCCACGACGGTCGCGACGGCGGCGCACTGCGCGGTCGCGGTCGACAAGAACGACGTCCGGGTGGTCGCGGGCCGCGAGGACAAGCGATCGCGGGAAGGCGTGGAACTGCGTGTTTCGAAGGTCTGGGTCAGCCCCGACTACCAAGGCGATCCCGCCAAGGGTGGCGACATCGCGGTGATGACGGTCAGCGGTCAGCTTTCGTACCGGCCCGCGAAGGTCGCCGACACCAGTGATGTCGAGAAGTACCGCGAAGGCACGAAGGCGACGGTGCTCGGCTGGGGCCGCGTCGCCGACGGCGGCGCGCGTTCGGACTACCTGCGCAGCGCGGTCGTCCCGGTGGTCAGCGACAAGACCTGCCGCACCGCGTACTCGGGCTACAACCCGAGTGACATGGTGTGCGCCGGCTACCCCGAAGGCGGGATCGACGCCTGCCAGGGCGATTCGGGTGGCCCGCTGGTGGTGGGGGACACGCTGATCGGGATCGTTTCGTTCGGCGAGGGCTGCGCGAAGCCGAACAAACCGGGTGTGTACACCCGCGTCTCGCACTACGCGAACGAGATCTCCCAGCAGAACAGGCGGGGCTTGATCGGCTGATCGATGCCGTCTTCCCGTCCGATGTGCTAACAAGTGGGCGTGAGCACCGACACCCCGATCACCGAGACCTCGTCGTTCCCGCTGTCCGTCGCCGGTGACGAGATCACCGCCGCACAGCTGCACGGCATCCTCCGCCTGCGCGTCGACGTGTTCGTCGTCGAACAGGAGTGCGCCTACCACGAGATCGACGGGCGTGACGTTCTGCCGGGTACCCGGCATCTCTGGATCGGCGGTTCCGTCGCCGTCGACTCGTACCTGCGGGTGCTGCAGGACGCCGGCGGCACCTTCCGCATCGGCAGGGTGTGCACGTCCGTTCGCTCCCGAGGCAAGGGACTGGCGGGACGGCTGATGGAGACCGCGCTCGCGGGGATCGGGGACGCGCCGTGCCTCCTCGACGCGCAGACGTACGCGAAGGACTTCTACGCCAAGTACGGCTTCGTGGTCGAAGGCAACGAGTTCATGGAAGACGGGATCCCGCACTTCACGATGTGGCGCCGGGAGGCGCCGCAGCCGTGATCACCCCGACCGCGCGGTCCACGTCGGCCTCGGTGAGGTCGGCGCGCGCGGTCAGGCGCAGGCGGGAAATGCCGTCCGGTACGGACGGTGGACGGAAGCAGCCGACACGGATGCCCTGATCCGCGCACGACGCCGCCCACGTGACGGCCGCTTCGGGCGACGGCGCCTGCACCGAGATCACCGCGGCGTCCGGGAGACTGACCCGGAACCCCGCCGCTTTCAGTTGCATCGCAAGGTTTCCGGCCACTTCGGTCACCTTGGTGGCCAGCTCCGGCTCGGCCTTCAGCGCGTTGAGAGCGGCCAGCGCGGCGGCGGCACTGGCGGGTGCGAGCCCGGTGTCGAAGATGAAACTGCGCGCGGTGTCCACGAGATGCCTGATCACGCGGCGCGGCCCGAGCACCGCTCCTCCTTGCGCCCCAAGGGATTTCGACAGCGTGATCGTGGTGACGACGTCCGGCGCTCCGGAGAGGCCCGCCGCGTGGACCGCGCCTCGGCCGCCCTCACCCAGGACGCCGAAGCCGTGGGCGTCGTCGACGAGCAGCGACGCGCCGTGCTCCCGGCAGACACCGGCGAGTTGCTCCAGCGGGGCGATGTCGCCGTCGACGGAGAACACGGAATCGGTGACGACGAGCGCGCGTGGTTTGCGTCGGGTCGCGAGCGCGTGCTTGAAAGCGCCCGGTTCGCTGTGCGCGACAGCGGCGATGTCCGAGCGGGACAGACGGCAGCCTTCGATCAGCGAGGCGTGGATGTACTTGTCCGTGACGATCGCGGAATCCGCGCCGGACAGTGCCGTGACGGCGCCGAGGTTCGCGGTGAAGCCGGACGAGAAGACCAGCGCGGCCTGGGTGCCGCAGAAGCGGGCGAGCTCGTGCTCGAGTTCGGCGTGGACCTCGGTGGTGCCGGAGACGAGACGGGAACCGGTCGCCCCGGCGCCCCAGCGCAACGCGGCGGCCGCGGCCGCACCGGCGACGCGCTTGTCCCTGGCGAGCCCGAGGTAGTCGTTGCCCGCGAGGTCCAGCCCCGGTTCCTGTGCCTGCCGGATACGCAGCTTGCGCACCAGCCCGGCTTCGGCCCGCTTCTCCGCCTCCACGTCGAGCCAGTCGAAAACCTGCTCGGGCGGGAGGTTCTGGGGAGCGGGGCCGGGAGAAGTCACGTCCCGCAGTCTCCCACCCGCCGTTTCCCGATGGACGTGGTGGTCCCCGCAGGACGACACACGTGCTTGAACGGACGACACGCCCAGCGGGAGTCCCGCCGGGCGTGTCGTCCGTCTGATCATGCGAGTGCGCCGTTAAATCACGGGTGTCAGCTGTCGAAGCTGCGACGCGGGCGACTACCCGGACGCTGCGGGCGGCCGCTGCCGCCACCGGACTCGCCACGACGCGGGCGGCCGCGGAAGCCGCCGGGACGGCCGCCTTCGCGTCCGCCCTCACGCGAACCCTGGTAGCCACCGCGGTCGCTGCCACCGTAGCCACGGCCACCGCCGCGACGCGGGGACTCACGACGACGCTCGATGACCGGCTCACCGCTGGGCTGCTGCGCCCCGGTGATGCGGGAAAGCTCGGCGTCGCCCGGGCGGACCGTGGTCTGCTCGGCGCGGACACCGGCGCGGTCGGTCATCCGGCGCACCATGCGGCGCTGGTCGTTGGTGACCAGGGTGACCACGACACCGGACGCCCCGGCGCGCGCGGTGCGGCCGGCGCGGTGCAGGTAGTCCTTGTGGTCGGCGGCCGGGTCGACGTGCAGCACCAGCGAGATGTCGTCGACGTGGATACCGCGCGCGGCGACGTCCGTGGCGACGAGCACCGGCGCGAAGCCCTCCTTGAAGTCCGAGAGGACCCGGTTGCGCTGACCCTGGGTCTTGCCGCCGTGCAGAGCGGCCGCGTGGACGCCCTTCTCGCGCAGGCGCTCGGTGAGGCGGTCCACGTGGTGCTTGGTGCGGACGAACATGATCGTGCGGCCCTCGCGGGCACCGATCTCGGTGATGATGTCCTGCTTGTCCTGATGCGACACCTGGAGCACGTGGTGGTCCATGGTGGTGACGCTGGCGGTCGACGGGGCCACCGAGTGCGTGACCGGGTTCGTCAGGTACGCCCGGACCAGGCGGTCGACGTCACCGTCGAGGGTGGCGGAGAACAGCAGGCGCTGGCCGTCACGCGGGGTCAGGTCGAGGATCTCGCGGACCTGCGGCATGAAGCCCATGTCGGCCATCTGGTCGGCCTCGTCGAGCGCGATGAAGTTGCAGTCCGACAGCGACGCGGTGCCCTGGCGGACGTGGTCCGACAGACGGCCGGGGGTGGCGATCAGCAGGTCGACGCCGCGGGAAAGCGCGTCGGCCTGGCGGGTGAAGGCCATTCCGCCGACGGCGGTGCGGCACCACAGGCCGAGGGACTTGGCCAGCGGGGTCAGCGAGTCGGCGACCTGCATGGCCAGCTCACGGGTCGGGACCAGGATCAACGCACGCGGGTGCTTCGGACGGGCGCGGCCGCCGTTGAGCCGGGTCAGCATCGCGAGGCCGAAGGCCAGGGTCTTGCCGGAACCGGTCTGGGCGCGGCCCAGCACGTCGCGGCCGGCGAGCGCGTCGGGGATGGTCGCCGACTGGATCGGGAAGGGGGTGGTGATACCGGAGTCGGCCAGCGCCCGCAGCAGCGGCTCGGGAAGACCGAGCTCCGCCCAGGTCGTGGCCTTGACCGTCTCGACGGCGTCGTCGCGCAGCATCGCGTCACCCGTGGGGCGGGTGCGCGGCTTGCTGCGGTGCTGACGCGCCGACGGTGAGACGTGGCCGGAGTTGAACGTGACTGTCACAAATGCCTCTCGGACGTGGCACGTCACAAGGAGGCCCGGGCTGCCCGCACGCAGGCAGGGCAAGATGGTGTGCACAGATGGGCGTTCACAGGGACGAACCCGGCACACCGCGTCTGTAGGACACCGCGCGCCACTTGATTGATAAGGATACCGCGAGCCATTCGGTTGGCTTTGGAAGCGACGGACACCACTGATCCACGCCGCCGATGCGGTCTAGCACTACTGTACCGGACCGTTATCCGGCCTCCCAACCGGAGGGACCGATTGTGGGCAGGGTCTCCACCGCCGCTTCTCCTGGGGTGTCATGAAAGGGTCTTTCCTGACGTATCACGTCAGGAAAGACCCTTTCATAACACTGTGGACGGTCAACGCAACCCGGCGACCTCTTGCAGTTCCTCGATCAGCTCCGTGACCGCCGTCAGTCGCTCGGGCAGTCCCCGTGAGTGGAACCACGTGGCGATGTTCCGCACGTCGCGCGCGAGGAACTCGAGCCCGCCGGGGTTGGCCACGATGTCGACCACCTGCGGCAGGTCGATCACCATGAGCTGCCCGCGGTGGACGAGCAGGTTGTACGCCGAGAGGTCGCCGTGCGCGAGACCCTGCGACGCCAGCAGTTCCAGCATCGCCGCGGTCTGGAACCACAGTTCCCGCAACTGCCCGGGTTCCGGCCGGACCTGCGCCAGCCGCGGCGCGGCGGTCTCACCGTCACCCAGGAATTCCAGCAGGATCTCGGTGCCGTCGCGCTGCACCGGGTACGGCACGGGCGCGCCGACCGTCCAGAGCCTGCTCAGCGCGGTGAACTCGGCCACCGCCCACTGTTCGGCGATGAGGTTGCGGCCGAAGCTGCTGCGCGACTCCATGGCCCGCATCTCCCGCGAACGCCGCATCCGCCTGCCTTCGAGGTAGCCGGCGTCGCGGTGGAACAACCGGTGTTCGCCACTGCGATACCGCTTGGCCGCGAGCACCGTGCCCTCGGTGCCGGGCAGGTTGCGCCGGACGAGGTGGACGTCGGCCTCCTTGCCGGTTTTGAGGATGCCGAGTTCGGTGTCCACCGCCGCCAGTTCGGTGATCACCCAGTCCGGCCGCGGCTGCGGCCCCTGCTCGGCGTCTCCCCAGGTGCTCCAACGGTCGGCGCCGTCGGGGATGGCGGTTTCGGTGTAGGCGTCCTCGCGCAGCCGGGCGAGCCGGACGCGTTCGGCTTCGGTGAGCCGTCCGCCGCGGGTGGGTTCGGGCTCGTCGTCGAAACGGGCGCGACGGGTGCGGCGTGGACGTTGTTCGTAGGACTCTTCGAGATCGTGCTTGCGCACTGGTGGGTTCTCCTAGTCAGGGATGCCCCACCGGGCGAGCGTCGTGGCTCAGCCGCGAGGGGCGAGTGGATGGGGGCGGCCAACGCCCCGGACAGTCATCTGCACGACGCACCTCCCTGTCGCATCCACCGGCTCCCTGCCGGATCGAGCCCGATCATCCTGGACACCGCCGGACGCGCGCAACCGAATTAATGAGGAGTAAGGCAAACGTGGCGTGCACGTGCCGTTCTTCGGTGTCGGTCGCGGGGTGGGTGTCGCGAAAGCCCCTTTCGCGACGTCTGACGTCCCGGAAGTGGCTTTCACGACACGGCCGTCGGGTCTTCACGGACCGAATCGGCGATCACTCGCGCCCAGAATCCAGCAGGTATCTCGGACACTCATGGCTTTAACCCGAATCGCCACTCACGACTCCGTGTCTGACCAGGGCCGAGGGCGTCCTTCGTGGCATCGGACGCGGCGAAGGGAGCCTTCACCCGGCCACCGGCCTCGCTCACGACTCCTAAGCCGAACGCAGCCCCGCCAGCTCACCCCGGGACCGCACCTTCAGCTTGCGCAACACACTCGCGACGTGCTGTTCCACCGTCCGCCGGGACAGGAACAGCACCTCGGCGATCTCCCGGTTCGTATGCCCGGCGGCCAGCAGCCGGGCGACGTCGCGTTCGCGCGGGGACAGTTCGTCGCCGTAGCCCCGGCGGCCGCGCCGTGAGGGGGCGACCGCGCCAGTGGACCGGAAGGCGTGGCGGCAGCGCGCGGCGTCGCGGGTGGCGCCGAGGTGGTCGAACGTTTCGGCGAGCGCGGCGAACGTCTCGGCGACGTCCTCGTCGCAGGCCAGTCGGCAGCGCGTGGCCCGTTCGGCGATCAGCGCCGCGTGATACGGCGCTGGAAGGGCGTCGTAGCGGGTCCGTGCCTGCTCGAAGGCCTCGATCGCCGCCTCGTGGTCGCCCCGGGACGCGGCGATGAGGCCGCGGTTCGCGGCCAGCGCGGCATGGGTGGACGGCGCGTCGAGGTCGCCGATCTCACGTTCGAACTCGTCGGTCAGCGCTTGCGCCGCGGCGTCCAGCCCGGTGGCGCAGTACGCGTCGACGGCGGCCACGATCAGGTCGGCGCTCCAGGCCCAGACACCCTTGGCGCGCAAGAGTTCCAGTCCCTTCTCGGCCTGCGTGACGGCGGCCTCGCCGAGGTCCTGCGCGAGCAGCATGCCCGCCATCCCGGCGTGCGCGGCGATCGCGACCGGCGTGTACGCGTTCTCCGGCTGGTCCGCCGCTGTCCCGGCGAACCGGACCGCGGCTTCGTCCCATTCGCCGCGGGCGGCGGCGAGCAGGCCCAGCACCAGGCACAGTTCGCTGGTCACCGGCAGGAGGTCGCGGTATTCGTCGATCAGCGCGTCGGCCCGTTCGGCGAGGCCGTCCCAGTTCCCGGTGAGCCAGTCGGTGTGGACCGCGGTCGCGCGGGCGGTGCTGACGACGTACGGCGCCCCGCAGTCGGCGGCCAGCTGCATGCCGCTGCGCAGCAGGCTTCTGGCGCGACGGTGGTGGCCGATCCAGGCACAGGCGTCGGCGCTGTTGCAATGCAACCGCGCCAGATGCCGCTGCTCGTCGGCCGAGGCGACACTGGTGGGCGCCCGGTCCAGCATGTCCCAGCCGCGCGCGTCCCCGATGTGCAGCCGCGACGCCACGTTGTTGGCCAGCAGGATGATCTTCAGGCGCGGGTCGGTGGCCAGGTCGATGAGCCCGTCCACACGATCCATCCATCGCCGGTGCTCCGGCAGCGGGGTCGAGCCGACCCACGGCTGGGCGAGGACGCCCATCCCGCGTCCGGCGAGGTCGGGCCGGTCGGGGAGGTCGTTGACGGCGAGTTCGATCTCCGTCCTGGCCGCCTCGAGCCCGCCCGCCTGGCGGACCAGCAGGAGCCCGAGGCCCAGCCGGACCTCGCCGCTCAGCCGTCCGGACAGCCTGCCGTCGGTGAGCAGCCGTTCCAGCGCCGGGATGACTTCGGTCTGACCGAGACCGTTGCACGCCACCGAACTGAACTTGACCGCGAGTCTGTCCACATCGGACGGTTGCAGGCCCGGTTCGTCGAGCAGGGTGCGGAGCAGATCCGTCGCGGTGGCGAGATCGCCGACCGCCGACGCCTGATCGGCGGCCGCTTCGCCGTATTTCAGGGCACCGGCCCGGTCGCCGGCCTTGCGGCAGTGTTCGGCGAGCCGCACCAGGGACTGCGGGAGGCGGTCGCGCAACAGCCGCGCGGCGCGCCGGTGCAGTTCCTGGCGGTCGGGGCCGGGGATGGTGCGGTAGGCGGCCTGCTGGGCGAGCGCGTGCCGGAAGCCGTATTCGCCATCGCCGGTCTCCACCAGGACGTTGCGTTCGAGGGCGAGGACCAGGGCGGGGTGGGCGCGTTCGGGGGTGAGGGCCGCCGCGGCGGCCAGCAGGTCCGAAGTGGACGGTGTGCCGAGGACGGCGGCGGCCTCGGTGATCCGCCGGGCGGCGGGCGGCAGCGCGGAGAGGCGTTCGACCGTCGCCTCGCGCAGCAGCGCCGGGACTTCGACCGCGTCGAGCAGACGCCGCGCGGTCGCGCCGTCGGCGTGCACCGCGCCCTCGATGCCCCCGATCGCGTGCACGATCTCCTCGACCACGAACGGGATTCCCGCGGTCCGCTCGTGCAGCCGCGCCGCGAACTCGGCCGAGACGTTCGCCTCGCCGAGCAAGGCCGACACCAGTGCCTGGACGCCGTCGCGGTCCAGGGGGCGGAGAGCGACGAGCACGTGCTCGGTGCCGGGAGCGGCCCGGTAGGCGCTGCCGAGCGGGATGCCACCGGGCGTTTCCTCACGCCGGTAGGTGAGCAGGAGGGTCAGGCCGGCGGGCGGGTCGGTCATCAGGAACCGCAGCAGGCGGCGGGAACCGTCGTCCGCCCAGTGGAGGTCTTCGATGAGGAGGACGTGTGGTCCCAGCGAGCCGAGCAGTTCCCGGACGGCGCGGAAGAGCCGGTGCCGCTCGGCCCTCGGATCGCCGAGCCGGGGTGGCGGAGCGGGCAGGAAGGCGGCGAGTTCCGGCAGGTAGGGGCCGAGTACACCGGTCACGGGGTTGAGTTCGCGTGCCGGTCGGACGTCCTTGAGCGCGTCGAAGACCACGCCGTACGGGAAGGGCTCGCGCAGCGGCTGGCAGCTTCCGGTGAGGACCGGACGCCCGGCCAGTTCGGGGCAGGCCAGCAGTTCGGTGGCGAGCCGGGTCTTGCCCACGCCCGCTTCGCCTTCGAGCATGATCACCGCCGGCGAGCGCATCGCGCCGTCGAGGATCTCTCGTAGTTCCGCATCACGGCCGACGAGCACGGGCGAACTCGTCCTGCGTCGGCAGCCACCGATCACCATGCCGGGTCACCCCCGCTTCACGAACAACACCGTTCGAGTGAACGCAGCTTAAGCGCGTGTTCGGCGATCACGGAACCCGCTCGGACGGTCACACAACTTTCGTAGGGATGGTGATTTTCCCTATTAGATACGTAGTCCTACGGACCGTTGCCTCGCTTGTTCGCGCAGGTCCCGCCACCCGAAAGTGGGTGAAGCGTGACTGTTCGTCACGGCGTCGGCCCGGATTCCTGTCGGCGCGAACCACCTGTTCGAGTGAACGGAGCTCAGGAAATGCGTGGAGAACTTCGACGTCACCGGATCGCGGGTGCGGTGCTCACCGGCGCTTGTGTAGCGGCCTCGCTGGCCTTCGCCGGATCTGCCACGGCCGCCGAGGGGCAGATCCGCGGCGCCGGTGTGCCGGGAGCCGTCACGGACGGGTACATCGTCTTCCTGAAGAGCGGCGACGCCGGCCTCGCGGCGAAGTACGGCGGCCAGGTGAAGGCCACCTACAGTGCCGCGCTGAACGGCTTTTCGGCGAAGATGACCGAGGCGCAGGCCAAGCGGCTCGCCGCCGACGCGGCCGTCGACTTCGTCCAGCAGGACGCCGTCGCGCACATGACCGGTACCCAGAACAACCCGACCTGGGGCCTCGACCGGATCGACCAGAAGAACCTGCCGCTGGACAAGAAGTACACGTACCCCAACGACGGTGCCGGGGCGACGGTCTACGTCCTCGACACCGGTGTCGACTACCGCCAGTCCGAGTTCGGCGGCCGCGCGACCAGTGGATACGACTTCATCGACAACGACAGTGACGCCCGTGACTGCCAGGGTCACGGCACGCACGTCGCCGGCACGGTCGGCAGCGCCACCTACGGCGTGGCCAAGGGCGCCAAGATCGTCGCGGTCCGCGTGCTGAACTGCCAGGGCAGCGGCCAGTACTCGCAGATCATCAGCGGGATCGACTGGGTCGTGAAGAACGCCAAGGGCCCGTCGGTGCTCACCATGAGCCTCGGTGGACCGGCCGACTCCGGTGTGGACTCCGCCGTGCGCCGCGCGGTTTCGGCAGGCATCACCAACACCGTCGCCTCCGGGAATTCCAACACCGACGCCTGCGGCACCAGCCCGGCCCGCGTGCGTGAGGCCATCACCGTCAACGCCACGCAGAGCGACGACCGCCGGTCGTCGTTCTCGAACTACGGCAGCTGCACCGACATCTTCGCGCCGGGAACCAGCATCACCTCGCTGCGCAACGGTGGCGGTACCCAGCAGATGAGCGGCACCTCGATGGCGACCCCGCACGTCGCCGGCGCGGCCGCGATCTACCTGACCTCGAACCCGTCGGCGAACCCCGCCGCCGTCGCCTCCGGGCTGGCCAACGCCGCCACCAGCGGTGTGGTGAAGAGCCCGGGCACCGGTTCGACCAACAAGCTGCTGAACGTGGCGGGTCTCTGATGCGCCGCGGCGTGCGGGCCGGTTTGGTGGCCGTCGCGGCCACCGCGCTGGCCGCGCTCGCCGCGGGCAACGCCCTCGCCACGGAGGCGGAAGGCGTTGTCGTGCAGGCGAATCAGCATTACGGGGACCAGTACATCGTGGAGCTCCACGAGGTCGGCGCCATGGCGGTCGAGCAGTCGTCGGCCGCGCTGACCGGCCGCTACGGCGGCGAAGTCCGGTCGGCGTACAAGAACGTGCTCCGCGGCTTCTCGGTCAAGGGCATGTCCGAGCAGCAGGCCCGGCGGCTCGCGGCCGACCCGGCGGTCAAGGCGGTCTACCAGGACGGCACCGCGCGTGCCGTCGGCACCCAGACCGACCCCACCTGGGGTCTCGACCGGATCGACCAGAAGAACCTGCCGCGGGACAAGAGCTTCACCTACTCGAATACCGGGGAGGGCGTCACCGCGTACGACATGGACACCGGGATCAACCCGGAGAACCCCGAGTACGAGGGGCGCGCGTCCATCGGCAAGGACTTCGTGGGCGGTAACGGTAAGGACTGCAACGGGCACGGCAGTCACACCGCGGGCACCATCGGCAGCAAGACCTACGGCGTGGCCAAGAAGGTCAAGCTCGTCGGGCTGAAGGTGCTGGGCAACGACTGTTCGGGCAACGGTCCCGACTCCGCCATCGTCGACGCGGCCGAATGGCTGACCGCGAACGGCACCAAACCGGCGGTGGCGAACCTGAGCCTGCGGATGGACCAGGTCGGGCTCGGCGACGACGTCATCAAGAAGTCCATCGCGGCGGGCTTCGTCTACGCGGTGGCGGCGGGCAACGAGAACCAGAACGCCTGCAACGTCAGCCCCGCGCGGATCCCCGAGGCGATCACGGTCGGCGCCTCGGACGAGAACGACAACAAGTCCTCGTTCTCCAACCACAGTTCCTGCGTGGACATCTTCGCCCCTGGCAGCAACATCACGTCGCTGTCCACGTCCAACGGTGGTTCGGCGAACATGAGCGGGACTTCGATGGCCACGCCGCATGTGGCGGGCGCGGCGGCGCTGTACCTGTCCGCCAACTCCGGTGCCACCGCGCAGCAGACGCGGGACGCGCTGGTGAACAACGCCTCGGACGGCGTACTCAAGGGCCTGCCGGGCGGGACGGTGAACAAGCTGCTGAACGTGTCGTTCATCGGCGGTGGCGGCCCCGGTCCGAAGTGCGGGGCCAAGTCCAACACGACGCCGGTGTCCATTCCGGACGCGGGTGACGCGGTGACCAGTTCGGTGACGCAGGAAGGCTGCGACGGCAAGGCGTCGGCGACGCTGCCGGTCAAGGTCGACATCGCGCACACCTACACCGGTGACCTGGCGATCGATCTGGTCGGGCCGAGCGGCGCGGTGTTCGCGCTGAAGCCAGCGGGAGGGATCGGCGAGGCGAGCGGCGTGCACACGTCGTACTCGGTGAACGCCTCGTCCGAACCGGCGAACGGGACCTGGAAGCTGCGGGTCCGTGACGTTCACCGGTTCGACAGCGGGACGATCGAAGGCTTCTCCATCACCTTCTGAGTCCTTGCGAACGGCGGTGCGCCGTGGTCACGATGACCGCGGCGTACTGTCGTTTTCGCTGGGAGGCTTTTGATGGAGTCGTACGACGTGGTCGACACTGTGATCGTCGGTGGCGGGCACAACGGCCTGGTGGCGGCGGCCTACCTGGCCAGGGCGGGCCGTTCGGTGCTGGTGCTGGAACGCCGTGACGAGGTGGGCGGGGCGGCGGTGTCCTTCCGCGCGTTTCCCGGCGTCGACGTCCGGCTTTCGCGGTACTCGTACCTGGTGAGCCTGCTGCCGCGAAAGATCATCGCGGACCTCGGGCTCGGACTCGATCTCCGTCGGCGGCGGCTGTCGTCGTACACCCCGGTCGGAGAGAGCGGTCTCCTTGTCGACACGGGCGACGACGGCCGGACGGCGTCGTCGTTCTCCGCGCTCACCGGGTCAACCAAGGACTTCGAGGCGTGGCAACGGTTTTACGCGATGACGTCCCGTGTCGCGGAGCGGACGTTCCCCACCCTGACCGAACCGTTGCTCGCCAGGGAGGAGCTGCGTTCGGGCATCGAGCCGGAGGCCTGGGACGCGCTTTTCGAGCGGCCGGTCTCCGAAACGCTCACCGAACTGTTCGACGACGACACCGTCCGCGGCGTCGTGCTGACCGACGCGCTGATCGGGACTTTCGCCGACGCCGGCGATCTTCGGCAGAACCTTTGCCTGCTGTACCACGTGATCGGCAACGAGACCGGCGATTGGGACGTTCCGGTGGGCGGTATGGGCGCGGTGACCGGCGCGCTCACGTCGGCCGCGCGGGCGGCCGGGGCTCGGCTGGTGACCGGCGCCGAGGTGCTGTCCATCGACCCGGACGGCTCAGTGCGTCATCGCCTGGGTGATGACGAATTCACCGTGCGCGGCGGCCACGTGCTGGCCAACGTCGCGCCGCGGACGCTCGCGCGGTTGCTGGGGGAGGAGCCGCCGGAGGCGCCGGAAGGCGCACAGCTCAGGGTGAACATGGTGCTGTCACGGCTGCCGCGGCTGCGTGATGCGAGCGTCGATCCGCGCGAGGCGTTCGGGGGCACGTTCCACGTCAATGAGGGCTACGAGCAGCTGGCGACGGCCTACGCCGAGGCCGCCGCGGGTGAGATCCCGTCGCTGCCGCCGTGCGAGATCTACTGCCATTCGCTGACCGACCCGTCGATCCTCGGCCCGGCCGAACAGTCCGCCGGTGTGCAGACGTTGACCCTGTTCGGGTTGCACATGCCCGCGCGGTTGTTCGAGGGACGCAACGACGCCGTGCGCGAGGAGGCGTTGCGAGCGACTTTGTCCTCTTTGGACAGTGTGCTCGCCGAGCCGATCGAGGACTGCGTGCTGCGGGCTCCGGACGGGCGGTTGTGCGTGGAAGCGAAGACGCCGCTGGACCTCGAAGCTGAGCTGGGGTTGCCCGCGGGGCACATCTTCCACCGGGATCTGTCGTGGCCTTACGCGGCCGATGCTGCTCAGGTGGGGCAATGGGGTGTCGAGACGGAGCACGAGCGGGTGCTGCTCTGTGGCGCCGGGGCGGTGCGGGGTGGTGGTGTTTCGGGGATTCCTGGGCACAATGCCGCGATGGCGGTGCTTTCCCGGTCCTGAACAGAAGGTCGACGCGGCGCTTGTCGAAGAACGCTGCCCTCGTGAGTCCGATACTTCTTCGAGGCATATCACCGTCGTGATACAACAGGCCGTGTGGTGGTCCGTACGGCTGTGACAGGCTGCTCCCCGCTGTCCTTCCCGAGGACTACACAATCACCGTGTACGGGACGTAAGGCCTCGTGAAGACCTACACCGGAAGGGTTTCACCACGATGGCGGTAATCGCCTATTACACCCGCGAAGGGGAAGAACTCGTTAGTCCGGCCGATGCGGACGCGCTGCTTCTCGCATGGCCGAAGCCCAGGACCCTGGCGAGTTGCCGCGGATGGCCGCTGTCGAACACGAGGAATCCGGCGAAGTCCTCGACGTAGGCGTCAACGGCGCTCGCGGGTTTGTCACACCTGCCATTCTGCAGACTCACCGGGGACCGTCGAGTACGACGAGCAGGCACATGTTCGCGCGGTACCCGCCAGCGCCGAAATCCCGGTCGACCAGGTCCGCGAAGCCGTCCGCCGATTCGTCGAGTCCGGTGGCGCAGGACCCGACAACATCACGTGGCTGACGTCTAGCGCGTGGAGGCCCCCTTCCCTTGGCTCAACCGAGGGAAGGGGGCCTTACGCGCATCTGCTTACTGGACGGTCAGGGTGTACGTGGCGGTGGCGGTCTTGCCAGCCGAGTCCGTCGCGGTGACGGTCACCGGGTAGGTGCCGCGCTGGAACGGCGCGACCACCTGCATGGTCGAGCTACCGCCGCTCGATATCGTCTTCGGGGTGAAGAACGGTGCGAACGGCAGGCCCTGTCCGGCCGCCGACAGCGTGATCATGCCGGTCCCGCCGGTGGCGGAAACCTTGACGTTGCTGAAGAACCCGGGCTGGGTGGTCCCGCTGCCGGGGCTCACGCTCACCTGGAGTTCGCCGGGCTGCGGCCCGCCGTCGCCGACGGTCAGCGTCAGGTTCGCGGTCGCCGTGTCGGTGGTCCCTTTACCGGAGATCGTGACCGCGTAGTCCTTTTCGGCCGTCCCGGCGGGAACTTCGATGGTCACCTTCGCCGAGTCGCCCGAGTTGATGGACGCGGGCTGGAACGTGGCCTTCGCGCCGTCCGGAAGTCCGGTCGCGGTCAGGTCGACCTTCTCCGTGCCGTCCTTGCCCGGCTTGCTGGTCACCGTGGCGGAAACGTAGTTGCCCGGCTCGGCCTTGAGCGACGACGGCGTCACGCCGAGGGAGAACTTCTCCGGGTTCTGCGGCGCACCGATCTTTTCCTTGACCCAGTCGCCCATGTCGTTGTTGAGCCTGCCGTACACGCTGTACCACTTGAAGTCGCTGCGGCTCCACGACGCGACGCCGACGACCTTGCCGTCCACGATCAGCGGCCCGCCGCTGTCACCCGGCAGGATCGTGACGTGGCCGTCGCTGTAGCCACTGCAGATCATCGTGGCGTCCTTGAAGCCCGCGCCGACACCGTTGCAGCTGATGCCCTGCACGATCGGCAGGGTGAACTTGTGCAGTTCGACGTTCGCGGGACTGTCGTTGTGGTTCTTCTTGCCGTAGCCCAGCCCGAGCCCGGACTTGCCCGGCTTGTTCAGCTCCGTGTCGGCCGACGTCGCGACTTTCGCGTACTGCCCGCCCGGCACCGGGATGTCGGCGTCCGTGGTGACGACCGCGACGTCGTAACCCTGGTCGAAGTTCACGTACTTCGGGTGGATGTCATAGCTGACGACGCCGATCCGCGTCCCGCCGCCCGCGTTGAGATCGTCCAGCCCGTAAAGGAAACTCTTCTCACCGTCGGCCGCTTTGCAGTGCGCGGCGATCAGGATCTTGCGCGGCGCGACGACCGAGCCGGTGCAGGTCTGGCCCTGCGGCCGCGTCCCGCCTTGGCGCAGGCCCGCGATGATGAACGGGTGGTCCTTGACCGAGGCGGGGGTGCCGCCGATGGAGTTCGTCTGCGGTCCACCGGGGACGATCGCTTGATCCGTCGGAGTGACGGCGGTCAGGTTCGCGGCGGCCGCGGGCGCGGGCAGGAGGACCGAGAGGCAGCCGAGGGTGGCGGTGGCGATCCCCAGTAGCCGTTGTCTTCTGTTCACGGTGGTTCCTTTCCAGGTGGCTGGAAATCACTTTCCGCATGTGCACCTGGCGGAACAACCGAGGAAGAAGCCCGTAGGGGTACGGAACTAATGCGCGTGACACCCGTGATTGGATGGACGACACGCGTGATTGGACGGAGAACACGACCGCGGCCGGATTCGCCACGTGAGTTGTCCGTCGGGTCAATCCCCGGTGAGTAGTTCCAGGCTGTGGTCGCCGGTGCGCTCGACGTCGAGGCCCGCCTTCGACAGCACTCGCAGCAGCTGTTCCACAGTGGACGGCTCGCTGCGGGATTTCACCAGCTCCGAAGCCAGCTTTCCCTTGTAAGCCTTGTTGAAGTGGCTCACCGTCGTCCGGTTGCCCTTGGCGTCCTCGGTCACGACGCGCACGGTCACCGCGTCCGGCCGGAGCTTCGCGAGCGCCGAGTAGGTCCCGGAGCGCAGGTCGACGACGAGCCCTTCGACGCCCTGGAGCACTGGTTCGAGCGTCGGCTTCCACACGCTGCGAACGGTCCCGAACGACGGCAGCGTGTTCCCACCGGAAAGCCGGTACGCGGGGATCGGGTCGGTGGCCGCGACCACGCCGAACAGTGCCGAAGCGACGGCGAGGCGCTTCTCGGCCTTCGCCAGCGTCGCCTTGGTGAACGACTTGACGTCGAGCGCGTCGTAGAGCACCCCGGTGTAGCGGCGTAGCGCCGGCATCGTGGGTGAGGTCCACAGCTCGGCGTTGCGGGCGACCTCGTCGGCTTGGCGCGGCGTGATGCCGAGTGCGGCGACACTGGCCGGGACATCGCCCGCCAGTTCGGCCAGCGCGTCGGCCAGCTTCGCCCGGGTCGGGTTCAGTTCCGGGAACGACAGCGCGCCGAGGTCCAGCGGCGCACCGGTGCCTCCGGCGGCCTTGGTTTCGGAAGGGGGGAGGAGCACGAGCACCACGAAAGCGTAACTAAATGGAGTGCGTCACCCCGAGGCGCGGGCTTAGCCTCGTCCGTATGAGCTTGACCTGGCGCCCGCTGACCCTGGACGACATGCCGCGACTGGCCGAGACCTTCGCCGCGGCTGAGCGTGTCGAGCCGATCGAGGAGCACTACAGCGCGGAAGATCTCGCCGAAGAGATCGGCACGCCGACCGTCGACCTGCCGACCGCGTCCACCAGCGCCTGGGATGGCGACAAGCTGGTCGCCTACGGTCTGCTCAGGCGACGTGACGCGGCGAATCCGGTGCACATGATGCGGGCCGAGACGCTCGTCCACCCCGAGTACCGCGACGACGCGATCGCCGCGCACCTCACCGGCTGGTTCGAGGAGGCGGGGAAGCGGCTCCACGCGAAGTCCCACCCGGACGTGCCACTGGAACTGCACGCCGCGGCCAACACCAAGCAGCGCTGGCTCTCCGAAGTCCTGGCAGGCTCCGGGTACGAGCACGCCCGGTGGTTCGTCGACATGCGTGCCGACCTCGGCTCGATCCCGCCGGTGAAGCCGCTGCCCGAAGAGTTCCCGCTCGTCACGTACGAGGACAAGTACGAGGCCTTCACCCTTCGGTCTCGCAACGAGACCTTCGCGGACCACTGGGGGAGCACGGAGCAGTCTCCGGAGGCCTGGCGGCATCTGGTGGTCGGCGGGAAGGACTTCCAGCCGGACTTGTCGTTCCTGCTGCTGAGCCCGGAGCGCGACCGAGTGGTCGCGATGGTGCTGAGCGCGTTCTTCGCCTCCGACGCGGCTGCTACGGGCGTGAAGGACCTGTACGTAAGTCACGTCGCGACGGACGCGGCCCTCCGCGGGCGCGGCATCGCGGGCGCACTGCTCGGGCACACGATCGTCGAGGCCAAGGCGAAGGGCTTCCAGCGGGCTTCGCTCAACGTCGATCAGGACAACACCCACCGCGCCCTCGGTGTCTACGAGCGTGTCGGCTTCAGCGAACATCAGCGCTGGGCCGGGTACGTGAAGTCCATCGTGAACTGACCGGTTGATACCCGAAAGGGTGGATTTCGGTACAGTCGATCTTCTCGGAGAGATCGCTGGGGGTGGTAGGGCGTTGCCGGTTTCCGCACGCCTCGGCTGGCATGACCTCCCTTCGGCGACGCGTGACACCGTGGAGCGAGAGCTCGGGTCGGTGGTCCGCCGTTCGCTGTGGCAGACCCCGGAGTTCGACGGCGGTGTCGCCGCGAGGCTCGAACTCGAACGTGGTCATCGCTGGGTCTTCCTGAAGGCGATCCCCGCGTACAGTCCGCGAGCGGGCGGCTACCGGATGGAGGCCGCCATCGCCCGGCGGCTGCCCCCGGAGGCGCCGACGCCGCAGTTGCTGTCCTTTGTGGATGGCGAATGGCTGGTGCTCGCGTTCGCCGACTTCGACGGCGCCAGGCCGAACCTGCGCCCTGGGTCGCCGGACCTCTCCGCGGTTCTGGCCACCTTCGGCGCGCTCGGGCGCACGCTCACGCCGTGCCCGCTGCCCGACGTCCCGGACGCGCTCGACGATCTCGGCCCGATCCTGCGCGGCTGGCACGAACTGGCGAAGGAACCGCCCGACGACCTCGACGGCTGGGCCGTCCGCAACCTCGACAGGCTCGTCCAGCTGGAGACTTCCTGGCATCCCTGGTCGGCCGGGGACACGTTGCTGCACAACGACATCCAGCCCGAGTACCTGGTGCGGACCGGACCAGGACGGGTACTGGTCACCAACTGGCGCTACCCGGCGCGAGGCGCGGGCTGGCTGGATCTGGTCGCGCTCGTCCCGTATCTGCTCGACGCCGGGCACGAGCCCGCCGACGTCGACCGCCTGCTGCGGCGGCGTCCCGTGCTCACCGGCGTCCCGGTCTGGGCGGTCACCGCGTTCGGCGTCGCCTTGACAGGCCACGCCGAACGAGCGTGCCGTCTGCCGGAACCACCCGCGACGACCGGCGTCCGCGCGGCGCAGCGCCGTCTCGCCGCGGCCATGCGCGACTGGCTCGCCTACCGCACGCACTGGCCCTAGACGCTCGGTTCGACCGGACTGAAGGGCGCTTTCCCCGCATGCCATGCGACGAAAGCGCCCTTCACCGCGTGAGACGCGGGGAAAGTCCCCTTCAGCCGCTTGGGTCCTGTCAGCCGACTACGTTCAGCGGTTCTTCCCCGGCGACGTACCGGCGCAGCTGTTCGGCGACCAGCCGCTTCGCGCGCGGGTAGAACGACGCGGACCCGCCCGCGATGTGCGGCGTGACGAGCACGCCCGGCGCCGTCCACAGTGGATGGTCCGACGGCAGCGGTTCGGGATCGACGACGTCCAGCGCGGCACGCAACCGCCCGGCGACGGTCTCGGCCGTGAGCGCCGCGGTGTCGACCGCCGAGCCTCGCCCGACGTTCACCACCAGGGCACCGTCCGGCAGCGCGGCGAGTTCCGCGGCGCCGATCAGGCCCGTGGTCGCGGGTGTCTCGGGCAGGATCAGGACCACGATGTCGGCGGACGGCAGCAGCGCCGCCAGCTCGCCGACGCCGTGTACCCGCTCCGCGGGACGGGCCGTGCTCGCCACCCTGGTCACGACGGCTTCGGCCGCGACCAGTTGCCGCTCGATGGCCTGGCCGATCGAGCCGTGGCCGACCAGCAGGACGCGGCTGTCGGCCAGCGAGCGCGTGTGCTCACGCTGCCACGATCCCCTCGCCTGTTGCGCGAACCAACGCGGCAGATCCCGCTGCGACGCGTGGATCAACGCCAGCGCGTGCTCGGCCACACTGAGGTCGTGCAGGCCGCGGCCGTTGGCCAGCTTCACCCCCGCCGGCACCAGCGGGAACAGCTTCTCCACCCCGGCCGAGAGCGACTGCACGAGCTTCAGCGACGGAAGCTGGGCGATCAGCTTCGTCGGCTCCATGCCGGTGTCGTACGGGAGCACGTAGACCTCGACGTCATCGAGGTCGCCGTCCGGAAACGGACCGGTGCCGTCGTACAACCGGGCTGCCAGGCCCTGGGGCAGCTCGACGTCGGACCAGGGCAGGATGGCTCGCTCCGTCATGCCGCCATTCTGACCATCGGGATCGGCGTCACCCGTGGTGGGTCGCGACGCAGAACTCGTTGCCCTCCGGATCGGCAAGCACCGTCCAGGCCAGGCCCGGCACCTTCTGCTCGTCCAGCTTCTTCGCACCCAATCCGATCAGGCGTTCCACCTCCTTTTCGCCATCGTCGGTACCGAAGTCCACGTGGACCCGGTTCTTGCCCGCGCGCGGCTCCGGCACGCGCTGGAACCCGAAGACGGGTCCGTTCTCCACCTGGGAGCGCAGGATCACGAACTCTCCGCCGTGGTCCTGGTCCACTTCCACTCCGAGCGCCTGCGTCCAGAACGCCGCGAGGCCGCGCGGATCCACGCAGTCGATCGTGATCATGCCCAGCTTGATGCCCATCCCCGAACGCTAGCGGCACCCACCGACAAAACCGGGCACCCGCGATAACCGGTTGAACCTGCCAGGGGTGGGGTGACTACGCTGCGCAGAACGTCTAAGCGCGTAATTCCAGCGAGGAGCCCAGAAGTGATCACCAGGATGTCGTCGTTGTTCCTTCGCACTCTGCGTGAGGATCCGGCGGACGCCGAGGTACCGAGCCACCGGCTCCTGGTACGCGCCGGCTACGTCCGCCGAGTCGCCCCGGGCGGCTACTCCTGGCTGCCGCTGGGCCTGCGGGTGCTGCGCCGGATCGAGAACGTCGTGCGCGAGGAGATGAACGCTTTCGGCGCGCAGGAGATCCAGTTCCCCGCGTTGCTGCCGAGGGAGCCTTACGAGGCCACCGGCCGTTGGACCGAGTACGGCGACGCCCTGTTCCGCCTCAAGGACCGCAAGGGCGCCGACTACCTCCTCGGCCCGACGCACGAAGAGCTTTTCGCGCTCACCGTGAAGGGTGAATACAACTCGTACAAGGACTACCCGGTCGTCCTGTACCAAATCCAGACCAAGTACCGCGACGAGGCGCGCCCCCGCGCGGGCATCCTGCGCGGCCGCGAGTTCGTCATGAAGGATTCCTACTCCTTCGACCTCGACGACGAGGGCTTGGCGAAGTCGTACGACCTGCACCGTCAGGCCTACACGAAGCTGTTCGACCGCCTCGGCATCGAGTACGTCGTCGTCAAGGCCACCTCCGGCGCGATGGGCGGCTCGGCCTCCGAAGAGTTCCTCGCCGTCGCCGAGACGGGTGAGGACACCTACGTCCGCAGCACCGAATCGGGTTACGCGGCCAACGTCGAAGCGGTCACCACGCCCGCTCCCGAGGCCAAGCCGATCGAGGGCCTGCCCGAGGCGAAGACCCACCACACGCCGAACACGCCGACCATCGAGTCGCTGGTCGCGTTCTTGAACGCCGCCGACCTCGGCCGCACCTTCACCGCCGCGGACACGCTCAAGAACGTTTTGGTCAAGACGCGCCGGCCGGGCGCGAAGGAGTGGGACCTGCTGGCCATCGGTCTCCCCGGTGACCGCGAGGTCGACACGAAGCGCCTCGAAGCCTCGCTCGTGCCCGCCGAGTTCGAACTGCTCGAAGAAGCGGACTTCAAGAAGAACCCCTTCCTCGTCAAGGGCTACATCGGCCCGAAGGCACTGAAGGACAACGGCGTCCGCTACCTGCTCGACCCGCGCGTCGTCGAAGGCACCGCCTGGGTCACCGGCGCCGACGAGCGCGACCACCACGTGGTCGACCTGGTCGCGGGCCGTGACTTCACCGGCGACGGCACGATCGAGGCCGCCGAGGTCCGCGAAGGCGACACTTCACCCGACGGCAAGGGCACCCTGGTCGCCGCGCGCGGTATCGAGATCGGGCACATCTTCCAGCTGGGCCGCAAGTACGCGGACGCGTTCGAGCTGGACGCCCTGGGCCCGGACTCCAAGCCCATCCGCATCACCATGGGTTCCTACGGCCTCGGCATCTCGCGGCTGGTCGGCGTGCTCGCCGAGCAGAACCACGACGACCTCGGCATCATCTGGCCGCGCGAGGTCGCGCCGTTCGACGTGCACGTCGTCATCGCGGGCAAGGACGAGACGGTCTCCGCGGGCGCGGAGAAGCTCGCCGCCGAACTGGACGCCGCCGGGATCGAGGTCGTCCTCGACGACCGCAAGGCCTCCCCTGGCGTGAAGTTCGCGGACGCCGAACTCGTCGGCGTCCCGACCATCCTGGTGGTCGGGCGCGGACTGGCGAACGGCGTCGTCGAGGTCAAGGACCGCCGCACCGGCGACCGCGAGGAGATCGCCGTCGACGCGGTCGTGGAGCACCTGGTCAAGCTCGTCCGCTCGTAATGGGCCTGTTCGGCGAGAAGCGCGGGGACGAACCGGGCTATGAGGACAAAGAGGCGCTGAGCGGGTTCGGGGGCTATCAGCCCTCGGACTCGCCCGGCTACACGCCGTCGCCCGAGCTCAACGCTCCTGTCCAACCCACCCCCGAGCCGCAGAAGTCGGCGAAGCAGCCGATGTCGCGAAGCGGCGAAGGGCCATGTACGGCCTCTTCGCCACGCTCGGCGTCATCGCGGTCGCCGCACTGGCGAACAACGGCTCGGATCGGTCATCGAGCGGCAGCACGCCGACTACCCGGACCCCGGTCGTCTACACGCCTTCGCCTCGGGTCGTCGCTCCGCCGGTGACCGAAGGCTGGCAGTCGGTGGCCGGGGCGGACGGCCAGGTCGCCTACGACGTCCCGCCGAACTGGGCGCCGAAACCGGGCACTGTCCACGGCTGGGAGAAGAGCGCTCTCGTCCCCGGCATCAGCATGTTCTCCAGCGCCTTCGTCGGCGAGGGCTACTGCCCGGCGGTCAAGGGCAGCCGGATCGGGGGCAGCGGCCTGACGACCGTGAAGCTCCCCGACGCGCCGGCCGCGGCGGCCAAAGCGCTGAACGACCTCGCGGTGAGCGCGTACAACCCTGACGACGGCCCGCTGTCCGCCAAGATCCTCGCGGAACCCGCGCAGGCGGCGGAGTTCACGCTGGGCACCGGCAAGAAGGTCCCCGCGAGCATCGTCGTCGCGGAGGTGACCCTCGCGCAGACCGGCCCCTGCGTCCCAAAGCGCGCTCTGGTCGGCGTACAGGCGGTGGACATGGGAGACGCGTCCGCTGCCCTGCTCGTCTATTCGGATTCCGACGAACAGGGCAGCGCGGACCGCGAGCTGATCCTGAAGATCCTCAAGACCTACCGGGGCGTTCCGGAAGCCGACCGCAAGACCATCACGCCGCCGCCTTCGACGCTGCGCTGAGGCCTCTTGCCGGACCTGGCGAGTTTGGCCAGCCGCAGCAGTCCGGTGTTCGGCAGGTAGGCCCGGCCGAGCGCGATCCCGATCCGCGGCAGATCCGCCTCGTCGCGGAACGCCAGGTACAGCGGGACGTGACGCGGCTGGAACTTCGCCTTGAACGCGTGCAGCGAACGGAATCCGTAGAACGGTTCCATCATCGTGCCGAGCGCGTCCAGGACGCGTTCGACGGCGTGCGCGGGTTCGCCGGAGCCCGCCAGCGGAGCGCCGGACAGCGACACGAACTTCGCGCCCTCCTCGCGGAAAGCGAGGCACGACGAAGCGATCAGGAACTCCATCGAGGGACGGAAACCGTCAGCGCGCTTGCGCATGACGTCGAGCGTCCAGCCTCCGACGGCGCCGGCACCGGTGTAGACCGGCAGCCACGACGTCACGCCGTGTACCACGCCGTCGGCGTCCACCGCCAGACCGACGCGGGTCTCCGGGTCCATCGCCTCGTCGACCCCGCCGAGCGTGAAACCCATTTCCGGCATGCCCTTGTCGCTGATCCACTCCTCGGAGATCGCGCGGACCTGCGAGATCACCGAACGAGGCTGATCGGCGAGCCGGACAAGCCGGAACTCGATCCCGTCCTTCTTGGCGCGGTTGAGCGCGGTCCGCACGTCCTGCCAGCGCTTGCCGCGGAACTCCAGCGTTTCCAGTTCGATCAGGGTGTCCTCGGCGACCTGGACCTGCTTCCAGCCGAGTTCCGTGGTCTTGGCGGTGGTGCTCCCGGTGGCGGAGAACAGGCACGGCACGAGCCCGGTGTTCTCGCACATCGTGATGAACTCGGTGATCGTCCGGTCACCGGCGCCGTCCGGGGCGATCGGGTCACCGAGGGCGATGGCGACACCCGCGTGCCGACGGTAGGCGAGGTAGGACTTGCCGTCCGCGGTCACGAAGTACGAGTTCTGCGGCCATGTCGTCATCCACGAGAGCGTGCTTCCGCCGTGACGGCTGAGCAGCGTGCGGGCCAGCGCGGGGTTGCCCATCCGGCCGAGACGGCGGCGCTTCCGTCGTGACGGCACGCGGAAGGCCCCTCGCGAGGCGATCAGGAGTGCGAACTCCACCGTCCACAGCAGATTGTCCACGAAGAACAGCGGCGGGTCCGAAAGCCCGGTGTCCTCACCGAGGACCTCGGCCAGCGCGAGCACCCCGCCGTAGGCCATCACCTGCAGGATGACGAACGAGGTCAGGATCATCGCGCACCACCAGGCGACCTGGTTGCCCTTGCGCAGGCCGTTCATGATCGGCATCACGATCAGGCACAGGATGACGACTTCCCAGGTGGACAGCGAAAGTTCCTCGGACGAACCGAAGGGACCGTTGCCCGGCACGAAGGACATCACCAGTTCGGCGACCGTCAGCACCAGCAGACCGGCCATGGCGTAGAACCGCCACTCGCGCAGGCTCGGCCGCCGTTCGCGGGTGGAGTCCGTCGAACCGAGGAACCGGCGCCCGAACGGCAGGGCCAGCACGAGGGCGAAGAAGTGCACGAGGTCGGCGAGCGTGCCGACGAAGATGATCGCGATCCCGGCGTAAACGCACAATCCGGCACGCAACCGCAGTCGCCACGGCGGGCGCAGGGTGGCGCTGGCGACCGCGACCGCGGCGAGCGCGCCCCCGGAAAACCCGACGTCGAGGCTGCCGGCGACCCGTTCCGCCCACTCCCAGCCGGAGTTGCGGCTCAAGGCGAGGAACTGGACCGCGACCAGCACGCTGACGAACTGGCCGCCGATGGTGACGGCCATCGCCCGGCGGGTGCCGAGGCGCCATTCCGCGAACCCGGCGAACAAGGCGAAGCTGAGCACCATCGGCAGGTAGTACAGCGGGACGACCGCGAACAGCGGTCCGGTCAGCAACGTCCACCACCGGCCTGATTCGAGCGACGGCAACCCATAGGCGATGTACGGGTACACCGCGCGATCCTCGGCGGCGGACCAGAGCGCGCCCGTGGCCAAGGCGAGCGCGAGCATGGTCACCGTGACGAGGGTGGTGAAAGGCAGCCGGTGCCTCAGCACCGTGGCGATCTTGTGCGTCCGGCCCGGCGCGGCCGTCCCGCTTCCCCCTGTTGGCATGGACATCAAGGTAGGCGGTGGAGCCGGTCCGACACATCCGGCACGGGACCCATTTTTCCCTTAGGGGTGTGCTACTCCCGGCGGATGCTCTCACCCATCTTGAGGACGACGTCCCTGGCTACCGCACCGGGGATCTCCTGGTCCGCGAGTACCAGAAGGACGTGGTAGCGGCCGGAGCCGGGCAGAGCGCGAAGGGGGAGGGCGATCGCGGTGATCGCGACCGACGGCGCCGGGCACCGTCCGTTCGCGGTGGGGAGGACGGTGGTGGTCACGGCGGTGGCGATCACGCCGCCTTCGAGGACGGTCACCGGCCCGGACGTGCCGATTTCGGTCTTCGGGCCCTGTCCGCCGCCGATGGAGCCATACGCGGCTTCGGCCCATCGCAGGGTCGTTTCCTCCGCCGCCTGGGCGATGCCGCCGACCTCGCCCTCGTCGATGGTGGTGATCCCCGCCATCGCCCGCGCCGAGAGTTCGGAGCCCTGGCAGAAGTCGCGGCGGTACCTGGCGACGCCCTGCAAGGTGACGAGGTCGCCCGCCGGTGTCTCGAATCCGATGGCGACGTCGGGTTTTTCGGTCTTCCAGTCCGGCGGGACGTCGAAAACGAGCGGGTGATCGTCGGACAGCACCGGTTGCCAGCCCGCGATCATCGGTTTGATCCGGGTGGGCAGCACCGGATCGGGCAGGACGAGGTCCTCGGCGGACGGCGGCGGGGCCGTGGTCTTGACCTGGTAGGTGGCCGTCGTGCCGACAACGAGGAGGACGGCCAGCCCGATGACACCCAGCGCCGGCAGGAGGCGAGGGCGACGGCGCGGCGGGACGGCGTCCAGGACGGCCGGAAGCGGCCTTGTCTGTTCGGCTTCGGTTTCGAGCGGTTGCCCGGTGAGCGGATCGACGGACCACAGTCGCGGTTCGTCGGGTCGCGCACCGGGGCCGGTCATTGCTGTGGCCTCAGACTCGCGAGGATCTTTTGCGCGTCCGCCTCGGGCAGCGCGTCGGGTGTGCCCTGGTCGAAGGCCATGACGAAGCAGATGGTCTGGTCGCCGGATTTGAACGCGGCCGAGGTGACCTTCACGCTCGGTGCCCGGCACTCCTCGGTCTCGGCCGGGGTGAAGGTCCCGGTCGAACTGATCCCCTGGATCGAGCCGCTCGCGATCGGGACCTGCTTGATGTCGGGCAGCGGGACGTCGGACTTGCCTGTCGCGGACTGGATCCAGAGCCGGACAGCGCCCCTGGCGGCGTTCTCGACCGGGATCTGGTCCGCGGTGGCGAAGCCGACGACGCCGCGGTTCGAACCCCGGGCAGTCGGGCAGGCGCCGAGTTTGTACGTCGACGCCTCGTGGATGACCATCTTGAACTCGCCCTCGTTGTAGCCGACGACCTGGCCGGGCTTGGTCTCCCAACCGGTCGCGGGCAGGTCGTAGGCCGTTTTGTCCTTGGCTGACAGGATCCCCTGCCAGCCGGGTGTCGTCGAGGGGACTTTGTTGTCCTTGAGGGCTCCGCTGCTCGCGGGTGGCGGTTTCGACGCCGAGGACGACGGCGGCGCCGGTGCGGAGGAAGCAGGTGGAGCGGCCTGGGGCTGCGGATCGTCGCCGTCACGCAGGACGAAGAACAGTGTGGCACCGACGGCGATGACCACGACCAGCGCCCCGAAGCCGATCCAGAGGCCCTTCTTGCCCTTCTTCGGTGGTTCCGGCGCGAAACCCTGATAGGTCTGCTGCGGGAACTGCTGGAAGTACTGCTGCTGGGGATCCTGCGGGTACTGGCCGTACTGAAGCGGATTCTGCGGCGGATATCCCTGCTGCGGGGGTTGCTGCTGGTGGGGCTGCTGCGGGTGCTCCGGCCAGCCGTTGCCGCCTGGGTATGCCATGGAGCGAGCTTAGTTGGCGTTCCCGAGCACGGCCGCACGTACCGCTGCCAGGTCGGAGAGGTCTCCGAGCACGGTGTGCGCGCCCGCGTCGGCCAGTTCCTCCGCGCTGAACCGCCCTGTCGCCACGGCCACCGCGACGGCGCCGTTGTCGAGTGCGGCCCGCACGTCGTCCGGGGTGTCGCCGATGACGACGACCGACGTTGGCGCGAAGTCGGTGCCGTGCTTCTTCGAGGCGTGGCCGACGGCGGCGGGTACCAGGTCGGGCCGGTGCGCCGAGAGCGAGCCGTAGCCGCCGATCTCGAAGTCGACGTGTTCGTGCAGGTCGAACGCGGTCAGCTTGTGCACGGAGATCTCCGGCAGGTTCCCGGTGACCAGCGTCTGGACGATGCCGCCGTGCGTGGCGAAGTCGTTCAGCGCGTCTTTGGCGCCCGGGAGCGCCCGGCCGTTCGCGGACAACGTCGGGGCGTGGCTCTCGGAGACCGCGACCAGTGCGAGCCAGAGCTTGCGGACGTTCTCTTCGGTGGGCTCAACACCGTGCGAGGACAGGATGTCCGCGCTGATGGCGCGTTCGGTGCGGCCGCCGAAACTCGGCAGTCGCCGCAGTTCGACGCCCGCGACCTCGGCGAGCGCGGTCGTGTACCAGGCGGCGCCGACACCACGCAGGTCCACGAGGGTCTGGTCGATGTCCCACAGCACGAGCCGGTGCGGAGTAGTCACGCGGCCGACGGTACCGGGAAGCTTATTCAACGTCTGTTGACTTCTGCTGGGCCGGCGCCTACCGCGGCAGGACGGTCAAGTCGACCCTGAGCCGTCGCCGTGGCCGCGCCGCCGGGGCCGCTCCAAGCGGCCGCGAACGGAATCGCGTCCCACGGCGGAGGTCAGGTCTCGTGGCGGGTGACCACTCCCGAAGAAGGCCGGAAACTGTTGGAGGACAAAGAGGTCTACGGCGTCCTCGAACTCCCGTCGACGGTCGTGGTACTCCGGGGCGGTGAACCCGTCCGGCGCGCAGATCGCGCCGCTCGCGCTGAGTGCGCTGGCGTGGGTCGGCTGCCTGGCCACGAGCGCCGTGCTGATCCTGGCCGGATTCCTGAAGCTGTGGGATTCCTCGCTCCCGCTCGGCCGGGACGTCCTCGACTTCCGTTTCCTGGCCTCGACCGGCTTCGTCGCCTTGCAGACCGGTCTGCGGTGCTTGCTCGGCGTCCGCGCGATGGCGATCCTCGGCTCGCTCTGCCTCGTCGTACCCGCCGTCGCCGGGCAGGTGCCGGAACTGCTGAACGCCGCGTACCGCGTAATGCTGTGGTCCTGGACGCCGTTCCGGTTCTCCGTCGAAGGTCTCCGAAGCCTGTGCAGGGCGTGTCCGGCGCGCCGGACGTCAAGACCGGGGCCTGGGTGCTCGCCGGACTGCTCGCGGCCGGGCTGGTGCTCGCGCTGTGGCCGGGCCGGTCAGCCCTCCAGTAGACTGAAACGGACACGCCGGACCGGGTTGTCCACGTTGGTGTCCACTAGGCAGACCGACTGCCAGGTGCCCAGTGTCATCACGCCACCGAGCACCGGGATCGTCGCGTACGGCGGCAACAGCGCGGGCAGGACGTGGTCACGGCCGTGACCGGGACTGCCGTGCCGGTGCTTCCAGCGGTCGTCGCGGGGGAGCAGGTCGTCGAGCGCCTTGAGCAGGTCTTCGTCGCTGCCCGCGCCGGTTTCGAGGATCGCCAGCCCGGACGTCGCGTGCGGGACGAAGACGTGCAGGATCCCGTCCTCGGCGTCCGCGTCGCGCAGGAAGGTCTCGGCGTCCCTGGTCAGGTCGTGCACCACGGCCACGCTGCCGGTGCGCACCTCGATCTCCGTGGAGTACATGCTCTTCACGGTAGTACCCCGAGGCGCGCGACGTAGTGCCAGACGCGTTTCAGGGCTTGCGGGTCTTGGTGGACGGCGTCGCCGAGGACGCGCGGGGCGAGGTAGCCGTCTCCCGCCAGCGCCAGACCGAGTTCGACGAATTCGGGGCCTCGGTACTCGGGATCTCGTTCGAGTTCTTCGGTGGACAGGCGGAAACACGGATGCCATTCGACCGGACAGCCCAGCCGGTGTGCGGCCTTTTCGACGCCGGTGCCGCGCTGACTCGGGTCGAGCACGAAGGCCTCGACGTAGTCGTCGAGCAGGTCCGCGTCGTTTTGCTCGGCCAGTGCGATCAGTGCGGAAAATGGCCGGAGCCGAACCTCGGCGCACCGCCGACCGCGCGGCGCCGAAAATCGAGTGCCCCGTATTTCGGCCGTTCGACGGGCGACGCGGCGTCGTAGGCGCCGCCGAATATCCGGTTCTCCCAGAACCAGCGATCTGCGCCCGGGTGCGCGGTCGGCCCTCCGTTGCTCGTCCCGGTCTCGAACTGGTTGCGGTAGAACCCGTCCTCGGCCATCGCTGCCAAGCGCGGGCGTCCATCCACTGTGGATCGAGCGGGGTGGAAGTGCGGCGTCACCGGTAGCCCGGTCTCGTGTCCGCCGCGTGCTTTCGCCGCGACGTATGCGAGGGCCCGGGAGTTCATCACCCGAGTATCAGGTGTGGCGCCGGGCGAGGGCGACCAGATATCGCACCGGGTCGTCGGTCGGGTTGACGTAGGCGCACGGCCGAGGTGTGCCGAGCTGGAGGCAGTCGCCCGCGTCGAGTTCGTGCTCGACGTCGCCCTCACGGAACCGCAGATGGCCGTCCAGTACCCAGATCTGGTGGTGGGTCAGCGCGTAGGTGTGGGCGGGGAAGGAAACCTCGGCGCCCGCGGGCAGTACGACCTCGACCAGTTCCAGCGGCCCGCCGAGCGACGGGGAGACGGCACGGCGCACGTACCCGGTGTCCGGGTCGGTCCACGTGGGCTGATCGGCCACGCGCGCGAGCCGTCGGTCGCCGTGTTCGGCGCGCGCGACCAGCTCGGACAACGTCATCCCGAGCGCGGCCGAAAGCCTGCTGAGCAGGACGGCCGTCGGCTGCGCCTCGCCACGTTCGATCTTGCCGATCATCGCCCTGGACACGCCGGACAGCTCGGCGAGGGCATTGGCCGAGAGGTTTTGGTCGAGCCTCGCGGACTGGAGCGTCGCGGCGAGCGACGCGGACAAGGGATCCGACATGCTGCACACTATAGTGGCAGTCATGGTTACTATGGTGATCAGGGAAGCGAAGGAAGACGACGCGGCGGCGTGCGCGGAGATCTACGCGCCATACGTCACCGACACGGCGATCTCGTTCGAGACCGAGCCGCCCAAGCCGGACGAGATGGCCGAGCGCATCGCCAAGGCGCAGCGGTCACACGCGTGGCTCGTGCTCGAAGACGACGAAGGCCGCGTCGCCGGCTACGCCTACGGAGGCCCGTTCAGCGGCCGTCCTTCCTATCGCTGGTCTTGTGAGGTCAGTGTCTATCTGGAGTCGGGCCGACGGCGGACGGGCGGCGGCCGCGCCCTCTATCAGGCGCTGCTGGACAGGCTGGCGTCACGCGGATTCCGGAACTTCTGCGCGGGAATGGTGCTGCCGAACGACGCGAGCGCCGGGCTGCACACGGCGATGGGGTTCGAGCCGGTGGGGACCTACAAGCGGATCGGGTACAAACACGGGGCTTGGCGGGATGTCGCTTGGATGCAGTTGTGCCTGCCGGAAGAGGGCGGGGTGCCGGTGGAGCCGCGGTAGGGAATAAAGTCGTCCGGCCTCGGGACTGTGTGGATTGCGGGTCATCCAACGCAACGAAATCCACGCAGTCCTGCGAGACCGTCCCTGTCACGGCCGGTTTCAGAGGGGTGTACTCGACCTGGATCCACCGGTGTCGTGCGGTATTCGGGCGTGCAAATGCGCTCTGGGTTTGCAAGATTGTTCTTGCGACGGACATCGGTCCGCCTAGTGCGCAGGAGGCGGTATCGCCGGCATCGCCGAGGACGCCTGGAGCGACACCGCCCACCGGCATCCGATTTCCGATCTCGGGCAAGTGATCCACACGCCTCTCGCTCGACGAAACCCTGCCCACTCCTTCCTGGCTCTGCAGGTGCATGGTGTTACGCCTCGGTGTTCCGGTGGGGTCGAGGTAAGCCGGTGCGATGAACTCCGGGAGCCCGTCCTGGGCCATCCGGACTTTCCACTCGCTCTTGAGCCTCGTGAGTGTTCAGGTCGCTAGAACGGACTGGTGCTTGCCTACCTGCGCCGGACCAGCGTGGGTTGACGATGTAGGTCTTGGCCTTGATCCTCCGAAGATCAAGCTCATGCCACCCCAGGCGCAGCCGAGTCGGGACCACCGTCCTGGTACAAAACCGCAAGAGACACCCGGGCCCCGCCACTGATCCCGTCCACGAACACGCCAACCATCGCCCCTGCGGCGAACAGAAACGCTCTCACGGACATTCGGCACCCGACCATCCACGACCGTAAACTCACCGAAGTGACAGTGATCCTGGTGACCGGCATGTCCGGCACGGGTAAATCGACCGCCCTGAACGCCCTGGCGCGCAAGGGCTTCTGCACCGTCGACACCGACACCGGCGACTGGATCGCCGAAGACCAAGACGTGGAACGCCACTGGCGTCCCGACCGCATCGACGCCCTCATCACCGAACACGAACGCTCCGGAGAACCGCTCTTCATCGCCGGAACCGTCTGGAATCAACAGGACTTCTACCCGCGCTTCGACCATATCGTGCTGCTCAGCGCGCCGATCGACGTCATCCTGGACCGCCTCGCGACCCGTGACACCAACGACTTCGGCAAAGACCCCGGAGAACGCCAACGTGTCGTCGCCGACACCGAAGAGATCGAACCGCTCTTGCGCGAGTCCGCCACCGTCGAGATCGACACGGGACAACCCCTCGCCGATGTCGTCGCGAAACTGGAAAACCTGCGCTAAGACTCCAGGTACCGCAGCACCGCCAGCACCCGCCGGTTGTCTCCTTCGGACTGAGGCAGCGCCAGCTTCCCGAAGATGCTCGACACGTACTTCTCCACCGAGCCCGCCGAAAGGAACAGTGCCGCCGCGATGGCCGAGTTCGACCGCCCCTCGGCCATCAGGCCCAGCACTTCCCGTTCCCGCGGGGTCAGCCCGGCGAGCGCGTCCGTCTTCCGCGTGGCGCTGAAGAGCTGCCTGACCACCTCCGGGTCGAGCACGGTCTCGCCCTCGGCGACCCGCCGAAGCGCGTCGAGGAAGTCCGACACCTCCGCGACGCGGTCCTTCAGCAGGTAGCCGACGCCGCCCGCGCGGTCGGCCAGGAGTTCCGTCGCGTACTGCGTCTCGACGTACTGTGAGAACAGCAGGATCGCGCAGCCCGGCAGTTCCGCGCGCAGCGCGATCGACGCGCGCAGGCCTTCGTCGGTGTGCGTCGGCGGCATTCGGATATCCACAATGGACACGTCCGGCCGGTGGGCGCGAACAGCTTCGCACAGGCTGTCGCCGTCGGCGACGGCCGCGACGACCTCGTGCCCCCGAAGGTTCAGCAGTTCGACCAGTCCCGCCCGCAGGATGGCCGAATCCTCCGCGATCACGACGCGCACGCCGCCCCCCGTGTTCTATGTCCGTAGTGGAATCTCCGCGCTGATCACCGTAGGCCCTCCTGGAGGACTGTCGATGTCGAGCCCGCCGTCGACGGTCGCGAGCCGTTCGGCGATCCCGGCGAGCCCGCCCCCGCGTTCCAGCCGGGCCCCGCCTCCGCCGCCGTCTCGCACCATGAGCCGCAAGCCGTCACCAAAGATACCCACGTCGACCTCGATCGCGGCCGAAGTGTGTTTGGCGGCATTGGTCAGCAGCTCGGCGACGGTGAAGTAGGCGATGGTCTCGATCGACGGCGACGGCCTGTTCGGCAGGTCCACGGTGATCCGTGCGTCGATATCCGAGCCGGCGGCCAAAGTGGACAGTGCGACGTCGAGACCGGCGTCGAGCGCGGCGGGGTGAATGCCGCGGGCGAGGTCGCGCAGTTCGACGAGCGCCTGTTTCGCATTGGCGTGCGCGGCGGTGACCAGAGCGGTGACCTGGGCGACATCGGCGCCGTCCGAGGCGAGTTCGTCCTTCGCGATGCCGAGCTTCATCGCCAGCGCGACCAGCTGGGCCTGCGCGCCGTCGTGCAGATCGCGTTCGATCCGGCGCAGCCGCCGCGTCGCGTCGTCGACGGCGGTCGCCCGGCTGCGTTCGAGGTCGCGTACGCGCTTGGAGAGGTCTTCGGCGCCGAGGACCCCGCGCACCAGCAGGCGGTCGAGTTCGGTCAGGCCGTGGACCGCCCACGGCATCGCCAGCAGCACGGCCAGCCCGGTGACGGCGAGCGGAAGGGTGAGGGGCCAGGTGTCTACGCGGAGGTCGAACGTCGGCATGGCGTCACCGTCGAGGGTGAACCAGAACAGCGGATAGGTCAGCGTGCTCACGGCGTACACGAGCAGGGTCGCGACCAGGAGCATTTCACCCGTCGCGAGCGGCAGCCGGATCACCAGGTAGGCGATCGACCGCCAGCCGATCGGATCGCCGATCTTGCTCTTGATCCCGTTCCACAGCCCTGGCCGCAGCTCGGGTCTCGCCGGCGGGGTGACGGTCGTTCCGAGCAGGGCATGAGCCAGGCGGATATGCGTGGCGCCGATCAGCCGCGCGCCCGCCAGGACGCCGATGAGCACCGGGAGACCGATGGTGAGCAGGCTCAGGCCGATCCCGAGGACCAGCCCGACGACGACGAGCGCGAAGAACACCAGCGTCATCGGCGCGCCGATGACCACCCACGCCAGCTCCGCCCAGTACGCGCGGTTCAGCTGTGCGCTGAGGACGCGTCCAAGATGGCCGAGGCGGGTGGTCACGGCTTCAGCCTGCCGTGACCACCCGCCTCGCGCCCATCCAGGTTTCCCTAGTCTTCGCGGGTTTCGTCCGCCTGCGCCCGCTGGGACGCCTCGCGCATCTCGATGACGTCTGTCAGCCAGTCGCCGGTCTCGCGGGCGATGTCCCGGATCGCGCCGGTGATGATCGTCGCGATGTTGCCGATGTGGGTGGCCGCCGACTCGGTGACCTCTTGGACCACGTCCTTGGTGCTTTCGAACTGACCGACCATGTCAGACACCTTAAGCCGCTCGGAGGGTCTTGTCGCTCTCCACGGTAGCGGGAGTGCTGGGTTCACCGTTCCATGGCATGGCCAGTTTCACGATCTTCTTGGCCACCGAGAACAGCTGCTTGTGCAGGGGCCCGGTGTGGTACGGCAGGCCGTACTTCTCGCAGATCACCCGCACCTCGCCCGCGATCTCCGGGTACCGGCGCGCCGGGATGTCCGGGAAGAGGTGATGCTCGATCTGGTGCGAGAGGTTCCCGGTCATGAGGTGGAAGAGCTTGCCGCCGGTGATGTTCGCCGAACCGAGGATCTGCCGCAGGTACCACTGGCCCCGCGACTCGTTCTCGGTCTCCTCCTCGGTGAAGCTCTCGACGTCGGCGGGGAAGTGCCCGCAGAAGATGATCGAGAACGCCCACAGGTTGCGGGTCAGGTTCGCGGTCGCGTTGCCGAGGAAGGTCAGTGGCGCGAGCGGACCGGTCAGCAGCGGGAAGAGCACGTAGTCCTTGCCGACCTGGCGACCGGCCTTCTTGAGCATCTTCAGGCCGACCTCCTTGTTGTCCGACCATTTGCGCTCGCCTTTGACGACGCGGTCGAACTCGAGGTCGTGCAGCATGACGCCCCACTGGAAGAACAGCGCGAGCAGCGTCGCGTACATCGGGTTGCCCAGGTAGTACGGATTCCACTTCTGCGCCGGGTCGATCCGCAGGACGCCGTAGCCGATGTCGCGGTCCTTGTCGAGGATGTTCGTGTAGGTGTGGTGGATGTAGTTGTGGGAGTGGCGCCAGTTCTCGGACGGCGCGACGGTGTCCCATTCGAATTTCTGCGAGCTCAGCGCCGGGTCGCGCGTCCAGTCGTACTGGCCGTGCATGACGTTGTGGCCGATCTCCATGTTGTCGAGGATCTTCGCCACGGAAAGCGCGGTCACGCCGGCGATCCACGCGGGCGGGAAGAACCCGGCGAACAGCAGCCCGCGGCCGGCGACCTCGAGCGCGCGCTGCGTCTTGATGACGTTGTGGATGTAGTCGACGTCCACCTGGCCGAGATCGGCGACGATCCGCTGCCGGATCTCGTCCAGTTCGCGGCCGAAGCTTTCGATCTGAGCCGGGGTGAGTTTGTCCTGCAAGCCGGTCATGAGCAGGTCCTTTCTAAGCGTTGATCTCGACGTCCCCGACCGGGACGGAGATGCAGAGCTGGATCTCTTCGTTCTCTTCGCTGGAGGTCTCGCCGGTCTTGGCGTTGCGCACGCAGCCCGAGGTCTTGATCTGCGTGCAGGAGAAACAGATGCCCATCCGGCAGCCGTGTTCCGGGCTGAGCCCGGCTTCTTCGGCCTGCTCCAGCAACGGTTTCCCGGAGTTCTCGAACTCGCGGCCGCTGCGCGCGAACCGGACCTGTCCTTCGGCGTTCTCGGTGTCGAAGGTGAGTGCCGGTGGCGTGAACTCCTCGGTGTGCAGATGTGCACCGAGGCCGTCGGCCTCGAACGCCTCGCGGACCGAATCCATCAGCGGCTTCGGGCCGCACAGGAAGGTCTCGGCGTCGGGATACCACGGCGCGGCCTCCGCGAGGTGTTCTTTCGAGAAGAACCCGTGCAAATCGCCGCCGCTTTTCACGTGGGTGAACGCGTGTACCACCCGCAGGCCGGGGAGACGGCGGGCGAGGTCGCCGAGTTCGGCGCGGTAGAGCGTGTCCTCGGCGGTGTTCGAGTAGTGCAGGAAGGCGACGTCGCCTTCGTACTTCTCGTCCGCCAGGGTGCGCAGCATCGACAGGACGGGCGTGATCCCGCTCCCGCCGCTCAGCAGCAGGATCCGTCGCGGCCTCGGCGATGGCAGGGTGAACTCGCCGTCCGGAGTGGACAGTCCGAGCACGGAACCGGTGGTGACCGTGTGGTTCAGGTGCCGTGAGACGAGGCCCTGCGGGTCGGCCTTGATGGTCAGTTCCAGTGTGCCGTCGTGCTCCGAACCGGCGGGCGAGTAGCAGCGGGTCCGGTGGACGCCGTCGATCTCGACGGTCACCCGCACGTACTGGCCCGCGACGTGTCCGCGCCAGGCCCGGCTCGGCCGGATGGTCAGCGTGACCGTGTCGGGCGTCTGCCGCCGGACCCCGGTCACCAGGCCGCGGATTTCGCGGCGGACCAGCATCGGGTCGACGAGTTCGAGGTAACGGTCCATTCCGTGGGGCGTGAGCAGGGCCTCGGCCAGCGAGGCCAGCCGCCTGGCCCTGCGCGGTACCAGTGCCGTCATCACTTCTCCCGAATTCAGTGAACGCTTGTACACTGAACAGTGAAGTAGCGATGGTCGCGCTTGTCAACGCGAGCGGAGGGCGATGTGACATGGGTGATAGTGCGGAGGCGATTACGCTGTCCGTCGTGACAACGGAGCCCGTTTCCCGGCAGGAGCGCAAACAGCGCACGCGGCAGGCCCTGCTGGACGCCGCCCTGGATCTGGTGGCGGAACGCGGGTTCTCCGGGCTGAGCCTGCGTGAGGTGGCGAAACAGGCCGGGATCGTGCCGACGGCGTTCTATCGCCATTTCGCCTCGATGGACGAACTGGGCGTCGCACTCGTGGAAGAGTCGATGCGCACTTTGCGCACGATGATCCGCTCCGCGCGCACCAGGCCCGCCGCGTACAACGACATGATCCGGATGTCCGTGCGCATCCTGCGCGAGCATGTGCGTGCGCACGAGGACCACTTCCACTTCCTGACCCGCGAGCGCTACGGCGGCACCGGACCGGTCCGGCAGGCGATCGGGTTCGAGCTCAAGCTTTTCGTCAGCGAACTCGCCGTCGACCTGGCTCGTTTCGAGAATCTCCGAGAGTGGGCGACGGAGGATCTGCATCTGCTGGCCGACCTGATCGTGACGACCATGCTCACGACGGTGCTGGAGTTGCTCGAAACACCTTCGCGTGACGGCGAGATCGTGCGCACGGCCGAACGGCGGCTGCGGTTGATCTTTCTGGGGGTGCCGAACTGGCGCAGCGTTCCGTGACGGGCTGAAAGCGTCCTTCGCCGCATGACACGCGGTGAAGGACGCTTTCGTCGCATCAGATGAGGGGAAAGTCCCCTTCGGCCCGGCCCCTTATGACGTCGCACACCTGGATCGATGGCTGGATCGATCGTGATGAGCGATGTCACGGAAAGATGCCGTCCGGATACGTTCAGCCAGGAAAGTTGTCGGTCGGACGTGGTAAACAATGCGAGTTCGTGTGGTCCTCTCCAGTGAGGAGGTCGCCTGTGGCGGCAGAAAACGAGCAGCTCACGGTCGGTGTGGTCCGGGAAACCGGACTAGGCGAACGCCGCGTCGCGCTGGTACCGAAGCTCGTCGAGCGCGTCTCCGGACGCGGACTGCGGGTGGTGGTCGAGCCCGGTGCGGGCGCCGGCGCACTGCTCGCCGACGTTGTCTTCGAGCAGGCGGGCGCGGTGATCGGCGATCCGTGGGATGCCGACATCGTGGTGAAGGTGGCGCCTCCGAGCGCGGCCGAAGTCGCGAAGCTCAAGCAGGGCACCATCCTCATCGGCTTCCTGAATCCACGGGCCGATCCGGACGGGATAGCGGCGCTGGAGTCGGCGGGCGTCCGCGCCTTCGCCGTCGAGGCGATCCCCCGGATCTCTCGCGCGCAGGCGATGGACGCGTTGTCGTCACAGAGCAGTGTCGCGGGCTATCGCGCGGTTCTGCTGGCCGCGGAGAAGCTCACCCGCTTCTTCCCGATGCTCACCACCGCGGCCGGAACCGTGCCGCCGGCGAAGGTGCTCGTGCTCGGCGCGGGTGTCGCCGGGCTGCAGGCCTTGGCCACGGCGAAACGGCTCGGCGCGCAGACCACCGGCTACGACGTCCGGCCCGAGGTCGGTGAACAGGTGAAATCGATCGGCGCGAAATTCCTCGCCCTCGGCATCGAGGCGGTCGGTGAAGGCGGGTATGCCCGCGAGCTGACCGAGGAGGAAAAGGCCGAGCAGCAACGCAGGCTCACCGAGGCGATCACGAGGTTCGACGTCGTGATCACCACCGCGCTCGTCCCGGGCCGCAAGGCGCCGATCCTCGTCACCGCCGACGCGGTGAAGGGGATGCCCGCCGGTGGTGTCGTGGTCGACCTCGCCGGTGAGTCCGGCGGCAACTGTGAACTGACGAGACCGGGCGAGGAGATCGTCGAGCACGACGTCACCATCTGCTCGCCGCTCAATCTCGCCGCGGAGATGCCCGCGCATTCCAGCGAGCTGTACGCGCGCAACGTCACCGAACTGCTGGAACTGCTCGTCGACAAGGAAGGCAAGCTCGCGCTCGACTTCTCCGACGAGATCGTCGCCGGGGCCTGTGTGGCCGGCGCGGCTCCGGTCGCCGCGGCGGAAGAAGGGGGCGAGTGATGCTCGTAGGCAGCCTGGCGATCCTCGTACTCGCCGGATTCGTGGGTTTCACCGTCATTTCGAAGGTGCCCAACACCCTGCACACCCCGCTCATGTCGGGGACCAACGCCATTCACGGCATCGTCCTGCTCGGCGGGCTGATCGTGCTCGGTCTCGGGGTGGACGGCGTACTGAACAAGATCCTGCTGGTGATCGCGATCGCCTTCGGCACGATCAACGTGGTCGGCGGCTTCCTCGTCACCGACCGGATGCTTTCGATGTTCAAGGCGAAGAAGCCGGAAGACGGTGGTGACAAGTGACGACCTTCATCGCCGTCCTCTACATCATTTCCTTCGCACTGTTCATCTACGGCCTGATGGGACTGACCGGTCCGCGTACCGCGGTGCGCGGTAACTGGATCGCCGCCGTCGGCATGGGCATCGCGGTGATCGCGACGCTTTTGACGCCCGGCATGAGCAACTGGCTCTTGATCGCCCTCGGCGTCGCGATCGGTGTCGCCGTCGGCGTGCCGTCCGCGCGCAAGGTCAAGATGACCGCGATGCCGCAGATGGTGGCGCTGTTCAACGGCGTCGGCGGTGGGGCGGTCGCCCTGATCGCCTGGGTCGAGTTCCGCACCACGGAGGGCTACGCGCACGAGCCCGCGTATGTCGCGATCGCGTCGCTCTTCGCCGCGATCGTCGGCTCGGTGTCCTTCTGGGGCTCGAACATCGCGTTCGGGAAACTGCAGGAACTCATCTCCGGCCGTCCGATCACCTTGGGCAAACTGCAGCAGCCGGTGAACGCGCTGGTCCTGATCGCCGCGATCGTCTTGGCGGTCGTCATCGCCACCGGCGGCGACGCCGAACTGCTGATGATCGGCCTGCTGGTCGCGGCAGGCGTGCTCGGCGTGGTGGTCGTGCTGCCGATCGGCGGCGCGGACATGCCGGTCGTCATCTCCCTGCTGAACGCGCTCACCGGTCTGTCGGCGGCGGCCATGGGGCTCGCGCTCGACAACACCGCGCTGATCGTGGCGGGCATGATCGTCGGCGCGTCGGGTTCGATCCTGACGAACCTGATGGCGAAGGCGATGAACCGGTCGATCCCGGCCATCGTCGCCGGTGGGTTCGGTGGCGGCACGGCGGTCGCGAGCGGGAAGTCCGGCGAGGTCCGGCCGGTCCGCAGCACCAGCGCGTCCGACACCGCGATCCAGATGGCGTACGCGAACAAGGTCGTGGTCGTGCCCGGTTACGGCATGGCCGTCGCGCAGGCGCAGCACGTGGTCCGCGAGATGGCGAAGCTACTGGAGGCCAAGGGGATCACGGTCGAATACGCGATCCACCCGGTCGCGGGCCGGATGCCGGGGCATATGAACGTGCTCCTCGCCGAGGCCGACGTCCCGTACGAGCAGCTCAAGGAAATGGACGAGATCAACTCCGAGTTCGCCCAGACCGACGTCGCGCTGGTGATCGGCGCGAACGACGTCACGAACCCGGCCGCGGAGACCGATCCGGGCTCGCCCATCTACGGGATGCCGATCCTCAAGGTGAACCACAGCCGGTCGGTGATCGTGCTCAAACGCTCGATGAGTTCGGGCTTCGCCGGCATCGACAACGAACTCTTCTACGATGCGAAGACCAGCATGCTCTTCGGCGACGCCAAGTCGTCGGTTGGCGAGATCGTGGAGGAACTCAAAGCACTGTGACCGGCCCTTCGGAAGTCGTCGCCTCGTTCGGCGGCCCGGCCGACAACCTCGCGTTCGACGAAGCTCTCCTGCGCGCCGCACCGGAGGCGCCGGTCCTGTGGATCTGGCGCAACACCGACTGTGTGGTCGTAGGGCGGGGGCAGAAGATCGAACGCGAGGTCAAGGCCGACGTCTGTGCGAGCGACGGCGTCCCGGTGCTGCGCCGGGCCAGCGGCGGCGGCACGGTGTTCCACGATCCCGGCAATCTCAACATCACCCTCGTCCTGCCCGGTCAGACGAACAGGCCACTGGAGGCGCTCGGTGCACTGATGACCGCGACGGTGGCCGGACTCGGGCTGCCGTCGCGGCTCGGTGATCGGGGACTGTTCGTCGGTGACTCGAAGCTATGCGGTTTCGCCGTGTTCCGGACGAGAACGGGCTTGCTCGCGCATTCGACCCTGCTCGTTTCCACCGCGGCCGAGCGGGTCGGCCGGTACCTCACCGCGGCACCGGCGGACTCCCGCCCGCTCGACTCGCACCGGAGCCAGGTCGCGTCCCTCGCCGACCATGGCCTGCGCAAAGGTGTTGCCGAAGTCACGGCCGCGGTCCGCGCGACGGCGGCCGCGCAACTGGGTGAACTCACCACCCGGAAGCCCTCGGCGGCGGAGCGGGAGTGGCACCGCTCGCTCCAGCACACGCGGTACGGATATCCCGAATGGCATTCCGAGGGGGCTCAGCGAGCGTTTCGTGAGTGGTAAGGGGCCTGACACAAATGGGCCCCATTCGCTTGATTACGCGAATGGGGCCCATTTGTCTTTTCGAGGAATTACTTTTCCTTGGCCGAGAAGGTGACGACGGGCACCTTACGGGCGGCCCGGCTGGTCTTCTTCGGCTCGGCGGCCTTCGGGGCGGTCTTGGTGGCCGTCGTCTTCGCGGCGGTGGTGGTCTTGGCCGCCGTCTTCGGAGCGGCCTTCGCGGCAGTCGTCTTCGCCGCCGCCTTCACCGGAGTCTTGGTCGCGGCGGTCGCTTTCGCGCGCCCAGCCGGAGCCTTGGCCGAGGTGGCCTTCGTCGTGCCGGCAGCCGCCTTTGCCTTGGCCGCGGTGGCTTTCGCCGTGCTCCGGGTGGAGGTCTTCGCCTCCGCCTTGGGCGCGGCCGCTGTCTTGGGCGCGGCCTTGGCGGCGGCGGGCTTGCGGCCTGCGACGTCCTTCGCGGCGGGCTTGCGACCCGGCTTCGCGGCCGTCTTCGCCTCTGCCTTGGCGGCTGTCGCCGCGGTCTTCGGGGTCGACTTCGCCACCCGTGCGCCCTTGGGACGCTGCACGACCCGCGGACGGAGTTTCCGTCCGCCGATCCGGCGGCCGTTCTCCACGAAAGCACGCAGGATTTCCCGGAGTGCGGCGGCATTGTCGGCCGAAAGGTCGATGTCGTAGGCGATTCCGTCCAAACCGAAAGCGACCGTTTCTTCGGCCGCCTCGCCGGTCAAATCGTCCAGCAAATGCACAGCAGTGTTCCTGGCCATGAAAAAACCTCCCGCGCTCGATCGTTCTACTGCGTAACCGGCACGGTGCAACCTGAACCCGCGGCTGATGACTCACGCAGCGACACGAGGATAGCGGCAGGTTGCGCGAAGCTGCGCGGTGGTGTGCGCTGAATGCATGTCAGCACAGACTTTTGACGTGATCGTGATCGGAGGCGGCCCCGTCGGCGAGGTCGCCGCCGAACGGGCCGCCCGCGGCGGACTACAAGTCGCCCTCGTCGAACACGAACGCTTCGGCGGCGAATGTTCTTACTGGGCCTGCATTCCGAGCAAGGCGTTGCTGCGGCCGGGGCTCCTCCTCGCCGCCGCCAAGCGGGTGCCGGGTGTCCCGGTTGGCGACGCGGTCGACCCAGCCAAGGTGTTCGCTCGCCGGGACTGGTTCACCGGCGAGGGAGACGACACCGGTCAGGTGAAGTGGGCCGAGGGCGTCGGGATAGCCCCGATCCGCGGGCACGGCCGGATCACCGGTGAGCGGGAGGTCACGGTCGACGGCGGTGACGTGCTGACCGCACGGCACGCCGTGATCGTCGCCACCGGCAGCGTCCCGCGGACGCCGTCGATCCCCGGACTGGACACCATTTCCGTCTGGGGTTCACGGGAGGCGACATCGGCCGAAGAGGTTCCGCGCCGCCTCGGCGTGCTCGGTGGCGGTGTCGTCGGCGTCGAAATGGCGCAGGCCTACGCCACGCTCGGCGCCGAAGTCCACCTGATCGTCTCGGGCGCCCGTCCCTTGCCGCGGCTGCCGGACTTCGTCGGTGACGCCGTCATCGCGGGACTCCGCGAAGCCGGGGTCACCGTGCACACCGGCTCCGGTCTCGACTCCGTGTCCGCTGTGGACGGTGGTAAGGAACTGACGCTGAAAGGCGGCGAGCGGTTGCTCGTCGACGAACTGCTCGTCGCCACCGGCCGCCGCCCGGCGACCGACGGACTCGGCGTGGAGACGCTGGGGCTCGAGGCAGGCACGCCGCTCACGACGGACGACAACGGCCGCGTGTCCGCTGTGGACGGTGACTGGCTGTTCGCCGTCGGGGACGTCACCGGCCGGGCGCCGTTGACCCACCAGGGCAAGTACGCCGCCCGGGCCGCCGGGGACTCGGTGGCCGCGCGGGCCGCGGGCAAGCCGGTCGATTCCGGGGCTTGGAGTGCGCACAGCGCGACGGCCGATCATTACGCCGTCCCGCAGGTCGTGTTCACCGACCCGGAGGTCGCTTCGGTCGGGCTCGCCGGGCCGGAGGAGGGCAAGCCGCACCGCGTCGTCGACATCGACATCGCGGTCGCCGGTTCGTCGCTGCACGCGGACGGCTACGCGGGCAAGGCGCGGATCGTCGTCGACACCGAACGCGGTGTCCTGGTCGGCGCCACCTTCGTCGGGCAGGACGTGGCGGAACTGCTGCACGCCGCGACGATCGCGATCGTGGGGGAGGTCCCGATCTCGCGGCTGTGGCACGCGGTCCCGTCGTTCCCCACGATCAGCGAGGTGTGGTTGCGCTTGCTGGAGGCGTACGGGCTCTAGCCGTTGACGGGGAGTTCGAGGGCGGCCTTCGCTCCACGGACCAGGCCGGGATCGTCCGGAGTGGACGGTCCCGGCACCCACACCACCTGGACCAGCCGGACCGACCTCCCGTCCTGGCTGCTCTGGTAGGCCGCGCCTTCGAAGACCGGGACGTCGCCCTGCCACCGGTCGGTCTCGGTGGCGACGTCGAGGATCCCGCCACCGCCGGGAGTGTCGGCGGTCCCCTTGAACGTGGCAGCCTGTCCGGCGTCGGGGAATTCCACGACGGCGATCGTCACCGCGGCGGCCCGGCCGTCGATCGAACTGGCGAAGCTGGCCCGTTTCACCGCCGAGCAACTCGTCCGCTGAAGGCTCGACTGGACGTCGCCGTACGCGTGCGACGCGCATTTCTGGTCGGCGGCCGACGCCCTCGAGGTGAACTGGATGTTCTCCACGGCACTGCTGCGCGGCGGGGGAGGACTGGTCGCCGGAGTCGGCGGGGGAGTCGACGTGGACGCGGTGTCGTCACCGCCGGAAGCGACGCTGATCGCCGCGACCAACAGCACGATGAGGAGGCCGATCGCGGCGAGCGGGAGCCACTTCACCGTCTTGGACTGGTACGGCGCCTTCGGTGCGGACTCGGCGGGAGCCGTCACCGGTGATGGAGCCTGCCCGGCAGCGGGAACGGGCTTCGTGGCGACGGCCTGCCGGGCGGGTTGGACAGGTGGAGTGGCCTGCGCGGGCGGAGTGGCCGGTTCAGCCCGCTTTTTCGGCTTGCCGGGATGCTGCACCGGAACCGTCTGCGCGATCGCGACGAGCGGATTCTCGCGGACCACGGTCGGCTCGTCGTCGGAGTAAGCGCTGAACCCCTCGCCGAGCAACATCTCTTCGGGCATCGGCGGCGCGTCCGGGGCGAGCGCGGCGATCAGGTCCCGCGCCTGCTGGACCGACCGGGGCCGGGACGCGGTGGCCAGCGACACCGTCGCGGCGAGCATCGTCGTCGCCGTCGGGTACAGGACGCGGACCGAGCCCGCGAGGTCCGCGGCGGGCTGGTCGACCGTCTCGACATACGGGCCCACGGCGATGATCGTGCCGATCGGACCGGCGCCGGGGGCGACGTCCGCGATCTTGTGCGTGCACGCGGCCGACAGCGACAGCGCGTCGGTGGCCGGGTTGATCGAGGTGTCGCTGTGGACCAGCGGCCAGCCGTCGGCCTTCCACGGCCCGCCGAGCGGGGCTTCCAGCTTCAGCGCCGGGTCCGGCAGGTCGACGCCGATGACGATGAGAACGCCCTTGGGCATGATGACGACCGCTTCGACCGGCCGTCCTTCCACCGGGCTGACGCCGACCAGGGCGATCCCGCCGACGACGTTGCTGCCCCTGCCGAGTGAGGCCAGCGCGGCGCGGACGTCCTGGGCCACCCGGGACGGCTGTTGAGCGAGGCGAACGAGTCGCACCGAACCCCTCCCCATCTCGTCGGTCTCGGTGCACAAAGTAGCGCCTCCATCCGGACTAACGGGCAGACACGTCGCAGGTAGGCGAGGCGATGTTGGTCCAAAACTAGCCGTGGCGTGAGCATCGTCACCAGTTCGATGTTACTCGTTGGTAGGTCACTGCTTCTTCGTCCCCTGCCACCAGGAGAAACGTCGTGGCCGGATCTCACCGCTGGCGTCGACGCGCCGCGCTCGTCGTCGCCCCGCGACTTTCCCCTTCTCTCGCCGTCACCGGTGCCACGTACCCGCGACATCGCCGACGTGCCCAAGGGCAGCTCGCAGGAAGGGGGCTTCACACGGAGTCCCGCGTCCCGATCAGGTGCGACTTGTGGTGTTCATGTGGCCAAACAGCACAGTTGGGGTGCACAATGTGCTCACGCGTACCGGGAGGCGGCACGAGCCACCTGACCAGCGCAGCTCGCGAGGTCGTAGGGGAAGACGCCCCTCGTCGAGTAGCGGAGGTCAGCAGTGAGCACCCGTGGCAACACCCGTGGCGTGGTGTACGTCCACTCGTCGCCGTCTGCGGTCTGTCCGCACGTCGAGTGGGCTATTTCGGGCACCCTGGGTGCCCGAGTCGAGTTGAAGTGGACGGCGCAGCCCGCCAGTCCAGGACAGCTCCGCGCCGAATGTGGTTGGCGTGCGCCTTCGGGCACCGGCGCAAAGCTGGCGTCCGCGCTCAAGGCGTGGCCGATGATCCGGTTCGAAGTCACCGAAGAGCCCAGTGCGGGGGTCGACGGGGAGAGGTTCTGTTTCGCTCCGGGCCTCGGCCTGTGGCACGGCAGGACCAGTGCCAACGGCGACATCGTCGTGGGCGAAGACCAGCTGCGCGCGCTCGTGAGCAAAGTGCGCACCGGCGAATCGCTGGCGCACAAGCTCGACGAGCTCCTCGCCGCCAATTGGGACGAAGCGCTCGAACCGTACCGGCACGCCGGTGACGGTGCTCCGGTCACCTGGCTGCACCAGGTCGGGTAGACGGCGTGAAGGCGGAAGAGGCGGGCGGCTAACCTTTCAGGGTGACCGCCCAGCCTCGCCCCATCTCTCGCCAGCGGTGGCTGATCCCCGTCCTCGTGGTGGTGATCTCCCTGACCGTCGGAGTCGGGCTGCTGGCGCGCGATCGCTACCTCCGCCCGGAGGCCGCGCCCACCGAACCGGCCGTCAGCGACCCGCCGTCGCCGGTCGCCCCGGAGGCGCAGCCCGGATCGCCCGCCGTCGAGGTGACGCCCGATGTCGTGGCGCATCCCCAGTACCAGAGCGTCCGGCAGGTGCTGCAGGGGTACTTCGACTCCATCAACGACCGCGACTATCTAAAGTGGACTTCGGCGGTCACCAGGGAACGGGCCAAGACCAAGACCGCGTCGGAGTGGAAGAAGGACTATCAGTCCACTCGGGACGGCAATATCCTCGTCTACCGCATCGAGCCGGGCGCGCCGAGCACGCTCCGGGTCCTCGTCGCCTTCACCAGCACACAGGACGTCGACGACGCGCCGGTGTACCTGCCCGAGGGGTGCATCCGCTGGCGACTGGTGCTGCCGCTGAGGCTGGAGAGCGGATCCTGGCGGGTCGACACCACCGAAGGCGGCACCAACCCCGAACACGAAAGATGCTGAAGTAGGGGTCGACATGGTCCCCCAGGCTGACGCGTGCGGGAGCCGGGGCCGAATAGAGTCGCGCCATGGCAATTGATCAGCCGGCCCTGCTGACCGACGCCTCGAGGGGACTCTCCAGCGAAGAGGTCGCCGAACGTGTCGCCGCGGGCCGGACCAACACGGTCTCCACGAAGACCAGCCGGACCACCGGCGAGATCATCCGCGCGAACGTCTTCACCCGGATCAACGCGATCTACGGCGTGCTGTTCGCCCTCATCCTGTCGACGGGGTACTTCATCGACGGGCTGTTCGGCGGACTGATCATCGTCAACAGCGCGGTCGGCATCATCCAGGAACTCCGGGCGAAACGGACCTTGGAACGGCTCGCCATCGTGGGACAGGCGAAGCCGACCGTCCGCCGCGACGGGCGGAGCGCCGAGATCGCCCCGGAAGACGTCGTGCTCGGCGACCTCGTCGAACTGGGGCCTGGCGACAAGATCGTCGTCGACGGCCCGACACTGACGGCCGACGCGCTGGAGATCGACGAGTCACTGCTGACCGGGGAATCCGATCCGGTGGTCAAGCAGCCCGGCGACAAGGTGCTCTCCGGCAGCTTCGTCGTCGCGGGCAGCGGCACCTACCGCGCGGACATCATCGGCGACGAGTCCTACGCCGCGAAACTGGCCGCGGAGGCCAGCAAGTTCACGCTGGTGAAGTCGGAACTGCGGCAGGGCATCGACAAGATCCTCAAGTTCATCACGTATCTGCTCATCCCGGCGGGCGCGCTGACCATCTACAACCAGCTCGCGGGCGACCAGGCGTGGCCGGACGCGTTGCGCGGCATGGTCGCGGCGCTGGTGCCGATGGTGCCCGAGGGTCTGGTGCTGATGACGAGCGTCGCGCTCGCGGTCGGCGTCATCCGGCTCGGCAAGCGCCAGTGCCTGGTGCAGGAACTTCCGGCGATCGAGGGGCTCGCCCGGGTCGACGTGGTGTGCGCGGACAAGACCGGGACGCTCACCGAGAACGCGATGCGGCTCTCCGAGGTCCGGGAAATCACCCCCGGCCACCCGGTGGATGACGCGCTGGCCGCGCTCGCCGCCGCCGATCCCCGGCCGAACGCGAGCCTGCAAGCCATCGCGGAGGCACACGGGACCGATCCGGGCTGGCGGGTTTTCACGACGATGCCGTTCTCCTCGGCGCGTAAGTGGAGTGGTGCGTCCTTCGGGGCCGACGGCGACTGGGTGCTCGGCGCGGCCGACGTTCTGATGCCCGAGGGGGAGCACCGGGCGGAGGCCGAGAAGATCGGCTCACGCGGTTTGCGCGTCCTGCTGCTGGGCCGTGCCGAACGGGCCGTCGACGCGGCCGAGGGGCCTGGCGACATCGAACCGGTCGCGCTCGTGGTGCTGGAGCAAAAGGTCCGCCCGGACGCGAAGGACACTTTGGACTTCTTCGCGCACCAGGATGTCGCGGTCAAGGTCATCTCCGGCGACAACGCCATCTCCGTCGGCGCCGTCGCGGGGACGCTCGACCTGCCGGGCGCGGACAAACCCGTCGACGCGCGGACGCTGCCGGACGACGCCGAAAAGCTGGCCGACACCGTAGAGGAGCGCGCCGTCTTCGGCCGTGTGACGCCGCTGCAGAAGCGCGCGATGGTCGGTGCCCTGCAGTCGAAAGGCCACACCGTCGCGATGACCGGCGACGGCGTCAACGACGTCCTCGCGCTGAAGGACGCGGACATCGGCGTCGCCATGGGCGCCGGCAGCCCGGCCACCCGCGCGGTCGCGCAGATCGTGCTGCTGGACGACAAGTTCGCCACCTTGCCGCATGTCGTCGCCGAGGGGCGGCGGGTGATCGGCAACATCGAGCGCGTCTCGAACCTGTTCCTCACCAAGACGGTCTACTCGGTGCTGCTGGCGCTGATGGTCGGCATCGCGCAGGTACCGTTCCCGTTCCTGCCGCGGCACATCACGATCACCGCGTGGTTCACGATCGGCCTGCCCGCCTTCGTGCTCTCGCTGGCGCCGAACAACGAACGCGCCCGCTCCGGCTTCGTCGGCAGGGTGATGCGGATGGCCGTTCCGGCCGGGCTGGTCATCGCCACGGCGACGTTCCTGAGCTACCTGCTGGTGTACAAGGGATCCGGACAGTCCGAAGTGGACAAGATCCAGGCGGGGACGACCGCGCTGATCACGCTCATCGCGATCGCGCTGTGGGTGCTCGGGATCGTCGCGCGGCCGTACAGGTGGTGGAAGATCCTGCTGATCGGCGGGATGGTCGTGCTGACGCTCGCGATCTTCCTGATCCCGTTCACACAGAAGTTCTTCGCGCTGGACCCGAGCGTGAGCGCGTACACGCTCTCGGCGTTCGCCTGCGCCGGGGTGGGGATCGTGCTGGTGGAGGCCGCCTGGTGGATCGGGCGGCATCTGGTGAAGCGCTCGGAGGCCTGACCGCCGGCTCGGCCTCATCCCGCGTTCCACTCGGGCGTGTGCCGGGGGGCATGTCCCCCTGAATCCCGTGTTGATCAAGCTCCGCAACCGGTGTGACCCGCGATGATGTAGGAATCGGGACACTCAACGTCCCCATTCCTACATCGTCAGCTCACGCGGCGACGAGTAACGCCATGACCTGCGAGACCTCGACTTTGCCGGGACCCTGATTCTCAAAGTAGGGAAGGAGGCCTTCACCGCAGTGGGACATCTGACGTCCCAAAATCCACACCGTTCTTCACCGGCCGTACGCCGGTACCCCTGAACCCCACGGAGGTAAGGGTCGTTGCTGCTGCGGCCGTCACCGCTGATCTGAGGGGGACCTTCCCCGCGTCTTAAGCGGCGAAGGCTCCCTTCACCGCGTCGCACGCGCGGAAAGTCCCCTTCAGCACCCCGGCACCAGCGGTACGAGGCCTTAGGCCGCCGGAGTGAACAGCAGCGCCGTGTTGTGCCCGCCGAAGCCGAACGAGTTGCTGATCGCCGCGGTCAGCTCCGCCTTGCGGGCCTCGCCCGCCACGACGTCGAGCTGCACCCTCGGATCCAGGTCCTCGAGGTTCAGCGTGGCCGGGATCAGGCCGTGGTAGATCGCCAGGATCGTGGCGATGCCCTCGACCGCGCCCGCACCGCCGACCAGGTGCCCGAGGGCGCCCTTGGGTGCGGTCACCACGGTGTGGTCGCCGACGGCCTTGCGGATCGCCGCCGCCTCGCCGACGTCGCCGACGACCGTGGAGGTCGCGTGCGCGTTGACGTGGCCGACGTCGGAAGGGGAGACCCCGGCCATCTTCATCGCCGCGCGCATGGCGGCGATCTGGCCGATGCCTTCGGGGTGGTTACCCGTGATGTGGTACGCGTCCGAAGTGATCCCGAACCCGCTCAGCTGCGCGTAGATCCGCGCGTTGCGGGCCCTGGCGCGGTCGGCCCGCTCCAGGATCACGACGCCGGAGCCCTCGCCGAGCACGAAACCGTCGCGGTTCGCGTCGAACGGCCGCGAGGCCTTCGTGGGCTCGTCGTTGCGTGTGGACACCGTCCTCGCCTGGGCGAACCCGGCGAGGGTGATCGGGTGGATGCACGCCTCGGCACCACCGGCGACCACGACGTCGGCCCGGCCGGTCCGGATCATCTCGTAGCCGGCGGCGATGCCTTCCGCTCCCGAGGCACAGGCCGAAGCGGGCGAGTGCACGCCGGCGCGGGCCTTCAGGTCGATGCCGACGTGCGCGGCCGGACCGTTCGGCATCAGCATCGGCACGGTCAGCGGGGACACCTTGCGGAGGCCCTGCTTGTGCAGGAGGTCGTTCTGCGAGATCAGGGTGACCGGACCGCCGACACCGGTGCCGATGGTCACCCCCAGGCGCTCGGGGTCCACATCCTGATGCTCATCGGTCGGCTGCTCGAAGCCCGCGTCCGCCCAAGCCTGACGCGCGGCGATGAGCGCCACCTGCTCGCACCGGTCCAGGCGGCGTGCCTGGACCCGAGGGAGGACCTCGGACGGGTCCACCGCGAGCGTGGCACCGATCTTCACCGGCAGGTCGAGCTCGTCGACCCAGTCGGCTTCGAGCAGGCGGATGCCACTCTCACCGCCGAGCAGGCCGTCCCACGTGGACGTGACGTCCCCGCCGAGCGGCGTGGTGGCACCCAGCCCGGTGATCACGACGTCGATGTTGCTCATTGGAGTCTCCCCAAGGTCGGCGCCATCAAGTACTGGTGACTTACTTGGAGTTGGCGGACACGTAGTTCACCGCGTCGCCAACGGTCTTCAGGTTCGCCAGCTCGTCGTCCGGGATCTTGACGCCGAACTTGTCCTCGGCCTGAACAGCGATCTCCACCATGGACAGCGAGTCGATGTCGAGGTCGTCCACGAAGGACTTCTCGGCGGTCACGTCGTCCTGCGCCACACCGGCGACCTCTTCGACGATCTCGGCGAGGCCTGCGAGGATCTCTGCGTTGTCTGCCACTGGTTGTTCCCTTCTCGGTGATGCTTTCGGCTGCCCCGCGGGCACGGCGCCCGCGGGGGAAGTATTCATCACGGGCAGATGAAGGTCTGGCCCGCGTAGGAGAGTCCGGCGCCGAAGCCGACGGCGAGTACGACGTCGCCCTGCTTCGCGGTGCCCGCCTTGCGCATGTGGTCCAGCGCGAGGGGGATGGACGCGGACGAGGTGTTGCCCGAGTACTTGATGTCGTCGGCCACGACCATGTCCTCGCGGGCGCCCTTGGCGCGCAGCTTCTTGGCGATGGCCTCGACGATGCGCAGGTTGGCCTGGTGCGGGATCAGCACGTCCACATCGGACGGTTCGAGCCCGGCCAGTTCCAGTGCCCGCAGCGCGATCGGCGCGATCTGCGTGGTCGCCCAGCGGAAAACCGACTGGCCTTCCTGGTAGATCCACTTGTCGTCGCGCATGTAGATGAGGTCGACGTGCTCACCCGCGCTGCCCCAGGCGACCGGTCCGATCCGCGGGATGTCGGACGCGCCGACCACCGCCGCGCCCGCGCCGTCGGCGAAGATGATCGCGTTCGCGCGGTCGACCGGGTCGATGTGGTCGGTGAGCTTCTCGGCGCCGATGACGAGCGCCTTCTTCGTGCTGCCCGCCCGGATCAGGTCCGAGGCGACACCGAGGCCGTAGCAGAACCCGGCGCAGGCGGCGTTGAGGTCGAACGCGGCCGGGTGCGTGATGCCGATCCGGTCGGCCACCTGGGCGGCGGCGTTCGGGATCTGGGTGGGCATCGTGCAGTTCGGCAGGATGACCGTATCCACTTCGGACGGATCCACCCCGGCGTCGGCCAGCGCGGCGGTGCCCGCCTTGACAGCCATGTCGACCAGCGACTCGTCCTTCTCGGCGAACCGGCGCTCGACGATGCCGACCCGCTCGCGGATCCACTGGTCGTTGGTGTCCATGATCTGCGAGAGATCGTCGTTGGTCACGATCTTCTCGGGTTGGAAGCTCCCGACACCGAGGATGCGGCTTCCGGCGGCGCCCGTCGTCTGCCGCAAGGTGGATCGGTCGGTCACGAAGCGTCCTCCTGCCCGTGAAGCTTCGCCAGCTCGCCCGGCGTCTTCAGCGCGATGGTGGTGGTCACGGTTCCCTTGAGCTGCCGCTTGACCAGCCCGGTCAGCGTGCCCGCCGGCGGAAGTTCGAGCGTCGAGGTGACGCCCGCGGAGACCAGACCGTCCATGGTCAGGTCCCAGCGCACCGGATTCGTGACCTGCTTGACCAGCCGGTCGAGGTACTCCGCCCCGCTGGTGACGACCTGGCCGTCGGCGTTCGACAGCAGCGGACGCGTCGGGTCCGCCGGGGTGATCTTCGCAGCCTGGTCGGCCAGCGCCGCTTGCGCGGGGGCCATATACGCCGTGTGGAACGCGCCCGCGACCTTGAGCGCGCGGACCTTGGTGCCTTCGAGCGGCTCGGCGACGATCTTCTCGATCGCGGCGGCGGCGCCGGAGGCGACGATCTGGCCGGCGCCGTTGCGGTTCGCCGCGGCGAGGCCGTGGCCGTCGAGCCAGGCGACGACCTCCTCCGGGTCGCCGAGCATGACCGCGGCCATGCTCGTGGGCTCCAGCGCGCACGCCTTCGCCATTTCCGCGCCGCGGATGGCGGCCAGCGCGACGGCGTCCTCGGGGCTCAGCACCCCGGCGATGGCGGCGGCGGCCAGCTCACCGACGGAGTGACCGGCGACCGGCGCGTCCGCGGCGACCGGGGCCTCGCGCTGGAGGTGTTCGAAAGCCAGCAGCGACAGCGCCACGATCAGCGGCTGGGTGATCGCGGTGTCCTGGATCTCTTCGGCGTCCGCTTCGGTGCCGAGCCGGACGAGATCGAGGCCGGCCCGCTCGGACCAGGCTTCGACGCGCGCGCGGGCACCGTCGAGTTCAAGCCAAGGGGAGAGCATGCCGGGGGCTTGGGAACCCTGACCGGGGGCGAGGACTGCTGCTGTCACCCCACTAGGGAACACGCTCGGCCACCAAGGTCGTGATGCCGACGCTCACCAAGTCCGGCGGGCGTAATTGTGGAAACCCTCCAAAAGTGTCTTCCTGATCACTGTGCTTAACCCAAAAGCCTTGTCGGGTTCAACCAGCTTTCCCTATGAAGTCTATCACTGCGCAGAGTTACCAACGGGTTTACCAGAGCCCGCGGGCCCGGGCCAGCCGTCCGACCGTCAGCGCCACCTTCAGCACCCAGGCGTCGCGCGATTCGGCGGCGTGGCGGCCGGTGAGTTCGGCCGCCTTCCGCAGCCGGTACCGGACGGTGTTCGGATGTACGAACAGCGTCCGTGCGCAGGTCTCCAGCACGCCGCCGCTGTCGAGGTAGGTCTCCACCGTCCGCAGCAGCGCCGGGCCCGCCTCCTCCAGCGGCCGGGCGATCTGCTCCACGAGCAGGCGTTCCGCCTCGGGGTCGCCGGACAACGCGCGTTCCGGCAGCAGGTCGATCGATCTCGCGGGCCGCGGCGCACCGGGCCAGCCGACGACGGCGCGCAGGCCGGAGAGCGCCTCTGTCGCACTGTGGTGCGCCTCGGCGAGGGTGGGCACCGTCGGCCCGGCGACTACCGGGCCCTCCGCGAAGGCGACGGACAGCTTGGTGAGGATCTCGCTGTCCTTGACGGTTCCGTCGGTGGGACCGGCGACGACCACGACCAGACGGGACCCCTGCACCGAGAGCAGGACGGGGCGCCCCACCCGCGCGGCACGGCTGCGCACCTCGAACACGACGGCGGGCGGGTCGTCCGACGTCGGGGTGCCGACCAGCGCGGTGGCGGCCGCGGCCGGGTCCCAGCCGAGCGCGGCCGCACGGGAGAGCACGGCCTCCTCGGCGTCACCGCGGACGATGCCGTCGACGACCAGCGCCTCCAGCCGCGCGTCCCAGGCGCCGCGCGCCTCGGCGGCGGCCGCGTAGGAGTTGGCGGCGGCGAACGCGATCTCCCTGCCGTAGCGCAGGATCCCCTCGATCAGCGCGGCGCGTTCCCCCTCGTTCGCGGCGAACTCCGGCAGCTGCTCCTCGAACACCTCGATCGCCAGCCGCACCATCCCGACCGCCTGCCGCAGGCTCACCCAGCGGGACAGTTCGGCGGGCGCTTCGCGGAACGCCTCGGTGGTGAGGGAGAGCGCCTCTTTCGCGTCGCGGAGCCAGTCGACGAAACCGGCGGCACCCGCCTGGGTGATCAGCAGAACGCTCGCGCGCTGGTCGGCGGGCAGGCGGGCGAACCAGCTCAGCCGCTCCTCCATCACCGCCACGCTCGCGCTCGCGAGACGGCCGGAGGCGTGATCGAGCCGCCGGAGGGTCTTGGCGGACAGCCCGTGGTGCTTGGGCACACGCCGTCCGGAAGTCGCATCAGCCATGATCGGCCGATCCTAGTCCGCCCGGCCGAGATGGCCCTCGTCCTGCGGCCGGACGGGCTTCGAGTCCGAAATGGACGGATATCGCGCGAGGCGCGGCGATGAATGGTGAAAGGTATTCGCAAATAACTCGAGGCCGCCCGGCGCTAGTGTTTTTCACCGCGCCGGACGGCCTCGTCTCCCCGGTCCCCACCGGTAGAACAAGTATGGGACTCGTAGATCTTTTCCCGCTAGTTCACTCACTCGATCGTGGGTCGCCGAGTTGCCGGTGACATGCCCGTGATCAACGATCCCTCGCAAGCCGCGCCGGTGTTCGGCGCGGACGCACCGAGGAGGGAGTTCGCCGTGGGCAAGCATGGAACCTTGTCGCCACACAGCGCGGCCCGAACTGGTCGGATTCCTGAACATCCTGCTCATCGGCTGGTTGATTGCGAAGGTTTTGTCAAGGGCATTGCAACTGGTTCTGTCGAAGATCGGACTCACAGGAACGCTCAAACAGGCGAATGTCGATGCGGGCGGGGGCCCCGTCGAATTCATTCTCCTGATCGCCTTGCGACTCACGTTCGGCGTATCCGGTGAGAGCAATCCGGTCAGCGCGCCGCTCGACGACACCACCGTGTTCCCGCCGCGGATCCTGGTGGCGCTGGTGCCGGTGACCGGCGCGGCCGAGCTCGGCCAGGTGAACATCGCGACAGCGGTGGCGGGGCCGGTTCCAGTGGCGATGCTCGCCAGGAAGCCCGTTCGGAGCAGCCGACGTCGCCCGTGGGCATCGGTCGCGTAGATTCCTGAGCATCCCGCGGGCCCGGTGATCGAGGAAGGCACCGGGCCCGCGTGGAGCCGACGGGGGCCCATCGCCGCGGAACACGTGGTGGCGGGCCCTTCGTCCTGTCCCGGGCGACTACTCCACTCATTCGGCTTTGCGAGCCGGTTCTGTTCCGCACCTCACACTCTCTGGGGAATGGCGTCGCGGCGGAGCATGTTGGAGCGGTAGACGGAGAGGGGCGCGGACGTGGACTTCCTGCTGCACAACGGTGTCACGGTGCTCGGACAGTGGATCTCCTTCGCCGAACTGGCGGGGCAGATCTTCGCGCTGGCCGTGGTCTTCCTGGCACAACGCCGCACGCTGTGGACCTGGCCGGTCCAGGTCGGCGCCACCGTGCTGCTGTTCTCCGTCTACCTTTCCGCCCACCTCGGCGGGCTCGCCACCAGGCAGATCGCGATCCTCGCCATCTCGATCTACGGCTGGTGGGCGTGGTCCCGCCACAGCGACCCGGTCTACGGCGTCGTCGTCCGCACGGGCCGTCTCGCCGAGCGGTTGACGATGATCGGCGCGTTCGCGATCGGCACCACCGCGATGGCGCTGGTGCTCGACGCGCTGAACGCTTCGTGGGCGCCATGGCCGGACGCCGCGATCTTCGTCGGGACGCTGGTCGCCTTCGCCGCGCAGGGCGCGGGTCTCGTCGAGTTCTGGCTGGTGTGGCTGGTCGTCGACGCGATCGGCGTCCCGCTGCAGCTGTCCTCTGGCCTGTACTTCTCCGCCGCGGTCTACATCGTGTTCGCCGGGCTGGTCGTGCACGGCTGGTGGAGCTGGAACCGCACGGCGAAGCAGGTCCTCGCCGCGCCGGCCGGGGCCACGGCGACGTCCGCCTGATCCCGCGTTTCGTCCTCTCGTTGCGGTAGTTGCACGTGCAACTACCGCAACGAGAGGACGAAACGCGACGGGGTCAGCGCGTGGTGGCGTGTGACGGCTTGAGGTCGTCGAGGGTCCGGACGCCCAGCAGCTGCATGGTCCGGACGATCTCGGCGCGCAGGATGTCCACGCACCGCTGGACGCCGCGCTCACCCCCGGCCATCAGGCCGTAGAGGAACGCGCGCCCGATGAGCACCGCGTCGGCGCCGCGCGCGATCGCGGCCACGATGTCGCCGCCGGAGAGGATGCCGGTGTCGACCCACACCTCGGCGTCGCCCTGGATCTCGTCGAGGACCGCGGGCAGCAGTTCGATCGGCGTCGGCGCGCGGTCGAGCTGACGGCCGCCGTGGTTGGACAGCAGCACCGCGTCGGCGCCGTGCTTGACCACGTCACGCGCGTCGTCGACGTTCTGGACCCCCTTGATCACGAGCTTGCCCGGCCAGGTCTGGCGGACCCAGTCGAGGTCGTCGAAGGTCAAGGTGGGGTCGAAGAGCTTGTTGAGCAGTTCGGCGACCGTGCCGTCGAAGTGGCTCAGCGACGCGAAGGTCAGCGGTTCGGTGGTCAGCAGGTTGAACCACCATGACGGATGCATCGCGCCGTCGACGAACGTCTTGAGGGTGAGCGCGGGCGGGATGGTCAGCCCGTTGCGGACGTCGCGCAGCCGCGCGCCCCCGACCGGGGTGTCCACGGTCAGCATGAGGGTGTCGAATCCGGCGGCCCACGCGCGATTCATCAGATCTTCGCCCGCCTTGTGATCGTGCCAGACGTAGAGCTGGAACCACTTGCGGGCCTCCGGCGCGGCGGCCGCGAGGTCTTCGATCGACGTCGTCGCCATCGTCGACAGCCCCATCGGGATGCCGTTGCGCTGCGCGACGCGGCCCACCGCGGCTTCGCCCTCGTGGTTCATCATCCGGGTGAACCCGGTCGGCGCGAACGCGAACGGCAGCGCCGAACGCTTGCCGAGGATCTCCCTGCTCGTGTCCACATCGGACACGCCGCGGAGGATGTTCGGGTGGAATTCCACGCTGCGGAAGGCCTGCCGGGCGCGGCGGAGGCTGTCCTCCAGCTCCGCGGCACCGTCGGTGTAGTCGAACGCCGCCCTCGGCGTCCGCTTGCGGGCGATCGTCCGCAGGTCGGCGATCGTGTGCGCGCTCGCCAGTCGGCGCTCGGTCGGGTTGAGCACGATCGGCTTCGGCCGCAGGATCTGCTTCAACTCGCTCGGCTTCGGCAGTCGACGCTTCGTCACACTCGCTCACCCTCTCTGTTCGCCCAGAAACATCCGATGTCTAACCCTAGCCGGTCCGACCCTGAACGCAATGAACGGGACTTTCATGGCAAAATTTGCCATGAAAGTCCCGTTCATCGCAGCGTCAGGCGCTACCGGAGTCCGACAACTGCGGCCCCGCGGCGGTGACGTCGTCGAGGCGATACTTGCGCGCCGCCTCCACTACCTTCGCCTGGTCGACCTCGCCGCGCTTGGCGAGCGCGCTCAGTGTGCCGACCACAATCGACTGCGCGTCGACCAGGAACTTCCGCCGGGCGGCGGGGCGGGTGTCGGAGAACCCGAACCCGTCGGTGCCCAGCGTCAGCATGTCGGTCGGCACCCACGGGCGGATCAGGTCCGGCACGGCACGCATCCAGTCCGAAACCGCGACGACCGGCCCGTTAACGCCGGACAGCTTTTCTGTGACGTACGGCACACGCGGAGAGTCGCCGGGGTGCAGCAGGTTGTCGTGGTCGATCGCGACGGCCTCGCGCCGCAGCTCGGTCCACGACGTCGCCGACCACACGGCCGCGCGTACGCCCCACTCCTCGGCGAGCATCCGCTGCGCGCGGAGCGCGTCCGGCATGGTGACGCCGGACACCAGGATCTGCGCCTCCGGACCGTCGCCAGACGGGCCGTCGGCGTAGCGGTACAGACCCTTGAGCAGGCCGTCGACGTCGAGGTTCTCCGGCTCGGCGGGCTGCTGGTACGGCTCGTTGTAGATCGTCATGTAGTAGAAGATGTTTTCGCCGTTGCCGTCCGGCCCGGTCTCGCCGTACATCCGGCGCAGACCGTCCCGCACGATGTGGGCGATCTCGAACGACCACGCCGCGTCGTAGGCGACGACGGCCGGGTTGGTCGCCGCCAGCAGCAGCGAGTGCCCGTCGGCGTGCTGCAGGCCCTCACCGGTCAGCGTGGTGCGGCCGGCGGTGGCGCCGAGCACGAAGCCGCGGGCCATCTGGTCCGCCGCCGCGTAGAGGCCGTCACCGGTCCGCTGGAACCCGAACATCGAGTAGAAGATGTAGATCGGGATCATCGGCTCGCCGTGCGTGGCGTAAGAGGTGCCCACGGCGGTGAACGACGCGGTGGAGCCCGCCTCGTTGATGCCCTCGTGCAGGATGACGCCCTTTTCGGACTCCTTGTAGGCCAGCATCAGGCTCGCGTCGACCGACGTGTACGTCTGGCCGTGCGGGTTGTAGATCTTGGCCGTCGGGAACATCGAGTCGAGGCCGAAGGTGCGGGCCTCGTCCGGGATGATCGGGACGATCCGCTTGCCGATCTCGGAGTCCTTCGCCAGCTCGCGGACGAGCCGGACGAACGCCATCGTGGTGGCGACCTCCTGCTTGCCCGAGCCCTTGCGGATGCCTTCGTAGACCTTGTCGCCGGGCAGTACGAGCGCCTTCGAGGCCTTCGGACGACGCTCCGGCAGGAACCCGCCGAGCGCCTTGCGGCGGCCGATCATGTACTCGATCTCCGCCGAGTCCTTGCCAGGGTGGTAGTACGGCGGCAGCTTCGGGTCACGCTCGAGTTCCTCGTCGCTGATCGGGATGCGCTGGGCGTCCCGGAACAGCTTGAGGTCGTCGAGGGTGAGCTTCTTCATCTGGTGCGTGGCGTTGCGGCCCTCGAAGGACGGACCGAGGCCGTAGCCCTTGATGGTGTGCGCCAGGATCACCGTCGGCTGGCCGTGGTGCTCCAGCGACGATTTGTAGGCCGCGTAGACCTTGCGGTAGTCGTGGCCGCCGCGCTTGAGGTTCCAGACGTCGGCGTCGGTGAGGTCCTTGACCAGTTCCTTGGTCCGCGGGTCGCGGCCGAAGAAGTGCTCGCGGACGAAGGCGCCGTCGTTGGCCTTGTAGGTCTGGAAGTCGCCGTCCGGCGTGGTGTTCATGAGGTTGACCAGCGCGCCGTCGCGGTCCGCGTGCAGCAGCGAGTCCCACTCGCGGCCCCAGATGACCTTGATGACGTTCCAGCCGGCGCCGCGGAAGTACGACTCCAGCTCCTGGATGATCTTGCCGTTGCCGCGCACCGGGCCGTCGAGCCGCTGCAGGTTGCAGTTGATCACGAAGGTCAGGTTGTCGAGGCCCTCGCCCGCGGCCACGTGGATGAGGCCGCGCGATTCCGGCTCGTCCATCTCGCCGTCGCCGAGGAACGCCCAGACGTGCTGGTCGGTGGTGTCCTTGAGGCCGCGATCGCGCAGGTAGCGGTTGAACCGGGCCTGGTAGATCGCGTTCATCGGGCCGAGCCCCATGGACACGGTCGGGTTCTCCCAGAACTCCGGCATCAGCCGGGGGTGGGGGTACGACGGCAGGCCGCCGCCCTCGCCCGCGTGTGAGTACTCCTGGCGGAACCCGTCCAGCTGATTCTCGGTCAGCCTGCCCTCGAGGAACGCGCGAGCGTAGATGCCGGGGGAGGCGTGGCCCTGGATGAAGATCTGGTCGCCGCCGCTGGAGTGGTCCTTGCCGCGGAAGAAGTGGTTGAAGCCCACTTCGTACAGCGCCGCGGACGAGCCGTAGGTCGAGATGTGACCGCCGACACCGACACCGGGACGCTGCGCTCGGTGCACCATGATCGCGGCGTTCCACCGGATGTAGGCGCGGTAGCGGCGCTCGATCTCCTCGTCACCGGGGAACCAGGGTTCGTTCTCGGTGGGGATGGTGTTGACGTAGTCCGTCGACGTCAGCGCCGGAACGCCGACGTGGCGTTCCCTTGCCCGCTCGAGGATACGCAGCATCAGGTAACGGGCGCGCTGCTGACCACCCCTGGCCAGCGCCTCGTCGAAGGAGTCCAGCCATTCGGCGGTCTCCTCCGGGTCGATGTCGGGCAGGTGCGCAGCCAATCCGTCACGGATGACACGTACGCGTGCCGGGGTCTCCTTGCCGGAGGCGCCGTCGTTCTGCGGGGCCAAGGGGTCTCCTTGCGAAAGGTGGTAGCTGGTTCTGCTCGTACGCGGGCGTGTTCGCCCTCCATCGTCGTCCTCCGGTTCCGTGCGCGTCACCGCTACTGATCGGTAACGTTCGCGGACCCGATTGCGACGCGCCTCGCGCGCGCCTGTATCGCGCGCGCGTTTTCTCCTCCACCCTAGAGCAGGGCATTCGGAGGCGCCCAAGTGCGCCTGAATTGACCTCGCGCGGGTGGGCCGAATGTCCGTACGCTGCGACACGAGTTGTTCAAGATCCGGTGTGGACGGTTGCGCGCAGCGCCTCACCAGTGTTCGCTAACGGGCATCGTGTACCCGAGTGTGGTGCCCGCCCGGTCGATCCGGCCGAGGCGACACCGCGCTCCGTCGTAGTTGGAGGAGTGACAGCAGTGGTCGCCGCGGGAGACGCTGATCAGAGCAGCGTCGCCGAAAGGCTTGGGATCAAGCCGGACATGGTGGTCCAGGAGATCGGCTGGGACGAGGACGTCGACGACGACCTCCGAGCGGCGATCGAGGAACAGATCGGCGGCGACATCCTCGACGAGGACGCCGACGAGGTCATCGACGTGGTGCTGCTGTGGTGGCGCGAGGACGACGGTGATCTCGGCGACACGCTGATCGAGGTCCGGACCCCCTTGAACGAGAACGGTGTGATCTGGGTACTGACCCCGAAGACGGGACAGCCAGGGCACGTCGAGCCGAGCGAGATCGCCGAAGCGGTGCCGCAGGTCGGGTTGGCGCAGACGGCCAACATCAGTGCGGGCCCGAAATGGGCAGGCACCCGGCTGGTATCGCCGAAGTCGTCCAAGACCAAGCGGTGACCTCCGGAGCCGTGCGATCGACACGATAGGGTTGTCGTCGCAGGCCCCTGATCGCTCTTTGAGAGGAAACCGCCGGTATGGCCGTCGAGGTCGGATCGCAAGCCCCGGACTTCACGCTCAACGACTACAACAAGCAGGCCGTGAAGCTGTCGTCTTTCCAGGGCGACAAGCCGGTCCTGCTCGTGTTCTACCCGTTCGCGTTCAGCGGCATCTGCACCGGTGAGCTGTGCCAGCTCCGCGACGAGTTCGCGGACTACGACGGCCAGGGCGTCCAGGTCATCGGTGTGTCCGTGGACACCCCGTTCTCGCTCAAGGCGTGGGCCGAGCAGCAGGGTTACCAGTTCCCGCTGCTTTCGGACTTCTGGCCGCACGGTGAGGTCGCGAAGGCCTACGGCGTCTTCAACGAGGCGGCCGGCCTGGCCACCCGCGGCACCTTCCTGATCGACAAGAACGGCGTCGTGCGGTTCGCCGAGGTCAACCAGCCCGGCGAGGCGCGCGACCAGCAGGCGTGGAAGAAGGCCGTGGCCTCCCTGGCCTGAGTCTTCACGGTGGTTCCCGTCCGCGGGTACCACCTCCCGGGCGCATAGCTCAGCGGGAGAGCACTCGGTTTACACCCGAGCGGTCGTAGGTTCGATCCCTACTGCGCCCACCGAAAACCCGGCGACACCCCGCCCCGGCGACGTGATGGCCGGTTACCCGAAGATCCGCTTCAAGTGGACGCGGCGGACCCCGCCGGGGCGCTCGAGGTCTGAGGTTCTCGCAAGTAGTCGACTACTTGCGCTCTCAACACGTGAAGGCCCCCTTCGCTCGACTGAGCCGAGTGAAGGGGGCCTTCACGTACCCCCAACCCCTGTGGAACGTCTTCGGTTTTCGGCGGTCTGGTCTGCCCCCTCGGCAGGCCAGACCGCCGGTGCGCCGCGCCGCGGGTGGCGAACTTTCGGCTGCACAAGAGAGGAGGCGGCCAGGACTGCCCAGATACATCAAGATCGGCGGGCAAAGGGGTGATCTCGGCGATCACGTAGAGCGACTACGCGCGTGTCAGCCGGTTCGCCAGGGTCGACAACGTGTAAGTCCCGATGCCCATGACGACTTCGAGGGCGTTCCGCTCGGTGTATCCGTGGCCGAGGAAAACCCGCAGTGTCTCGTCGTCCACGCCGCCAGCGGTTTCGAGCACAGCGAGCGTGAACTGTCGGATGGCTTCCAGGCGCTCGTCTGGTACGGGCTTTTCCGAGCGAAGTGCCGCGACAACGTCGTCGTCCGCGTGAAGTCGCTTCAGTTTGCCGGTGTGCATCTCGACGCAGACGTGGCAGTCGTTGCGCGTCGCCACGGTCATCACGACCGTCTCCCGCGCCACCGGGTCAAGCGTCGTCCGCTCGAAGCTCGCGCTCAGCTTCAGGAAGCCGTCGAGCAGTTCCGGTGACGACGCCAGGCGGGCGACGGCGTTGGGGAGGTGACCCAGATGCCGGATGGTCGCTTCCATCGAGCGACGCGAGGCTTCGGGTGCGGTTTCGAGGGTGTGCTCGGTGAACAAGGCTGCCCCTTAAGGTAGTCAACGTGGTTGATGAAAAGGTAAAGCAGGTTGTCGAACAGGGCAAGCGAGTTTCCGACGCGGCCGGATTCGAGCTGCCGCTCTTGCTGTTCGCGGGCTTCCGCTCGATCATCGACAGGCTGCACGTCGAGCTGGCCGAACAGGGACACCCCGAAGTCCGTCCGGCGTACGGCTTCGCCATGCAGGCGATCGGCCGCGACGGGGCGACGGCGAGCGAGATCGGGCGGCGGCTCGGGGTCAGCAAGCAGGCGGCGGGCAAGACCGTCGACAAGCTGGAGCAGCTCGGCTACGTCGAGCGCGCCGGAGACCCGGCCGACGCGCGGCGCAAGGTCGTGCGTCTCACCGGCCGCGGTGTCGACTCGCTCGGCCGGTCCGCGGCGATCTTCGAGGAGTTGCGCAAGGACTGGGCCGACGCGCTCGGCGCGGACAGGGTCCGCGCGCTCGAAGCCGACCTTCGCGCCATGGCACCCACGGACGGCTTCCGGCTAGACGTCGCCGGCTGGTTCGGGGCTTAGAAGAGGCAACCCGGGTTCTGCGCGTCCTGGGAAAGCGAGCTTCCGTGCGGCAGCGCGTAGAGCACCGCCAGCACCACCCGCCTGGCTGAATGACGACTGGCGGCTCGACGTGTCGTACCGCGCGCGGACCTCCTCGGCAGCCGCGGCAGGCGGTGGAACATCGTCGGTCGAGTGTCGGCCGCGCTGTGGGCAGGTGGTCTCCCGTCCGTCGACGTCGATCACCGCGACGCGGCCGGGATCATCCCGTCACGGTGCCAGCTGTCGGGCTAGGGCGCCCGCAGGGTCTCCAGATGCCGCCGGAGCACCGTTCGCATCAGCTCCGGCGGGGTCCGTCCCGCCGACAGGGCGAGGCCGTCCAGCAGTGCGGCCAGCCGTTCGGTCTCGATGGCCAGATCGAGGTCGTCGAGCAGCCCGCCCGCCCCGTGCGCGCCTTCGAGCACCCGCCGGACAAGGGCGCGGACCCCGTCGTGCGTGCGGGCGGCTTCCTCGGCGAGGTCCGGGCGGTTCTTCGCGGCGGCCGTGAACGCCAGCCAGACGTCGGTTTCGGCCTGGGTCTGCTCGGTGAGCGGAAGCAGTTCGCTGAGCAGGGCTTCGGTGACTTCCTGTCGCCGTGCACGCGGTGCCGCGGGGTCGAGCAGGTCCGGGAGGTGTCCCAGCAGTCTCACCACCAGCCGGTCGCCGAGCGAGCGCATGGCGAACACGATCAGCTCGTCGTGCCCCTTGAAATAGTGCCGGACCGAACCGATCGCCAGGCCTGCCTCGTCCGCCACGCTCCTGAGCGACGCCTGCGGAAGACCGTCCCGCTGGATCACGCGGAAGACGGCTTCGGCTATCTCCAGGCGCCGGGCCTCGGGGTCGACGATCTTGGGCATGTTGCCTTTATAGCACGACCTTGCTATTTTATTTGGCACAGTCATGCTACAAAGGGGGAGTTCATGAGGACCTGGTTGTTGATCGCGCTGGCGGTCGCCGTGGTGGTCGCGATCGTCGTGCGAAGGCTGCGCGGGGAGCCGCTGGTCGCCCGCGACGTTTTCGGCGCGCCGGTGATCCTGATCGGGATCGGGGTCTACGGCCTGACCAAGCTCGAAACCATCACTGTCGTGGACGGTCTTTGGCTCGTGCTGGGCGCCTTGGTCGGCTGCGGCCTCGGCGCGGTGCGCGCCGCCACCACGAAGCTGTTCGAGCGAGACGGCGTGCTGTGGCTGCGCTACACCGGCCGGACGTTCGGCGTCTGGGTGCTGTCGATGGTGGTGAACTTCGGGATCGGTTTCCTGGCCACCGTGGCCGGGGCGCACCCCGACGCCAGGCCGATCACGCTGTCGATCGGTGTCAGCCTGCTGGGGGAGGCACTCGTGGTCGGCATGCGGGCGAAGACGACGGGGCTGCCGTACGCCCCGTCGTCCGACTCGGTGCTTTCCCGGCGCTAGGCCAGCTTTCCGACTTCACCCGCGAGGAGCGCGATCTCGTCTTCGGTGTTGAAGTAGTGCACCGAGGACCTGACCATCGACGGCAGTCCGCGCGCGGCGAAATCGAACTGGGCGGACGTCGCTTCCACGACGCTGACGTTGATCCTGGCCGCCGCCAGGTGCTGTTTCACTTCCTGCGACGGCGTTTTCGCGAGGCTGAACGTGACGATTCCGCACTGTCGCGCGCCCTGGTCGTGGACCTGGACGCCCGGGATCTCGCGGAGCGCGTCGCGCAGGTTCGCCGCGAGCCCGGCGACGCGGGCTTCGATGGCGGGCATGCCCCATTCGAGGGCATAGTCGATCGCCGCGCCGAGGCCGTGCACCGAGGCGTGATCGCGTTCCCAAACCTCGAACATCTTCGCCGTCGTATCGACTTCGTAGGTCTCGGGCGCGGTCCACATCGCGGAGTGAAGGTCGAGCATCGCGGGCTCGACGCGCTCACGCAGGCGAGGGTGCGCGTAGAGGAGCCCGGTGCCGCGCGGCCCACGCAGGTACTTACGGCCGGTCACGCTGAGCGCGTCGCAGTTCAGGCGCGTGACGTCGAGGTCGATCTGGCCGGCGCTCTGGCAGGCGTCCAGCAGGAACGGGATCCCGGCCTCGCGCGCGACCGCGCCGATCTCCTCGGCGGGATTCACCAGCCCGCCCTGGGTGGGGACGTGGGAGACGGCGATCAGCTTGACGCTGCCGTCGATCCGGCGTTTCAGGTCCTCGACGTCCAGTTGACCGGACTCGTCCTCGGCGACCACCTCGACGACGGCACCGGTGCGCTTCGCGATCTGCAGGAAGGAGATGACGTTGCTCGCGTACTCGGACTTCGCCGTCAGGATCCGGTCTCCCGCGGTGAACGGCAGCGCGTAGAAGACCGCTTGCCACGACCGGGTGGCGTTGTCGGTCAGTGCGATGTCGTCGGGTTCGGCGCCGACGAGCCGTGCGGCCGACGCGTAGACGCCCTCGTACCGCTCGGCGGTCGCCGCGGCCTGCTCGTACCCCCCGATCAGGGCTTCTTCGCGCAGGTAGTCGACGACGGTGTCGGTCACCCGCGTGGGCGGGAGCGACGATCCGGCGTTGTTGAGGTGGACCACTTCCGCGCAGCCAGGCGTCTCGGCACGGGCACGGTCGATGTCGAAGCCCTGAATACTCGTCACCCCTAACTGAATACAATATGGGTGAAGTGCATGCAATACTACTCGGATGACGAGGAACCTGCTCCGGTGTGACCTCGCGGAAGAGGTCACCGCCCGCGTGCTCGACGGCCGGATCGCCGCGGACAGCCGGATCAACGAGGTGCACCTCGCCCGCGAACTGGGCGTCAGCCGGACGCCGTTGCGCGAGGCGCTGATCGGGCTGGCCGATCGTGGCCTGCTCGTTTCGGCGCCGGGCCGCGGGTTCCTCGTGCCGCCGTTCGACCCCGAAGAGGCCCGGCGGCTGTATCCGCTCGTCGCGGAACTGGAATCGCTCGCGTTGCGCTGGAGTTCGCCGCAGGACCTCGCCGGGCTCACCGGCGGCCTCGACCGGATCGCCGCCGAGATGACGGCGGAGCTGGAGCGGGCGGGTGATTTGACCACTTTGGACGATCGCTGGCACTCGTTGCTGGTCTCGCGGTGCACGAATCCGCATCTGCTGCGCCTGATCGAGCAGACCAAACCCCTGCTGAAGCGCTATGACACCTGCTATTTCGGTGGTACCGGGCGCTCGATGGAGAGTATCGACGAGCACCGCAGGATCGCCGAAGCGATCCGCGTCTCCGACCTCGTCACGGCAGCGGAGCTGCTCGTGCGGAACTGGGTGAAAACGCTGGCATATTTGGAGAAGACGGAGTGACGCGATGTTCGTGACGGCACATCTGAGCGACAACCATCTCGACGGCGGGGAACGCGGTGACGAACGCACCGCGCGGGTCATGCGGTATCTGGAGAACCTCGCGACGCCGGTCGACGCGATCCTCGTGACCGGCGACATCGCCGACCACGGCACCCTCGAGGAGTACGTGCGCGCGGCCGAACTGTTCAAGACCGACGTCCCGCTCTTCACCTGCCCCGGAAACCACGACAAACGCGGACCGTTCCGCGAAGGACTGCTCGGCCAGGTGCCGGACGACGCCCCGGTCAACGCGGTGTACACGGTCGGGGACGTCACGTTCGTCATGGCCGACTCGAGCGTTCCGGGCGAACCGGACGGCCAATTCGACGACGAGACCATGGCCTGGCTGGACGGCGTTCTCGCCGACGGTGACGGCCCCGCCTTCGTCGCCTTCCATCATCCGCCGGTCGCGCTCGGCCTGCCGCTGGTGGACGCGATGCGGCAGTACGGCGAGGACAGGCTGGCCGAGGTGATCGCTCGTCACCCGCGAGTGGTGGCCCTGCTCTGCGGGCACGTCCACGCCGCGGCGTCGACCACGTTCGCGGGCGTGCCGCTGCGGTCGGCGCCCTCGGTCGGATCGAGCATCCTGTTCCCGTGGGAGGAGAACGGCCTCCGGCCGTGGGGAGAAGGCGGGCCGATCGACTACGACCTGCCACCGTCGCTGCTGTTCCACGTGCTGCACGGCGACGGCAGGCTGACCACGCATCAACGGGTGGTCGCCTGACCGCCGAAGACCGGCAGGGTGATCCGGGATGGCCGCGCGGGGTCGTGGAAGATCTCGAACCGTGCGGGATTCCCGTCCACCGCGGTGAAAACCGGCTCGTCGGTGCCGTGGTTGCGGGCGAAGCGGGGGAACGCACCGCCCGCGATCTGAAGCCGCAGCCGGTGCCCTCGCCGGAACCGGTACGCCGTCGGGTCGAGGTGGACCTCGGACGCGACCACACCGTCCATATCGGACTCAGGACTTCCGGGGCGCAGCCGGATGATGCCGTCGGTGACGTTGCGGGAGATACCGCGACCGTCCACATCGCACAGCCGGACGAAGACGTCACCGTGGCCGAGGTCGGTCCGCACGTGCACCAGCGCGGAGATCTCGCCGATGACGTCGAAGTCTCGCTTCAGCGCGTCACCGGTGAAGAGCAGCACGTCCCGGCGCTCTTCGACGGCCTTGTTGTCGCGTTGCTTCTGCACGCCCGACAGCAGCGGGCCGCCGACGGACGGCGTCGGATCGGCCGGGTCGAAGGTGAACGTCCCGGGTTTCGACTCGACCGGTTCAGCGGGGGAAAGCGCGCCGGGGCGCAGGAAATACGGGGTGGCGTCGGATTTCGGCGGCCAGCTTTCGAAGTCCAGCCAGCGTCCGGCGCCCTGGAGGTACAGGCGCACCGGGGCTTGGCGCAGTGGGGTGGTGTCGCCGAGGAGGTGGGCGGAGAGGAAGCCGATCTGGTCGGTCAGCAGGGTCTTCAGGCTGGCGGGCTCGCCGTGTGCCCACGGGCCGACGGTGAGCCGCGGTTCGCGTCCGGCGGCGGCGAGTTCCTTGAAGTCGCGCAGCTGGGCGGAGATGAACAGGTCGTACCAGCCGGTCACCATGGTCACCGGGGTCCTCAGCGCGGCGACCTCGGCGCTGTGGTCCGACGGCGCCCAGAAGTCGTCGCCGGGCTCGGCGTGCTCGGCGACGTCCTGCAGGAACCGCACCTGCTTGCCGATGGCCGCGACGTCCGCGCTGGAAACAGGCAGACGCGCCATGGCCGCACGGGTCTTCTTCGTTTGCCAAGGGTTCGGCAGACCGGCGAACCGGCCCTCCTGACGGCCGATCAGCGCCGACCACGAGACCATGTTGTCGACCGCGAGGATACCGCCGGGATAGAAGGCCGAGACGAACTCCGACGCGGTGACGCCGAGGCACAACGCTTCGAGCGGCTCCTCGAGATACGGTGCGACCGCCCATTGCGTGTGGCCGAGGTAGCTCGCACCCGCCATCGCGACCCGGCCGTCACACCACGGCTGCTCGCGCAGCCAGGCGACGGTGGCGAGGCCGTCCTCCTTCTCCAGGTGGAACGGCCGGAACTCGCCGCCGGAGCCGAAGGTTCCGCGAGTGCTCTGGAGGACCGTCTGCAGGCCTTGCCGGGCGAACGTCTCCCCGAAGATCTTGCCCATCAGGCCTTTCCGGCCGTACGGCGTGCGGATCAGCACCACCGGCCGGGGCTCGTCACCGGGAACGGCGTAGCGGTCGGCCAGCAGGCGGACGCCGTCGGACATCGGGACGGGGATCGCCTTGGTCACCGAGGGAGCGGGGCCTTCGGCCGGAGGGAGGCCGAGGAACCGGTCGAGGAGTCGGTCGAGCACGCTGGGCCGCCTTTCACGCGGATGATCATCGTCCGCTTGCGACCGTACTCCAGGTCGAGGGGGGCGGTGGGTCTCGCGAGTGGTGGGGACGGGTGAAACCGTCCGCACCACTCACGAGACCAGGCGCGGGGCAGACCGCCCGGTACCGCCCCGCTGGTCTGGTCACCGAAGCCGCGCGAGCGTCTCCTGCGGGTTGTCTCCCAGCAGGTCGTGTCCACGCGGTGCGACACAAGGCTCCTCAGGCTGCCAGCTGGATTTCGGCGAGCGCGCCCGTCACGCACAGGCCGGGGGGCCCGGTGAACGGCTTCAGTACTTCCCTGTCGACGCCGCACAGGGCGAGCGCGGCGGCGAGCACCGGCTGCCGGGCGCGGTCACCGCCGTCGGCGATCTTGATCGCGATCGCCGTGCCGTCCGGCAGTGCGGCGACCTGGACGGCTTCGAACCCGTCCTTGGCGATCAGGCCGGGTACCGCGCGCATCAGCGCGGTGACGTCGCGGCGGGTGCCCGCGACCAGTTCCGGATGCTTCCGGATCCCTTCGGCCACAAGACCTGCGGGGGTGCCAGGAGCCGCGGCGGCGATCTTGCCGACGGCACTGGCGAGCCCGCGCAGTGACACCGCGAACAGGGGAGCGCCGCAGCCGTCGACGGCGACCTTCGGGATCCGCTGTCCCGTCAGATCCTCGACGGACTCCGCGATCGCGCGCTGCAGCGGGTGTCCCGCGTCCAGATAGTCCTTCGTGGACCAACCGCGCAGGCGGCAGGTCGCGAGCATGGCCGCGTGCTTGCCGGAACAGTTGTGCGCAGATCTCGAGGCAGTCCGTCCCGAGGCGATCCAAGCGTCACGCTCGACAGGGTCGAACGGCAGATCCTCCGGCGTCCGCAGATCCTCAGCGGTGAGCCCGGCGCCGTCCAGCGTCCGGAGAACCTCCGCCAGGTGGATGTCCTCACCCGAGTGGCTGGCCGTGCCGACGGCGAACCCCGCCGGGCTCAGTTCGACCCCGAGTCGCGCCATCGCGGTGGCCTGCAAGGGTTTCGCCGCCGAACGCGGATAGAAAGCAGACTCGACATCGCCTGCGGAGAACAGCACGCGGCCGTCCGGGGCGAGGACGACGGCCGAACCGTGGTGCACCCCCTCGACCATTCCGTCGCGGAGAAGATGCACCAGCGGTTCGTGGGTGGGGACGCGGATTTCGGGGATCACAGCTTCGTCTTTTCGAAGACGTCCATGTTGATCCGCTTGCGGACCCCGAACCAGCCCCCCACCAGCGCCAGCCCGATGACCGGCAGGCAGTACAGGGTGATCCGGCCGATCTCGTCGAAGCCCATCAGCACGACGACGGCGGCGAGGAAGATCAGCGTCGCGATCTCGGTGTAGGGCGAGAACGGGAGTCGGTAGGAGGGGCGCTCGACCTCACCGAGCTTGGCCTTGCGCACGAACAGCAGATGCGAAAGCACGATGATCGCCCAGGTGCCGAGGATGCCGATGGCCGCGAAATTCAGGACGATCTCGAAGGCCTGGCTTGGCACGACGGCGTTCAGGCCGACACCGACCACGCAGACCGCGGAGGTGAGCAGGATCCCGCCGTAGGGCACGTGGTTCTTGTTCATCACGCCGGTGAACTTCGGCGCGGATCCGGCCAGCGACATCGAACGCAGGATGCGGCCGGTTGAGTACAGGCCCGAGTTCAGGCTGGACAGCGCCGCCGTCAGCACCACCAGGTTCATCACGTTGCCCGCCTGCGGCACCCCGACGTGCGAGAGCACGGTGACGAACGGGCTCTCGGTCTTCGAGTACGAGCTCCACGGCATCAGCATCGCCAGCAGGACCACCGAGCCGACGTAGAAGATCCCGATCCGCCACATGATCGAGTTGATCGCCTTCGGCATGATCTTGCGCGGGTTCTCGGTCTCACCGGCGGCGACGCCGACCAGTTCCACCGAGGCGTAGGCGAACACGACACCCTGGACGATCAGCACCATCGGCAGCACACCGGCGGGGAAGAAGCCGCCGTTGTCCGAGATCAGCGAGAAGCCGGGTACCTGGCCGTCGATCGGCTGCTGGGTGACCAGCAGCCAGATCCCGATCCCCATGAAGGCGACCAGCGCGGCGACCTTGATGATGGCGAACCAGAACTCCAACTCACCGAACAGCTTCACCGAAACCATGTTCAGCGCCAGTACCACCGCGAGGGCGATGAGTGCCAGTACCCACTGCGGGATCGGCGTGAAGAAGGACCAGAAATGCGCGTACAGCGCGATCGCGGTGATATCCGCGATACCGGTCGTGGACCAGTTCAGGAAGTGCATCCAGCCCGCGACGTAAGCGCCCTTCTCACCCATGAACTCACGGGCGTAGGACACGAAGGCGCCGGAGGAGGGGCGGTACAGGATGAGTTCGCCGAGCGAACGCACCACGAAGAAGGCGAAGAGACCGCAGACCGCGTACACGATCGCCAGCGCCGGGCCTGCCTGCGTGAGCCGTCCGCCCGCGCCGAGGAACAGGCCGGTGCCGATGGCGCCGCCGATCGCGATCATGTTCACGTGGCGGGGTTTCAGCGCCTTGTCGTAGCCGGCGTCACCGGCGTCGGCCGGCACCGCGGACTTGTCGTCCGCGCTGAGGGTCTGTTCGGTCACGGTGTCAGTCGTCCTTGTTCTGATGCGTCGTGCGGCTCGGCCGCACGATGGTGGTGAGCGCGTCCTCGACGTGTTCGAGATGGGAGGTCATCGCCGCGACGGCGTCCACTTCGGAACCGGCGGCGATGGCGGTGACGATCTCACGGTGCTCGGTGTTCGAGCGGGTCCGACGGTCACCTAATTGGTTGAGAAATGCCGACTGGCGCGCAAGCGCGTCCCGGATCTCCTCGATGACCTTGCCGAACACCGGGTTGCCCGAGGACTGGGCGATGGTGATGTGGAACAGCGAGTCCAGCGCCACCCACGCGGTGTTGTCGGTTTCGAGGTCCATCCGCCCGACCAGGTGGCCGAGCAGATCCAGGTCGTCGGTGCTGCGGCGCAGGGCCGCGTACCCGGCGACGGGGATCTCGACGTGGCGCCGCACCTCGAACAGGTCACGGGCCGAGTAGGTCCCGAAGGTGGGGTTCTCGACCGGCCCGGTGGCGGTCACGAAGGTCCCTTTGCCCGTTTTGGACACGGTGAGCCCGAGTGCCTGCAGCCCCCGCAGTGCTTCGCGGACGACCGAACGGCTGACCTCGAACTCTTTGCCGAGCGCGGACTCCGACGGCAGCTTCTGGCCGACGGGGTACTCACCGCGCTCGATGGCACCGCGGAGGTGGGCCAGCACGGCCTCCATCGCGCTGACGCGCCGTGGACCACCGTGTCCGGCTGTCTGGCTGTCAGACAGGTTCATGAGACGAGATCGTGCGGTCGGCCCATCGCTTTGTCAAGCGATCAGCAGAGGGCTCCGATCCGGCCTGAGGTGTCGGCGCCGGTGGGGTAATAGGCCAAGAAGTGAAAGTCGTGCTGGGCGCCTTCGTACGTCCGAAGTTCAGTGGTGGCACCGAATTCCCGCGCGGAGGTGGCCAGTGTCACAACGTCGAAACGCGCACGACCACCGTCATACCCGCTTGAGCGCGATCACCGGGAACGGACGGCTGGTCTTCGACTGGTGCTCGGCCAGCCGCGGGAACGCCTTCGCCTGCTTCGCGTACAGACGGTCCCGTGCTGCTCCGGTGATCTCGACAGCGTGGGCGGTGAAGGACTCTCCGTCCGCTTCGACATCGACAGACGGCTCCGAGACCAGGTTGCGGTACCAGTCCGGATGTCCGGGAGCGCCCCCGTTGGCGGCGAACACGATGTAGCGGCCGTCGTCGGCCAGGAACAGCATCGGCGTCACGTGCCGTCGTCCGGTGCGGGCACCGGTGGTGGTGAGCAGCAACGTCGGGAGACCGTCGCCCTGGCGGCCGTTCGCGCGGAACTCCGCGATCACGTGTTCGTTCATGGCCTGCAGGTCGATCATCAACTCTCCGGACGGTTCGGTGATCTTGGCGGCTGGTCAGTCTGCACAACCCGCGCCCAGGTCGGCAAGCGTTTTTGGATCATGGCTGCTCACGACGCCGCGAAAACTGTCGGTGCCGCTGGAGACACTGCGGGAGTGAGCCCCATCAGCCGAGGGCGCAAGCCCAAGAAACCGAAGAACCAGCTCTCCCGTCCGCCACGTCCGTTTCCGGACGTGAGCAGGGTGGAGCGCTGGCCGAAGTTGCTCCACGGGCCGATCGAGCTTTCGGACTGTGCCGTCCAAGGCCAGGTGGATCAGGACCTGGTGGTCCTCGCCGCCACGCTGACCGCAGGAAAACGCTCGGTGGGTGTCGAGGTGGTGGTCAACGGTCGCGAGGTCGACGTGATCGAACTCCACCCCGATCCCGCGGACGCCTTGGGGGTGCTTCGCGGCGGCTTCGAGGTGGCCGAAGCCCCACTGACGCCCGAGGAGTTCCGAAGCCAGGTCGAAGCGGCTTTGATCGTCAAGGCGGATTCTGACGCGTGGCTCCGGAAAGTGGCGCCGCAGCTCTTCGAGCTGGGTTCGAGGCCGGAGTCGGACCTGCCCCAACGCGCGGGGCAGCTACGGAGGTGGCTCGGTCTGCCCGAGTACGAACCGGTGCCGCGCTCACGGGGGACCGATTCTCTGCCGCTCGTGCTTCCCCCACCCGGGAAGGCCACCGGGATGCGGATCGCGGTGGCCGTGGAGGAGCCGGAGCCCGCGATCTGGCGGCGGCTCGAAGTCCGCACCGACCTCACCCTTGCCGCATTGCACCGGACCTTCGCGGCCGTGTTCGGCCGGGACGAGCAGCAGGACCATCGGTTCGAAACCGCGTACGGCGGCTTCAGCGCCGACGGCCAGGGCGGAGAAGGCGATCGCCTGGACGATCAGGTGCTCCTCGGCCAGGTCGTCACGGCGCCGGGCCATCGACTCGCCTACGAGGCGGAGCGCTGGCGGCACTGGATCCGCGTCGAGCAACTGGTCGCCCTCCCCGAGGCGCCGAGCTGTCTCGACGGCGAGCGCGCGGCGCCTCCGCCGGAATGCGAAGACGGGCAGGCGTACGAGATGTTGCTGGAGGCGATGCGGGATTCGGACGCCGAAGAGAACGAGGATCTCCTCGAGGAGCTCGGCGGCTACGGGTTCGACCCGGAATGGTTCGACAGGGAGGGGGTCAACGCCCGGCTGGGCTGACCATCGCTGCCCCGTTCGGGTGGCGACGACTTCGGCGAGGCAGCTGGATTTGATCTTGATCGGCCAGCAGACTCAGGACTGCCCGAGGGCCGCGTCCCCCCGCGAGTTGCTGATGATCATGAGAAGCCTAGGGTGGGAGGACCGGCCCGCGTCACGCAGCCAGGGACCCGTCTGCCTAGGGGAGGTTTTCGCTGGTGTCGAACGATTCCTTCGTCCACCTGCATGTGCACACCGAGTACTCGATGCTCGACGGTGCGGCGAAGATCGCCCCCTTGTTCAAGGAGGCGGCGCGGCTGGGCATGCCCGCGGTCGGCATGACCGACCACGGCAACATGTACGGCGCGGACGAGTTCTACCAGCAGGCGGTCAAGCACGACCTCAAGCCGATCATCGGCATCGAGGCCTACGTCGCACCGGAGAGCCGTTTCCACAAGAAGCCGGTGTTCTGGGGCCAGGCCAACCAGCGTGGCTCCGACGAGTTCGGTGAAGGCGGCGACGTCTCCGGTAGCGGTTCCTACACCCACATGACGATGCTCGCCGCGAACGCGACCGGGCTGCGGAACCTGTTCAAGCTGTCATCGCTCGCGAGCATGCAGGGCTACTACCGTAAGCCCCGGATGGACCGCGAACTGATCTCGGAGAACCACGAAGGCATCATCGCGACCACCGGCTGCCCGTCCGGTGAGGTGCAGACGCGACTCCGGCTGGGGCAGCGCACCGAAGCGATCCAGGCCGCGTCGGACTACAAGGACATCTTCGGCGGCGAGAACTTCTTCCTCGAGCTGATGGACCACGGCCTGCCGATCGAGCGGTCGGTTCGCGAGGGCCTGCTCGAGATCGGCAAGCTGCTCGATCTCCGGCCGCTGGCCACGAACGATTCGCACTACGTCACCAAGGACCAGGCCGACACCCACTCCGCGCTGCTCTGCGTGCAGGCGGGCAAGACGCTGAACGACCCGAACCGGTTCAAGTTCGACGGTGACGGCTACTACCTGAAGTCGGCCGCCGACATGCGGGAGTACTGGGACAAGGAAGTTCCCGGCGCCGCCGACTCGACGCTGCTGATCGCCGAGCGCGTCGAGTCCTACAAAGAGGTCTACACGCACAAGGACCGGCTGCCGTTCTTCGAGGTCCCCGATGGCTACGACCAGGGCGCCTGGCTGCGGGAAGAGGTCGCGCGTGGTCTCAAATGGCGGTACCCGGACGGTGTCCCGGACGAGTACTACGACGAGCGCATCGAGATCGAGCTCGACGTCATCATCGGGAAGGGCTTCCCCGCCTACTTCCTCATCGTCGCCGACCTCATCAACTACGCCCGCAAGGTCGGCATCCGCGTCGGCCCCGGCCGTGGTTCGGCCGCCGGCTCGCTGGTCGCGTACGTGCTCGGTATCACCAACCTGGACCCGATCCCGCAGAAGCTGCTGTTCGAGCGGTTCCTGAACCCCGAGCGCGTTTCCATGCCCGATATCGACATCGACTTCGACGACCGCCGCCGCGGCGAGATGATCCGCTACGCCACCGACAAGTACGGCGTCGACAAGGTCGCGCAGGTCATCACCTTCGGCACCATTAAGACCAAGGCGGCCATCAAGGACTCCGCGCGCGTCCACTTCGGTCAACCCGGCTACGCGATCGCGGACCGGATCTCGAAGGCGCTGCCGCCGCCGATCATGGCGAAGGACATCCCGCTGTCAGGCATCGTCGACTCCAAGCACGAGCGCTACGGCGAGGCCGCCGAGGTCCGCGCGCTCGTCGAGACCGACGAAGAGTGCAAGACGATCTTCGAGACCGCCCGCGGCCTCGAAGGGCTGATCCGCAACGCCGGCGTCCACGCCTGCGCGGTCATCATGTCCTGCGACCCGCTGACCGACGCCATCCCGCTGTGGCAGCGTGACGACGGCTCGATCATCACCGGCTGGGACTACCCGTCGTGCGAGAACATCGGCCTGCTCAAGATGGACTTCCTTGGCCTGCGGAACCTCACCGTCATCGGCGACGCGATCGACAACATCAAGACCAACCGCGGGGTCGACATCGACCTCGACACCCTCGGCGTCGAAGACCCGGAGACGTACAAGCTGCTCGCCAGGGGAGACACGCTCGGCGTGTTCCAGCTGGACGGCGGGCCGATGCGGGATCTGCTGCGCCGGATGCAGCCGACGGTCTTCGACGACATCGTGGCGGTGGGCGCGCTGTACCGCCCCGGCCCGATGGGCATGAACGCGCACAACGACTACGCCGACCGGAAGAACAATCGGCAGAAGGTCAAGCCGATCCACCCGCAGCTCGAGGAGCCCCTGAAGGAGATCCTGGCCGACACCTACGGCCTGATCGTCTATCAGGAGCAGATCATGCACATCGGCCAGAAGGTGGCCGGATACACGATGGGCCGCGCGGACGTGCTCCGCCGGGCCATGGGTAAGAAGAAGAAGGAAGTCCTCGATCTCGAGTACGAGGGCTTCGAGGCCGGGATGAAGGCCAGCCCGCTGATCGAAGGCGGGTTCTCGCCGGATGCGGTGAAGGCACTGTGGGACACGATCCTCCCGTTCGCCGGCTACGCGTTCAACAAGAGTCACGCGGCCGCGTACGGCCTGATCTCCTACTGGACCGCGTACCTGAAGGCGAACTTCACACCGGAGTACATGGCCGCGCTGCTCACGTCGGTCGGTGACAACAAGGACAAGTCCGCGGTCTATCTGTCCGAGTGCCGTCGCCTCGGCATCAAGGTGCTCCCGCCGGACGTCAACGAGTCCGCGCTGAGGTTCGCGGCCGTCGGGGACGACATCCGCTTCGGTATGGGTGCCGTCCGCAACGTCGGCGCGAACGTCGTCGAGTCGATCATCAAGACCCGCGACGAGAAGGGGAAGTACTCCTCCTTCACCGACTTCCTCGACAAGTCCGAACTGGTGGCCTGCAACAAGCGGGTCATCGAATCGCTGATCAAGGCCGGCGGCTTCGACTCGCTCGGCAACTCCCGGCTTTCGATGATCCAGGTGCACGAGGACGCGGTCGAGGCCGTGGTCCCACTCAAGCGCCAGGAGGCGATGGGCCAGTTCGACCTCTTCGGTTTCGGCGGGGACGACGGCGATGAGGCCGCCGTGTCCTCTTCGCCGCTCGCGCACCTGAAGTTCGGCGAAGAGGAGTACCCGCGCAAGCAGCTCCTGGCCTATGAACGGGAGATGCTCGGCCTGTACGTCTCGGCGCACCCGCTGGACGGTGCCGAGCGCATCCTGCGCAAACACGCGCCGAGGCCGATCGCCGCGATCATCGCCGACCCGCCCAAGGAAGGCGAGCTGATCATCTCCGGGCTGATCACCTCGCTGGAGCGCCGGGTCAACAAGAAGGGCGAGCCTTGGGCGATCTGCACCGTCGAGGACATGGACGCCTCGCTGGAGGTCCTGTACTTCCCGAAGTCCTACGCGATGTTCTCCGCCGACCTCATCGAGGACAACGCGGTCCTGGTCAAGGGCCGGGTGAACTGGCGTGAGGACAAGATGTCCATCTTCGGCGGCGGGCTCGTACCGCTCGACCTGTCCGAGATCGGGAACGGCGACGAGGACCTGCCGCTCGTCCTGCTGGCCGCGGCGGAGAAGATCGACCAGTCGGTGGTCAGCGAACTGAAGCAGACCTTGCTGGCGCACAAGGGCGAAACCCCGGTGCACCTCAAGCTGGTCGGCAAGAACCAGACCGTCTTCGCGCTCTACGACTATCCGGTCAAGGTGACATCGATGCTGATCGGTGAGCTCAAGGGCATCCCCGGGATCGCCGCCAGCACCTGATGAGCACCTACGAACCCGATCCACGGCGCTGGAAAGCACTCGCCGTCTCCCTCGCCGCCGGGTTCATGGGCCTGCTCGACGTCAGCATCGTCAACACGGCGCTACCCTCGATCCAGCAGGACCTCGGCGCGTCGAGCGGCGGGATCCAGTGGGTCGTCTCGGGGTACGCGCTGGCCTTCGGGCTGGTGCTGGTGACCGGCGGCAGACTCGGCGACGCGCTCGGCCGCCGCCGTATGTTCCTGTTCGCGCTCGCCGCGTTCGTGCTGACCAGCGTGTTCGCCGGCGCGGCGCCGAACGAGACGACACTGATCGTCGCGCGGCTCCTGCAGGGCATCGCGTCGGGCATGATGACGCCGCAGAACAGCGGGATGATCCAGGACCTGTTCCGCGGCGCGGAGCGAGGCCGCGCGTTCGGCATCTTCGGTGCCACCGTCGGGATCTCGACCGCTGTCGGGCCGGTGCTCGGTGGCGTGATCCTCGCCGTCTCCGGCGACCCGGAAGGCTGGCGCTGGGTCTTCTACGTGAACGTGCCCATCGGAATCCTGGCGTTCGCCCTTGCCTTGAGATGGCTCCCGAAAGCGGAGAGACCGGCGAAAAGCCTGCGGGGTGAGATCGACTTCGTCGGCATCATGCTGCTGGGTGTCGCCGTACTCGGACTGTTGCTCCCGTTGATCGAATCCGAACAGGGTGGGCTCAGCAGTCTGTGGTGGCTGTTCGTCGTCGCGGTGGTCTTCGGGTTCGCGTTCGTGCGCTGGGAGCGGTCGATGGTGCGGCGCGGCCGTTCGCCGCTGCTGGACACGCGGCTGTTCACCGGCACTCCCGGCTATGCCACGGGCGCCGCCGTCGGCGCGCTGTACTTCAGCGGATTCACCGGCATGTGGCTGGTCTTCGCCATCTTCTTCCAGCAGGGTCTCGGCTACACGCCACTGCAATCCGGGCTCGCCGTCACCTCCTTCGCCCTCGGCTCGGCCGTGTCGGCGGCGATCGCGGGACGGCTGGTGCCGAAGTGGGGCCGCAAGCTCACCGTCACCGGGCTGGTCATGGTGATCACCGGGATGGTCACGGTCGCCGTCCTCGCCGGCCGGGATCCCGGTGCCGCGGCGGGCTGGTGGTTCGCGCTGCCGTTGCTCGTCGCCGGTGTCGGTGGCGGCATGGTCATCTCACCCAACACCACGCTGACCCTGGAATGCGTGCCGACGTCGATGGCGGGCGTCGCCGGGGGAGCGCTGCAGACCGGGCAGCGGATCGGCACCGCGATCGGCACGGTCGTCCTGGCGTCGGTCTTCCACGCGGTACTGGGCGCGAACGGCGGCTATCCGTCGGCACTGACCGCGGCGATGCTGTGCGCCGCCGGATTGACGTGCTCGGCGCTCTTACTCGCCGTGATCGAGCTTCGGGCGCGCCGAAACCGGCGTTTGCTCACTGAGCGGGACGAAGCCGGCAAGGCTGCCGCCGACAGGCAACGAGGCTGAGTCCCAGCGCGCGCCGACGACTACGGTCGGCTAGACCGAATGCTCCATCCGAGTGACGGGGGCTTCATCCTCTGGTGCTACTCAGAGCAACCGGGTAGACCTTACGGGGCCTTCACTGCTGTGACATGGCTACAGACAGTGGTATTTCTGTCGATCGATCGGGGATGGATCGATCGGCGGGAGCGATCGTGGTGAGTCCGGAGTTTGCAGGAATGGGCACCCGCGGTCACGAGCCGGTGGACGGCCGTCGGCGTCCGCGGGGGACCGTTCGGCGGCACCCGGCTCACCACCACCGACAGCCGTGTCCCGGGTGAAGCAATCGCGCGGGTGGGTCTGTGCGGGGTCGCCTGGGGAGGTGCACCCGGCCCGGGCCCACCCGCCGCGCGTTCTCCGCGTGTGTGAACCGCCTCCGGCTGCGAAGATCTCCGCAGTTCGAGAATGCGAGGAGCTTCGATGGCGGAGAGTTCAGTGCGGCGGAATCGGCTGAGGATCTGGTACCGGCCGATGACGATGCGGGATTCCGGTGAAGGGCACCGGGTCGCGACCCCGTTGGAGTTGCTGTTCGACCTGTGTTTCGTGGTCGCCGTCGCGCAGGCCGCGGCGGGTCTGCACCACGCGATCGCCGAAAACCACATCGGGCACGGGGTGCTCAGCTTCGCGATGGTGTTCTTCGCGATCTGGTGGGGCTGGCTGAACTTCAGCTGGTTCGCGTCGTCGTTCGACACCGATGACGTCCTGTACCGGCTGGTCACGCTGGTGCAGATCGCCGGCGGGCTGACCGTGGCCGCCGGCGTCTCCTCGGCCTTCGACGGCGACTTCACGATCACGGTGATCGGCTACGTCCTGATGCGGCTCTCGATGGTCACGCAGTGGCTGCGGGTCGCGCGGACCGATTCCGGGTGCCGCCCGGCGGCCCTGCGCTACGCGGCGGGCATCACGATCGTCCAGATTCTGTGGATCGTCCGCCTCGGACTGCCGGAATCCTTGGCCCTGCCGTCGTTCTTCCTGTTCGTCATCGCCGAACTCGCGGTTCCGCTGATCGCCGAACGCCGTCGTCCGACGGGTTGGCACCCGCACCACATCGCCGAGCGCTACGGCCTTTTCACGATCATCGTGCTGGGTGAATCCATCCTTGGCGCGACCACGGCGGTCAAGGAAGGGCTCGACGAGGGGAAGCACACCGGCAGCCTGATCTCCCTCGCCGCCGCGGGGCTCGTGCTGGTCTTCTCTCTGTGGTGGCTGTACTTCGACCAGCCGGGACACGTCCGCCTCGAGAAGGCGAAGAACCTGTTCACCGTCGCGAGCTGGGGCTACGGGCACTATCTGATCTTCGCCTCGGCGGCCGCGCTCGGCGCCGGGCTGGAGGTCGCGGTCGACTACGACACCCACACCGGGCACGTCGCCTCGCTGCCCGCCGCGATGGCGACGACTGTGCCCGTCGCGATCTATCTGCTGAGCGTCTGGCTCATGCACATCGGGCCCACCAACGAATGCCGTCCGATCGCGATCGGCTTCCCGGTGACCGCGGTGCTCATCCTCGCCGCGTCGTTCACGCCCGCGCCCATCCACGTCACCGCTCTGCTCGCCGCTGCCCTCGTCGTGCTGACGGTCGTCGCCACGCACGGAGAGCCGGTTCCCGGCGATGCGGCGGCCGTTGATTAGATCGGTGCAGGTCAGAGCGTCGGCGCGAAAATAGGGACCCCCCTGTAAACGCCGGTTTCGGGCCGTGTAATGTTCTCTTCGTCGCCAGGGAAACCGAGCGGCCGCCGGGAACACGAACCAAGCTCCCACCGGATGGTGGTAGAGTGGGTGGTCCCGAATCGGAGAGGTAACCAGACCCCCGCTGAAACGGCAGTTTCAGCCAGGTGTAGGGTGAGCTTCGAACAAAAGCCAAGAAATAACTGCTTCGGATGAGGCCGCGTGGTGTGGTGTGATTCGGGGTGTGTTGCTTGAGAACTCAACAGTGTGCTAGTGAATTAAGCCAGTAGAGCTTATGTATGTGAACCTCGTTTGAGGTTTCTTTGAGT
>NZ_JADNQN010000012.1:0-276609 GCF_047608695.1 Amycolatopsis sp. cmx-11-32 | reverse complement strand
TCTGGTTCTTCGCGAGGATCCCGCCGACGATCGCGACCGCCCCGATCACCAGCGCGGTGATCCGCGCGACGCGGACTTCGCTGTCGGCGTCGGTCTTGCCCCGCTTGATCACGTTGGCGTAGACGTCATGGGCGAACGACGCCGACGCCGTGATCGTCAGGCCCACGACCACCGCGAGGATCGTCGCGAAGGCGATCGCCGCGATCAGGCCGAGCAGGATCGGGCCGCCGAGTTCCAGCGCCAGCAGCGGCGCCGCCGAGATCTCGGCCCGTAGCGCGCGCGGTCCGCCTCCGCGGCTTGCTCGGCGGACGCCTCCAGGCGCCCTCGTTCGAGCGCGTGGACGACGAGTTCGGCGGCCTGGCGGGCGAGGACGTTTTTCCTTCGGTGACCGGGAGAACCCCGGCCAGTTCGCCGTGGACGTGCAGCGGCAACGCCAGCAACCCGGGTTCGGACACCGGTCTCTCGGAGTGGAGGACCTCATCGAGCGCCGAGACCACGACGTCGTCGGCCGCCGGGCGGCCGGACCAGATGAGCGAACCGGAGAGGTCGGTCAGCCCGAGACCGGGAACGCCGAACAGCCGGCGGAGACCGTGTGTCGCGTGACGGGCGCGAGGCCCGGCGGGGCCGTCCATGAGATCTTCGGAAACGCGCTGGGCGGCGGCGAGTACCGGCACCGGATCCGCGCTCGCGGCGGGACGCCAGGGCAGGCGGGTGGTCACCCGGCCTCCTCCGCGACGTTGAGGGCTAGATCCTAACGTCGGTACGGAATTTCGGCGGTTACGCTGCGGGGATGGTCAGTGGGGATGCCGTGGTGCTCCGGCTGGACGTCGTGATGCGACGGCTCGCGTTGGCGGGTTTCGTGGTCTTCGGCGTGGGCGGCGTCGTGTGGCTGTTCTCGCAGGTGGTGTTCGGACTACTCAGCGTGGCTTTCGCGGGGCTGATCCTGCTCGGACTGCGTCGGTCGGCCGCTTCTCTGGTGGTTTCGGCCGCGGGGTTCTCGGTACCGGGCGTTTTCGAGATCCGGTGGACCGAGGTCACGCGGGTGCGGGTGTGGCGGGAGAAGCGGCGCGTGGGGCGGTGGATGCATTGGTGGCACTACCGGCTGTCGTGGTCCGGTGCCGGGCCGGACTTGCTGCGGGAGGGTGACGGGTACGTGTACGCGCTGGGACACCTGGGTGGGGGCGCTGCGCTGTACGGGGCGCTGAAGAGGTTTGCGCCTGCTGGGGTGGTCGAGCCGCGGGAGTGAGCCTGTCGTTCCGTGTGGACGGAGTGGGTACAGCCGGGTCAGATGAAGGACCGGGTGGATTTGGGACGTCAGATGCCCCGAATCCACCCGGTCAAGGCCCAGGGCGGTGGAGGTCTTGTAGGTCAGAACGTTATTCGTCGCGGGATCACACCGTTTGCGAAACTTGATCGACAGAGGTTCAGGGCCATGCCCCCGGCGCACGCCCGAGCGAGGAGCATTTCGGACGCTCACCGTCCCGCCGGCAGCCCTGCGACTATGCCCCGGGACCCTGACCCTCAAAGTAGGGAAGGAGACCGCAACGTCAGGGCTTGCGTCAGCACCTCTGCTCTTGGAAGTACTACGTGTTCGCGTCCATGTTCGCCTTCGTGATGGAGTGCGGCGAAGCGGTCAGGTCGCGCGTGAGCGGCTTCCCCTCCGGCGTCGCGAGGGCCTGCTGACCGATGGCGGCCGGGTCCTGCGCGAAGAGGCCCTGGTACTCGCTCTTCTTCAGGCCCTCGATCCCCGACGGCGACGCGTCGAAGCCGATCAGGTTGCCCGCGCCGATCTTGCCCGCGTACCGCGGGCCGGTCGCGGCACCGGCGCCGTTGTCACCGATCAGCGCGGTGACAACGCTGCCCGCCCCTGGAATGACGCGCCGCGCGGTGCTTCCACCGAATAGTAGCGTTTGGCCAGGTCCTGTGCGTCGCGCAGGAGTTCGCTCACGGCCGCTCCCTCTTCTCCGGTGCCGGTGGCCTGCAGCGGATGACCGTGACGTCACCCTCCACAGTGGACTGACCGGCGTCGTGCGGGATCACGTAGGTCTCGCCCTTGCGCAGTGCGTACTCGCCGCCGTGTTCGGTGCGGAGCGTGCCCGAACCGTCCATGACGACCAGCACCGCGAACGACGGGTCGAGTGACAACGTTGTCGCGTCATTCGAAACAGCGGGACGGAGTTGATCGGCACGGAAGAACGCGTCACTGCCGTCGGCGAGAAGATCCACAATGGACGCTTGGTCGCCCGCGGTGCGCTTGATGATCGAGCCGAGCCGGTCTTCGTCCCAGCCGGAGGTGTCTAGCGTTTCGATGGCCGTTTCGAACCCGATCCCGAGGTGCGCCTTCTCCGGATCCGCCAGGAAGTCGCGCCATTCCAAGGTCAGCGAGAAGTCGGTCGGCTGCTGGAGTTCGACGACGAACACGCCCTCGCCGATCGCGTGCGGCAGTCCGGCCGGGATGTAGACCGTGTCGCCGGGGGTGACGGCGACGCTGTTCAGCGCTTCGAGCATGGCGGGCGCGTCCTGGGAACGGGCCCATTCGTTGACCGTCGCTTTGTCGACGGTCTCCTGGAATCCCGGGTAGACACGCGGGTCGTCGCCGTAGGTGCCGACCACGATCCACGCCTCCGTCTTGCCGAAGTGCGAGTCGAAATGCCGCTTCGCGAATGAATCCGACGGGTGGAAGTGCACCGGCAGGCGCTGGCCCGCGTCGAGCAGCTTCACCAGCAGGCCGGTCGAATCGCCGAGCGCTTCGACGTGCTTGGCGCCGAGCCAGGCGGAAGGGTTCTCGCGGACGGCGTCACGCAGCCAGGCTCCGTTAGGCAGCTTGGTCAGGCCGTTGGTCTCCTGGCCGAACATCGTGGTGGCCGAGCCGACCCAGTCCTCGGGTCCGAATTTGGACTCGGAGGTGGCGCCCCGCAGCGCGGCGATGGCGTCGCCGCCGCGGTAGAACTGCGGCGGCTGGTTCGCCGGCAGGCGGATCGGTTCGAGGTGACCGCTCATGAAGGCGCGACCTCCCCGGAACCACGGGCTACGAGATGCACGGGCAGAACTACCTTTCTTGGTGCGGATTGATCTCCCTGGACCCTGGCGAACAGCAGTTCCGCCGCCGCCCTGCCCAATGCGCTCACGTCGTGCGCGATCACGGAGACCGGCGGATCCAGCAGATCCGCCAGTTCGAAGTCGTCGAAGCTGATCATCGCGGGCCGCCGTTCGGCGTGCGCCAGCGCGCGCAGCAGGTGCACGGCGACGCGGTTGTTGCCCGCGATCACGGCGGTGGCCGGGGTCGGCCCGGTGAGCAGCCGCCGCACGGCGTCACCGACGCTCTCGGCCGTCGGCGTCCGCAGCACGACGAGGCTCTCGTTGTAGGGGATCCCGTTGCGGACACAGCCTTCCCGGAACCCGCGCAGGCGTTCGCCCGCGGTGAAGATGTCCGGGCTGTCGGCGAGGAACGCGATCCGGCGGTGCCCGTGTTTGGCGAGGTGGGTGACCGCTTCGATGGTGCCGCCGATGTTGTCGACCAGCACCGTGTCGGCCACGATGTCGCCGGCGGGCCGGTCGAGGAACACCACGGGTGTGCCCGCGCGCATCTCGGGTACCAGGTAGCCGTGTTGCATCCCGGCCGGGACGACGAGGATCCCGTCGACGCGGCGGGAACAGAACTCGAGGACCAGTTCGCGTTCGCGGTCGGAGTTCTCCTCCGACGAACCGGTCAGCACCTGGCGCCCGAACGAGGTCGCGATGCGTTCGACCGCCCGGTTGAGCTCCGAGTAGAAGGGGTTCCCGACGTCTTCGACGATCAGGCCGATCGTCCCGGTCGTCGAGCCGCGCCGCAGGTTCCGTGCGCCGAGGTTGCGCCGGAACCCGAGCTGCTCGATCGCCGCCATGACGCGCTCGGCCGTATCCGGATGGACGGCGGGCTCGTCGTTCACTACCCGTGAGACGGTCTTGATGCTCACGCCCGCGAGCCGGGCCACGTCGCTCATCGTGGCCCGTCGGCCGGTGGTGCGGTGGCCGTTGTCCGGTCCGCTGGGAGACAACGTTGTCATAGTGGCGGGAATTGAACGCGAGCGACGCGATGATGTCAATGCCGGGTTCTTCACGAAGACGCTTTCCGAGTTCGAACCGTTACGGCCGGGCGGCCGCGATACTGGGGGTATGAGCGAGTTCTACCGGCCGGTGCCCGCGGGGCCGTCACTCGGCGAGCCGTTGGCGCCTGCCCGGCCGGAGGACTGGCCCGGTACCGAATCGCGGAGGTGGGAGCGCCTGCTGCGGACCTTCGTCACGGCTGGGCGTGTGCGGCTGGTCATCGAGACCGTCGCGGGCGCGGGGACCGTCGGCCGGGTCCGGTTGCTGATCGACGGCGATTCGCTGGCGATCGAACTGGGCGCGACCGAGGACCTCTCGCGCGAGGTCGTCGAGCTGGACGCCGAGGAGGAGCCGACCGAGATCGTCCTGGAGGGGCTGAGGCAGTCGGGGACCGGCGCGGTCCGCGTGGCCGCCTTCGTGCTGCCGCTGTCCTGAATCGGACAGGGTTTGGCGGACCTCTTGACCGGATGGTCTGTTCTTGTCGAAGGTGAGCAGGAAGCGACAACGTTGTCAGGAGGCGGCCTTTCCCATGCCTGCACGCACTTCGACCCGCGTCGCCGGGTTGCTCACCGCGCTCGTCGTCCCCGCAGGGTTGCTCACGCCCGTCGCGGCGGCGACGCCCGGTGGCGACCCCGTGGACGCGGTCAACACCTTGATCGGCACCAAGGACGACGGAAACACCTTTCCCGGTGCCTCGGCGCCGTTCGGGATGACGCAGGTCAGCCCGATCTCCTCGCACTACGCCGGCTACCGCTACGACGACACCGCGATCCGCGGCTTCGGGCATTTCTTCCTGTCCGGCGCGGGCTGCTGGGAGCAGGGCGGTCTCGTGTCGTCCCTGCCCACGACCGGTTCGGTCGGGCCCGGCGCGGCGTTCGACACGACCAGACCCGACACCTTCGACCACAAGAAGTACGCCTCGCCGTACACGCACGATGGCGAGGTCGGGAAACCCGGCTACTACAAGGTGCGGCTCACCGGCTACGGCGGCGTCGACGCGGAGACCACCGCGACCACGCGGACCGGTGTCGAGCGGTACACCTTCGCGAAGTCCGGTGACGCCAACGTTTTCGTCAACGTCGGTCAGGCCAACGACAAGGAGCCCGTGACGGCGAGCCAGATCCGCGTCGTCGGCGACCGGACGATCGAAGGAATGGTGGAGTCGCAGGCGTTCTGCGGCGGGCAGCCGTACAGGACCTGGTTCACCACGACGTTCGACAAACCCTTCAAGTCTTTCGGCACCTGGTCGCCCACCGGTGGTACCCCAGGCTCGAAGGAATCCGCCGGTGGCGAGGGCCTGCGCGGTGCCTGGCTGACCTTCGGCGGTGGGCGGGTCACCGCCACGACGGCGATCTCCCATGTGGACGCTCTCGGCGCCAAGCTCAACCTGGTCTCGGAAAAGAAGCGTTCGTTCGACGCGGTCCGCGGCAGCGCTCAGCGCGCCTGGCGCAAGGAACTGTCCTCAGTGGACATCAAGGGCGGGGCGAAGGACGACCGCACGGTGTTCTACACCTCGCTCTACCACGCGCTGCTGCAGCCGCTGACCGGCAACGACGCCGACGGCCGTTACCGCGGCTTCGACGACAAAATACACCGCGCGCTGGGCTGGACGTACTACGAGTTCTTCTCGTTGTGGGACACCTATCGCACGCAGAACCAGCTGCTGGCGCTGCTGCGCCCGTCGCGGGCGAAAGATGTCGCGAAGTCCGTGCTCGCCATCCACGACCAGGGTGGCTGGCTGCCACGCTGGGCGTACGCGAACCAGGAAACGAACACCATGACCGGCGACCCGGTCACCCCGTTCCTGGTCGACCTGTGGCGCTTCGGTGCGCTTTCCGGCCAGGAACTCCGGGCGTACCAGGCACTTCTGCGGAATTCGCGGGAGATCCCGCCCGCGTCTTCGCCGTTCCAAGGCCGTTCGGGTAACGCGAGCTATCAGAAGGACGGGTTCGTCCAGTACGACAGGGACTTCCCGAAGAAGGGGCAGGACACCGACCCGAACCACGGCGCTTCGGCCACTTTGGAATACGCGCTCGCGGACTGCTCACTGTCCATCATGGCCGATGCGCTCGGTAAGAAGGCGGACGCGAAAGCCTTGGCGGACAAGGGACGCAGCTATCGAACGCTATGGGACCCGTCGGTGACCGACCGCGGCTTCACCGGGTTCTACCGGCCCAAGCTCGAAGGGGGCGAGTGGTTCAGCCCGGTGGGCAAACCGTACACCCCGCAGAGCCAGGACGGGTTCCACGAAGGCACGTCGTGGCAGTACCAGTGGCTGACCCAGCAGGACATCCCCGGTCTGGTCGACCGTATGGGTGGCAAGGAGAACGTCGGCAAGCGGCTCGACGATTTCTTCGCCTACGGGGATCTGCTGAAGGATCCGGCCAAGACCGTGCGCGAGGAATGGGTCGTCGGCCCGTACAACTACTACAACCAGTTCCGCTACAACCCGAACAACGAGCCGGATCTGCACTCGCCATGGATGTACACGCTGACCGGGCAGCCGTGGAAGACCTCGGCCGTGGTGCGCGCGGCGCACACGTTGTTCACCAACGCACCCAACGGCGTCACCGGCAACGACGATCTCGGGACCATGTCCGCCTGGTACGTTTTCAGCGCGCTCGGCCTGTACCCGGCGGTGCCGGGCACCGGGCAGTTCGTGCTCAACGCGCCGCGGTTCGAGAAGTCGGTGGTGCGGCTGGAGAACGGCCGCACCATCACGATCAAGGCCGACGGCGCCGACCCGTCGAAACTCCAGTACGTCCAAGGACTGGGAGCCGGCTCGCAGCGGGCTTACGTCGGCCTGGAGCAGTTGACGCGAGGGACCACAGTGGACTTCAAGCTCACGGACGACGCCGCCAAGGCGACGTGGGCGACCGGTCCGGAAGGGGCGCCGAAATCGCCGTGCGCGGGGCCTTTGGACCGGTTCGTACCAGGGTCGTGAGGAGCATCACGGCCCCCGGTGTTCCGGTGAGGGCCGTCACGCCTCACACTGGTCCTACCACGTCCGACAGCGCTGTTGACGTCCCTGGCGAGTTCGCCTTGGACAGTGCTCGTCGGACGTAGTCATGTAGACATACGCAGTGGTGAGACGCATGAGGAGGAGAAAGTGTCCAGCAAGGCCGCTCTAGTATTCCGCGTGGCCGCGGTAGCCGAAGCCCTCTCCTGGGCCGGGCTGCTGGTCGGGATGTTCCTCAAGCGCGTCGTCGGCGCCGGCGATGGCGGAGTTCCCGTCCTCGGCATGGTGCACGGTGTCGTGTTCGTCCTCTACGTGCTGGTCTCCCTCTCCGTGGCGAAGTCTCTGGGCTGGCGCCCGAAGACCCTGATCCTCGCGCTGCTCGCCAGCCTCCCGCCGCTGTTCACCTGGCTGTTCGAGTCCTGGGCGCTGCGCAGCGGCAAGCTCGACGGCCCGCAGCGGCTGTCGCACGGCGGTGTCGGCCTGTTCGCGGGCAAGTCGCCGGAGCCCGTCGCCGTCTGATCTTCCGATAGCACGCGAAAGGCCCCCGTCCAGTGGATGGGGGCCTTTCGCGTACTGGGTGGCTATTCGGAGAAGTCGCCGGTGGCCTTGCGGACCTTGGTGAGCAGGTCGGTCAGCTGCTCGGTCTGCTTCCCGGTGAGCCCGGTCAGCCCGAAGTCGATCTCCGTGACCGCCTTCGTGGCCTCTTCGCGGCGTGCGCGGCCTTCATCGGTGATCTCGACCAGCGTGGTCCGGCGGTCGGTCGGATGCGGGACGCGCTTCACCAGCCCGTCCTTTTCCAGCCTGTCGACGATGTTGGTGACGCTCGTGGGGTGCAACTGCAGCCGTTCGCCCATCACGCGCATCGGCAGGTGGGACGCGCGGGCGAAGGTCAGCAGGACCAGCGCTTCGTACCGGGCGAAGGTCAGCCCGTGCGGTTTGAGCGCACCGTCCACCGCGGACTGGATGATCTGTTGCACGCGCATGATCCCGGTCACCGCGGCCATGGTTTCGGACGGCCCGATACGGGCTTCCCACAGCTGCGCCGCGCGGGCGATCGGGTCGAACGGCAACGGACGGCTCATGGCGCTCGAAGTTACCAGCGGGTACCCGTGCCACGCGCACGACCGGGTGTTACGCGGGCGAAAAGTGTCTGAATGTCTCTGTGGCGAACCCGCGATCGACGTCGGCCAGGGCGGGTGCACGCGTGCGGTCGCTTTTCAGGTACATCTTAGCTCCGCCAGCAGGCTCTAACGAGGAGCAGAAGATGATCGTGGCCTTCAGTGTCAGCCCGTCCGCGGCCGAGGAAGACGGCGGTGTCAGTGAGGCGGTCGCCCGCGCGGTGAAAGTGGTGCGCGAGTCCGGCCTGCCGAATTCGACCAACGCCATGTTCACCAACATCGAAGGGGAGAGCTGGGACCAGGTCATGGACGTCGTCAAGCGGGCCGTCGAGGCCGCCGGTGAGGGTTCGTCGCGGGTCGGGCTGGTGCTCAAGGCCGACATCCGGCCGGGCTACGAAGGCCAGCTGACCGCGAAGGTGGAGCGCGTCGAGAAGCACCTGGGCGGCTAGCTCAGGGGAGCGGTGGGGTCAAGGAGACCATCCACAGCTCGTCCTTCACCGCGACGGCCACCGCGTAGTCGAACGCGCGGCCGTCGGCCAGTTTCCCGCTGACGGTCGCCGAAGTCGGCGACAGGTCGTCCGGCGTGAATCGCACCGTGACGTCGTGGGCGCCGCGGCCCGCCAGCGCTTCGACGTAGGACTTCGCGAAGTCGTCCGCCGACGCGGGCGGGTAGTCGATGAGCTCGGAGAGGGCCTCGGCGTCGTGCCGGTTGAGCGCGACGGTGAGGTCCTCCCTGAGCTGCCCCGGCGTGCCGACACCGGGATCGGGCTGATGGCCGATCAGCACGGTGATGACGCTCACCCAGGTGACGGCCATGGCGATCGCGACGGCCACGGTGGCCGTCCTGCGTGTCGGAATGTCGATCACCCCCTTCGGGGAGGAGCCTGCCGGAACGGACCCGTCCTGCCAAGCGGCAGGCGGGGGCATGCGGTGAAACGCTCAGGGATGCGTGCCAGGATGGAACCGTGACACACCCACGCGGATCAGCAGCGAAGACAGCGGCGATGTCCGCCGCGCTTTCCGGCGCGGTCGACCTTTCCGCGCTCAAGGCGCGTGCCGAAGCGCCCCAGAAACAGCCCCCGGCGCCACCGCGGCCCCCGGCGGACGGAGCCGGGCCCGGTCCCGCCCCGGCCGCGGGCGGTGCCGTGATCGAAGTCACCGAAGCGACCTTCCAGGCCGAGGTCGTCGAGCGATCCCTGCAGCAGCTGGTGGTCGTCGACCTGTGGGCCGAATGGTGCGGGCCGTGCAAGCAGCTCAGCCCGGTACTGGAACGCCTCGCCGCCGAGTCCGGCGGTGCCTGGGTGCTCGCGAAGGTGGACGTCGACGCCAACCCGCGTATCGCGCAGCTCTTCGGCGCGCAGTCGATCCCGACGGTCATCGCCATCGGCGGCGGCCAGCCGGTCGACGCGTTCTCGGGCGCGCTGCCCGAACCCGAGATCCGCAAGTGGCTCGGTTCGCTGCTCGACGCGCTGCGTGACCGGCTGCCCGGCATCAAGGCGGCCGAGGAGGACGGCGGCGGCGTCGAGGTGCCGGAGGACACGCGGTTCACCGAGGCCGAGGAGGCCTTCGAACGCGGTGACTTCGCCGAGGCGCAGGCGGCCTACGAGCGGATCCTCGACGTCGAGCCGTCGAACGAGGAGGCCAAGACCGCGCTCGCGCAGGTCAAGTTCACCGCACGTGCCGAGGCCGCGGGCCCGGACGCGATCACGAAGGCCGACGCCGACCCGGCCGACCTCGACGCCCAGCTCGCCGCGGCCGACCTCGAAGTCGCCGGACAGCAGCCCGAAGCGGGCTTCGCGCGGCTGATCGCGGCCGTGCGGCGTACCGCGGGCGACGACCGCAACAAGGTGCGCGAGCACCTGGTGGCGCTGTTCGACCTGTTCGATTCCGCGGACGAGCGGGTCATGAAGGCGCGACGGGATCTGGCGAGCGCGCTTTACTGAGGTTTCGTCCGACCTTGAGCCAGAACGCCGTGAAGGCCTCTTGCCCTACCTTGACGATGAAGGAATGGGGACGTCGAGTGTCCCCATTCCTGCATCGTCGCGGGGTCATACCGGTTGCGGAGCTTGATCGACAGAGGTTCGGGGACATGCCTTTCCCACTCAACAGCGCTGACCAGCGGCTCTACAACTTTGCCGGGGCCTGACCTTCTTGAAGGTAGGGAAGGAGGCCTTCACGGCGTTGGGCGCTCTGCCCTGACTTCGGGCACCTTCGCAACCCCCGGACGTGATGAACGGGACTTTCAGTGCGAATTTCGCACTGAAAGTCCCGTTCATCACACTTCAGGGAGGCGTGACCGGACCGATCAGCCGTACTGCGTCGAGCACACCGCGGAGCTCTCCAGGTAGCCCTTCCGCAGCGCCTCGATCCGCTCGAAACCGTTTTCCACCCGCTTGCCGTTGACGTCGGCCGACACCAGGCTCTCCGGGCTCAGCAGATCCGAGATGGCCTCGTCGAGGTCACCGGCGGAAAGCCGCAGCGTCGCGCCGGGCACCGAGCTGGCCTTCGCCCACGCGCCGACCAGGCACGCGGTGCGCAGTCCCGCGTTCGCGTTGTCGATCGACGCGCCGACACCCTTCTGGATGCCCATCGCGTAGCGGGACGCGATTTCCGAGAACGCGGCGAAGTCGCCCTTGCCCTCGCTGTGCCCGCTCTTCCATTCGGCTTCCTGGTCGACCGGCTGGGCGAGTTCGCGCAGCTTCGCCATGTCGATGCTGACGGTGTTGTTCGACGGGCAGTACGACGCGGGCGGGGTGCTGGGGCCGCCGGAGCAGCTGCCGTTGCCGTCTTCAGTGATCTCCGGGCCGGGGACGCCGGCGCCCTTGAAGGCGTCGTCGAGGCTCTTCTTCAGGATCCCGATGATCTCGGCGTCGAGCTTCTCGTCGCCCTTGCCCTTGTCACCCTTGTCGAACGGGCGCTCGGTGATGCGTGCCTTGATGTTCTCCTCGTTCATCGTCGCGCATTCCTTCGGGCCCTTCTCGAACCCGACCTGGAACGCGTACGTGCGGTCGAACGCCGTGCCGTGCGCGCCCTGTTTGGTCGCGCTGGTGCCCGCCTGGTCGCGGATCAGGAACAGCGAAGCCATGACCTGGTTGAGGCCCTCGGACGTGGAGACGCGGTAGAACTTGCTCTTGTCCTCGGCGACCCAGCGGAAGTAGCCGCCCGCGAAGCAGTCGGCCTGCTGCTCCTTGACGATCGACGGGGTGTTCTTCTTGATGCTGGCCTTCTCGCCGAGCCGGTACTGCACGGCGTGCCCGAGTTCGTGCGCGAGCACGACCGCGCCCGCCATCTTCCCGAACCGTTCGCGCAGCATCGGGAGCAGCACGCCGCGGTCCCACGCCACCAGGTCACCCGGCGGGCAGTAGAACGCGTTGACGAGCTTCTTGACGCTCCCGCATTCGGTCTCTTCGTTGTCGGTCTTCGCGCTGTAGGACAGCAGCGCCTTCAGCGGCTCGTACGGCTGGCCGAAGTCGCGCGGCATGACCTCGGTCCAGTAGGCCTGCGCGTCGGCGATCGCGGCGATGGCGAGCTGGTCGTCTTCGGAGCCGTCCTCGTTGCGGACCTGCAGGTCCGGTTTGGGCGCGTCCGGCTTCAGCCCGCTCTCGAAATGCGTGACCGGCAGGCCGGCGATGTCACCGGCGCCCGGCTGGCTGCCGTCCTTGCCGGTCCCCGAGCTTCCCTTGTCGCCGCAAGCGCTGAGCCCGAGGGCCAGCGCCACCACGATCGCGATCAGAGCCGGGCGGCGCAGGCCCCGATCTCCCCCTTGGATCATGTTCACTCGCTTGTCGTCAGGGCCCCGACCGGGCCGCGTACACCGGCAAGCAGGGACCCTACCCAGCGCATATGGCCCGCGTTCAGGTAATCCCCGAAGTGGGTCTTGAGCGGGGCTGGACCGTGGGCGATATGGTCGCTCTTCATGAGAGCTGTCCGCCGGTTCACCGTCCGCGCGAGCCTGCCGGAGTCGCTCTCCGGCCTCGGTGACCTCGCCACGAATCTGCGCTGGACCTGGCATCCGCCCACCCGCGACCTGTTCGCGTCGATGGACGCGGAGCTCTTCAACCGCGTCCGCGACCCACTGCGGATGCTCACCGCCCTGTCCCCGGCCCGGCTCGACGAACTGGCCGTCGACGACGCCTTCCTCGCCCACGCGCGCGAGGCGGTCGCCGATCTGGACCGCTACCTCGCCGAGCCGCGCTGGTACCAGAAGCAAGACGACACCGACCTCCCGCCGGCCGTCGCGTACTTCTCGATGGAGTTCGGCGTCACCGAGGCGCTGCCGAACTACTCCGGCGGTCTCGGGGTGCTCGCCGGGGACCACCTCAAGGCGGCGTCGGATCTCGGCGTGCCGATGGTCGGCGTCGGGCTGCTCTACCGCGCCGGGTACTTCCGGCAGGCGCTTTCGCTCGACGGCTGGCAGGTCGAGCACTACCCGGTGATCGACCCCAACGCCTTCCCGCTGGAACTGCTGACCGACGGCGGCGAGCCGGTGCTGGTCGACGTCGCGATGCCCGCGGGGCGCACGCTGCACGCGCAGATCTGGAAGGCCCGCGTCGGCCGGATCCCGTTGTTGCTGCTGGACACCGATACCGAGGTCAACGACGAGGACCTGCGCGCCGTCACCGACAGGCTCTACGGCGGTGACGCCGACCATCGCATCCGGCAGGAGATCCTGTCCGGGATCGGTGGCTTCCGCGCGGTGCGGCGCTACTGCGAGCTGACCGGGCATCCGCAGCCGAAGGTGTTCCACACCAACGAGGGCCACGCCGGATTCCTCGGGCTGGAACGCGCCCGCGAGATCATCCAGGCCGACGGGCTGGCCTTCGACGAGGCGCTGCCCGCCGTCCGCGCCGGGACCGTGTTCACCACGCACACGCCGGTCAGTGCCGGGATCGACCGGTTCCCCGTCGACCTCGTTCAGCGGTACTTCACCGACGGCAGGCTGGTCCCGGACGTCGACCCGCGCCGTGTGCTCGCGCTCGGCGCCGAGGACAACCCGGGCCTGTTCAACATGGCGCATATGGGACTGCGGCTCGCGCAGCGCGCGAACGGCGTCTCGGCGTTGCACGGCCGCGTGTCACGGCGGATGTTCTCCCGGCTGTGGCCAGGGTTCGACTTCGACGAAGTGCCCGTCTCGTCGGTCACCAACGGCGTCCACGGGCCGACCTGGGTGGCGCGCGAACTGAGCGCCCTGCTCGGGCGCAACCACGAGGAACTGGGCCTCGACAGCGCCCAGGGCAAGCCGTTGCGGGACGGCGTCAGCGACGAGCAGCTGTGGGCACTGCGCCGGGAACTGCGCGAGAAGCTGGTCGCCGAGGTGCGGCGTCGGGTGCGGGCCGCGTGGATGCAGCGTGGCGCGTCCGCGCTCGAACTCGGATGGACCGACACGGTCTTCGACCCGGACGTGCTGACCGTCGGCTTCGCGCGCCGCGTGCCGACGTACAAACGGCTGACGCTGATGCTGCGCGACCCGGAGCGTCTGCGCGCGCTGCTGCTGGACGAGCGGCGCCCGATCCAGCTCGTCGTCGCGGGCAAGTCGCATCCGGCCGACGACGGCGGCAAACAGCTGATCCAGCAGATCGTCCGGTTCGTCGACGATCCCGAGGTCCGGCGCCGGATCGTCTTCCTGCCGGACTACGACATGTCCATGGCGCGCTACCTCTACCGCGGTTGCGACGTGTGGCTGAACACGCCGGTGCGGCAGCTGGAGGCCTGCGGGACGTCGGGGATGAAGTCCGCGCTCAACGGCGGCCTCAACCTGTCCATCCGCGACGGCTGGTGGGACGAGTGCTACGACGGGAGCAACGGCTGGGCGATCCCGACCGCGGACGGCGTCACCGACCCGCTGCGCCGTGACGAACTGGAGGCCGCGGCGCTCTACGACCTGCTGGGCCACCAGATCGCGCCACTGTTCTACGACCGCGACGCCGGCGGTGTACCCGGTGGCTGGCTGTCGATGGTGTGGCACACGCTGGAGACCCTCGGGCCGCGCGTGCAGGCTTCGCGCATGGTGCGGGAGTACGTCGAGTCCGGCTATCTGCCCGCCTCGCGGATGGTCGCGGAGGCGACGGGCGACGGGTACCGCGGCGCGCTTTCGCTGGCCGACTACCGGACCAAACTGGACGTTTCCTGGCCGCGGGTGCGGATCTTCGACACCGAACTGCTCGTCGAGGACGCCGCGCCGATGGTCACCGGTACCGAGGTGACCATCCGGGCGCGGATCGACCTCGCCGGCCTCGAACCGTCCGAAGTGGACGTTCAGGCCGTCGTCGGGAAGGTCGGCGACGGGGACGAGTTGAGCGAGCCCGTCACCGTACCGATGTCCGGCGACGGGATCGGCGCGTTCGCCGCGCGGCTGAAGCTGCCGCATCCGGGTTCGATCGGTTACACCGTCCGCGTACTGCCGAAACACCGTCTGCTCGCCACTCCGGCGGAACTCGCGCGAGTGGTCCTGGCCTGAGCTGAAGGGGACTTTCCCCGCATGCGACGCGGTGAAAGCGCCCTTCGCCGCGTGGGACGCGGGGAAAGTCCCCTTCAGCTCCGCGCGCCTGCTTATTTGCTTGTCAAGCCGGTAGTGAACAAAGGAAATCCTCGATCTTCGATTTCTGCCGAACAATGATGAACACGCAGGTGAAATAGACTTTGCCGGGCCGATCCCGAATGACGGAGGAATGGTGGCCTCGGCGAAGGAAACGAGAATGTCGCGCAGGGCCAAGGATCGGCTGCACCACGTCCATGCCCGCGCCGGGATCCGGCAGACCGGCCTCGGCCAGGCGCTGGGTCCGGAGCTGCGGGCCATCTGGGGAGTCGCCGACGACGCCGAGCCCGGCAGGGTGCGGGAGATCGTCCTTTTGCGGCTGAACCGCGTCCTCGAACGCTTCGCCGATCCTCTCGTACCCGAAATCGTCTGGACCGCCTACAACCTCGGCGTGGATCCGGTCGACGGCGGGGCGGGCATGGTCGGCCGGATCAGGACCATGGTCGGCCGCGGCCGGGTGGCGGTTTCCGAGCGCACCTGCACCCGGCGGTTCTACGACTTCCTGGGGAGCGTCAAGAACAGCCTGGACGGTTTCCAGGAGGACCTGACCGGTGAAGACTTCAGGCTCGCTTCGGGGTGGATCGCCGGGAACGTCCGGCCGGAACGGGACGAGCCCGCCCGCGGCCCCGAGCCGACGGTGATGCGGATGTTCCTCGACGGCACGGTGTGGGGTCCGGCGGACGAAGCGGGGGCGCCGCTCCCGGCCCGCGTCGGCGGGCGGGGCGACTGGTTCTGCGTCTTCACCGACGAGCGCCTGCTCGCCGAGTACCGCGCGGCCACCGGCGCCCGCTGGATCCGGGTCCGTCACCGGACCGGCCGCGAGGTCGTACTCGCGGCCGCCAGGCGTGGCGTGGCGACCGGCGTCCTCGTCAACCCCAGTCCGGTGCCAGGCGCCGGGATCCACGCGGCGCTTCCGCTCACGCCGGACTCGATCGCCCGGTTGACGGTCCGCCGGTAGGGCGTCAAGGAACGGCGGGGGTGCCGCCCTCCCGGATCGGGAGGCCGGCCGAGCGCCACGCGCGGAACCCGCCTTCGAGGTCGGTCGCACCCGGCAGCCCGAGCCGCTGCAGGTCGGCGGCCGCCAGGCTCGACGAGTACCCCTCGTTGCACACCACGATCACCGTCGAGTCCGGTTTCACCTCCGGCAGCCGCCATTCGCTGTCCGGCGCCAGCCGCCATTCGAGGTGGATCCGCTCGACGACCACCGAGCCGGGGATCTCGCCCTCTTCGAGCCGGTTGACGTGCGGGCGGATGTCCACGATCAGGGCGCCGTCGCGGTGCAGCCGTTGTGCCTGCCCTGGTTCCGCCCGGTCCAGTCCGGACCGGGCGGCGGCCAGCAGGTCGTCGATCGCGCTCATGCCTGCTCCTCGTAACGGGTCACTTTGCGTAGCATGAGCGGGCACACTGTGTTGTTTGACTCGCTCGCACGCTCGCTCATCGGCCCAGTATCGGGGCCAGCGAGGGGATCTCGGCGGGAACGTCGGCGAGCGTGACGTATTCACGGGTCGCGACCAGCGGCGGCGAGTAGGCGTGGACGCTGGCCGCGGGCTCGGTGCCGATTCCGGTCATCTGGTGCGCGCGCCCCGCTCCGAAGCCGATGCCCTCACCCGCGACGTGCGTGCGGCGCCGGATCGGGCCGCCGGGGTAGCGGTACTCCTCACCGAGTTCGCCCTGCAGCACGGTGAACGAGCCGGACGCGCCGCCGTGGTCGTGCGGTTTGGTCTGCTGGCCGGGCAGCCAGGACAGCAGCCACAGTTCGACGCCGTCGGTCAGCGCGAGCCGCGCCCACCAGCGGTGGTCCTCGTCGAAGCGCAGCAGGCCGCGCAGGCCCGTGGTGAGTTCCGTGGTGACGGTGGAGGTCAGCTCGGCCAGTTCCCTTGGCGTCCAGAGCAGGCGCTCGGGGCGCAGCAGTTCCGGGAGCAGCGGGTCGATCAGCTGAGGGTGGATCTCGAAGTCTTGGCGGGGGGAGATGGAGGTGGTCACCGTGAGGCTCCTCGTGGTTTCGCGGGCTCGGAAGCGGGGCCGAACGCGGCGCGACACGGGTGCCACGGCACACGGGACTCGTGTGCCGTCGGAAGAGTGGGACTCAGCCGTGTCGCGCGGTGGTACACCCGCACGAGGCGACGAGGAGCAGGTCGATGGTCCGGCGGCGCCAGAAAGAGCCCCCGATGACGGGGAAGGCGGCGGGCACGGACCTGATCACGCCTTCGATCGTGCCACAGGTCCGGCGGCCGTGGTTGTTCCGGACAGCTCCGTCCCATTCCCTGGACCAGCCGCTTTCCCCTGACCGGCGGCCCGGTGCACACGCGCGCGCCTGTGCGGACACAATGGGCGCGTGAGCGAGCCGATCCAGCCCAGCGAACTTGACGACCTCGTGGTGAGGATGACCGGTGTCGGGGTCCGCCGAACAGGCAACGACCTCCTCGCCGACCTCGACTGGACCGTGGAACTGGACGAGCGCTGGGTGGTGCTCGGCCCGAACGGCGCGGGCAAGACCACCCTGCTCCGGCTGGCCGCGGCCGAACTTCACCCGACCTCGGGAACGGTCGACCTGCTCGGCGACCGGATCGGCAAGGTCAACATCTTCGAGCTGCGCCCGCGGATCGGGTTCACCTCGGCCGCGATCGCCCAGCGGGTGCCGGGCGAGGAGCGCGTCGTCGACGTCGTGGTGAGCGCCGGGTACGCCGTCGTCGGCCGCTGGCGTGAGGAATACGACAGTCTCGACACCGACCGCGCCCGCGAACTGCTGACCGCGCTGGGCATCCCGCATCTGGCCGAGCGCACTTTCGGCACGCTGTCGGAGGGCGAGCGCAAGCGGACGCTGATCGCGCGTTCGCTGATGACCGACCCTGAGATGCTGCTGCTCGACGAGCCCGCCGCCGGACTCGACCTCGGCGGCCGTGAGGACCTGGTCGCGCGCCTGTCCGAGCTGGCCCTCGACCCGGAGGCCCCGGCCATGGTGCTCGTCACCCATCACGTGGAAGAAATCCCGCCGGGATTCACCCACGCGCTGCTGCTGCGCGACGGCCGCGCGGTCGCTTCCGGACTCGTCGACGACGTCGTGACCAGCGACAACCTGTCCAAGACGTTCGACCAGGACCTCCTGCTCGAACGGTCCGGTGATCGCTACTTCGCCCGACGGCGTTGACAGGTCGTACTGACCGGTAGCCTGCAATCTGTCTTGGACGGTTAAGGAGGACGGCGTGGGAGAGTTCGTAAGCCTGGAGGTCGAAGGTGGAGTCGGCACGATCCGGCTGGACCGCCCGCCGGTCAACGCACTGAACAACCAGGTGCAGGCCGAGCTCGCCGAGGCGGCGCGTGAGGCCTCCGAGCGCGACGACGTACGCGCCGTGATCCTCTACGGCGGCGAGAAAACCTTCGCGGGCGGCGCGGACATCAAGGAGATGGCCGAGCGCACCTACCCCGAGATCGCGAAGTTCGGCGCGGCGCTGACGGCGTCGCTGGCCACCATCGCGAACATCCCGAAGCCGGTCGTCGCGGCCATCACCGGCTACGCGCTGGGTGGCGGCCTCGAACTCGCGCTGACCGCAGACCGCCGGATCGCCGGCGACAACGTCAAGGTCGGCCAGCCGGAGATCCAGCTCGGCGTCATCCCCGGCGCCGGTGGCACGCAGCGCCTCGCGCGGCTCATCGGCCCGAGCAAAACCAAAGACCTCGTGTTCACCGGCCGCTTCGTGAAGGCCGAAGAGGCGCTGGCGCTGGGCATCCTCGACGAGGTCGTCGGGCCGGACGACGTCTACGCCGCCGCGCACAAGTGGGCCTCGCAGTTCGCGAACGGCCCGGCAGTGGCGCTTCGCGCCGCGAAGGCCGCGATCGACGGCGGTCTCGACACCGACCTCGCGAGCGGCCTCAAGCTCGAATCACACCTCTTCGCCGCGCTGTGGGCGACCGAAGACCAGCGCAACGGCATGAAGTCGTTCATCGAAAACGGCCCTGGCAAGGCCGCCTTCGAGGGGAAGTAAGCACGATGACCCAGGTGAACGATCCGGCGCCGAACCCGCACGCCACCGCCGAAGAGGTCAAAGCCGCCTTCGGCGATCCCAAGCTCGCCAACGTGCTCTACCACGACTGGGAAGCCGGGACCTACGACGAGAAGTGGTCCATCTCCTACGACGAGCGCTGCATCTCCTACGCGACCGACGTGTTCAACACGGCCGTCGGTGAAGACAGCCAGCCGTACCCGACCGCGATGGAACTGGGCAGTGGCACCGGTTTCTTCCTGCTGAACCTGATGCAGGGCGGCGTGATCAAGAAGGGGTCGGTCACCGACCTCTCGCCGGGCATGGTCCAGGTCGCGCTGCGCAACGCCGAGAACCTCGGCCTCGACGTCGACGGCCGGGTCGCCGACGCGGAGCGGATCCCCTACGAGGACAACAGTTTCGATCTCGTCGTCGGACACGCGGTGCTGCACCACATCCCGGACGTCCGCGCGGCGTTCGCCGAGGTGCTGCGGGTGCTGAAGCCGGGTGGCCGGTTCGTGTTCGCGGGCGAGCCGACGAAGGTCGGAGACTTCTACGCGCGCAAGCTCGGCCAGATCACCTGGTACCTCACCACGAATCTGACGAAGCTCCCGGCGCTGAACGGCTGGCGTCGTCCGCAGGAGGAACTCGACGAGTCCTCCCGTGCGGCCGCGCTGGAGGCCGTGGTCGACATCCACACGTTCGATCCGGCGGACCTCGAGTCGATGGCCCGTGGCGCGGGCGCGCAAGATGTCCGCGCGGTCACCGAGGAGTTCGCCGCCGCGCTCGCGGGCTGGCCGATCCGGACCTTCGAAGCCGCCGTACCGCAGGAGAAGCTGACCCTGCGCTGGCGCCTGTTCGCGTACCGGCTCTGGCTGCGACTGTCCGCTTTGGACAAGAAGCTGCTCGCCAAGGTGCTGCCGCGCGAACTGTTCTACAACGTGATGATCACCGGCACCAAGCGATCGTAGGTTGCCGTATCAGTTCACCCTCGACGACGTCGCCTTCCTGCGCTCCGGCGCGGGAAGCGCGGCGATCGCCGAGTGCTCGTCCCTGCCGCTGACCGACAAGACCCGCATCGCCGACGTCGCCGCCGTCCGCCGGATCGCCCCGGACCACGCGGCGGCGGTACTGGAAACGGTGGTGCTGCGGCGGAAGTCGTCGTCCAAGCTGGACTTCGCGGGGTCGTGGCTGTTCACCGGCGACGCACTCCAGCAGGCCAGCGCGACCGCGGTCGCCCGGCATCGGGCCTCGCGGCTGGCCGACCGTGACGTCCACGACGTGACCTGTTCAGTCGGCGCGGACCTGGTCGAGATCGCCAGGGTCGCGCGCCGGGCGATGGGGTCCGATCTGGACGAGGTCCGGCTGGCGATGGCCCGGCACAATTCCGGTGAGGCCGGTGTTTCGCCGGGGTTACTGCGTGCGGACGCGTTGCGGCCGGTCAGCCGTTCCTCGGTGGTCGTCGCCGATCCGGCCCGCCGCGATTCGGCCGGACGCCGAGCGTGGAAACCTACCGATTTCTTCCCGCCGCTGGACGGCCTCGTCGAGGCGTACGCGGGACGCGACTTGTCGGTCAAATGCGCGCCAGGCCTCGACTTCTCCATCGCGCCCTGGGCGGACGAGGTCGAGCTCGTTTCGCTCGACGGTCAGGTCCGCGAGGCGTGCCTGTGGCGCGGCGTGGGCTCCACCGTGTCCCGGCGCGCGACGGTGTTGCGTTCGGACGGTGCACAGTGGACGGTCACCGACGCCGATCCCGACGAGATCCCCGCGCGTGAACCGGGTGAATGGATCATCGACCCCGACGGCGCCGTCGTCCGGGCGGGACTCGTGCGGCATTACGCGGCGCGGCACGGCTTGTGGCAGCTCGACGAGCGCATCGCGTATCTGACCGGAGACGTTCCGCCGCTGGGAATCCGGGCGTTCCGGGTGTTCGAGCACGGACCGTACAGCGAGAAGAACCTGCGCGTATTGCTGAGAAAGCACGATATCGGCCGGCTGGAGATCCTTGTCCGCGGACTCGATATCGACCCGGATGCGTTGCGGCGCAAGCTGAAACCGCGCGGCGGCGAAGAAGCGACCTTGGTACTGACCAGAATCGGCCGTTCTGGAGTAGCGTTCCTGTGCCGCGCACAGCTGACGTGAGGAATCAGGACGACGCCGACTGGCGGCTTGGCCACGAGCCCACCGCTATCGGCCAGTCAAACTCGACGGCATGCACCGGCACTCGGACAACAGCCGCTTCGTCTCCGACACCGAACGCCAGGTTCCAGTGCCGCGGTCGCTCGAGAACCTCGCGAAGGAGGGCTTACCGGCGCCGGCCGGGGCGTTCTTCAAGCCGAAGACCACCGCGCCGGGCTATCTGCCGTCCAGGACAAGGCGGGCACGCGGAAGCACATCGCCTCGACCGGCGCGACCATCGTGGCCGACTTCGGCGACCGGTTCAGCGACCTCGAAGGCGGTTACGCTGAGTTCCCGGTGAAGCTGCCGAACCCGATGTGCCACTGCCCTGACGGAATATCCCGGCCGGTTTGATTGCTGTCCCTGGTATCGGAAACCCCCGAGGGAGCTGATCCATGCCTGACAAGAAGGTGCTGAAGCCGAGCGCGGACCACCCGATCACGGTGGCGCCGAACAAGGCGCGCGTGGTCGTCACGGTCGGTGGGAAGGTCGTGGCGGACAGCGCGAACGCGCTCACGCTGCAGGAGGCGAACTACCCGCCGGCGCAGTACATCCCCCGTGCCGACGTCGACTTCGGCGTGCTGGAGCGGACGGAACACTCGACGTACTGCCCGTTCAAGGGCGATGCGTCCTACTACAGCATCCGTACCGGTGACGGCGTCGCCGAGAACGCCGTGTGGACCTATGAGGCGCCGCACGACGCGGTCGCCGAGATCAAGGACCACTTGGCGTTCTACCCGGCGAAGGTCGACGCGATCGAAGAGCACTGACCGTCGCCACACGCGGTCCAGCCGTGTGATGAACGGGACTTTTATTGCAGATTTGCAATAAAAGTCCCGTTCATCACGTCGCAGGGCCTTCCGGGTTACGGCCCCATGGTCACGGAATGTGATTGATCCGGTCCCCGTCGGCGGCCAGTGAGGTGTCGGGTTCGATCCGCCAGGCCTCCAGTCCGGGCGCCTTGACGAGCGCGTCGATCAAGGCCTCCTCACCGGCGACGAGGGTCGAGTCGAAGTCGATCTCGGTGGCCACGCACCACGCGCGGTCGTCCGGCCAGAACAGGTTGGGGGACTGCGCCTCGAACCAGTTCGGCCGTGGCCGCCAGCCGAGTTCCGTCGCCGAGGCCAGCGGCCCGGCGAACATCAGGTAGTCGCGGCCGGGATGCCGCAGGCGTGGCGCGTCGAGGTGCTCTCGGGACAACGTCGCCTCGTCGGCCCAGTCGTAGCCTTCCCAAAGGCAGAACCAGGTGTCCGAAGTGGACGTATGGTCGCCGAGGACGCCCAGCAGAGCGGTGAGACTGTGCGCGGGCAGAGTGCCTCGACCTGGCGGGGAGCCCCGCCAGAGCGAGCCGGTGGGGTTCACCGGATCCGGGGAGCCCGCCAACGCGTGCCACTGCATGGCGCCGTGGGCACGCCGTCCAGTCTCGGCCGCGGCTTCGCTCCAGGTGGCCCAGCCGCCGCGGTCGCGTTCGGCAGGGTGGCAGAGCCGGGCGTAGGCGGCGTAGCCGTGTGGGACCGTGCGGCAGGTCGCGCCGAACGTCCCACCGAGCCTGGAGGAGATCCACTCGGCGGGGGACGGGTCGAGTATCGGCCGCAGCACGCTGGCAGTCTTCAGCAAGATCAAGTGGCGCGCATCTTGTCGGTGGGTGGGGGCATACTGCCGGGCGTGGGTGTTCCGCTGCGTCGCCGTTCGGGCCGTTCGGTGTATCGCGAAAGCAAGCCTGCCGCGGCGGTGGCAGGTGTGGTCGAGACTGCGTGGACGGGCTTGGTGGGCCGCAGCCGTCCGCTGAGGGTGTTCCCGGACGGCTGTGTGGACCTCGTCTGGGACGGACGAGGGCTCGCCGCGGTCACCACGGTGCGCGGTGTGCTGCGGCATGAGCTGCCGTCGGCGGACTGGACCGTCGGGCTCCGCCTGCGGTGCGGTGCCGGTGGCGCGGTGCTGGGACTGCCGATGACGGAGCTGACGGCGGACGCCACCCCGTTGCGTGAACTGTGGGACGCGAGGGCCCGTCGCGCGGAATCCAGGCTGGCCGCGTGCGTGACGCCTGGCGAGGCGCGTTCTGTGCTGGAGGCACTGGTCGCCGACCGGATCCGGGACGTCGAGCTGGACGGGCTCTCGATCGCGGCCGCTCGCGCGTTGCGTTCGCCCGGCGCTCGCACCGACCGGGTGGCGGCGGAGTTGGGTGTGAGCGAGCGCGGCCTTCGACGGCACGTGCGGCACGACGTCGGCGTCGGTCCCAAGGAGCTGCAGCGGGTGCTGCGGTTCCACCGGTTCCTCAAGCGGGTCGAGGCCGTGGCGCGGGACCATGCGTCGCTCGCCGACGTCGCCGCCGATGTGGGTTACGCGGATCAATCCCATCTCGGACGGGAGTGCCGCCGGCTGTCGGGCGCCTCGCCCGGCGCGCTCGTGCGGTCCTGGGCTGGCCGAAACGTTCCAGACTGAGGCGGCCTGCCGAGGCGAAGATCGGGAAGTGCTCGAACCCTTCCGCATCACCATCGACGTCCGCACGGACGATCTCGACATCAATGGTCACGTACGCGGCCCCGCCTACCTCGCGTACGCCGATCACGCGCGCTGGGAATGCGTGTGGGCGGCCGGAGTGGATCCGCTGGCGCTCAAGGCCGAGAACCTCGGCCCGGTCAACCTCGAAACGACGGTCCGGTTCCGCCGTGAGCTTCGTGCCCGCGCGCGGATCGACGTCCTGACCCGGTTCACCTGGGAGCCGGGCAAAGTGTCACGGGTCGCCCAGGAATTCGTGACACCCGAAGGCGCCGTGGTGGCCGAGGTGGAGAGCCTTTCCGGATTGCTGGATCTGGAACGACGACGGCTGGTCCCGGAGCCCGGACGGTACTGGCGGAAGTACGCCGTGCGGCCGGAAGTCCTCGGCCTGGCCCCGTGATCACCCGGCCCTCCGCTGGTAGAGACTGGTCGGCCACTTGGCCGTCGGCGGGTCCGCCACGTGCTCGAAGCCCGCGCGCTCGTAGAACTCACGTAAGGCCGGGTTGGTGCTCGTGGTCGCCACCCGGACGAACGCCTTGCCCTGTGCCGCGCCTTTCGAGCCGACCCAGTCGATGACCCGGATCCCGAGCCCGGCTCCGGCCGCCTCCCGTGCCACCGCGAGGCGGCCCAGATAATAGGCGGGTTCCGTGGCTTCACTCAAAGATCCGGTTCCGCTTCGACGATCACACAGGTCGCTATCGGCTCGCCGCGCCGGATGATCAGCAATACTTCACCTCTTTCGATCTGTCGGAGAATTTGTTCTCGCGGAAAACGTCGCGGCCATTGGCGGATTCCGCGTCCGGCCAGCCAGGCCGCGGCTTCGGCGAGAAGGTCGAGTATCGCGTCCTCCTCGCCGGTGCGCGCCGGACGTGCTGGGCCTGCCCGTGCCGTTGGCCGAAGATCTGCCTGGGGCTGTGTGGAAATAGGGACGTTGATTGTCCCTACTTCCACACAGCTCTCAGCCTGCTTCCCGCTGGAGGGCTCGCTGATCAACGCCCACAACGTTGAATGACTCGAACACGGGCACTTACGAAAGATGGTTCAGTTCTGCCGTGGCAGCAGGCAGGTGCACGAGAAGCCGGCCTTGTGCTAACGTCGTCGCCGAGCCCCGTATGGGCCTACGCATGGAGGTAGCGGCTACTCAGCCACCAGAGATCGGCACACCCCGTCTCTCGTATTCAGTCATCCCCGCGTCGTGGGATGACGCCTCCATGCGATGCGCCCGAAACCGGGCGTATCCAGGTTCGTGTGCTCTTCTTTCGGTGGTGGTTCCGCGCCCTCCTGTCGACACTTCGATGGGAAAGGATCGCGTTGACCGGCTTCAACGACCAGGTGATCGAGGAATTCAGGCAGAACAAGGGAAAACTCGGCGGCATGTTCGAGGGGTGGGAGCTCATCCTGCTCACCACCACCGGCGCCAAGAGCGGCAAGCGGCGTACGAATCCGTTGGGGTACCTCGAAATCGACGGCAAGACCGTCGTCGTCGCTTCGAACATGGGAGCGCCGAAGCATCCGGGGTGGTATCACAACATCCGGCACGACCAGCGTGTCACGATCGAGACGGGAACCGAGAGCTACGAGGCGATCGCGGCCGTTCCGCCGTCGGCGGAACGTGACGTGCTGTTCGAGAAGATCGTCGCCGAGGAGCCGGGATTCGCCGAGTACCAGGCGAAAACGACGCGGGTGCTGCCCGTCGTGATCTTGCATCGGATCGACGACCGGGTGCGGGGGATGGGGGACTTCCTGGTGGAGGTCCACGAGTGGCTGCGCGAGGAACTCAAGACGTTGCGCGCCGGGGTCGACGACATCGTGGCAGGGCGCGCGGATTCGCTGGTCATGGAGAATTCCCTGCGGGCGCACTGTGTTTCGTTCTGCGAGGCACTGACCAAACATCATTCCGGCGAGGACATGGGAGCGTTTCCGATGCTGGCCCAACGGTTTCCCGCGCTCGCCCCGGCTTTGACGAAGCTGGGAGAGGAGCACGCCGTCGTCGCGGAGTCGCAGAAGCGGATCCGCGCACTCGTCGAGGGGTACGTCCACGGCGAGAGTGACCCGGTCCGCTTGCGTGACGACTTCGAGGCGCTCGCGGGCAGGCTCGAAACACATTTCGCCTACGAGGAGGAAACCGTCGTCGCGGCGCTCAACGTGACGGCGCCGGCACCGGACTTCGGCTGATCGGCGGCGACTTCGGCTGATCGGCGGCGGCGCCCTGGGGTTTCGGCCCCGGGGCGTGTATCATTGCGGGTGGCGGCGCCCTCTCGGCGTGACGCCGATCCTGCGCGAGGCGGGTGGAAATCATCCCTGACCTCGCCGAAGACCGCGAACGAGCGGTCCCCTCCGAAAGGTTTCGCCGTTAACACTTACAGCACGGACAGTGCGCTGTTCAGCCATCCGCTCGACGCTCAGGTCGAGCGAAACGACCATGCGACCCCCCAGGGAGAGCGATACGTGGATCTTTTTCGCGAACCCTCTTACCCCGCACCGGAACCTTCGGCCGACGCCGTTCGTTGATCGGACGGTCCCAAGCTTTGGGTGTCGTGTCGTCCAAGCACGCTCGCGCAGAAGTCGCTGCGGGCGTCGCCTTTCGTGCGCCGTGGCGTGACACAAGCTGAAACCCGCCCTGGCCATCGACAAGAAACGACGACATGACCTCAGTTCTAAGACGCCCCAAGGCCGACCGCCTCGGCCGCAAACTCAACCCCGGCCACTGCTTGTCACTGCGCCGGAGCGCGCGGCGAGCCTGAGCCCGTCAGCGGCCCGCGATGGCATCGATCAGCGCCGGGCCGTCGGAGAACGCCGGGTCGTTGTGGTCGGCGCCGGGAACTTCGATCGTCTTCGCGCCGGCCGCCCGCGCCACTTCGCGGCTTTGCCCGGCCGGGACGATCGAGTCCGCGGAGCCGTAGACCACGGTGACCGGGGCTTTTACCCGTGCGATGTTGTCCCGCGTCGGGAATTCGTCCCGCAGCAGCCACCGGACCGGCAGGAACGGGTAGTGCCGCTGCCCGACCGACGCGAGGTCGACGAACGGCGAGCGCAGTACGAGCGCGGACGGCGGATGTTCGGTGGCCAGTTCGGTGACGACCGCCGAGCCGAGGCTCTCGCCGAAGTACACCAGCGGCGTTCCGGCCTCGCGCAGCAGGAACTCCCGCGCGGCGCGGACGTCCCGCGCGAGCCCGTCCTCGGACGGATCGCCGGGATTGCCCCCGTAGCCGCGATAGTCCAGTAGCAGCACCGACAGCCCGCGCGCGGTCAGCGCGCGGGCCATCGGTGCGCGGTGCGACTGGTTCCCGGCGTTGCCCGGCGCGACGAGCACGGTCGCCTTCGCCTGAGCGACCGGGAAGTACCAGCTCACGAGACTCAGCCCGTCCGAGGTGGTGAGCGTGACGTCCCGACCGCCGGGCAGGACGTCGGCGGCACTGAGCCGCGGATCGCCCTCGGGGAGGTAGATCAGCTTGCGCTGGAAGGCGAACGCGCCGCCGAAGAGCACCCCGACGATGGTGACGACCACCGCCAGACCGATCACCATCTTCTTGCGCATCCCCCGGTCAGGGTTTCGTCGGAGGAAGGCCGAACCGTGCGAACAGGGCCGGATCGAGGAACGAGGTGATCTCGGAGATCCGATCGTCACGGAGGGACAGCACGTTGATCGACCAGGCGTGGTGCGTGACGTCGGCCGATTCGCCGACGTAGCAGGCGACGGCGGGCTGACCGTTGGCGGTGATGATCTCGTTGCGCCAGCTCGGGCACCGGCCGATCGGGACCTCGACGGCGAAGTCGGCGACGGCCTCGATGCCGCGGTACCAGTGGGCGAGCGGCGGCATGGACCAGGTGACGTCTTCGGTCAGCAACGCCACGAGCGCGTCCGCGTCGCCGCGGTCGAGCGCCGAGGCGAAGTCCGCGGCGATCTCGCGGATCCGCGCGTCTTCGAGCTTCCGCAGCGTCTGCTGCTGGTTCGGTGACGGGACCTTCTCGGCCACGATCGCCCGCGCGCGTTGCAGCGCGCTGTTCACCGCCGCGACCGAAGTGTCCATCGTGGACGCGATTTCCGCGGCGGAGAAGCCGAGGACGTCGAAGAGCAGCAGTGCCGCCCGCTGGTTGCCCGGAAGGTGTTGCAGCGCCGCGACGAACGCCAGTTCGACGGCCTCACGCTGCTCGTAGCGGGTGTCGGGCCCCGCCGAGCCTCGGCCGAGGCTCCCGTCGGGGTACGGGCCGAGCCACGCGACCTCGGTCACCGGGGCTTGTTCGAGCACGGCCCGCTCGCTCGACGGGCCGAGGTCCATCGGCAGGGCGCGCTTGCCGCGCGCGGCGGCGGTGTCGAGGCAGGTGCGGGTGGCGACGGTGTAGAGCCAGGTGCGCATCGAGCTGCGGCCCTCGAAGCGCTCCAGCCCCCGCCAAGCCCGCAGGAGCGCGTCCTGCAGGGCGTCGTCGGCGTCGTGGGTCGAGCCGAGCATGCGGTAGCAGTGGGCGTGCAACTCGCGGCGCAGCGGTTCCACCAGGCGGTTGAACGCCGCGTCGTCCCCGTTACGGGCTTCGGCGACGTCCGGGTCCTCGGCGCGCAAGATATCTTCGCTCACAAGCGATGATTGTGCCCTTAACCGGCGCGAAGTGAAGTGACGGCGGGGGTGAACATCGTCGTCTTGATCGCGGACAGCGTGCCCCGGTCCTTCCCGGCCAGCGGGCGGACGAGGTCGGCGGCGTACTCGATCAGCGCGGATTTCTCGGCGACGGCGTCCACGAGCCCCAGGTCCCGCGCGTCCGTGCCGCCGAACCGGCGTCCCGTGGTCATCGACGCGATGGCGGCCACGGGGGTGACCTTGCCCTGGATCAGTGCCGCCATCCCCGGCGTGAACGGGATGTTGATGTCGGCCTCCGGGAAGCAGAAGTACCCGCGGTCGGCGCGCATCACCCGGAAGTCGTGCGCCATCGCGAGCATCGCCCCGGCGCCGAAGGCGTGCCCGTTGACCGCGGCGACCGTGTGCACGCCGAGGGTGAGCACACGGGCCAGTAGTTCGTGGACGTCGCCGACGTACCGCGCGGCGTCGGCGGGGTTGCTGGTGAGCCAGTCGAGGTCGAGGCCGTTCGAGTAGAACTTCCCGGAGCCGACGGTGACCAGCACCGCGGGATCCGGATGCGCGACGACGGTGTCCAGCAGGGAATGGACGGTTTGCAGCCAGGACGGCGAGAAGCGGTTCTCGTCGTCGCCGAGGTCCAGCAGGAACACCGGGGCGTCGTAGCGCAGAGTCGGCATGTCAGTCCTTTCGTGGGGGTGGGAGCAGGAGAACGGCGCGGACCGCGGCGGTGAGCCTCCCACGTGAGTCTTCGGAGATCGGCTCGCCCTCGGTGAACGCGCGGCGGAACAGGGCGGTCGGCAAATCGACCACGCAGGTCGTGAGTACTTCGACGGCTTGGGCGTCCCGTCTGCCCCAAAGGCGGTCGGCGAGCCTGACCAGAAGCTTGACCAGGCGTTTGTCGAGCGCCAGGAGGTCGCCGGCGAGGTCTTCGGGGATCTGCGGGCCGAGCAGGTGCTCTTTCTTGACGGTGATGAGCAGCCGGGCCGCCTCCGGCCTCCGGTCGGCGAACGCGGCCGGTGCGCCCGCCGCCGCCACGACCGCCGCGGCGGTGTCCCCCGCCTGGTCGGCCAGCTCGGTCTGGAGGTCGAGGAAGTCGCTCGCCGCACGGAGCCAGACGCGGGCCAGCAACGCGCCGAGCGAGCCGAAGGCGTGATAAATCGTGCCGTTGGAGACCCCCGCGGTGGCCGCGAGGGACCGAACGGTGACGCCGCGCGGGCCCAAGTCGACGACGAGGCGTTCGGCCGCGTCGAGCAGCCGATCCAGGTCGTGCACGCGGGGGCGGGCCATGCGGCGAGAATAACAGAGCGCTTGCTCTAAAACTTGCCGTCATGGGCTGTGACGTGGTTCACGCGCCGTGCTGTCACATCGGTTCGGCGGCCGGGGTCAACCCGACGAACCACCGAAACCCGAGGAGAAACCGAAATGTCCACTGCTTACGTCGTCGCCACCAGCGTCGGAGCGTTCATGGCCGCCTTCTCGGCCGCCTCGATCTTCTTCCGCGCCAAGTGGGTCGTGCAGCCGCTGGCCGACTACAGCGTTCCCCATGCCTGGTGGAACTGGCTCGGCGTCGCCAAAGCGGCGGGCGCGCTCGGCCTGATCGCGGGCCTGTGGTTGCCCGCGATCGGCGTCGCGGCCGGAATCGGCCTGGTGCTCTACTTCACCGGCGCCGTCATCACCGTGCTCCGCGCGCACTGGCCGTCGCACGTCGCGTTCCCGCTGATGTACCTGGCGCCCGTCGCCGCCTCCCTGGTGCTCGGACTCGCCGCCTGAGGTCAGGCGTCCGGGGACCACACCGCGAGTTCGGCGCCGCCGGGCTCACGGAAGTGGAACCGGCGCCCGCCGGGGAACGAGAACGGCTCGACCGTGACGACTCCGCCCGCGGCCTCGACGGAACCCCTCGCCCGTGCGAGGTCGGCGGTGCGGATCGTCACCAGTGGCGCGGTGGTCTGCTGCGCGGTGTCCTGCTGGAAGCCCAACGAGACCACCCCGCCACTCTGGACGTCGGTGTACGTCGGACCGTACGCCGTCGCTGTCCAACCGAAGGCCTTCTCGAAGAAGCCGCTCGAGCCCGCGGCCGAACTGGACGGGAACTCGACGAAGTCGATTTCGTACATAGGCCGGAAGGTACCCCGGCCCACCGACAGAAACTCCTCAGACGCTGCGCAGGACCGAAACCACGACGCCCAGCACGGCCGCGCGATCCCCGTCGATGACGTCGTAGGCGGGGTTGCGCGGTTCGAGGTACACGTGTCCGTCGCGGCGGCGATACACCTTGACCGTGGCCTCTTCGTCGATCATCGCGGCGACGATCTGGCCGGAGTGCGCCTCCTGCTGCTGCTTCACCACGACGATGTCGCCGTCACAGATCGCCGCGTCGATCATCGAGTCACCGCGCACGCGCAGCCCGAAGACGTTGCCCCGCCCGGTAAGTTCACGCGGAAGAGTCATCACGTCGTCGACGTGCTCGACGGCCGAGATCGGCGTTCCCGCCGCGATGTCACCGACGACGGGAACCGGCACGGAGTCCTCTGTGGATTCTCGCGACGTGGTGCCGCGCAGGAACCCGCGGACGTCGATCGGGCGGGAAATCGAGCTGCTGCGGCGGAGGAAACCCTTCTCCTCCAAGGCGGCCAGATGCTTCGACACCGAGGACGTCGACCGCAGCCCGACCGCTTCGCCGATTTCACGCGTGCTCGGCGAGTACCCGTGCTCCACCACCCATTCGCGGATGGTCAGCAGGATCTTCTGCTGCCGTTCCGGCAGGGAAGCGGCTTCCTCGAACACGTCAAGATCGTGGTAGGCGGTCATCCGCCGAATGGTAGTTCGTGCAGGCCGCCGCGATCGCCGCGGTGTCCCAATAGAACGGCCGCACCTCGGTGATCCGCCCGTCCTCGACGGTGATCGTCTGCAGGATCGGGAAGTCCAGTTCGCGGCCGGTGGCCCTGGCCCGGACGTGCACGTGGGTCAGGACGACCAGCGGGCTCGTCTCGCCCAGGAAGCTCTGCTCCACCATGTCGAAGACGTCCCAGGTGCCGCTCATGGCGAGGAAGAATTGTTCCATGCCCGCGTGACCACGCCAGATTCCGCCGTATGGCAGGCCATCCGCCTGGTGCAGCACCACATCGGGGGAGAAGAACGGTGCGAGCGGTGCGAAGGAGGACTTGCCGGGGCCGCCCGCGGCGAAGTAGCCGGCTTCCGCCGCGTACATGCCTTTGAGTACGGACAGGGCGTCCGTTGTCGATGTCACGACGACCACTCTGGTGTGTGATGCCGGCGGGCGCTGGCGGTTATCCGTCGTGAAGATCGGCCGGATGGCCGCCCGGGCCGGACCGAAAGTCCGATCCCGCCGACGCTTCCGCGAGGTTGACTCGCTCGTATGAACACGAAGATCACGGCAGCGGCGCTGGCCGCGGCGACGGCCACGTTCGCCCTGACCGGATGCGGTCTCAAAGAGGGACTGACCGAGAAAGCGAACGGTCACGTCAAGACGGTCGGCTATCCGACCGGCGCGGAAGGCAAGCGGCACGAGGACGCGCGACTGCCGGAGTGGGTGCCGGACAAGGCCGCGTCGGTCACGGAGGTCATCCGGACCACGGGGTCGGAGCGGATCCTGCGGTTCACCGGCGGAGCCCTGCCCGCCGAGTGTGTGCCGGGCCCGGCCGCGACGCGGTCGGCCACGCTCGTCGCCCAGTGGTGGCCGAAGGGGCAGGAAAGCCGGACCGACAAGGTCTGCGGGGAATGGCACGTGCTTGTCCAAGGCGGCGACGTGTTCGCGTTCAAGCCGGAGACGCTGGTGAGTACGAGGTCCTGAGCCGTCCGGCCGGTGACTGGACGGCGATCACGCGTCTACGCGATCACCATGCGCGACAAGGCCTGAACCGGCCTGCCGGAGTAGCGCGAGGGCCTGCGCGTTGGTGGAGCCGGCGGGTGTCGTGCACACGATCAGCAGCTGGTCCGGTGAGCGGGCGATCGACAGGGTCTGCTGGGCACCGTCACCGTGCCGACGACGGGATGGTGCAGTGCGTCGGCCGCGGCGTCGCAGGGCTGCACGCGGTGATCGCCCCAGAGCGCGACGAACTCCGGGCCCGAACGGGAGCTGCGCGCCATCGCCGGAACCGATTTCGGCGCGCATTCCCCGCGCTGGTCGTCCCGCTTCGGGGACGCCACCCGGCTGGCCGAACAGTATCGCGTCGGGCGGGTGCAACCTCGGTGTGCAGGACGCCTTCAACCTCGGCTGGAAACTCGCGGCCCAGATCCGTGGCTGGGCGCCGGAAACACTGCTGGACACCTATCAGGCCGAGCGTCATCCCGTCGCCGCGGACGTGCTGGACAACACCCGCGCCCAGAGGGAACTGTCGTCGGCCGAACCGGGCCCGCAGGCCGTGCGCAGGCTGCTCACCGAATTGATGGACTTCAACGAGGTGAACCGCTATCTGATCGAGAAGATCACCCCGATCGACATCCGCTACGACTTCGGTGAAGGCCCTGACCTGCTCGGCCGCCGCCTGCGCGACATCGACGTGAACCAGGGCAGGCTCTACGACCTGCTGCGTCGCGGCCGCGGTCTGCTGCTGGACCGCACCGAGCGCCTGACCGCAGGCGGTTGGTCGGACCGGGTCGACCACCTCGCGGATTCCGCCGCGGGGCTGGATGTTCCGTGAGTCCTGCTCCGTCCCGACGGCCACGTCGCCTGGATCGGTGACGATCAGCGGGACCTGGACGACCACCTCACCCGCTGGTTCGGCAAGTCAGCCGACTTCGCGTAGTCGCGCCGCGGCGTGCTCGACCGAGGGCGGCGCGGTGGCGATCACCTGGTCGAGGGTGCCGCGGGCGGTGGTCAACTCGGTGATCGCGGCGGTGAGCCGGGCGCGTTCCCGGTGCAGGTCCAGCAGTAGTTCAGGGCAGTCGGCGATGAGCTGCCCGCCCGCGGAGCCCATACAGGGCAGGAGATCGGCGATCGTGGTGGTGGACAGGCCCGCGGCGAGCAGGTTGCGGATGTGCTCGACGGTGGTGACGTCGTCTTCGGCGTACACGCGGTAGCCGCTCGGGAGACGCTGCGGCCGTAGCAGTCCTTGCTCCTCGTAGTAGCGCAGCAGACGCTGGCTGACCCCGGTCCTGCGTTCCAGTTCACTGATGCGCATGGCTTCTCCGAAAACTCACGCTTGACTCTCACATGTATGTGAGACCTTAGCGTCACGGCATGTCCGATCGACAACTCCACATCTCCGCGGGGCCACGTGAATGGCTCGGCCTCGCCGTGCTCGTGCTGCCGACCGCGCTGCTGTCCATGGACGCCACGGTCCTCTACCTGGCGCTTCCCAGCCTCGCCGCCGAGCTAAACCCGAGCCCGGGCCAGGTGTTGTGGATTTCCGACGCCTACGGCTTCCTGGTAGCCGGTTTCCTCGTCACCATGGGCACGCTGGGCGACCGCATCGGCAGGCGCCGCCTGCTGTTGATCGGGGCCGCGGCTTTCCTGGTCGTGTCGGTGCTGGCGGCTTACGCGCCGTCGGCCGAACTGCTCATCATCGCCCGCGGGCTGCTCGGTATCGCCGGTGCCACGCTCATGCCGTCCACACTCGCACTGATCGGCGGCATGTTCCGCGATCCGCGCCAGCGCGGCGCCGCGATCGGGCTCTGGTCCGCGGGCCTGTCCGCCGGGGTGGCGCTCGGCCCGGTGGCCGGCGGGCTGCTGCTGGAATGGTTCTGGTGGGGTTCGGTGTTCCTGCTCGCCGTCCCGGTGATGATCCTGCTCCTGATCGCCGGGCCGATCGTGCTGCCGGAACAGCGCGACCCCGACCCCGGAAAGCTGGACCTCGCGAGCGTGGCCTTGTCCCTGGCGACCGTGCTGCCAATCGTCTACGGCATCAAGCACCTCGCCGAGGGCGGATCGGTACTGCCAGGTGGGACCGCACTGCTGCTCGGCGGGAGTGCCGGGATCGTGTTCCTGCGACGGCAGCGGCGGCTGAGCCTGCCGCTGATCGACCTCCGGCTGTTCGCCTCGCGGCCGTTTCGGAACGCGCTGCTGATCCTGCTCGCCGCGCTCGCCTGCGTCGCCGGGGTCTACCTGTTCGCCGCGCTCTACCTCCAGCAGGTGACCGGGCTGTCTCCCCTGGAGGCCGGGTTGTGGCTGGTGCCCTCCGCGGTGGCGATGGTCCTCACCTCGGTGGCGGCATCCGCACTGGCTCGCCGGATCCCGGTCCACCGCCTGCTCGCGGGGTCACTGGCGGTGTCGGCGGCCGGCTTTTTCGTGCTGGCGTGGACTCCGGCCGAACAGGGGGTCGCGCCGCTGGTCGCCGGACTCGTGCTGATTTATCTCGGCCTGGGGCCGGTGATGGCACTGAGCACGGACACCGTGGTCAGCGCGGCGCCACCCGGCAGGGCCGGTGCGGCGTCGGCGTTGTCGGAGACCAGCGTGGAGTTCGGGCTGGCACTGGGGGTGGCGGTGCTCGGCAGCATCGGCACCTTCGTCCAGCGCGGGCACGGCTTCACTCCCGGACTGGTCGTGGTCGCGGCGATCGGCGTGGCGGTGCTCATCGGCCTCGCGGCACTCGCCGGACGGCGTCCAGCGGCCTGACTGTACGGATGGGCGCGGCCGCACAGCCTGCGGCCGCGCCCACGGGTGTGTCCAATTCCAAACCAGACTGTCCGCGGCACCTGAGCGAATGCTCGTGTACAAGCGGAAGTGCTCGATCGGCGCGGAGGCTACGCTCAGGTCAGGCCGTCGGGCGGCCTGCCCCGGCGTAGTCGTCGCCCTGCTTCCGGTAGGTGTGCACCTGCACTGCCTGCCCGGTCTGCGGGGCGTCGATCATCTGCTGGTTCCCGATGTAGAGCCCGACGTGGTGGATCTTCGTGTTCGGCTCGCCGTAGAAGATCAGGTCGCCCAGTTGGGGATCGGTCACCCTGTTCACGCTGTGGTACTGCGTGTGGGCGGTGCGCATGAGCTTGACGCCCGCGCTGGCGTACGCGGCCGTCGTCAGGCCGGAGCAGTCGAAACCGGGGTCGCCGCCGCCGGTTCCGTTGCCACCCCAGACGTAGGGCAGGCCGATCTTGTCGATGGCGAAGTTGACCGCGCTCAGCGCCGCCACGTTCGGCGGCTGGGGGCTCTGGCCGACCGTGCCGTAGACGTTCACGGTCGCGAGCGTGCGGTGCATGATCATCGGCGCCGGTTGCAGGGTGCTCACCGCGTTCCACCACGTCTGGCCCTGGCCGAGGTCGCGGCCTCCCGCGCACAACGCGCGAGCGGCGGCGAGGGTGGCGTCGTCGATGTTCTGCGGATCCGGCTTGGCGCCGCTCGCCGAGGCCTGGAACTGGTTCCACGCAGACGGTGAAAGCTGCAGCGGGCCGCTCGCGTTCGGGACGGAGACGACCTTGTTGTAGAAGTCACGGACCTCGACCGTCCCGAGCGGGACGGTCATCACCCCGGCGTCATTGAGGCTGGAACCCTTCGCACGGCCGTGATCCGAGGCGATCTTCCCGAGCGCCGCCAGCGTCACCCACGACAGGCGGCAGCCCGGCGCTTCCTTGCCCATCGCCACGGTGGTCTTCGCGTAGCCGGTCATCGCGCGCAGCGGGATGTCGAGCCAGCCGCTGGTCTTCGACACCCAGGCGTCGAACTCCTGTCCCTGCTGCGGCGGGACCTTCGGCTGCTCCTTGGGGACTTCCGCGGGCGCGGACGACGTCGGCGGCGCGGGCGGCACCGACGACTGGACGGCGGCGGCTTCCGTCTTCGGCTCGTCCTCCGGGGCGAAGGTGATGGCGGCGACCAGTGCGGCGCCTGCGACGACGACGGCCGCGATGATCACCGGCAGTCTGCGACGGCGGGAGGTCTTCTCTTCCATCAGAGCCCTCCGACGATGCGGCCGAGCACGAAGTCGCGGAAGGCGTCGACGTCGGTGGTCAGTGCGACGTCGATGGTACGGCCCGGAACGGCTTGCGGATCGGTGCTTCGCAGTTTTCGCCGGTCTACGAGTGTCGCGCCGCGCGCGGGGCCGAAGCCGCACTCGACGTCCACCGGGTACGACTCGGTGTGGAGGATGCCCGGCCGGATCGCCTCGGCCACCGCGACCGCGTCGTGCATGACCATTCCGGGGAACCCGAGGATCGGGGTGTAGTGCTCGACGTAGGTGGGCGTGAACGCTTCGAGCGCCGCGCCGAGCGGGCCGGACGCGGCCAGCTTGCCGAGCCAGCCGGTGTCGACCGAGCACTGGTGCGTGATGTCCAGCGGGACAAGGACCGTCGGGATGTCCTCGTCGACCAGCACCCGGCGCGCGGCCTCGGGATCGCTCCAGATGTTGAACTCGGCGGCCGTGGTGGAGTTCCCCTTGGTCACGCCACCGCCCATGATGACGATGCGGCCGATCTTCTCGCGGATCCCCGGATGGGCCGCGAGCAGCAGCGCGATGTTCGTGAGCGGACCGATCGGGGCGATGGTCACCGGTTCGTCGGCGGCCTCCAGCAGATCCACCAGCAGGCGGACGGCACCGCGTTCGTCGAGCGGGCGCGTCGCCTCCGGCAGCGTGCCTGCGTGGCCGGACAGGCCGTCCTGACCGTGGACGAAACCGGCGGGCTTGGCGTTGTCGTAGACCAGAGGACGCGCCGCACCGGCGGCCACGGGCACGTCGTCACGGCCGAAAAGCCGCAGCAGGCGCCGCGCGTTGGCGGTGGTGTGGCTCAGCGGGACGTTGCCGAACACCGTCGTCACGCCCAGCAGGTCGACGTCTTCGGATCGCGCGGCCAAGGCCAGCGCGAAGGCGTCGTCGACCCCCGGGTCCGTGTCGATGATCAGCTTGGTGCCCATGCGCGTGCTCCCCTTTGCGGTCGGCGGCCTGATCACAGGTTACGGTCACCGGTATGACGTCCATGTGGGGTGCGCCCGCACTGTCGAGGCTCCGCGCTTGGGGCCAGGCCCGCCGCGACCCTAAGCAGGCGAAGTTCCTGACGGCGGATTCGCTGCGCTGGGTGCTGCGGAACCGCGCGTACACGCCTTGGTACCTGGTCCGGTACTGGCGGCTGCTGAAGTTCCGGATCGCGCATCCGCACATCATCCTGCGCGGCATGGTGTTCCTCGGCAAGGACGTCGAGATCCACTGCCGTCCCGGCTACGGGCGGCTGGAGATCGGCCGCTGGGTGCACATCGGTGACGGCAACGCGATCCGCTGCCACGAAGGTTCGCTGCGCATCGGCGACAAGGCCGTGTTCGGGCGCCAGAACGTCCTCAACGGCTACCTCGACATCGAACTCGGCGCGGCCACACTGGTCGCGGACTGGGTGTACATCTGCGACTTCGACCACGTCACCACCGACATCACCGTCCCGATCAAGGATCAGGGCATCGTGAAGTCGCCGGTGCGGATCGGGCCGGACACCTGGATCGGCACCAAGGTCTCCGTGCTCAAGGGCACGCGGGTCGGCCGCGGCTGTGTCCTCGGCGCGCACGCCGTGGTGCGGGGCGACATCCCGGACTACTCGATCGCGGTCGGGTCCCCTGCCCGCGTGGTGCGGAACCGGCAGGACGACTACGCCGCCGACGCCGCGCGTCGCGAGGCTGTCGCGGACATGGCACGTAAGGCGAACAAGGCGCTTCAGAAGACCCTGGGCGTCGACAACTAGCCGCGTGTCGTCCGTCCAATCACGCGAGTTCTCCGCCCAATCACCTGAGTTTTCCGCCCAATCACGCGTGTTGTCCGTTTCGTACCAACGCACCGGCTGTGATCAGACGGACAGCATTCGTGCTTAGACGAGCAACTCGCGTGATCAGACGGAGAACACGGACGGCTAGCCGCGGAGCTGTTCCCGGACCTCCATGAGCGCGAAGCCCAGGAGGTTCTGCCCGCGCCAGTAGTCGGGGCGGGTGGCGTTCTTGTCGTCGCGGGCCACGCCGCTGCCCCAGACCAGGTCCATCCGCGACGCCTCGACGATCACCTTGTCGCCGGTGCTCAGCAGGAACTCGAGCAGTTCGGCGTGCTGGCGGAACTTCTCCAGGTTCCCGTCGACCACGATGTCGAAGCGGTGCCGCTCCCACAGGTCGGCGTCGAAGCCGGAGACTTCGCGGCCGAGGATCTTGGCGGTTTTGGGGTCCGGCGCCTGTCGGATGGCCTCCGCGGCCTCGAGATCGCCGAACAGTTCCGCCTTGCTCGCCATCATGTAGTGCTCGGCCGTCGGGTACCGTTCGCCGCCCGCGACGAACGGCGCGTGCCACCACTGGCTCAGGCAGGCCGCGTTGACCCGGCCGCTTTTGAGCGGGGTGTGGCCGTAGAAGAGCTGGTACTCGGGCACCGCGCCACTGTGGACCAGCTCGCGCAACGCATCGAGACTCCGGACTCCGTCGACCTTGCTCACCATGGCGACCAGTGGACCACAGGCCACCGACATCCTGCGCACTGGCCACTGGACCACTCTCCGCCGTGGCCAGTGGCGGTCAGTACATTCAGCATTCGTGCAAGGGATCGAAACGGTGAGCGCCCGAACGGTCGAAGAGGCCGCGAAACGACTGGCCGGGGTGGTGACCCGCACGCCGCTCGAACCGAACGAGCGGCTCTCGGCACGGGTCGACGCCCGGGTCTGGCTCAAACGCGAAGACCTCCAGACCGTGCGTTCGTACAAGATCCGCGGTGCCTACAACTTCATCGTCCAGCTCGACGCGGAGCACCGGGAGCGCGGCGTCGTCTGTGCGAGCGCGGGCAATCACGCGCAGGGTGTCGCGTACGCGTGCCGGCGTCTCGGCGCGGACGGCCGGGTCTATGTGCCCGGTACGACTCCGCGGCAGAAGCGCGAGCGGATCGCGACGCTGGGCGGCTCGCACATCGAGGTCATCGTCGTCGGTGAGACCTACGAAGACGCCTTCACCGCCGCGAAGCAGGACGCGGAGAGCACCGGCGCGACACTGGTCCCCGCGTTCGACGCGCCGGAGACGGTCGCCGGGCAGGGCACGGTCGCGATGGAGGTCGTCGCGCAACTCGGGTTCATCCCCGACGTCATGGTGGTGCCGGTCGGCGGCGGTGGCCTGCTCGCGGGGATCGCCGCGTGGGCCGCGGAACGCGCGCCGGAGATGCGGATCGTCGGGGTCGAACCGGCGGGCGCGGCTTGCATGGCCGCCGCACTGGCGGCCGGCGAGCCGGTGCGACTCGCGGCCGTCGACACGTTCGTCGACGGCGCGGCGGTCGCGCTGGCAGGAGCGGTGACGTATCCGCTGGTCCGCGACGGCGGCGTCGAACTCACCGACGTCGCCGAGGGCGCGATCTGCACGGAAATGCTCGCGATGTACCAGGCCGACGGCGTGATCGCCGAACCCGCGGGCGCGCTCGCGACCGCGGCAGTGGGCACGACGGTGAAGATCGATCCCGGGCAGATCGTGGTGTGTGTCGTCTCCGGCGGCAACAACGACGTCAGCCGCTATGGCGAAGTGCTCGAACGGTCCCTGATCCACGAAGGACTGAAGCACTACTTCTTGGTGGGGTTCCCGCAGGAGCCCGGTGCGCTGCGGCGGTTCCTCGACGAGGTCCTCGGGCCGGACGACGACATCACGCGGTTCGAGTACGTGAAGCGCAACAGCCGGGAGACCGGCCCGGCGCTGATCGGCATCGAACTCGCGCGGGCCGGTGACCTCGAAGGGCTGCTGCGCCGGCTGGACGCGAGCCCGCTGCAGGTGGAGCGCGTCGAACCCGGCAGCCCCCTCTTCCACTTCCTGGTGTGACGCGATTCGTCCTCTAGTTGCGGTCCTTGCGCGTGCAACTACCGCAACTAGAGGACGAATTGCGGGCTACTGGAAGGCGGCGAGGTGGGTGCGCGCCCAGGCGGCGAACGGGCGGGGTGCCCGGCCGGTGAGTTCCTGGACGACCCCCGTGACCCGGGAGTCGTCGAACTCGCCCTCGACGAAGAACCGGAAGAACGCGTCGACGTACTTCGCGGGCATCTCCGCGCTCATCGTCACGCGGGCTTCCTCGTTCGGTAAAGGCTCCAGCCGCAGATCCCGTCCCAGCAACTCGCCGAGGACGCGCAACCGGTCCGACGGCCGGAGCGCTTCCGGACCGGTGAGCGCGTATGCCCGCCCCTCGTGTCCCGGCGTGGTCAGAGATTCCGCCGCGACGGCCGCGATGTCGTACGGATCGATCGTCGCCACCGGCACGTCCGCGAAGGGTTCCCGGACGACATCGCCCTCGCGAAGTCTGGGGATCCAGCGCAGCGTGTTCGACATGAACCCGCTTGCCCGCAGGAACGTCCAGGCCAGCTCCGACGCGCGTACCGACGCCTCGGCCGCCATATGCGTTCCCGCGACGGCGTTGTCGGAGTGCCCGCCGACGACCGACCTCGACGACAGCAGCGTGACCTGCTCGACGCCCGCGTCCCGCATCACCGCGAGCGCACCCGGCATGTCTTCGTAACCGCCGAGCAGGAAGACCGCCCGGACACCTTCCAGCGCGGTTTTCAGGCTGGTCGGTTCGTTGAGATCGCCCAGCACCCCTTCGACGCCGTCGGGCAGCGGCCGCGGCGTGCGGACCAGCGCCCGGACGGGATGCCCGTCGCGGGTGAGGATTCCGGTCAGTTCCGAGCCGACGTTCCCGCCTGCCCCGGTCACCAAGATCATTCAGTTCTCCCCAGTGTGGTGGTCGCCGTCACAGGCGGCGGCCCTCGTCGGCAACCCTGCCAGGGAGATCGAGACCGCTCAAGGCGCCTTGGGCACCGCCGGGTACGGGACGAAGGTGCTGGTGTTCTCGTCCACGGTCAGCTGCTTGCCGATCGTCGGGAACGCGCGTTGAGAGCAGGCCGGGCGTTCGCAGACTTTGCAACCCATGCCGATCGGGGTGGCCGCGGCGCGGTCGTCGAGGTCGAGACCGGTCGAATAGATCAGCCTTTTCGCGTGCCGTAGTTCGCAGCCGAGGCCGACGGTGAACGTCTTGCCGGGGCTGCCGTAGCCGCCGATGTTGCGGGACACCGTCCGCGCGATCCAGAAGTAGCTCTTGCCGTCGGGCAGGGTCGCGATCTGGGTGAGGATCTTGCCCGGCTGCGTGAACGCCTCGTAGATGTTCCACAGTGGACAGGCGCCACCGACGCGGGAGAAGTGGAAACCGGCCGCGGACTGGCGTTTCGACATGTTCCCGGCCCGGTCGACCCGCACGAACGAGAACGGCACGCCGCGGTTCTTCGGCCGCTGCAACGTCGAGAGCCGGTGGCAGACGGTCTCGAAGCCGACGCCGAAGTGGTCGCACAGCCGCTCGATGTCGTAGCGGAAGCGTTCCGCGGTGGAGAGGAACGGTCCATAGGGGAGGATCAGGGCACCCGCGAAGTAGTTCGCGAGCCCGACACGGGCCAGCGAACGCGCGGCGGGTCCGGAGAACGCCCACGAATCGGCGAGTTCGGTGATCAGGTCGTCGTAGTCGAGCAGGGCGATCTGCGAAGCCATCCGGAACGCCTGCTGCCCGACGCGCAGGCTCGGCGCCAGCCGCAGCACCCGCGGCCCCGGTTCGTACCGGTGCTGCTCACCGGCCGCTTCGTCGATGCCGTCGCTGGTGACGTCGACGCCGTAGCGCTGGGCCAGGGTTTCCTTCAGCGCGGTGAGCACACGGCCGCGCTGAAGCGGGATGTCGTGCGCCATCCGTTCGGCGCGTTCGTCCAGCTCGGCGACGTAGTTCTCCCGCTCGTAGAAGAAGTCGCGGACCTCTTCGTGCGGCAACGAGCCGGCCGCGCTGCCGTGCATGCCCAGCCCGTTCTCGGTGGTCAGCGCGGCGGTGTTCTCGACCGAGTTGCGGTAGCTGCGATGCAGTTTGACCAGGGCTTGGGCGATCGTCGGCAGGTTCGTGGCGAGGTCGTTCAGCTCGCTGGTGGTGACGTCCACGCCGAGGACCTCGTCGAGCAGCGCTTCCTTCACGTCCGCGACGAGCCTGGCGGTGTCGTTGTTCGCGAAGAACTCGGTGTCCACTCCGAACGCTTGCGTGATGCGAAGGAGCACCGGGACGGTCAGCGGACGCGTGTTGCGCTCGATCTGGTTGAGGTAACTGGGTGAGATCTCCAGCACACGAGCGAGATCCGCCTGGCTCATCGACCGGCTTTCGCGCAGATGCCGAAGCTTCGCTCCGGCGAAGGTTTTGTCCACACAGGCCTCTCTGTCCGCAAGGTTTCCGGACTCGAACGATTCAGTGAACGGTCAAGCCCGTGGATTTTCGCTCGGCTTGCGAACAGGAGATTCGCAACCTTTGCAAGATGGTACGGAAGCTTCGCAGAAATTGGCAAATTGGAGACCTGGATCGGATTTCCCCTGTCATGTCAGGGTCTGGTCAGGAAAGGCGATCACTCGCAAACTTCGCAACACCGGGAGAATCCGATGACTCAGCACGCGCAGCAGCTGGAGCAGGCGGCCGCCGAACTGGCCAAGCAGTGGGAGACCGACCCCCGCTGGGCGGGCGTGAAGCGGTCGTACTCCGCGGCTGACGTGGTCAAGCTGCGCGGCAGCGTGGTCGAGGAGCACACGCTCGCTCGCCGCGGTGCCGAGAAGCTGTGGGACCTCCTGCACAACGAGGACTACGTCCACTCGCTGGGCGCCCTGACCGGTAACCAGGCGGTGCAGCAGGTCCGCGCCGGCCTCAAGGCCATCTACCTCTCGGGCTGGCAGGTCGCCGCCGACGCGAACCTCTCCGGCCAGACCTACCCGGACCAGAGCCTCTACCCGGCCAACTCGGTGCCCGCCGTCGTCCGCCGCATCAACAACGCGCTGGGCCGCGCCGACCAGATCAACTGGGCCGAGGGCAACACCGACACCGACTGGTTCGCCCCGATCGTCGCCGACGCCGAGGCCGGCTTCGGTGGCCCGCTCAACGCCTTCGAGCTGATGAAGGGCATGATCGCCGCCGGTGCCGCGGGTGTGCACTGGGAGGACCAGCTCGCGTCCGAGAAGAAGTGCGGCCACCTCGGCGGCAAGGTGCTGATCCCGACCAAGCAGCACGAGCGCACGCTGAACGCCGCCCGCCTCGCCGCGGACGTGCTGAACGTGCCGTCGCTGATCGTCGCCCGCACCGACGCCCAGGCCGCGACGCTGATCACCAGCGACGTGGACGAGCGTGACCGCAAGTACGTCACCGGCGAGCGCACCGCCGAGGGCTTCTACAACGTCACCAACGGCATCGACCCCTGTATCGACCGCGGTCTCGCCTACGCCGAGTACGCCGACCTGCTGTGGATGGAGACCTCCAAGCCGGACCTCGAGGTCGCCCGTCAGTTCGCCGAGGCGATCAAGGCGAAGTACCCGGACCAGATGCTCGCCTACAACTGCTCGCCGTCGTTCAACTGGAAGAAGCACCTGGACGACGCGACGATCGCGAAGTTCCAGCGCGAACTCGGCCACATGGGTTACAAGTTCCAGTTCATCACCCTGGCAGGCTTCCACGCCCTGAACTACTCGATGTTCGACCTGGCGCACGGTTACGCCCGCGAGGGCATGACCGCCTACGTCGACCTGCAGGAGCGCGAGTTCGCTTCGGAGGACCGCGGTTACACCGCCACGAAGCACCAGCGCGAGGTCGGCACCGGCTGGTTCGACAACGTCGCGACCGCGCTGAACCCGACCAGCTCGACGACCGCGCTCGCCGGTTCCACCGAGGCCGAGCAGTTCTGATCCCTCGCAAGTAGGTGCCAGGTGGCGGTCTTTCGCCCCCGGGAGACCGCCACCTCCCTTTCCTCTTCTAACTCTCTTTCGCGAAGCCCAGCGGAGGCACACCATGGTTGAGAAGCTGAACTACCGGACCGACGTCTGCGGACCCGCCGGTGACCGGTTCGACGAGATCCTCACCCCGGCCGCACTGGACTTCGTGGCCAAATTGGACAACGCGTTCGCCGGCCGCCGCCGTGAACTGCTCGACGCCCGCCGTCTGCGCCGCGAGAAGCTGCAGTCCGGCGAGGAGCCGCTGGACTTCCTGCCCGAGACGCGCTCGATCCGCGACGACGGCAGCTGGTCGGTCGCCCCGGCCGCGCCCGGTCTCGAAGACCGCCGCGTCGAGATCACCGGCCCGACCGACCGCAAGATGACGGTCAACGCGCTCAACTCCGGCGCCAAGGTCTGGCTCGCCGACTTCGAGGACGCGACTTCGCCGACCTGGCACAACGTGATCGACGGACAGCTCAACCTGTTCGACGCGATCCGCCGCAACATCGACTTCACCACCGAGGCGGGCAAGCGCTACACGATCGGCGACGAGCCCGCGACGATCGTCGCCCGCCCCCGCGGCTGGCACCTGGTGGAGAAGCACATCCGCATCGACGGCCGCCCGGTTTCGGCGAGCCTTGTCGACTTCGGCCTGTACTTCTTCCACAACGCGCGCCAGCTGCTGGCCCGCGGCAGCGGCCCCTACTTCTACCTGCCGAAGCTCGAAAACCACCTCGAAGCGCGGCTATGGAACGACGTCTTCCTGCTGGCGCAACGAGAACTGGGTATCCCGCGCGGCACCATCCGGGCCACCGTGCTGATCGAGACGATCACCGCCGCGTTCGAGATGGAGGAGATCCTCTACGAACTGCGCGAGCACATCGCCGGCCTGAACGCCGGCCGCTGGGACTACATCTTCAGCGTCATCAAGAACTTCTCCTCGCACGGCGCGGACTTCGTGCTGCCGGACCGCGCGCAGGTGACGATGACCGTCCCGTTCATGCGGTCCTACACCGAGCTGCTGGTGCGCACCTGCCACAAGCGCGGGGCGCACGCCATCGGCGGCATGGCCGCGTTCATCCCGAGCAAGGACCCGGAGATCAACGCGACCGCGCTGGAAAAGGTCCGCCAGGACAAGGAACGCGAGGCGAACGACGGTTTCGACGGCTCGTGGGTCGCGCACCCCGGCCTCGTCCCGGTCTGCCGCGAGGTGTTCGACGGAGTGCTCGGCGGCTGGCCCAACCAGCTCGGCAGGGTCCGTGAGGACGTCGTCGTCACCGCCGAGGACCTGCTCGACGTCGCCAGCGCCGGCGGTGAGGTCACCGAAGCCGGTGTCCGCGCCAACATCAACGTCGCGCTGCGCTACATCGACGCCTGGCTGCGCGGCACCGGCGCGGCGGCCATCCACAACCTGATGGAGGACGCCGCCACCGCCGAGATCGCCCGCTGCCAGATCTGGCAGTGGATCCGCAACGGCACGAAACTCGAAGACGGCACCGCGCTCACCCGCGAACTCACGGTGTCCTATTTGGACGAAGAGCTGACCTCGGCGCGTTCCGAACTGGGTGAGGGCAACCGCCTCGGCGACGCCTACGAGATCTTCACCGAGACCGCGCTGGGCGAGAAGCTGCCGAGCTTCCTCACCACCGGCGCGTACGCGCGGTACCTGACCACTTACTGACACCGGCTCCGGCCGCCCCTACCTGACGCGGGGCGGCCGGGTTCCACACCGGTTTGGGACGGTGTGGCCCATCGGGTCCGGCGGCGGAGGCTCCCCGCCGCCGGACCTGATTCTCGCGCGCGCCCCCTTCCGGTAGCGCTGTCGGGCGTGCGCGCGCTGTCGCGGAGGCCCCGCTCACCCTCACACCGCAGTGGGCGGGGCCTTCGCGGCTTTCACGGGTTTTGGTTCTGCCGGTCGTGAAGTCCGTGAAGGGCTCCTTGAGGGACCCAGAGTCCCTCAAGGAGCCCTTCACGGACTTGAGGCAGAGGGACGAAACGGTCACGGATCGCGATTACGTAGGGGTACCTAGTGAAACCCCCATTGTTTCCGCGGCGATTCACGCGGATGCTCGGTCCCGGGTGCACTTTCCGCCCGAATTCCCGAGGAGCCACCATGAAGGAGCAGTTGAGGAGGGTTTTGGCCACAGCTTTCGCCGTCTTCGCGGTCGCCCTCGCCGCACCGGCCGTATCCGCTTCGGTGGCGGTCTCGGTGCAGCCGGACTGTGCCCGGCCCTGCCACTTCTGATCTTCGTCACCTAGAGCAGCCACGGGGGTCGCGCCCCTCGCGACCCGCGACCGCTCGTCCGCCCCGCCAAGTACAGAAGGCCCCCTTCCTTGCGCCTGGCGCCAGGGTCCAGGCGAAGTCGCAGAGCTGCCGTTCAGTGCCGCTCTTGACGATCCGGGCCCGGTCTCGTCAAGTTTCCGGAAGGGGGTGGCCGTGAGTGGCGATTCGGGCTGGAGCCAAGGGTTGGCTTTGGGTACCTACTGGCCGCTGGCCGGTGTCGCGAAAGCCACTTTCGGGACATCTGACGTCGCGAAAGTGGCTTTCGCGACACAGGGGGCGGCCGCGCTTGACGTCTGAGCCACGCTTCGGTCGGGGGTGGGTAAGTCGGGTTAGGGCGGACCGATCTTTGCTTGCCCACGTGTGGTCAGCCCGACGGCGCGGGGCCTCGGACCTTGATCAACTCGGTCGAGTGGGCAGGCGAATGCAGGTCTGTCAGAACCCGAACCGCCACACACGACCCGCTTGACCACCATCCCGACTTCGCCGGAACCCTGGCGCAAGGAAGAGGGTTACGAAAGACTCACGGTTCGAAGGCGTTGCCCGTCGCGATCTTCGGGCGCCCCAGTTCCATCGGCTCCCCGATGCGAGCCCGCCGGTAGACCGCGACGGTCGCCTCCGCGATCCGTCCCCAGTCGAAGTCCGCGGCCAGGCGCGATTGCGCGGTCAGCGCCCGTCGCGCCGCGGCGACTTCGTCGTCCAGTACCGCTTCGACGGCGTCCCCGAGGGCGCCGACGTCGCCGGGGCTGAACGCCAGGCCGGTCTCACCGTCGACGACGACCTCGCCGAGTCCGCCGGCGGTCGAAGCCACGAGTGGCGCCTTCGCGGCGGCCGCTTCCAGTGCGACGATCCCGAACGGTTCGTACCGGCTGGGCAGCACGACGGCGTCGGCCGCGGCCAGCACCGCGCGCAGTTCGCGGTCGGACAGGTGCCCGACGAAGTCCACCGCGCGGCGCACGCGCAGCTTCCGCGCCTGGTCGACCAGTTCCTCCAGGTGCCTGCCCTTGCCGGCGACGACCAGCCGGGTCCCCGGTTTGGCGCGGCGGATCCGGGGGAGCGCGGCGAGCAGGTCCTGCACGCCCTTCTCCCACTCCAACCGGCCGAAGTAGAGCAACAAGGGCGCACCGGAGGGGCTGTGGACCTCTCGGGCCTGCGCGACCTCTTCCGCGGGCACCTGCCAGGTGCGTTCCTCGATGCCGTTGTGGATCACGGTGACCGCGTCGCCGTCCACCTCGAACAGATGCGACACCTCGCGGCGCATGGCCTGCGAACAGGTGATCAGCGCGTCCGAGCGGTTCGCGAGCCACCATTCGACCGAGTGAACCTGCTGGTTCAGCGGATGTGAGAGCCAGCCGGAGTGCCGTCCGGCCTCGGTGGCGTGGATCGTGCCGACCAGCGGTACCCGCGCGGCCTCGGCGATCGCGATCGCGGGATGGGTGACCAGCCAGTCGTGCGCGTGCACGACGTCCGGCTGCCAGGTGCGCAGCAGGTCGGTCGCGGCGCGGACCATCGCATGCCCCATGGCCAGGGTCCACGCGACGAGGTCGCGTTCGAAGGTCACGTGCAGGGGGTCCTCGGCGACCCGGATGATCCGCACGCCCTCGACCACCCGATCAGTCCTCGGGTGGGTCTCGGCGTCGGTGCCCGCCGTGTGACGGCACAGGACGACCACGTCGTGTCCCTGGCCGACGAGGTGCCTGGCCAGTGCGTGGACGTGCCGTGCGAGTCCGCCGACGACCACGGGTGGGTACTCCCACGACAACATCAGCACGCGCATGGGTGGAGGCTACTCGTCAGTCGGTCTTCGCCGGGACGGGGCGATCACCCCCGGCGAAAGAGGCGGGCCTCGGGACCGGCGCCGCCCGGAACCGCACGGCCATCGACGCCGGGGGCTGAAGGACTCCGTCAGGCGCCGACAGTGGCCTCGATCGCCTTGATGATCGCTTTGTCTTCGGGATCGGTACGCGGGCGAAATCGTCCCACCACTTCGCCGGACGGGGCGACGAGGAACTTCTCGAAGTTCCACTGCACGTCACCGGAGGCGCCTTCCGCGTCGGCCGTCTCGGTCAGCTCGGCGTAGAGCGGGTGACGGCTTTCCCCGTTGACGTCCAGCTTCGCGAACAGCGGGAACGTAACCCCGTACGTCGTCGAGCAGAAGGTCTGGATCTCCTCGGCGGTGCCCGGCTCCTGGCCAGCGAACTGGTTGCACGGGAAGCCGACGACCGAGAAGCCCTTGTCCGAGTAGCGTTCCTGCAGCTTCTCCAGCCCGGTGTACTGCGGCGTCAGGCCGCATTTCGACGCCACGTTCACCACCAGCAGGGTCTTGCCTTCGAGCGCGCCGAGTGTGGTGTCCTCGCCCGCGAGCGTCTTCAGTGGAATGTCGTGGATCCCCATGGTTCCCCTTTCCTCATTTCCTCAGCAGGTCACGCGCGTCGACGTGCCCGAACGGGCCGTCGTCACGCCGGAACGCGGACGCGGTCTCCCGTGCACGCTCGTGCGCGCCGTCGCGGAGAAGTCCGGCGAGCGTGTCGAACCGGTCGGTGTGCACCTTCGCCCGCCGCCGCGCGTAGTCGGCGGCGGCATCCTTGGTGACCATGAACGCCCAGTCGCTCGAAAGCGCCAGCATCGCCTCGGCGACGGCCTGGTCGCGGACGGCGTCTCGGGTCGTCGTGTCCATTCCGGTGACGAGGTCGAGCATCCGGTGCTGCAGTGCGGTGTTGTCCCGCACCATGTCGGCGACCTGCTCGCCGTCCCAGACACGCCAGTCCTTGCCAGAGCCCCACGACGACGCCGGGAGGTCGACCCGTCCGCCGAGGTGGCCCGCCTCGAGCGCGCCCTTGAGGGTGGTGACGCGGACCCCGGCCTCCGGCAGTGCGCGCAGGACGCCTTCGAGCCAGGCGGGACCCTCGTGCCACCAGTGACCGAACAGTTCCGTGTCGTACGCGGCGACGACGAGCGACTCGCGGCCGTGCTCGGCCTGGAGCGAGCGCAGCCGGGCGACGACGGTGTCGACGAAGTCCTGGACGTGGCCGCCGAGGGTGCCCGCCGCCATCGCCGGGTCGTACGGCGCCTTGTCCGGCGGGTCGATGGTCTTGCCGGTCACCCGCGACGGCTTGAGGCCGACTTCGTGCGCCCAGGTGTGGAAGTCGCGATAGGTGGCGTGGCCGGGGTATCCGGCCTTCGGTGACCAGACGCGGTACGTGACCTCGAGGTCCCGGCCGAAGCAGACGACGTCGGAATCGCCGACGGTCCGCGCGGCGGAGGTGTCGCCGTGCAGAGACGGGCCGTCGACGAGGAAACGCTGGACGCCCGCGGCGGCGTAACCCGCCTCCATGCCGGGGTTGTACCCGCATTCAGGTGCCCAAATGCCTTCCGGGCGCCGACCGATCCGCAGCGCGGTGTCGGCTAGGCCACCGCGCAGCATGAAGTCGCGCACCGCCGGGTCGAGCAGCGGCTGGAACGGATGCGCCAGCGGCCCGCCGAGCAGTTCGATCGTCCCGTTGTCCACAAAGGATCGAAGGATCGGTGAGAAGCCGTGACGCCAGCGGGTTTCGAGTTCTTCCGACGCTTTGAGCGCGGTCTGGTATTCGCTCGCGGCGAGGTCGCGTAGCAGTGGGTCGCCGCGCCAGAGCGTGGACGCGTGCCAGGCGCGTAGCTGCCAATGACCGAGCCAGTCGTGGAAGGCGTCGATGCAGTACGGGTCGTCGAGTTGCGCGGCGAGGATCGGTGTCATGCCGAGGGTGAGGACGTCTTCGCGGCCCTCGTCGGCGAAGCGGCGCAAGAGGTCGACCATCGGCAGGTACGAATGCGCCCAGGCCTGGTAAAGCCATTCTTCGCCGACCGGCCAGGACCCGTGGTGCGGCAGCCACGGCAGGTGGCTGTGCACGACGAGGCAGAACGTGCCTTCGTACTCGCTCATGGGCGCACTGCCACGGCGACGAGGTCGAGGCTGGCGTCGAGGTCTTCACCGTGGATGGCGAAATCCGTGGTTTGGATGCCTTCGACGTCGGCGAGCAGTTCCACCGGCCAGGTCGCCTGTCCGGGCAGCTGCCCCATCACGACGTCGAGCTGGGCGTCGATGATCGAGCCGCCGTACTTGTCGTCGAGTTCCTTCACACCCGCGCCGTGGTGTAGACCGTGCAGCGTCTCGACCTCGAACCCGGCGTCGCACAGCAGTTCGTCCAATTCGGACGGTGCGAGTTCCTTGGTGTGGAAGGGATTGAGCGGGGTGTCGCTGTCCGGGGTGAAGGTGAGCCGGTTGGGCGTGGTGACGATCAGCCGTCCGCCGGGGGAGAGCACGCGTCGGCATTCGGCGAGGAACGCGGCCTGGTCCCAGAGGTGCTCGATCACCTGGAAGTTGGCGACGACGTCGACGGAGGCGTCCCGCAGCGGCAGGAACACCAGGTTCGCCCTGGCCACGCCGATGCCGGGGTAGCGGTGGGCGACGTGCTCGGTGGTGGGGACGTCGTAGTCGAGCGCGAGCACCCGCTCGGCGACGGTGGCGATGAGCCCGGCGCCGTAGCCCTCGCCGCAGCCTGCCTCCAGGACGGTCTTGCCCGCGCACAAGGGGAGGAGCTTGTGATACGCGGCCTCATGGCGGCGGTACCAGTAGTTCTCCTCGGCGATGCCCGGCACGGTGCGTTCACCCGTGAGGTGCAGCGCTTCGGCCCTGGTGGCTGGGGTGGTCACGCCGCGACCCTACCGGCCGGTCACTTCCCTCCCCTCCGCAAGTCGTCCTCTGGTTGCGGTCCTTGCGCGTGCAACTACCGCAACTAGAGGACGAATTGCGGTGTCACGTTTCGCGGCGCCGCGCGGTCCAGGAGGTATGCAACGGACACTCACTCGCGTACTGCTCGTCGTCTTCGGCCTGATCGAACTGCCGGTCGGGCTGTGGCCGCTGCTCAGCCCGGACGGGTTCTACCGGGATTTCCCCGGTTTCCGCACCGGCTGGGTGGCGATGGACGGCCCCTTCAACGAGCACCTGCTCCGCGACTTCGGCGGCCTCAACCTGGCGCTTTCCGCCATCCTGCTCGGTGCCGCCGTGATCGGGACGACCGCCGTGGCCAGGCTCGCGGCGCTCGCGACCTTCCTCTTCGGACTGCCGCACTTCCTCTACCACCTCGGCCACGTCTCGCATTTCGAGCCGGTGGACCAGGTGCTCATCGTCGCGACGACGGCGCTGGGCGCGGTACTCCCGCTGGTGCTCGTACTGATCCCCGGGAAGCGAGCTACACCGGTGACACCGTGATGCCGATGGCGCCAGGGCCGAGGTGGGCGCCGAGGATCATGCTCGCGTCGACCAGGGTGCTGTCGACCATCCGGGGCAGCCGCGCCCGCAGCCGTCCGCCGATCTCGAGGTCGCGTTCGTCGGGGCCGAACCGGGTGATGGCGATCTCGACGTCCTGATCGCCCGCGCATTCCACCGCGAGGTCGACGAGTTTGGTGAGCGCCCGCCGCTGACCCGGCACCCTGGTCAGCGGGGCGACCTCGCCGTTCTTCAGCGTCAGCAGAGGTTTGATCGAGAACGCGGAACCGAGGAACGCCTGCGCGGCGCCGATCCGGCCGCCGCGCCGCAGGAACTCCAGCGTGTCGACGTAGAGGATCTCCCGGCCGGCGCGGAACCGGCGTTCGGCCGCGTCGATGACCCGGGTGGCCTGCCCGCCGGCGGCGGCGACCCTGGCCGCCGAGGTCGCCGCGAAACCGAGGCTCATCCCGGTGGTCCCGCTGTCGAGGACGTGGACCGGGACGCTCACCTGCTGGGCGGCTTCGCGGGCGGCGTTCACCGTCTCCGACATCCGTCCCGAGATGTGGACGCTGACGATCGCCGAGGCGCCCTTGCTCGCGGCGTCCTGGAACGCCCAGAAGAACGCGGCGACCTCCGGCGGCGCCGTCTTCACCGGCGTCCCGGCGCGCAGCTGGCCGATGACTTCGTCGCGGTCGTAGCGGTTCTCTTCGTCGGACTGCTCTCCGACCTGCAATCGGACCTGAACGACGCCGATTCCCCAGCGTTCGGCGACCGAGGCGGGGAGGCAGGAGGTCGAGTCCGTGATCACGGCGACAGGGCCGGGCATGGAACGCATGGTGGGGCAGATTAGCCCGTCGCCCGCACTGGGAGTACCCCGGAATACGACCGTTCGGGTTAGTCGCCCGGTAACACTCACTTCCGGGTGAAATACCTGGACGATGGTCCCAATAAAACGTGCATCCAGGTGAATGAGGTCACCTCGGCGGGCCGCGGCGCTGAAATGGCCCTAATCTACCGGCCAGTAGAGCTGTTGCCCCGTGGCCGACGCCGGCCACTAACGGGAGGTCGAAGTAGACCCATGACGAATATCGTTGTCCTGGTCAAGCAGGTACCGGATACCTACTCGGAGCGGAAGCTCTCCGGTGCCGACAACACTCTTGACCGCGAATCCGCCGACGCCGTGCTTGACGAGATCAACGAGAAGGCCGTCGAAGAAGCCCTGAAGATCAAGGAAGCCGGCGAGGGTGAGGTCACCGTCGTCTCGGTGGGTCCCGACCGCGCGACCGACGCGATCCGCAAGGCGCTGTCCATGGGCGCCGACAAGGCCATCCACGTCTCCGACGCGGCTCTCCACGGCTCCGACGCGATCGCCACCGCGAAGGTGCTGGCCGCCGCGATCGGCAAGGTCGAAGGCTACGACCTGGTCATCACCGGTAACGAGGCCTCCGACGGCCGCGGTGGCGCCGTGCCGGCGATCATCGCCGAACTGCTCGGCCTGCCGCAGCTGACCCACGTGAACGAGCTGACCGTCGACGGCACCGCGATCAAGGCCGACCGCTACACCGAGGACGGTGTCACGCACCTCGAGGCGAACCTGCCCGCGCTGGTGAGCGTCGGCGAGAAGATCAACGAGCCGCGCTACCCCTCCTTCAAGGGCATCATGGCCGCGAAGAAGAAGCCGGTCGAGACGCTGACCGTCGCGGACCTCGGCATCGACGCGGGCGAGGTCGGCCTCGGCAACGCCTGGTCGTCGGTGCTCGAAGCCTCCCCGAAGCCGCCGCGCACCGCCGGTGAGCGCGTCGAGGACGAGGGTGACGGCGGCAGCAAGGTGGCCGCCTACCTGGTCGCGCAGAAGCTCATCTGACGGAGACGTGAATACGCGGATGAAATGCGGAAGTAGGAACGCGAACCCACTCCGGTCGGCAGGCCCCGCGATCGCGGCGGCAGGGCGCCAGACGGCGTCAGGTGAGCGAACAGGACAAGGCGCGCCCTGGCGACGCGATCGCGGTCGCGGGTTCCAAGACAGCGCTGAGACAGGTTTCGAGGAGGAATAGGAAATGGCTGAAGTACTCGTCCTCGTCGACCACGTCGACGGTGAAGTCAAGAAGGTCACGCTCGAACTGCTGACCGCCGCTCGCGAGCTGGGTGAGCCGTCCGCGGTCGTCGTCGGCCCGACCGGCACCGCCGCCAAGGCGAAGGAAGCCCTCGCCGCGCACGGCGCCGCCAAGGTGTACGTCGCCGAGGGCGACAACGCCACCGGCTTCCTGGTCACCCCCAAGGTGGACGTCCTCGCCGCGCTCGCGGAGCGGTCCTCCCCGGCCGCCGTGCTCGTCGCGGCCAGCGCCGAGGGCAAGGAGGTGTCCGCTCGTGTCGCGGTGCGCCTCGGCTCCGGTCTGCTGTATGACGCCGTCGGTGTGAACAGCGACGGCAGCGTGGACCAGTCCATCTTCGGTGGTGCGTTCTCCGTGAAGTCCAAGGCCACCAAGGGTGTCCCGGTCATCTCGGTCCGCCCCGGCGCGGTCGAGGCGTCCCAGGCCGAAGGTGCGGCCGCCGAGGAGACCGTCGAGGTCCCCGCGGGTGACCCGGCGAAGTCCGCCAAGATCACCGGCATCGAGCCGATCGTCGGCGGCGACCGGCCGGAGCTGACCGAGGCCTCGGTCGTCGTCTCCGGTGGCCGCGGTGTCGGCTCGGCCGACAAGTTCGACGTCGTCGAGTCGCTGGCCGACTCGCTCGGCGCGGCCGTCGGCGCCTCCCGCGCCGCCGTCGACTCGGGCTACTACCCGGCGCAGTTCCAGGTCGGCCAGACCGGTAAGACGGTCTCGCCGCAGCTGTACATCGCGCTGGGCATCTCCGGCGCGATCCAGCACCGGGCGGGCATGCAGACCTCGAAGACCATCATCGCGGTCAACAAGGACGCCGAGGCGCCGATCTTCGAGATCGCCGACTTCGGTGTGGTGGGCGACCTGTTCAACGTCGCGCCGCAGCTGACCGAAGAGGTCCAGAAGCGCAAGGGCTGAGTTTCATCCTGAAGGGGCCGTCCGGGATTAGTTTCCCGGACGGCCCCTTTTCTGTGATCCGAGAGTGATATTGCACCCTGAGAGAAGCCTGAGAACCCGCATTTAACTGAACGTGCACTGTTCGGCCATCGGGCGCATCGTCGTTGGTACCCAGCGAGGGGTAGACCTTGCTTATGACGACGTCACAGCTCCTCGTCAGTACTGACCAGGCAGGTGTCGAACTCCCGGCCGACACACCGCGTTACTCGCTCCTCGTAGCCAACGGAAACGAGGAAGTCGTTGCCGCGCAACGCCTTCGTCACCAGGTGTTCGCCGAGGAAATGGGCGCGAAGCTCAATTCGCTCGAACCCGGCCTTGACGTCGACTACTTCGACGAGTTCTGCGACCACCTCGTGGTGCGCGACGACAACACCGGCGAGATCGTGGGCACGTATCGGATGTTGCCGCCCGATCGGGCGGCGCGGGCCGGAAAGCTCTACTCCGACAGCGAATTCGATCTCACGGCACTCGATTCGCTGCGTCCTTCGCTGGTCGAGACGGGCCGCTCGTGCGTGCACCCCGACCACCGCAGCGGCGCCGTCGTGAGCCTCGTCTGGGCGGGTATCGGGCGCTACATGCTGCTGGCCGGGCACCGGTACCTCGCGGGCTGCGCGTCCGTGCCGCTGACCGGAGGCGGGGAATACGCGGCAGGAGTCTGGGATCTCCTGCGCGCCAGACACTACGCGGACGAGTCGCTCCGGGTCACGCCGCTGAACCCGTGGCCGACCGAGAAGATCGAGCGGCCCGCCCGCGCGCTCCTGCCGCCGCTCATCAAGGGATACACGCGCCTGGGCGCCAAGATCTACGGCCCGCCCGCGCTGGACGAGGACTTCGGCGTCGCGGACTTCTTCGTCCTGCTGGATCTGCACAACGTCGACGAGCGGTACCTCAAGTTCTTCCTGGGAGTGCAGGGATGACCCACGCCTGGATGCCGAAGTCGCCGTGCGGCGACGGATGCCTCAGCGAAGGGGTGCCGACGGTGGCGTTCGGCCGGCGCGTGCTGCGGTTCGCCGCGGCGATCAGCGTCATCTTCGGTGCTTTCCTGAGCGCGCCGCTGGTGCTCGCGCTGCGCGGCATGCCGCGGGAACGATTGGTGCGTCTGCTGTTCCTCGGCATCCTGCGCTCGTTCGGGGTGCGCCTCGTGGTATGCGGCGACGAGCGTTTCCGCGCCGTGCCGGGCCGTGGCGCGCTGGTGGTGAACAACCACATCTCGTGGCTGGACATCGTCGCGGTCAACGCCATCCAGCCGATGCGGGCGCTGGCGAAGAAGGAGGTCGGCGCCTGGCCGGTGCTCGGCCTGCTCGTGCGCCGCGGCGGCAGCATCTTCCTCGACCGCGAGAACCTGCGAAGCCTGCCCGCGACGATGGCCGAACTGGCCGACGCGATGCGCGGCGGTTCACTCGTCAGCGTGACGCCGGAGGGGACCACCTGGTGCGGTCTGGCGTCGGGCCGGTTCCGCTCGGCGACCTTCCAGGCCGCGATCGACGGCGGTGTCCCCGTGCGGCCACTGGCCCTGCGGTTCCGGCTCGCAGACGGCCGCGAGACCACGCAACCGGCGTTCATCGGGCCGGAGTCGCTCATCGCGTCGCTGCGCCGGGTCGCCGCTTTGCGCGGTCTGGTGCTGGAGGTGCACGTGTGCCCGGAGATCGCGCCCGGTAAGGCTTCGGACCGGCGGGAACTGGCCGCGCTGGCGGAATCCGCGGTGCAGGCGGCGCTCGGGCGGGTGCAGATCCCGGCGCAGACGCGGCGGCGTCGCGCTTCCTCCGCTCCCGCTGTGCTGGCTCCCACTCCGGTCACCCCTGTCGCGAAAGTGCCCTCCCCGTGACCCTCGCGTGAGATCGAGCGGCCGAAGGGGACTTTCCCCGCATAGGACGTGGTGAAAGCTCCCTTCACCGCGTCCTATGCGGGCATGGTCCCCTTCAGCTCAGCGTCAGCGTGATCTTCCCGCCCGCGTGCCCGGTCGCGCTCTCCCGGTGCGCCTCCGCGACCTCCGCCAGCCCGTAACTCGACCCCAGCTTGAGCTTCAGCCCGCGCGCGACCAGATCTTCGAGCACCGCAGCGCTTTCCGAGCCGGAAGCCGAGAACCGCAACCCCTGCGCGAACGCCGCCGGATCGGCGATGGTGACCAGCCGGTCGGGTGATCCGAGCAGGTCGACGGAATCACCCAGGACGCCGAATCCGGCCGCGTCGAACACCGCGTCCACCCCTCCCACCGCCACCGAGCGGACCCGCGACACCCACCCGTCCCCGTACTGGACCGGAACCGCGCCCAGCGCCTTCACCTCGTCCAGCGACGATGCTCCGGCGAGTCCGATGACCGTGGCGCCCAGTGCGACGGCTGCCTGCGTCGCGATCCGGCCGACCTGGCCGCTCGCGCCATGGATCACCAGGGTTTCGCCCGGTTTGACCTCGAGTTCGCCCAGCACTCGCAACGCCGTCTCACCGGCGATGGGCAGCGCGGCGGCTTCGGGCCACGAAAGCCCGGCGGGCTTGCGGATGACGTTGGTCGCCAACGCGTACTCCGCGTACGTCCCGGTGTCGGACCAGCCGAAGACCTCGTCCCCGACGGCGAATCCGGCGCCTTCGCCCACCGCGTCCACCACTCCCGCCAGTTCCAGGCCGAGGATGTGCGGGAAGTCGAGCGGGCGGACCTCCGCCATGGCACCGGACCGGATCTTCCAGTCGATCGGGTTGACCCCGGCGGCCTTGACCGCGACCCGCACCTGGCCCGGGCCGGGCTCCGGCAGCGGGACCTCGGCGGACCGCAGAACGTCCGGTTCGCCGTACTGGGTGATGATGATCGCTCGCATGTTCACTCCTATTTCGGATTTCTTCGCTGCGATCAGTCAACCGGCGCCCGGACCCCGCCCGAACCGCTCGGACGAGCAGTGTTCGTTAGCCGGGCGAGCAGCGTCGCGGACGGAGAACGCGCTTACTGTGGAGTCATGGACGAGTGGTCGGATCCGCTGTACGTGCTGAGCCAGGTCGAGTACATGCTCGCCGCTCCGCGCCCCGAACTCCTGCCGCGTTTCTCCGCGACGGCCGCGGCCGTCCTGCCGCACCGGGCCGCCGCGATGGAGACCGGTGACTGCTCCCGCCTGCCGATCAAGGTCGACGGCGACCCGATGATCGTGGGCTCGGTCACGAGCGCGGAGCTGCGGCGGCTCGCCGCGCTCGGCGTCCCGGGTGAGGCCGTGGTGGCCGAGGAGACGCTCGGCGGAAAGCGCCGGAGACTCGTCGTCCTGACGTCGGCTCCGGTGATCGGCAAGGGCGCGATGATCGCGCTCGTCCCCACCGAGGACGCGCCCGCGGACCGCGCGCTCGACATCGTCGCCAAGCTGTGGGAGATCGTCAGCGTGAACGCCGCCCAGCGCGCCAGCGACCCCGAGCCCGCGGTCCTGGAGAGCAACATCGCGGCGGCGACCGCGCGGGCGCGGGCGATCACCGATCTGGGGCAGACCCACGGGACCACTTTGGCGTCCTTGCTTTCGGTGCTGCGGTCCCGAAGGCTCGGCGACGCCGCCGCCCGGCAGACCGCGACCGACCTCGCCGCGGCAGCGCTGGTCGAACTGCGCTCGATCGCGGACCGTGATCAGGAGCTTTCGGCGGAGCCGGCGTCGGCGGCGTTCGACACCCTCGTCGCGCAGCTGGATCCCTTGGTGCGCCACAACGACGTGACCGTCGACCTCGCCGGGCCCGGCGACGATCGGCCACTCCCGCAGGACATCGCGCACACCGCGCGCACGGTCACCCGCGGCCTCGTGCTCGCTGCGCTGGAACGTGGCAGTGCCCGCGCCAGGGCGTCCTGGCAGATCGACGGGCAGGCCCTCCGGATCACCGTGCGCGACGACGGCCCGGACGTCGCCCGCGCCGTGCCCGCCATCGGCCTCACCGAGCGGATCACCCCGCTCGGCGGCCGCTGGGAGGTCGACGCCGTACCCGGCTGGGGCACCACGATCACCGCCGTTCTGCCGCTGGGCGTCCAGGAAACGCCGGAACTGCGCCCGCTGGACCGGCTGAACTCCCGTGAACTCGAGGTTCTCGCCGGGATCGCGCGCGGGAGGCGCAACCGGCAGATCGCCGAAGAACTGCGCCTGACCGAGCACACGGTGAAGTTTCACGTGCGGAAGATCCTCGGGAAGCTGGAAGTCACCTCGCGCGGCGAGGCCGCGATGCTGGCGCGGGAGCTGCGCCTGGAGTCCGCCGGCGCTTGACCTCCACTCGACTGGAGGTTGCACGCTCATCGTATGACGATCGCTGGGGACAAGGCGAAGCCGAAGGGCGTGCTCTGGACGCCGGAGCACCGGGCGACCACGATCGGGTTGCTGCTCATGGTCACGCTCATCGCGTTCGAGAGCATGGGCGTCGCCACCGCGATGCCGACAATGGTGGCCGACCTCGACGGCCTCGCGCTGTACGCGTGGCCCTTCACCACGTTCCTGGTCGCCAGCGTGGTCGCGACCGTCCTTTCCGGACGGCTCGGCGACCGCAAAGGCCCGGCGCCCGCGCTGCTCGCCGGTACCGCGTTGTTCGCGTCCGGGCTCCTGGTGGCGGGCCTCGCGCACGACATGCCGGTGCTCCTGCTCGGCCGGGCCTTGCAGGGCTTCGGTTCGGGACTCCTGCTGGTCTCGGTGTCCCTGCTGATCGCCCTCACTTTCAGCGACCGTGAGCGGCCGGTGATCTACGCCGCCAACGCCGCCGCCTGGGTGCTTCCCGCGGTGATCGGGCCCTCGATCGCGGGCGTGGTGACCGTGAGCGTCGGCTGGCGCTGGGTGTTCCTTGGGCTGATCCCGCTGACGGGGATCGGGCTCGCCCTGCTGGTCCTGGTCACACGCAAGCTGCCCGCCCACGTGCCCGGCGAATCCGCCGTCCGGGCCGGGGTGGTACCCGCGGTGATCGCCGCGCTCGGCGTCGCCACGCTCACGTGGGCGGCGCAGCATCCCTCGTTGGCCGCCCTCGCCTATGGCGGCGCCGGTCTCGTCGCCCTCGCGTACGCGCTCCGCAAACTCCTGCCCGCCGGCACGCTGACGTCACGGCCGGGGTTGCCGACAGTGATCGCCTCGCGTGGGCTGATCGCCGGCGCTTACGCCGGGATGGAGGCCTACCTGCCGCTCACGATGTCCGAGGTCCACGGCTACAGCCCCGCACTGGCCGGGCTGCCGCTGACGGTGACCGCGCTGGGCTGGTCGGCGGGGTCGATGCTGCAGGGCCGCATGCTCGACTGGTCGCGCGAGGTATCCCTGCGGATCGGGTTCGCGCTGGTCGCGGCCGATCTGGCGATCTTCGTCTTCGTGCCGCTGCCGTGGTTCCCCGGCTGGATGGCGTTCGTGGCGTCGGCCGTCGGCGGTGCCGGGATGGGCATCGCGATGCCCGCGATCTCGGTTCTGCTGCTCCGCTACTCGCCGGCGGCCGAACGTGGCTTCAACACCTCGGCGCTGCAACTCGGCGACTGGGTCGGATCGGCCCTGACCATCGGTTTGGGTGGAGTTCTGCTCGCCTCACTGGCCTCGGCGAAGGAGCCTTCGGTGGCGATCTTGGTGCTTTCGGTGCTGCTGGCCGGCATCGCCTTGCTCGGGGTGCGGCTGACCGGCCGGTGGCCGTCGGATATGAGCGCCACCACCCGCTGACCAGGGTGGGCTTGATCACGCCCCGGAGCGGTCTACCCTGGTATGGCGATGACCTATCTCGACCACGCGGCGACCACCCCGATGTTGCCCGAAGCCGTAGCGGCGATGTCCGAGGCGCTGTCCACCGTGGGCAACGCCTCCGCGCTGCATTCCTCGGGTCGCCGGGCCCGCCGCAAGGTCGAAGAGGCCCGCGAGGTGATCGCGGAGGCGCTGGGCGCCCGGCCGTCCGAGGTGATCTTCACCGGTGGCGGCACGGAGAGCGACAACCTCGCGGTCAAGGGCATCTTCTGGGCCCGCAACGGCGAGGAGCCGAAGCGCCGCCGGGTGCTGTGCAGCACCGTCGAGCACCACGCCGTCCTCGATTCCGTCGAGTGGCTTGAGCAGCACGCGGGCGCCGAGATCGTCTGGGTAGAGGTCGACCAGGCGGGCCGGGTCTCCCCGGAGGCGTTGCGCGCCGCCATCGGCGACAGCCCCGAGACGGTCGCGCTGGCCACCGTGATGTGGGCGAACAACGAGGTCGGCACGATCAACCCGATCGCCGCACTCGCCGCCGTCTGCGCCGACCACGAGATTCCGCTGCACTCCGACGCCGTCCAGGCCGTCGGCGCGGTGCCGGTCGACTTCGCCGCGAGCGGTGTTTCCGCGCTGACCCTGACCGCGCACAAGCTGGGCGGCCCGTACGGCGTCGGCGCGCTGCTGCTCGGGCGTGACACCGCGTGCGTGCCGGTGCTGCACGGCGGTGGCCAGGAGCGCAGTGTGCGTTCGGGCACCCTCGACGTGCCGGCGGTGATCGCGTTCGCGACGGCGGTGAAGGCCACGGTCGACGGCCGCGAGGAGTACGCCAAACGCGTCGCCGAGCTGCGGGACGACCTGATCGAGGCCGTCCGGCGCGAGGTGCCGGACGTTTTGCTCAACGGCGGTGAGGGCGAGCGCCTTCCGACGCACGCCCACTTCACCTTCCCCGGTTGCGCGGGTGACAGCCTGTTGATGCTCTTGGACGCCAAGGGCATCGAATGTTCCACTGGATCGGCGTGCACGGCGGGTGTCGCGCAGCCGAGCCACGTGCTGCTGGCCATGGGTGCCGATCCGGCGGCCGCGCGCGGGTCGCTGCGGTTCTCGTTCGGGCATACCTCGGCGCCGGAAGACGTTGAAGCGGTTTCGAGGGAAATCGCGGGTGTCGTCGACAGGGCGAGGCAGGCGGGACTCGCGGGAATGCGCAAGCAGACGCAGAAGCAAGAGGTGTGAGGGAAATGCGCGTACTGGCCGCGATGAGCGGGGGAGTGGACTCGGCGGTGGCCGCCGCGCGCGCCGTGGACGCCGGACACGAGGTCGTCGGCGTGCACCTGGCGCTGTCGGCGAAGCCCGGCACGCTGCGCACCGGCTCCCGTGGTTGCTGCACGATCGAGGACTCCGGCGACGCGCGCCGCGCGGCCGACATCCTCGGCATCCCCTTCTACATCTGGGACTTCGCCGAGCGCTTCACCGAAGAGGTCATCGAGACCTTCGTCGGGGAGTACGCGGCGGGCCGCACACCGAACCCGTGCGTCACCTGCAACGAGAAGATCAAGTTCGAGGCGTTGCTTGACAAGGCGATGGCGCTCGGTTTCGACGCCGTCGCCACCGGGCACTACGCCCGGCTGTCCCTTGTGGACGGTGTCCCGGAGCTGCGGCGCAGCGTCGACTCCGGCAAGGACCAGTCGTACGTGCTGGCTTCGCTCACTCCGGAGCAGCTGCGGCATTCGCTGTTCCCGCTGGGCGACTCGTGGAAGACCGACGTGCGTGCCGAGGCCGAGAGCCGCGGCCTGTCGGTGGCGAACAAGCCGGACAGCCACGACATCTGCTTCATCCCGGATGGGGACACGAAGAGCTTCCTGGAGAAGCGGCTCGGCCAGCGTCCCGGGCAGCTCGTCGACGCCGAGACCGGTGCCGTGCTCGGTGAGCACACCGGCGTGCACGGGTTCACCGTCGGCCAGCGCAAGGGTCTCGGTATCGAGGCACCGGCGCCGGACGGGCGGCCGCGCTACGTGCTTTCGCTGGAGCCGGTTTCGGGCACCGTGAAGGTCGGTTCCGCGCGGGACCTCGGCGTGAACGTGATCGAGGCGAACCGCCCGATCTGGCCGAGCGAGCGCCCGCTGGACGGGCCCACCGAATGCGTCGTCCAGGTGCGCGCGCACGGCGGGATCGTCGAGGCCGTCGCGGAGGTTTCGGGCGACGAGGTGACCGTTCAGCTTCGCGAGCCGCTACGCGGCGTCGCGCCGGGCCAGGTCGTCGTCCTCTACCGCACCGACGCCGCCGAAGGCGATCTCGTGCTCGGCAGCGCGAAGATCTCGGGGACCCGCTAACTCCCGCAATTAGTCCTCTAGTTGCGGTCCTTGCGCGTGCAACTACCGCAACTAGAGGACTAAACGCGGCGGGTGGCGGGTTAGAGCTTGAGTTTGAAGCCGGTATGAGTGGCCTCGAAACCGAGGCGCTCGTAGAAGCGGTGCGCGTCCTCGCGTTTCACATCCGACGTCAGCTGCACGAGCGCGCAGCCCCGGCGCCGGGATTCGTCGATGGCCCAGGTCATCAGCTCGCCGCCGAGCCCGGACCCGCGATGGCTCGCCCGCACCCGGACCGCCTCGATCTGCCCGCGCAGCGCGCCTTTCCTCGCCAGGCCCGGAATGATCGACAGCTGGAGCGTGCCGACGGCCTCCCCGGCGTCGTCGGCGACGATCAGCACTTGCGCCGGATCGGCGTCGATCTCCTCGAAGGCTTTGAGATACGGCGTGAGGTCGTCAGTGGAGTCGCGGGTGCTGCCGATCTGGTCGTCGGCGAGCATCCCGACGATCGCCGCGACGTCTTCCTGGCGCGCTTGACGGATGATCATGAGGCGTAGTGTCGCACTCCATCGGTCTCGGTCGCGGTGAGCTTCCCCTGTGCCACCAGCAGATCCAGATGCGAACCGGTCTCGAGGACGGCGAGCATCTGGTTGAACGGGTCCATCTCCGGGAGCTTGCGCAACCTGCGCGTCCAGCCCAGCCGGAGCGCGACCTCGTACGCGGTCGTGACGTCCGCGGTGATCTCGGCACCCATGACCTCGAGCCGGTCGCGGTGGTGTTCCAGCAGTTCGTCCACACGGGCGTGGACACTGTCGGTCACCCGGCCGTGCGCGGGCAGCATGCGCCGGTCCGGCATCTCGCGCATTAGGCGCAGGGAGTCGAGGTAGTCGCTCAGCGGCAGGTCGGCGGGCACCGGCTGAAACCCGATGGAAGGCGTGATGTGCGGCAGCACGTGGTCGCCGGAGAACACCAGCCCCGCCTCGTCGTCGACGAAGACGACGTGCCCGGCGGTGTGACCCGGCGTGTGCACGATGTCGAACTCGCGGCCAGGCACGATCGTGCGCTTGCCGGGGCCGAGCCATTCGTCGGGCTGCTCCCACAGATGCGCCTCGGTGTGCCGGACGTCGCCGAAGGCCTTGGCGAGCACCTCGACGACAGGGGCCGCGCCGCAACGCTCCAGCAGGTCGACCTGCGCCTCCATCGGGAAGCGGTCTGGATCACCGGAGCGCACCAGTGAAGGTTCTTCCAGCTTCCCGAGCCCGACCTTGCCGCCGAACTCGCGGCGCAGTTCCACCGCGAGGGTGTAATGATCGCGATGCACGTGGGTGATCAGGAATTCGTCGATGTCGCCGAGATCGGCGCCGAGCGCCTTCAACCCGCGTGAAAGCCGCTCACGCGCCGACTCCAGGGCCCAGCCCGAGTCGATGAGGACCAGGCGGGTGCCGTCGGTGACGACGTAGACGTTGACCGCGCGCAACGCGTCGTGCGGCAGGGGCAGCGGGATCCGGTGGACCCCCGGCGAAACCGTGTACACGCCTGGTTCGGCCCAGTCCCGTTCGCCGTCTTCGGGCAACGGCTCCATGGTGTCCTCCGTCCCCGGACGCACTCCGGCGTGCCGACCGGTTCTTCCACTTTGTGCCGCCGGAAGCCGAGTGTCCACTTGACCGGGGTGAGACCCGTGTCACTAGCCCCCCACGCGTTTAGTCCTCTAGTTGCGGTAGTTGCACGCGCAAGGACCGCAACTAGAGGACTAATTGCGGCAGGTCAGCGGTTGTCGTCCTGCTTCAGCGCGGTGTCGATGGTCAGCGCCGAAGCGACCACCATCGAAGCCAGCGGATCCCGCAGCGGACGGTGGATCTCGACGACGTAGTTGTCGGCGGCGGTGAACGCGGCCTTCACGAAACCGCCCCAGGTCTTGGTGATCCGCGCGATCTCGACGTCGGCGTGGTCCTTGATCACGAAGTTCCACGCTCGCCAGTTCTCCGCGAAGATCCCGCCGACCTTCTGGCCGTCGACCACGAAACCCAGCCGGATCTTGCCGAAGACGTTCTCCTGCACGATCTCCCCGATCGGGGTGTCGTCGGCCTTCGTGACCAGGAACCGGGATTTGAACACCTTCGCCGGCCGCGTCACCTTCAGCACGGTGCTGTGGTTCGCGTCGCGGATTTCGAAGCGGTGGGTCAGGAACTGGTCGTAGTTCGTGAGCAGCCGGATGGCTTTCTTCAACGTGCTCTGCCCGACCTGGACGACGCCGCCGAGGCGGTTGCCGTTCTGGTCGAACACCCCGAACTCGCCCGCCATCTCGATGAGCTTCGCGCGCTGGTTGACGACCAGCACGGGTTCGGCGAACAGGGTCCCGCCGCCGGTGAGTCCGTTCGCCCGGCCTTGCGTCCCCTTGGCCGCCTGCGCCCGGATCTTGTTCGGGTCTCGCGCGCCTTCGATGTCCAATTCGATCATCTCGGCATCGTGGGACGGCCGCGTGTTGGCCGTCCAGGCCCGCCCGTCCCACCACCGGTACACCCGGGGGTCCTGCTGGTCGGGATACCAGCCGGCGGGCTGTGGAGAGCTCGTCATGGCAGGTCAGCGTAATGCGCGAGGCGCCCCCGCGGGCCTGTCGACGGCAATTGCGGCGAATGTCCGTGTCGTCACGTGCCCCGCCGCCCCGCCGAGTGGGACCAAGGGGAGAATCCGGGGGTGAACGAACGACCTTGGCCCCCTGGCGCCGCGACCGCGATCGGTTCCCAGCCCGGTACCGATCCGGTCGAGGCCGCGTCGATCGTGTTCGGCGAACTGCCCGAATTCCCCTATCTGCCCGAACTTCCCGCGCGTGGCGTCGGTGCCGACCTGATCGGCCGGACGGCGGCGCTGCTGGTCGATCTCGCCGTCGAGGTGGTGCCGAGCGGTTATCGGGTCGCCGCGCACCCGGGGCACGACCACCGCCGGGCCGTCGACCTGATGAACTGGGACCTCGACGCCGTACAGGAGGCCAGGGAGAAGGCGGGTGCCGCGCCGCCGGTTTTCAAGACACAGGTCGCGGGCCCCTGGACCCTCGCCGCGAACATCGAACTCCAGCGCGGGCACCGGATCCTCACCGATCGGGGTGCGCTGCGTGATTTCACCGCGTCCTTGCTGGACGGCCTGGCCGAGCACGTCGCGGAGCTGAAGTCGCGCATCGGAGCGCCGGTGGTGCTGCAGTTCGACGAACCCTCGCTGCCCGCGGTCCTCGCCGGCGATCTTCCGACGGCGTCCGGGTACGGCACGGTTTCCGCCGTCCCCGCGCCGGAAGCCCGCGAACTGCTTTCGACGGTGATCTCCGGGGCGGAGCGCATCACCGGGCAGCCGGTCGCGGTGCACTGCTGCGCCGAGAAGCCACCGATCTCGTTGCTGCGCGCGGCGGGGGCGAAAGCGATCGCTTTCGACTTCACCCTGCTGAAGGGTGCTTCGCCCGCGCAGCTCGACGAGATCGGCGAGACGCTGGACTCCGGCACGACGCTGATGCTCGGGCTCGTCCCCACAGCCGACCCCGGTGTTCCGGTGGCGCTGCGTGACGTGGTCACGCCCGTGTTCAAACTCGTCGACAGGCTCGGATTCCGTCGCGAGATCCTCGCCGAACGCGTCGTGCCGACGCCGGCGTGCGGTCTCGCGGGCGCCACCCCCGACTGGATGCGCCACGCGTTCACGCTCGGCCGGGAGGCGGGCAAGGCTTTCCTCGAACCGCCTGAAGGCTGGTGACCGGCGCGGTAGCGTGCCCGCATGCGTTTGTTCCGCCGTTCCCGTAAGGCCGAGGACGTCCCCGACCCCCGCACCGCCTGGCCGGAGCAGCCGGTCCCCGAGGACGCGGCCGCCGCGGCGGTGACGTTCTGGGAGGCGTGGTTCGCACTGCTGCCGGAGGTCAGCGCCGCGCTCGGCGACCGCGAACCGCATCGCGTGGAACACGACCTCTGCACCATCGTCGAGGCGCTGCACCCGCGGCTGCACTTCTCCCTCGATCGTGGGCACCGGGCGATCTACTCGCTGGTGGTCACCGGCCAGGAGGATCCGGAACTGCGCCCGTACACCGACGCGTGGAAGGCCGCCGCGCCGCCGGAGGACGCGATCTGGGAGTACCACGACTCCGTGCCGCCGGTCCCCGATCCGAGTGAGGTCACCGTCAACCTCGGCGAGACCCGCATCGCGCTCGCCGACGTCCGGGTGACCGCGAAGGTGGACGAATCAGCCGGACGGGTGGATGTGACCGTGTTCCATCCGCTGATCGAAGAACTCCGGCCGGAGACCCGGACGACCATGACCTTCCTGCCGCTGGACGCCACGCTGGGTGAGCGTGTCGCGGCCGAAAGGCTGGGCAAGGTCGAGCTGGTGACCGAGGCGCAGGAGGGACAGCTGACCCTTCTGGAGCTTCGTGAAGTGGTCGGCCGACTCGGCTCCGGTACGTCCGGAAATGTCGGTACCCCCGACTAGGCTTACCCCCGTGAGCAGCGAACTTCCCGAAAACCCCGAGCCGGCGCAGGACATCACCGAGGTCCCCGCCGAGGTCCGCGAACGGCACGCCGAACTGGCGGAGGAGATCCGCGGGCACCAGTTCCGGTACTACGTGCTGGACTCACCGATCGTGTCCGATGGCCAGTTCGACACGCTGCTCAACGAACTCCAGGCCATCGAGGACGAGCACCCGGGGCTGGTGACGCCGGAGTCGCCGACGCAGAACGTCGGCGGCACGTTCTCGACCGAGTTCCTCGCGCACGACCACCTCGAGCGCATGCTCAGCCTGGACAACGTCTTCGACAGCGAAAGTTTCGAGACCTGGGTCGAGCGGGTGCGGAAGGAGATCGGCACGACGAAGTACCTCGCCGAACTGAAGATCGACGGGCTCGCGATCAACCTGCTGTACGAGAACGGCCGCCTGACCCGCGCGCTGACCAGGGGCGACGGCCGCACCGGCGAGGACGTCACGCTCAACGTCCGCACGCTGGAGCAGGTGCCGGATCGGCTGACAGGCACCGATGAGTTCCCGGTGCCCGCACTGGTCGAGGTCCGCGGCGAGGTGTTCTTCCGCGTCGAGGACTTCCTGGCACTCAACGCGAAGATGGTCGAGGCGGGCAAGGACCCGTACGCGAACCCGCGCAACACCGCCGCCGGATCGTTGCGGCAGAAGGATCCGAAGATCACGAAGTCCCGCAACCTGCGGCTGATCTGCCACGGCCTCGGGAAACGCGAAGGGTTCGAGCCGAAGCGCCAGTCCGAGGCGTACGACGCGCTCGCCGCGTGGGGCCTGCCGGTCTCGCCGCACAGCAAGGTGCTGACCTCTGGCGAGGAACTGCTGGAGCACATCGAGTACTGGGGCGAGCACCGCCACGACGCCGAGCACGAGATCGACGGCGTGGTCATCAAGGTCGACGAGGTCGCGCTGCAGCGCCGTCTCGGGACGACCTCACGCGCGCCGCGCTGGGCGATCGCCTACAAGTACCCGCCGGAAGAGGCGATCACCACCCTGCTGGACATCCAGGTCAACGTCGGCCGCACCGGGCGGGTCACCCCGTTCGCGGTGATGGAGCCGGTGAAGGTCGCCGGGTCCACGGTGGCGATGGCGACGCTGCACAACCAGGAAGAGGTCAAGCGCAAGGGCGTGCTGATCGGGGACAAGGTCGTGATCCGCAAGGCTGGCGACGTCATCCCCGAGGTGCTCGGCCCGGTCGCCGACGCGCGCACCGGTGAGGAGCGCGAGTTCGTCATGCCGCTGCGCTGCCCCAACTGCGACACGGAACTGGCGTATCAGAAGGAGGGCGACATCGACATCCGTTGCCCGAACGCGCGGTTCTGCCCGGCGCAGCGGCGGGAGCGGTTGTTCCACCTGGCGAGCCGGAACGTCTTCGACATCGAGGTGGTCGGGTACGAGGCCGCGGTGGCGCTGCTGGACGCCGGTGTCGTGCACGACGAAGGCGACATCTTCGACCTGGACGAGGAGAAGCTGCTCGAAGTCGAACTGTTCCGCACCAAGGCTGGGGAGCTGTCGGCCAACGGGCGCAAACTGCTGGAGAACCTCGAAACCGTCAAGGACCGTCCACTGTGGAAGGTCATCGTCGGGCTCTCGATCCGGCATGTCGGCCCGACGGCGGCGCAGGCGCTCGCGAGGGAATTCGGTTCACTGGAACGGATCGAGAACGCCTCCGAGGAGGAGCTCGCCAGTGTCGACGGGGTCGGCCCGACCATCGTGCGAGCCGCGAAGGAATGGTTCGAGGTCGACTGGCACCGCGAGATCGTCGAGAAATGGCGCGCGGCGGGCGTGCGGATGGAGGAGGAACGCGACGAGTCCATCCCGCGCAACCTCGAAGGCCTGTCGATCGTCGTCACCGGTTCGCTGAACGACTACTCCCGTGACGAGGCCAAGGAGTTCATCATGGCCCGAGGCGGGAAGGCGGCCGGTTCGGTGTCGAAGAAGACGGCGTTCGTCGTCGTGGGGGACGCGCCGGGGACGAAGTACGACAAGGCCGTCCAGCTGAAGGTACCGGTGCTCGACGAGAACGGCTTCCGGGTGCTGCTGGAGAGCGGCCCCGAGGCGGCCGCGGAACTCGCGCTGCCCACCGACGAGCCCGCCGAGGAGGAGAGTGGTGAGTGACCTGGAGATCAGGCCCGCCCGTGACGGCGAACTGAAGGCGGTCGGGGAGCTCACCTTGGCCGCGTACGCCGCGGAACGGGGTCTCGTGGAGGGCGTAGGCTACGCGGCCGAACTCGTCGACGCCGCGAAGCGGGCGAAGCAGGCCGAGCTCCTGGTCGCGGTGGACGGCGACGGCACGCTGGTCGGCACGGTCACCATCGCGCGGCCTGGGACGCCGTTCGCCGAGCTGTCCCGCGAGGGCGAACTGGAGTTCCGCATGCTCGGCGTGCTCCCCTCGGCCACCGGGCGCGGTATCGGCGAGGCGCTGACCAGGGCGGTCGTCACGCGGGCACGGGAACTGGACGTCGACCGGGTGGTGCTGTGCAGTCTGGTCACGATGGCGCGGGCGCACCGGCTGTACGAGCGGCTCGGTTTCGTGCGGATGCCGGAGCGGGACTGGGAACCGCACCCTGGGGTGTCGCTGATCGCCTACCGCCTGGAGCTCACCTAGCCGCGACCTTTGCTACGAAGGGCCCCTTCATTGCGCTTGTCATCCTGGGTTACGGGTGAGGGGGCTGAAGGGGACTTTCTCCGCATGGCATGCGGGGAAAGCGTCCTTCGCGCGGCGAGGTCGCGGGAGTTCCGCCTCCTCGCCTCGTCGGTCACGTAGCGAAGGCCTCCTTCCCTGCTCTCAAGGTCAGGGTCCCGGCAAAGTCGAAGAGCTGCTGGTCAGCGCTGCTGGCGGTAGTCCGGCATTTCTGGTGCCTGCAAGGGCCGAGTGGGGACGTTTTGGGACGTTGAACGTCCGAAATCCTCCCCGCTCGGGCGTGTGCCGGGGTTCCTCGGGGGAGGCATGCCCCTGAACCTCTGGTGATCGGGTTCCGTGACCGGTGTGATCCCGCGACGATGCAGGAATGGGGAGACTCAACGTCCCAACTCCTACATCATCAGCCTCGCACAGCGACGAAGAGCCGCCTGACCTACAAGACCTCGACTTTGCCGAGACCCTGACTCTGAAGGTAGCGAAGGAGGCCTTCACGGCCATCCCGCAACAAGGCCGACCGACTCGGTACCGCCGCCGCTTGCCCGCGAAGCTCAGCTATCCAGCACGACGGCCACGATCCCCGCGAAGTGCGCCAACCGCGCCACCTCTGCGGCCCGGAAGTTCGGCCCGCCCGGCCGCGCGACCAGTAGCGCCTTCCCTGGTTTCCCCAGCGGCGTCGCCGCGAGTTCCGTGCCCAGTTCCTTCCACGTCTCCGGGACCCAGGCCTCCTCGGCGTCGAGGATGGTGGCGCGTTCCAGCGGCAGCCACGGCAGGTCGGTGATCGGCGTCTCGGGCGCGGCGTTGGACGACGCCAGCCGCAGGGCGCCGGACTCCGAGTGCTCGACGACGACGGCCCAGCCCGCCCGGATGATCCGCGGCACACCCTCGGCGAGGATCTCCAGCCCCGAAGCGGGCTTCGCGGCGATTTCCTCGACCAGTTCGAGTTCGCGGTGGGTGTCCAGTACCCCGGCATACGGGCGGACGGCGTCGACCTCGACGCCGTCGACGCTTTCGGCGGCGGTGATCAGCGCGTCCGGCAGCCTGCCGGAGGGGATTTCGACGACGAGGTCGTCGATGGCGACACCGCCGCCTCGTTCGACCACGTCCACGCTCAGGATGTCGGCGCCGACGGTGCCGAGCGCGGTGGCGACCGCGCCGAGGGTCCCCGGGGTGTCCGGTAATTGGACCCGGATCAGGAACGACACACGCGCCCCTCTCGCCTCAGGCGTTCCAGCCTCGCCGTGGAACGCGCTACGCCGGGCGCCGATTGTGACAGACCGGACGAGGTAATGGGGATCGACGTCCGGGGCGCGGGATAACGAACCAGGCACTCCTTACCCGACGTGGGAGTGACAGGCCGCGGCATAACCCAGTCGAGTTCGCCGACGCCGCCACCATAGACTTGCAGCTTCCGACAGAACCCGCACAGCACACCCCGGGAGTCACCCGCGTGCCCAACATTTCCCGCGACGAGGTCGCACACCTCGCCAAGCTGGCCAGGCTTGCCGTCACCGAGGAGGAGCTGGACGTCTTCGCAGGCCAGCTCGACCAGATCCTGGACTCGGTGGCCAAGGTGAGCGAGGTCGCAGGCGAGGACGTCCCGCCCACGTCGCACGCCGTCCCGCTGACCAACGTGTTCCGTGAGGACACGGTCCGACCGGGGCTGACCCAGCAGCAGGCGCTGGCCGGTGCGCCTGCCGGCGAAGAGGGTCGTTTCCGGGTGCCGCGGATTCTGGGAGAAGAGCAGTGACCGAACTCATCAAACTGACCGCCGCCGAACTGGCGGACAAGATCCAGGCCCGTGAGGTCTCGGCGGTCGAGGTCGCCAAGGCCCACCTGGACCGGATCGCCGAGGTCGACGAGCACATCCACGCGTTCCTGCACGTGGACACCGAGGGCGCGCTCGACGCGGCCCGCGCGGTGGACGCCGACGTCGCCGAGGGCAAGGCGCCGAAGTCGCCGCTCGCCGGGGTGCCGCTGGCGCTCAAGGACGTGCTGACCACCAAGGGCATCCCGACCACCGTCGGTTCGAAGACGCTGGAGAACTGGATCCCGCCGTACGACGCCACCGTGACGCGCAAGCTGCGCGAGGCCGGTGTCGTGGTGCTCGGCAAGACCAACATGGACGAGTTCGCGATGGGCTCCTCCACGGAGAACTCCGCGTTCGGCCCGACGCACAACCCGTGGGACCACGCCCGTATCCCCGGTGGTTCCGGCGGTGGCTCCTCGGCGTCCATCGCGGCGTTCGAGGCCGCGATCGCGATCGGCACCGACACCGGTGGCTCGATCCGCCAGCCCGGCGCGGTCACCGGCACCGTCGGCGTGAAGCCGACGTACGGCGGTGTCTCCCGCTACGGTCTCGTCGCCTTCTCCTCGTCGCTGGACCAGGCCGGCCCCTGCGCGCGGACGGTGCTCGACGCCGCACTGCTGCACGAGGTCATCGCCGGGTACGACCCGATGGACTCGACCTCGATCGACGCGCCGGTCCCGCCGGTGGTCGCCGCGGCCCGCCAGGGCCTGACCGGAGACCTCAAGGGCGTCCGCGTCGGCGTGGTGAAGGAGTTCGCCGGCGACGGCTACCAGCCCGGAGTCCTGCGGTCCTTCGAGGCCGCCGTCGAACAGTTGCGCGCGCTCGGCGCCGAGATCGTCGAGGTCTCGTGCCCCAACTTCACCTACGCGCTGCCCGCGTACTACTTGATCGCGCCGAGCGAGTGCTCGTCGAACCTCGCCCGGTTCGACGCCATGCGCTACGGCCTGCGGGTGTCCGACGACGGCGCGCACAGCGCCGAAGAGGTCATGTCGCTGACCCGAGAGAAGGGCTTCGGCCCCGAGGTCAAACGCCGCATCATGCTCGGCACGTACGCGCTGTCCTCGGGCTACTACGACGCCTACTACGGCTCGGCGCAGAAGGTCCGCACGCTCATCACGCGCGACTTCGACGCCGCGTACGAGAAGGTGGACGTGCTGGTCTCACCGACCACGCCGACCACCGCGTTCAAGATCGGCGAGCGTGTCGACGACCCGATGGCGATGTACCTGGCGGACCTCTGCACCATCCCGTCGAACCTCGCAGGCAACGCCGCGATGAGCGTCCCGAGTGGACTGTCGCACGAGGACGGCCTGCCGGTCGGCCTGCAGATCATGGCCCCGGCGATGGCCGACGACAAGCTGTACCGCGTCGGCGCCGCCTACGAGGTCGCGCGGGACGCCGCCAACGGCGGTTCGCTGGTGCACCAGGTTCCTGAGCTGGGAGGAAAGAAGTGACCGCCGTAGTGGAACTCATGGACTACGCCGACGTCATCGAGCGGTTCGACCCGGTGCTGGGCCTCGAGGTGCACGTCGAGCTGAACACGAACACCAAGATGTTCTGCGCCTGTGCCAACGAGTTCGGCGGCGAGCCCAACTCCAAGGTGTGCCCGACCTGCCTCGGCCTGCCCGGCTCGCTGCCGGTGGTGAACGGCAAGGCCGTCGAGGGCGCGATCCGCATCGGCCTGGCGCTCAACTGCGAGATCGCGTCGTGGTGCCGGTTCGCCAGGAAGAACTACTTCTACCCGGACCAGCCGAAGAACTTCCAGACCTCGCAGTACGACGAGCCCATCGCCTTCAACGGCTACCTCGACGTGACGCTGGACGACGGCGAGGTCGTGCGTGTGGAGATCGAGCGCGCGCACATGGAGGAGGACACCGGCAAGTCGCTGCACGTCGGTGGCGCCACCGGTCGCATCCACGGCGCCGAGCACTCGCTGCTCGACTACAACCGCGCCGGCGTGCCGCTGATCGAGATCGTCACCAAGCCGATCGAGCACACCGGTGAACGCGCTCCCGAGGTCGCGCGGGCGTATGTCACCGCGCTGCGGGATCTGCTGAGCGCGCTCGACGTCTCGGATGTCCGGATGGACCAGGGTTCGGTCCGGTGCGACGCCAACGTGTCGCTGATGGCCAAGGACGCGACCGAGTTCGGCACGCGCACCGAGACCAAGAACGTCAACTCGCTGCGCAGCGTCGAGCGCGCCGTGCGTTACGAGATGACCCGGCAGGCGGCGATCCTCGCCGAGGGCGGCACGATCAAGCAGGAGACGCGACACTTCCAGGAGGCCGACGGCACCACGTCACCCGGCCGCACCAAGGAGACCGCCGAGGACTACCGGTACTTCCCGGAGCCCGACCTGGTGCCGATCGCGCCGTCGGCCGAATGGGTCGAGGAACTGCGCAAGACCTTGCCGGAGATGCCCGCGGAGCGCCGCAAGCGCATCCAGCGCGAGTGGAACCTGACCGACGAGGCGCTGCGCGACCTGCTCAACGTCGGCGCGGTCGACCTGGTCGCCGCGACCGTCGTGGCGGGCGCGACACCGGACGAGGCCCGCAGCTGGTGGGTCAACACGCTGGCGCAGGAGGCCAACTCCCGCGAGATCGAGCTCGCCGAGCTGACGATCACGCCGTCACAGCTGGCCGACGTCATCGGGCTGGTCAAATCCGGTGAGCTGACCAACAAGCTGGCCAAGGAGGTCGTGCAGGGCGTCCTCGCCGGCGAGGGTTCGCCCGCCGAGGTCATCGAGAAGCGCGGCCTGAAGGTCGTCTCCGACGACTCCGCGCTCATCGCGGCGGTCGACGAGGCGCTGGCCGCGCAGCCGGACGTCGCCGAGAAGATCCGCGGCGGCAAGGTGGCCGCGGCCGGGGCGATCGTCGGCGCGGTCATGAAGGCCACCAAGGGCCAGGCCGACGCGAAGCGCGTGCGCGAACTGATCGTCGAGCGGGTCGGTGCCTGACCTCGCTTTGAAGAAGGTCACCTGGCGTGAGTGGCTCGGCCTCGCGGCCGGGCTGCTCGCGCTGGTGGCCTTGTTCCTGCCGTGGACGACGCTGACCGCGTCGCGCCCGGAGATCGAAGACGTGCTGACGACGTTGCCCGCCGCCGACGTCACGCGTGACGCGTGGCGCGCGGGCTTCCTCGCCTGGGCGCCGCTCTTCCTGCTGTTCCTGCCCAGCCTCGCCGTCGCGCTGTTCGGCCGCGTCGACGCCGTCCGCCGCGCGGGTTTGCCGCATCTGTGGTTGCTGGCGGCGATCGGCGCGCTCCTGCTGATGGTGCTCGGCTGGGTCACCCTCGACTGGCAGTTCGACGCTGACCAACGAGGGATCCTCTCCGCGGCCGGTGTCGAGATCGGGACCGGACTGGGCCGCTACCTCGGCCTGCTCGCCGGTGTGGTCTCCGCCGTCGTCGCCTTCTTCGACGTCCGGGTCCTGCGCGCCGAGACCCGCACCCGCCGCTGACACCCCTCCCGCAATTAGTCCTCTAGTTGCGCCCCAGGCGTGCTTGAAGGCGGATCTCGCGTGCTCAGACTCCGCACACTCGAGTTCGGTCTCCAAGCACGCGAGATACGCCTCTGAGCACGCGAGTCACGCCCTCACACCGACCTCGACAGGCTCGCCGCGGCTCCGCGGATCACGGCCGACTCGAAGGCGGAGGCGTACATGCACCGCTACACGGTGGTGGGCGGCACCACCCCGTCGCCCGTGCTGACCGTGCACACCACCGGCGACGGCGGCGCCGTCTCGGACCAGGTCCGCTCGTACGCCGACCAGGTCCGAGACGGCGCGGCGATCCCGCCCGGTCGCGCCAGACCTACGTCAACAGGGGCGGCCACTGCTCGTTCAACGCGGCGGAGGAGATCGTCCTGCTCCGCACGTTGCTGTCCCGTGTGGACAGTGGACGCCGGCCTGCCACGGACCCGCACCGGCTCACCGCCGCCGCGTCCGCCTATGGCCAGGATCATCAGCTGGTACCGGACCTGTTCGACCCGCAGGGCAAGGAAAGCCCGTCCCGCCCTCGTTCGTCCGGTTCACCCCGCCGGTGTTCCCGCGACCGTCCAGGTAAGGGAATTTCCGACAAAAGGCAACACGGCGGGCTCGTCCCTGAGATGATCTCGCGGTGAAGAAGATACTGGGGCGAATCGCCATTCTGACCGCATCCGCAGCCATCCTGTTCGGCGGTGCCACCGGCACCGCGGCAGCAGTCGACTGGGTCTTCATCGGCAGCTACCCCACGGAGGGGCAGTGCCTGGTGGCCGCTGACGCCTGGGCCAGCAGCGATGTGCGTACCAGGTGCCAGTACACCCAGATGGACGGGTGGCACCTCTACGCCTACACGATCGGCGGCTGATCCGACTACGAGAGTGGCCGGGCCGATATCGGCCCGGCCACTCTCGTGTGTCCGAGGCAGTACACCTAGTCCTTGCCGCCCCCGCCGGACGCGGCGCTCGGCGTGATGATGACGACGCGGTCGTCGCTCGACACCGGCGCCCCGCCGTCCTTGTTGACCGTGCCGGCCAGCGCGATCTGCGGGTTGATCATGCTCATGGAAGCCAGGCGGCCGAAGGTCTTCGGCGGCTTGCCGACCTTGCCGTCCATGTTGACGTTGGGCTTGCCGGTGATCGCGCCGTCCGGGGTCACCGGCAGGTTCTGCAGATTCCCCGCGATCGACGTCGCCACGGAGAGATAGCCGGTGGCTCCGACGAAGTCCGCGCATCCCGCGACGCCGGGCTTGTCCGGCCAGCTCCACGCCGGGGTGGTCAGCGGCTGGCCCGCGTGAAGCCGGTAGACGACGTCCTTGTCCGCCAGCCTGTCGGTCAGCCACACCCGCGAACCGGCCTGGTCGCGGCACAAGCCGCCGGGCGAGTGCACGCCGGTCGAGAAGACCGCCGAGCCCGCCGTCGGGTTGCCCGGCGCCGGTTTGCCGGAGGTGTCGACGCGCAGCACCTTCCCGGCCAGCGACGCCGGATCGGCCGCGAGTCCGGCGTTGCCCGCGTCGCCGGTGGCGACCAGGAGCGCGCCCTTGGCGTCGGTGCCGATCACGCCACGGTTGCCGGTGGCGCCCTTGGGAATGCCGGTCAGCACCGGCTTCGGCGCCTGACCCTTCGCCAGCCGGACGACCCGGTTGTCGGTCGGCGTGGTGATGTACGCGAAGACCAGCTGGTCTTCGGCGAAACCGGGGGACAGCGCGAGCGAGGTGAGGCCCCCGTCGCCGGAACCGTCCACGGGGATGGTGGCCCAGTCGGCCGGATCCTTCTCGGCGGCGGCGAGCATGATCCGGCCGCTCTTGCGTTCCCCCGCGAGCGCGCTGGGCGCGGAGCCGTCACCGGGGATCGCGGCCACGGCGGCGACGGTGTCCAGACAGGTCGCGATGACGGCCTTGTCGAAGTCCTTGCAGCCCTGCGGCGGTGGAACCGGGGTCGGCGTCTGGTTCGGTCCGCTGCCACGGCCGGGACCGGAGTCACCCGCCTCACCGCCAGGCCCGGCCTGCGGCGGGACCTCGGGAGACGGCGGGTTGACCGGCGTGAACTTCTGCCCGGCAGCCGTGTTGTCGAAATCGGCGCAGCCGGAGAGAAGCAGGGCGCCGCAGGTCAGCAGAGCCAGCGGCGCGGTCCATTTCCGCCGGTACCTGGTACGCACGGGGCCCAGCCTAGGTGGGCCTGCGTGAGCCACGGGTAAGCGGCACTGGATTACCGTGGTGATCATGACGGTAACCGTGCTCGTACCCGACGAAGACGGAGTGGCCGCGCTTTCGGAGATCGAAGGTGTGCGTCCGGTGGTGTACCGCCGGGGAGAGCCGGCGCCTGCCGAAGCCGCCGAGGCCCAAGTCCTCGTGACCGGTGACCAGCCCAGTGACGACATGTGGCGCGAACTGCCGAACGTCAGACTCGTGCAGTTGCTGGTGGCCGGGGCGGAGGACTGGATCGGCAAAGTGCCGGACGGCGTCCTGCTTTCGACCTGCCGCGGCGCGCACGGTGGAAGCTCCGCCGAGTGGGTCGTCGCGGTCCTCCTGGCGATCTACCGCGGTCTCGACGGTTTCGCCGATGGCCTGCGGCGGAAGCACTGGGAACGCCGGATCACCGACACCCTGCAGGGCAAGCGAGCCCTCATCGTCGGCGCGGGCGACCTCGGCAAGCACCTGCGGCGACGGCTGGAGACCTTCGACGTGCGGTGCACGATGGTCGGCGCGACCGCTCGCGAGGGCGTTCACGGCGTCGGCGAACTCCCCGGCCTGCTGCCCGAACACGACATCGCGGTCCTGATGGTGCCGCTCACCCAGCACACCCAGGGTCTGGTCGACGCGGAGTTCCTCGCCGCGATGCCGGACGGGGCGATCCTCGTCAACGTTTCGCGGGGACCGGTCGTCGTCACCGACGCGCTCGTCGCGGAACTCGCGTCGGGAAGGCTGCGCGCCGCCCTCGACGTCACCGATCCCGAACCGCTGCCCGAGGGACATCCGCTGTGGGAGGTGCCGGGGCTGTTGCTGACGCCGCACGTCGCGGGCGCGGTGAGCGGGCGGCGGCAGCGCGCCTACGCGGTGGTGGTGCGGGAACTGAGCCACTATCTGAGCGGAGAGCTGCCGAAGAACCTGGTCCACGGCGAATACTGAGCAGGGTGACGGGTGTGACAGGTCTTCATGTCGGCTGTGCGATGTGGACGCACAAGGCGTGGGCCGGACGGTTCCTGCCGCGGTCGTCGACGGCAGGGGAGCGCCTGCGGGCCTACTCCGGCTGGTGCAACGCGGTCGAAGGCAACACCACCTTCTACGCGACCCCTGCCAGGGACACCGTCGCGACGTGGGCACGGCAGACCGACCCCGGCTTCCGGTTCGTGGTCAAGCTGCCCAAGGTCGTCACGCACGAGCGACGGCTCGCCGGTGTCGAGACCGAGATGCGGGCGTTCCTGGACGCGATCGAACCCCTCGGCGACCGGGCGGTCCTGTGGACCCAGTTGCCCGCCTCGTTCGGCCCGTCGGACGTCGACTCCCTCGGCCGCTTCCTGCGACGGCTCCCCGCCGGCCGACGGCGCGCCGTGGAGGTACGCCACCCGGAGTTCCACACCGACGCCCGCTCGACGTCGCTGCTGGAGAGAACGCTCACCGACGCGGACGCGGAATGGGTGCCGTTCGACACCACGGTCTTCTTCCAGAGCCCGCCGATAAGCGAGGCCGAACAGGACGCCTGGGCCAAGAAACCCCGGCTGCCGCGGCGGACGCGGGCGCTGACCGACCGGCCGATCGTCCGTTACCTCGGCCGGGACTCGACCGAGGAGACCGTCCAGGGATGGGGACCGTGGACCGAGGTGGTCGCCGAATGGCTGCGTGCGGGCCGGTCGCCGACGGTCTTCCTGCACACCCCGGACAACGACGACGCACCGGCGCTCGCCCGCCGGTTCCACGACGACGTGCGCGCCCTGGTGCCGGGCCTCGACCCGCTGCCCGAGCCCGAACCGGTCGAGCCCGCGACCCTGTTCTGAGCCGCTTTGCCACCGGTCCGGCGGTTCAGTCGCCTGACGGGCCGGTTTCGCCTACCCTTCGCGCGTGAGCGATGACTACCAGACCGGCATGATCTCGGACGTGGCCGACTCCGACAGCGGCCCGGCCCCGGCGGAGACCAGGGGTGGGATCGACCTCGGTCTGCTCGTCCTGCGAGTGGTGCTCGGCGTGACCATGGGCGCGCACGGGCTGCAGCACCTCTTCGGCGCCTTCGGCGGGCCTGGGGTCAGCGGCTTCGCCAGGGTGCTCGGCAACTTCGGCTACACCACCCAGACCACGCTGCTCTCGTGGATCACCGGGATCAGCGAGGTGCTCGGCGGCGCGCTCGTCCTGGTGGGCCTGTTCACCCCGGTCGGTGCCGCCGCCCTGCTCGGGGTCTGCGCGAACATCGTGTTCGTGAAGTTCGGCGGCGGGTTCTTCCAGAAGGAGGGGCAGGGCTTCGAGTTCGAACTCCTGCTGGGCGCGGCCTCGCTGACCGTCCTGCTCGCGGGCTCGGGCCGGATCGCGCTGGACGTCAACACGCCTTGGCGAAAGCGGCCGCTTCCGTTCGGGCTGATCGGGCTCCTGCTGGCGGCGGCGGCTTCGGTCGTGGTGATCGTCCTCTGCCGCTGACGGACCGGTCCGCGAGTAGTCCTCTGGTTGCGGTCCTGGCTCGCATCACACGTGAGCCCCCGCAACCAGAGGACTACTTGCTCGGGTCTCGCACGGCGCCGGTGTCGGCCGAAGTCGCCATCCGCGCGTAAGCCCGCAGCGCGGCGGTGACCGGCCGGTCCCGCGAGACCGGCTGCCAAGGCCGTTCGCTCGCCTCCATCTTCGCGCGCCGCTCGGCCAGCACGTCCGCGTCGACGAGCAGCTCGAGACGGCGCTCGTGGACGTCGAGCAGGATCCGGTCGCCGTTCTGGACGAGGCCGATCGCCCCGCCCGCGGCGGCCTCGGGGGAGATGTGCCCCACCGAGATGCCCGACGAACCGCCGGAGAACCGGCCGTCGGTGATCAGCGCGCACTTCTTGCCGAGGCCGGAGCCCTTGAGGAACGCCGTCGGGTGCAGCATCTCCTGCATCCCGGGGCCACCCGCCGGACCTTCATAGCGGATCACCAGCACCTCGCCGGGCTGGATCTCCTTCTTGAGGATGGCCGAAACCGCCTCCTCCTGGCTTTCCAGCACCCGGGCCGGGCCCTCGAAGCGCCAGAGTTCCTCGTCGATGCCCGCGGACTTGATGACCGCGCCGTTCTCGGCGAGGTTCCCGCGCAGGATCGCGAGCCCGCCGTCCTTGGTATGGGCGTGCTCGACGTCGTGGATGCAGCCGTCCGCGGCGTCGGTGTCCAAAGAGGACCAGCGGTTCTCGGTGGAGAACGCCTTCGTGGTCCGGACCCCGCCCGGCGCCGCGTGGAACAGTTCGACCGCCCGCTCCGACGGCTCCTTCGCGCGGATGTCCCAAGTGGACAGCCACGAGTCGAGGTCCGGCGAGTGCACGGAGTGGACGTCGGTGTTCAGCAGCCCACCGCGGTACAGCTCACCGAGGATGGCCGGGATTCCGCCGGCGCGGTGGACGTCCTCCATGTGGTAGTCCGAGTTCGGCGCGACCTTCGACAGGCACGGCACGCGGCGGCCGATGGCGTCGATGTCGTCGATGGTGAAGTCGACCTCGCCCTCCTGCGCGGCGGCGAGGACGTGCAGCACGGTGTTGGTCGAACCGCCCATCGCCATGTCGAGGGCCATCGCGTTCTCGAACGCCTTCTTCGAGGCGATCGAGCGCGGGAGCGCGGACTCGTCGTCCTGCTCATACCAGCGCTTGCACAGTTCGACGACCGTGCGCCCGGCGTTCTCGAACAGCGCCTTGCGCGCGGCGTGCGTCGCGAGGGTGGAACCGTTGCCCGGCAGCGAGAGCCCGAGCGCCTCGGTGAGGCAGTTCATCGAATTCGCGGTGAACATGCCCGAACACGAGCCGCAGGTCGGACAGGCCGAGCGCTCCACAATGGACAGCCCGTCCTCGTCGACCTCGCTGTTGGCCGACGCGGCGATCGCGGTGATGAGGTCGGTCGGCGCCTGGGCGACCCCGCCGACGACCACGGCCTTCCCGGCCTCCATCGGCCCGCCGGAGACGAACACCGCCGGGATGTTCAGCCGCATCGCGGCGTTCAGCATGCCGGGGGTGATCTTGTCGCAGTTGGAGATGCAGACCAGCGCGTCGGCCTGGTGCGCGTTCACCATGTATTCGCACGCGTCGGCGATGATCTCGCGCGAGGGCAGCGAGTACAGCATTCCGCTGTGCCCCATGGCGATCCCGTCGTCGACGGCGATCGTGTGGAACTCGCGGGCGACACCGCCCGCCTCCTTCACCGCGCCGGCCACGATCTCGCCGAGGTCCTTGAGGTGCACGTGCCCCGGCACGAACTGGGTGTAGGAGTTCGCGATGGCGACGATCGGCTTCCCGAAGTCGCTGTCGGTCATCCCGGTGGCGCGCCAGAGCGAGCGGGCGCCCGCCGCGTTGCGGCCGTGGGTGGTGGTCCGGGAACGGAGTGGGGGCACGGCTGACTCCAAGGTTCGGGGTGGGGACCGGGGTGAACGAGCGCCAAACTGGTCCTACCAATCCTACTCCCCGGAATCGCCGGTCTTTTCCGGAGCCTCGCCCGCGTCGTCGGTCAGCCCGGAAGGATCGGCCATGTGGCCCGCGCTGACCAGCGACATCACCGGAAGATGGCGAGTGCGCACGGCCGGGAGGGCGACCTTGGTCTCGTCCTTCAGCACCGCCTGCACCTTCGCCTTGTCGGTGATGGCGAGGCCCTTGAGGGAGGACCACGGCAGGTCCCGCCGTCCGAACACCGTGCGGACTTCCAGTCCTTCGGCCGTCGCGGTCGTGCGGGTCCGGATGACGAACACCGCGAGCGCGATCGGGAAGACGTAGAGCCATTGGAGGTACGGCACGTCGCCGAACGCGACAGGCGTCACACAAACGACGAGGAAAGCGATCGCCAACAACGCCGTGTTCGGAATCTTGAAGACGGCTTTGGGAGCCTCGTTCGCCTGTTCCTGCTGCTTTTCTTCTGCCACGTCAAAGATGGTGCACCGCGTCCCTTTGGACCTCGAACGCGGGTCTTGTAGTACACCGACAGTGTCCAGCATGCGGAATCGCCGTCCCGCAGAGTTGACACTCTTGACGGGGACCGGCTAGCTTCACTCTCGTGACAACGCAGACCGGCCTCGTACTTCCCAAGCGCGTCGACGCTTAGGGAAGTCTCCGCTGCGTCGACGCGCGACCCTCGTGCGACCACTCCGGTCGGCGGGGGTTTTTTGATGTTCAAAACATTGGCGCAGCGTTGCCTGGAACAATTTCATCCGCCGAACCAGCCAATGAATACCCGAACGAGTGACTAGACAAGACGAGGCAAACAGCGATGACTAGTGCCACCTCGCGAGCTGAAGCGAACACCGGAACATCCGGGTCCCGACCCAAGCCGGCACCGCCGGCCGGGACCCCCGTGCGGGTCACGGGCGCGCAGTCGCTCGTCCGCTCGCTCGAGGCGGTGGGCGCGGAAGTCGTGTTCGGTATTCCCGGCGGCACCATTCTCCCGGCGTACGACCCGTTGCTCGACTCGACGAAGGTCCGCCACGTCCTGGTCCGCCACGAACAGGGCGCCGGCCACGCCGCCACCGGGTACGCGCAGGCGACCGGCAAGGTCGGTGTGTGCATGGCCACGTCGGGTCCCGGCGCGACCAACCTGGTCACCCCGCTGGCCGACGCGAACATGGACTCGGTGCCGGTGGTCGCCATCACCGGTCAGCAGTCCCGCGCGCTGATCGGCACGGACGCCTTCCAGGAAGCCGACATCTGCGGCATCACGATGCCGATCACCAAGCACAACTTCCTGGTCACCGACCCGGCGGACATCCCGCGCACCATCGCGGAGGCCTTCCATCTCGCCTCGACCGGCCGCCCCGGCCCGGTCCTGGTGGACATCCCCAAGGACGTCCTCCAGGAGATGACTTCCTTCTCCTGGCCGACGGAGATGCGGCTGCCGGGTTACCGCCCCACGCTGCGCCCGCACGGCAAGCAGGTCCGCGAGGCCGCCCGGCTGATCAGCAAGTCGCGTCGCCCGGTCCTCTACGTCGGCGGTGGCGTGATCAAGGCGGACGCCTCGCGTCAGCTGATGGAATTGGCCGAGCTGACCGGGATCCCGGTCGTCACCACGCTGATGGCCCGCGGCGCGTTCCCCGATTCGCATCCGCAGCACCTCGGTATGCCGGGCATGCACGGCTCGGTCTCCGCGGTCGCCGCGATGCAGCGAGCGGATCTGCTGATCGCGCTCGGCGCCCGCTTCGACGACCGCGTCACCGGGCAGCTGTCCTCGTTCGCACCCGACGCCGCCATCGTGCACGCCGACATCGATCCGGCCGAGATCTCCAAGAACCGCAAGGCGGACGTGCCGATCGTCGGCGACTGCGCGGAGATCATCACCGAGCTGATCGAGGCCGTCCGCGCCGAGACCGACAAGTCCGCGAAGCCGGATCTGAAGGACTGGTGGACGCAGGTCAGCTCCTGGCGCGACGACTACCCGGCCGGCTACGAGTGGCCCGAGGACGGGACGCTTTCCCCGCAGTACGTCATCGAGCGGATCGGTTCGCTCGTCGGCCCGGACGCGGTCTACACCGCGGGCGTCGGCCAGCACCAGATGTGGGCCGCGCAGTTCGTGAAGTACGAGAACCCGCGCACCTGGATCAACTCCGGCGGCCTCGGCACGATGGGCTTCGCCGTCCCCGCCGCGATGGGCGCCAAGTTCGGTATGCCGGACAAGCAGGTCTGGGCCATCGACGGCGACGGCTGTTTCCAGATGACAAACCAGGAACTGGCCACCTGCGCCATCGAGGGCGCGCCGATCAAGGTCGCCGTCATCAACAACGGCAACCTGGGCATGGTCCGCCAGTGGCAGAACCTCTTCTACTCGGAGCGGTACTCCAATACCGATCTCGGTACCCACAAGCACCGCATCCCCGACTTCACCCTGCTCGCGGAGGCGCTCGGCTGCGCCGGGCTCCGCTGTGAGACCAAGGAGGACGTCGACGCCACCATCCGGCGCGCCATGGAGATCAACGACCGCCCCGTCGTGATCGATTTCGTGGTGGGGAAGGATGCCCAGGTGTGGCCCATGGTGGCCTCGGGCACCGGTAACGACGAAATCATGTCCGTGCGCGGGATCCGCCCGCTCTTCGACGACGATGAAGTCGCCGAGGAGGCGGAGCTGAACGCCGCCACAGAAGGAGACGCCCGATGAGCGTGCACACCCTGAGCGTTCTGGTGGAGAACAAGCCCGGTGTCCTCGCGCGGGTTTCCGGACTGTTCTCCCGGCGCGGTTTCAACATCGAATCCCTCGCCGTCGGACCCACGGAGAATCCCGAGGTGTCCCGGATGACGATCGTGGTCGCCGTCGAAGAGCTACCGCTCGAACAGGTGACCAAACAGCTCAACAAGCTGGTCAACGTCATCAAGATCGTGGAATTGGAAAAGTCCACAGCCGTGCAGCGCGAACTGCTGCTCGTCAAGGTCCGGGCCGACGCCACCGTGCGCAGCCAGGTCCTCGAAACGGTGCAGCTTTTCCGTGCGAAAGTGGTGGATGTGTCTCCCGAGGCGCTCACCGTCGAAGCCACCGGGACCTCGGACAAGATCGGTGCCCTGCTGCGGATGCTGGAGCCCTATGGCATCCGTGAACTGGTCCAGTCCGGAATGGTCGCGGTCGGCCGTGGCGCGCGGTCGATAACCGCCACCTCCGCTCGATAATCCATCCATGCCCCGCCGCCACCCTCAACAGAGAAGCTGCGCTTCACAGGGCGCCTTAATTTTGTAAGTCAGGAAAGGAAACAGTACCCCTCATGGCAGTGGAAATCTTCTACGACGACGACGCGGACCTTTCGATCATCCAGGGTCGCAAGGTCGCCGTGATCGGCTACGGCAGCCAGGGCCACGCGCACTCGCTCAGCCTGCGCGACTCCGGCGTCGACGTCCGCATCGGCCTGCCCGAGGGCTCGAAGTCGCGGGCCAAGGCCGAGGAACAGGGTCTCCGCGTGCTCACCCCGGCCGAGGCCTGCGCCGAAGCCGACCTGATCATGGTCCTCGCGCCCGACACCAAGCAGCGCGCGATCTACGAAAAGGACATCGAGCCGAACCTCAAGGACGGTGACGCGCTGTTCTTCGGGCACGGCTTCAACATCCGCTACGACCTGATCAAGCCGCCGGCAGGCGTGGACGTCGCCATGGTCGCGCCGAAGGGCCCGGGCCACCTGGTCCGCCGCCAGTTCGTCGACGGCAAGGGCGTTCCGGCGCTCATCGCGGTCGAGCAGGACGCCTCCGGCAACGCGCAGGCCCTCGCGCTGTCCTATGCCGCCGCCATCGGTGGAGCCCGCGCGGGTGTCATCAAGACGACCTTCACCGAGGAGACCGAGACCGACCTCTTCGGCGAGCAGGCCGTTCTCTGCGGTGGGGCCTCCGCGCTGGTGCAGACCGGTTTCGAGGTGCTCACCGAGGCCGGTTACGCCCCGGAGATCGCCTACTTCGAGGTGCTGCACGAGCTGAAGCTGATCGTCGACCTCATGTACGAGGGCGGCATCGCGCGTCAGCGCTACTCGATCTCCGACACCGCCGAGTACGGCGACCTGACCCGCGGCCCGCGCGTCATCTCGCCGGCGGTCAAGGAAGAGATGAAGAAGATCCTCGGCGAGATCCAGGACGGCACCTTCGCCCGCGAATGGGTCGCCGAGGACGAGGCCGGACGGCCGAACTTCACCAAGCTCGAGGAGCAGGGCAACCAGCACCCGATCGAGGAGACCGGCAAGAAGCTGCGCGACCTGATGTCGTGGGTGGACCGGCCGATCACCGAGACCGCCTAGTTTCACCGCTTAGTTGTCACCGCGAAGGGGCCCTTCATCGTGAAGGGCCCCTTCGTTTTGCGTGCCGGAAAGCGATAGCGTGGAAACCATGAGTGAGCAGCCGGTGGATGACAAGGCCCAAATCCGGCCAGAGCTGGACCTGACCGAAGTGACGTGGATCCGGGCGGAGCCGGAGGGTGCCGACCTCGAAGACTGCGTCGAGTACGCGTTGGTGCCGCACACCGACGGCGTCACCTACACCGCGATGCGCCAGACCTCGGATCCGGACGGCCATGTCCTCGTGTTCACCCCGAGGGAATGGGATGCCTTCGTGAAAGGCATCGCGGACGGCGAATTCGACCTTCCCGCTTAACCGAGCGCGAACAGCTCGTCCAGCCGCCATTCGACGATCAACCCGTCGCGCACGGAATTGCGGGCTGCCGCCCGCTGTACCCTGACAATCGAACTCGCCGATCACGACCGCGGGGGCGAGGGTCTCGTGGATCACCAGATCACGGATCTGGAAATCGACCTCGTGCCGCTCGCCGAACTTGAAATGCTCACGCAGGTCCTGCCGGGTCTTCAGCGTCTTGGCCCCGGGCATAGAGTTCTGACAGTTCGCCCCACTCGCCGTCCACGAGCCGTTCGAACACGCCACGCGGGCTTCGGATCCGCCGTCGACGTGGGCCGTGGCGGAACCGGCGTGATTTCCCGCTCCGCGGTCTCGTAGCACTTCTTCAGTTCTTTCAGACCATCGCCGCGATGAGCCCGTCTCGCACCCGGAGGAGCTGGATATTGGCGATGTCAAGGAATTTTCCGGTGTCGAGTACCGCCGACGTCGCGGTACTCGGCGATGATCACCTCCGGGTCGGTTTTCCCATAAATCAGGACATCTGCCCTGCTCATCCGCACGTTGATTCATCCGCCAAGTCTTGAGGAGGGTCTCGCGGCCTTCGAAGCGGGTCGGCACGGGCGGGCGCTGCGGGTTCTCGACGACGGCGTCTTCCGCGTAGAACGCGAAAAGGTCCTTCCAGTGGCCGGCGGTGATGCCTCCGGAAAGCTTGTCTAAGGCTTCGCGCGTGTGGTCATTGAGGTTTCCAGGCAGACGAAACGGAAGTGCCCCCAATGCCACATTGGAGACGCTCAGCGTCTCCAATGTCGCATTGGGGACATCAGTGCCAAGCTTAAGCGTCCCGCAGCACCGCCAGGATTTCTTCCTGCTCGAAGTGCTCAGCCCACCCCAAAGCCGACGACGAGTACAAAGAGTCCTCAACGGACACATCCGCCTCCGCCGCCAGCAAAGCGCGAACCGCCGCGACGTGACCGCCCTGCACTGCCAGATGCAGCGCCGTGACACCTTCCCCGTGGGACAGCCCGCCGAAGGTGCCCTGACGGTTCACCGAAGCACCAAGCTCCGCGAGCGTTCCGATCACCTCGGCCTTTCCCTGGGCGGCGGCCCACGTCAGCGCCGTTCCCCGATAGACATCGGCGTTCACGTCGGCTCCCCGCTCCACCAACGTGCGGACAGCCGAAGAGCGGTCGTTTCGCGCGGCCCACGAAAGCGCCTCATCGAGAATCTCGGCGGGGTCTTCGCTCGGCCGCCATTTCGGGAAACCGCTATGCGGCCGGTGGAACTCGCGATGTGCGCCCGCCGCGGGGGAAAGCGTGCCATCCGGCGCGATCAACGCGTCGAGCAGGTCCACGCGGCCGAGACCGGCGGCGACGCGCAGGTTGGCGGGGGACAGGCCGCGCGCGGCCAGTACCTCGGCGGCCTCGCGGTGACCCCAGAACAACGCGACCATTAGCGGCGTCCCGCCGTCGCCGCGCGCGGATACATCGACCGGGGCGCCCGCGTCGAGCAGCATCGTGACCAGCAGTGGCAGGCCGACGTAGCCCGCCTGATGCAGCGCCGTCCAGCCGTGCACATTGGCCGACGCCGGATCGGCCCCGTGGTCCAGCAGAATCCGGCACAGCCGCTCGTCGCAGGTCGCGGTGGCCATGCCGAGCAGATCATTCCCGTTCTCCCCGTGCGCGTGGACGAGCGTGGGCAGGTCGCCGATCAGGCGCGCGAGCCCGGCGAGGTCCCGCGCGTCGATCAGTTCCCGTGCCCGTTCGAAAGCGAGTTCAGCCGGTGACGTCACGCTTCCGCACGCTACCCGCGACCCCCGACAAAAGCCGCCATTCCGTCAGCGGGATCCGCTCGTCCCCGGTCAGGACCTGCAGGCAGACATGATCCGCGCCCGCGTCCAGATGTGCTTGCACCCGCGCGGAGATCGCGTCCTCCCCGACGGCGACCAGCGCGTCCACGAGGTGATCCGAGCCGTAATCCTCCTCGGTGAAGCCGAACCGCCGCAGATTCGCCCGATGGTGGGCCGCCGGCTCCAGGTACATCGACACGTGTCGTCGGGCGATCTCCCGATCCGAGCCCAGAACCACGGCCTGTTCGACGCCCAGGTAAGCCGAAGGGCCCATGATTTCCCTGGCGAGAGCGGTGTGTTCGACCGGGACGAAGTACGGATGCGCCCCATCGGCGCGTTCCGCGGCCAGGGAGAGCATTCGCGGCCCCAAAGCGGCCAGCAGCCGACGACGCGGAGAGTCCGGTGTGGACAGTTCGGCCTTGTCCATCCCGTCGAGGTATCCGCGCATCGCCTCCAGCGGTTTCGCACCCGGCAGGTGTCCGCCCAACCCCAGGACGAACCGGCCCGGATAGGCCTCGGCGAGCGTCCGTTCGGCGGCCGCCGCGGCCATCGGTTCCCGATGGCCGAACCGCGCGATCCCGGTGGCGACCGTCAGCCGGGACGTCGCCGCCAGCAGCAGGCCCGCTTGCGTGAACGCCTCCCTTCCCAGGTATTCGCCGAACCACAGCGTGTCGAACCCCAGCTCTTCGACTTCCGAGGCCGCGTCGCGAACCTCGCCGATTTCCCTGCCGTCGAAGGAGAACGTCCAGATGCCGACGCTCACCGGATCACCGCCGTCAGCGCCGGGGCCAGTCGTTCCAGCTGGTCCACGATGGCTTCCGGGCCGTCGCCGACCGGGTTGACGAGCACGGTGTCCGCGCCGGCGTCGATGAGTTTTTTGACCCGGCCCGCGATCTTCTCCTCGTCGCCCCAGGCGGTCAGCTCGTCCACGAGCCGGTCGCTGACCCCGTCGATGTCGGCGTCGTTGTAGCCAAGCCGTTTCCAGCCCTTGAAGTAGTGCGGAATGTCGTACTGCTTCATCAGTTCGAGGGTCCTCGCCACGTGCACCCGAGCCTCCTCCCGGTCGCCGAGCAGGACCGGATGCTCCGGGATGAGCGGCTTGTCCGGCCCGACGATCTCGCGGGCGTACGGCGTGTGCTCTAAGGGCTGCGCGAACGGGTGCGCGCCGTCCGTCATCTCCCTCGCCAGTTCGAGCATCTTCAGGCCGACGGCGGCGAGGACGCGCGGAAACGGGATCGGTGAAGGGAATTCGGCTTCCGCGGCGGACGGGGCCGCGAGGTACTTACGGGTCTGTTCGAGCGGCCGGTAGTCCGAGCCGGTCTTCGCCGCCTGATGCCCGATCCCGACGCCGAGCACGAACCGGCCGGGGAAGGCCTGCGCGAGTGTCCGTCCGCCGCTTTGGGCGGTGTACGCGGGCCGAGACCCCATGTTGGCGATCCCGGTGCCGATCACCACCCGGTCGGTGGCGGCGAGCGTGATGGCGCTGTACGCGAGCAACTCCCGGTTTCCCGGTCCCCCTCCGCCCGACACGGACCGGTAGCCCAGCTCTTCCAGCCGTTGTATCGCCCGCCGTTCCTCGTCGGGTGTCGGCGTAAACATGCCGACCGGCAGCCAGACACCCACCGGGCCCAGCCGGTTCCGGGTTTCTTCGATCAGGTCCATCGCAAAGTCTCTCCAGTTAAAATGAGGCAGCCTCCGCTTACGCCGTCCGACTATATGGAGGCTGCCTCCGATTTGTCGAGACTAGGCTCGGGAGCGCGATGGAAACCCAGAAGAAGCCGCTGCGGGCGGACGCCCGGCGCAACTACGAGCGCCTCCTCGAAGAGGCGAGGCGTGCCTTCGCCGCGCGCGGGGTAGAGGCGTCACTGGAAGAGATCGCGCGCCGGGCCGGTGTCGGCATCGGGACGCTCTACCGGCACTTCCCGACGCGGGAGGCTCTGGTCGAGACGGTGCTCCGCGAGGGCTACGACGCGCAGGCCGCGGGGGCCCGCGACCTTCTCGGCTCCCCGGATCCGGTGGAAGCGCTCAAGGCCTGGTTCGCCGGGATGGGTGAACAGGCGGCGCGCTACCGCGGCCTGCCCGAACTGATGGTCGACGTCCTCGACGACGAGACCTCACCGCTGTATGCCTCATGTCACGCCATGCGGGACCAGGTGTCCCACCTGGTGGAAAGGGCGAAGGCTTCGGGTGAGCTCCGGGCCGACGTCACAGTGCACGAGTTGCTGGTGCTGCTGCACGCGCTTTCCTGGGCCAGTGAACACCTTTCGGGTGACAAGGGCCTCGAACGGCTCCTTGATCTCGTTTTCGCCGGATTACGGGCGAGTTAACAATCCCCTGTCACCAGGGCTAAACTGCGGCGCAACCGGGCACAACGGCGTGACCGTCAACAGTGAGTCGCAGGCACAGACCAGATAGTGGGAGCCGTATCGTGACCAAGCCGAACAAGCCCGTCGTCCTCATCGCCGAGAAGCTCGCGCCTTCCGTGCTGAGTGTCTTCTCCGACGAGGTCGAGGTCCAGCATGTGGACGGTACGGACCGTCCCGCGCTGCTCGAAGCCGTGAAGACGGCGGACGCGCTGCTCGTGCGGTCCGCGACCAAGGTCGACGCCGAGGTCCTCGGTGCCACCACCTCGCTCAAGGTCGTCGCCCGCGCCGGCGTCGGGCTGGACAACGTCGAGGTCCCCGCCGCCACCGAACGCGGTGTGCTGGTGGTCAACGCGCCGACGTCGAACATCGTCTCCGCGGCCGAGCACGCCGTCGCGCTGCTGCTCGCGGTCGCCCGCCGGGTCCCGGCCGCGGACCAGAGCCTCCAGGGCGGCGCGTGGAAGCGCAGCGCCTACTCCGGCGTCGAGATCCAGGGCAAGACCATCGGTGTGGTCGGTCTCGGCAAGATCGGCCAGCTGTTCGCGCAGCGGCTCGCCGCGTTCGACACCAAGCTCATCGCGTACGACCCCTACGTCTCCGCCGCCCGCGCCGCGCAGCTCGGTATCGAGCTGGTGACGCTGGACGAGCTGCTGGAGCGCGCCGACGCGATCTCCATCCACCTGCCGAAGACCCCCGAGACCAAGGGCCTGATCGGTGCCGAGGCGCTCAAGAAGGTCAAGCAGGGCGTCATCATCGTCAACGCCGCGCGCGGTGGCCTCATCGACGAGGAGGCGCTGGCGGACGCGGTGCGCTCCGGCCACGTCGGCGGCGCCGGTGTCGACGTGTTCGTCACCGAGCCGACCACCGAAAGCCCGCTGTTCGGGCTGCCGAACGTCGTCGTCACGCCGCACCTCGGCGCCTCGACCGCCGAGGCGCAGGACCGCGCGGGCACCGACGTCGCGAAGTCCGTGCTGCTCGCGCTGCGCGGCGACTTCGTGCCGGACGCGGTGAACGTCGCGGGCGGCGGCACGGTCGGCGAGCTCGTGCGGCCGTACCTCTCGCTCACCCAGAAGCTCGGCACCGTGCTCACCGCGCTCAACCCGAAGGCGCCGTCCTCGGTCACCGTCGTGGTCAAGGGCGAGCTGTCCAGCGAGGACGTCAGCGTGCTCCCGCTCGCCGCCGAGCGCGGCGTGTTCTCCGGCGTCGTCGAGGACCAGGTCACCTTCGTGAACGCGCCGCGGGTGGCGGAGGAACTGGGTGTCCAGGTCGAGCTGGTCACCGAAACCGAAAGCCCCAAGTTCCGCAGCCTGGTCACCGTCCGCGCGGTCTACGCCGACGGCGCGACCCTGTCGGTGTCCGGTTCGGTCACCGGCAAGGACGAGGTCGAGAAGCTGGTCGAGGTCAACGGCCGCCACTTCGACCTGCGTGCCGAGGGCAACGTGCTGCTGCTCGAGTACCCGGACCGCCCGGGCATCATGGGCCGCGTCGGCACGCTGCTCGGCGAGGCCGGTCTCAACATCGAGGCCGCACAGATCAGCCAGACCACCGACGGCGCGGACGCCGTCATGTTGCTGCGGGTGGACCGTTCCGTGGACTCGCATCTGCTGGAGCCGATCGGCGCGACCGTGGGCGCGCACACGATCCGCGCGGTCAACTTCGGCTGACCTGCGAATTCCGTAAACGAAAGCCGCGTCCAACGGACGCGGCTTTCGTTATATGGCAACGATTTGCCGTCACGTTGCGCAAGTGGTCGACTACTTGTGATGAGCAAGATTCAGTAACGGTGAAAATTGCCTACTGAAGTCGGGCTGGTCCCCGGATAGGTTTCTCCGGCGAGGCCGAACCATCGCGCCGTCAAGGGCACGGCGCGGCGCCGGGGCTCACCGTCGGGGGTGTGTGTTCGAGCGGCAGGCAGGTTCCGAGTCAAGGCCTCGAGTGAGGGCACGTACTCATGAACAGATCCCGCGTACCCCGGTGGGCCATCCGCTCATCGGCCGCGGTCTTCGCCGCGTTGCTCGCGACGTCCGTGACCGGGGCGACCGCAGCCGCACAGGATGTCCCCCTCGCGGACGGCATCACGCCGGCGAAGATCGACCGTAACGGATTCCAGGGGAAGGTCGAGCCGAAACTCAAGGCCGCCCAGGGCAAGATCACCGCCTTCGTCGAGCTGGCCAAGCAGCCCGCCGTCGACGCCTTCAACGCCGAGCAGAACAAGGGCGGGGGCCGGGACCAGGCGAAGCGGGCCGCGAAGGCCGCCAAGGCCGACGCCGCCGCGACGGTGAACTCCGTCGTCGGTCAGCTCAAGGCCGCCGACGCCGGCACCCAGCTGGTCACCCAGACCGCCAACGCGGTCGCCGGCGCGGTCGTCACGGCCGACGCGGCGAAGATCCGCGAGCTGGCGAAGCGGCCGGACGTCGTCTCGGTCAAGAAGGTGGTCCCGAAGACCCGCACGAACTCCAGCGCGGTCCAGCTGACCAACACGCTCGCGTCGTGGCAGCAGACCGGCCGCTACGGCGACGGCATCCGCGTCGGCGTGATCGACGACGGCATCGACTACACCCACGCCACCTTCGGCGGCCCGGGCACGGCCGAGGCGTACAAGGCGATCAACCGCGACCAGGCCACCCCCGCCTTCCCGACCGACAAGGTCGTCGGCGGTATCGACCTGGTCGGCGACGCCTACGACTCGGGTAGCGACGACCCGGCACTCAACACCCCGAAGCCGGACCCCAACCCGATCTCGTGCGGCCACCACGGCACGCACGTCGCGGGCACGGTCGCCGGATTCGGTGTGGACGAAGCGGGCAAGACCTTCACGGGCGACTACAAGAAGCTGAACAAGAAGAAGATCGAAGCGATGCAGATCGGGCCGGGCACCGCGCCCAAGGCCCTGCTGTACGCGATCAAGGTCTTCGGCTGCGACGGCTCGACCAACGTCACCTCGCAGGCGCTCGACTGGTCGCTCGACCCGGACGGCGACGGCGACTTCACCGACCACCTCGACGTGGTCAACCTGTCGCTGGGCGGCGACTTCGCCACCCCGGACGACCCGGACTCGCTGTTCGTGCGCAAGATCGCCGCGAACAACGTCGTGCCGGTGTTCTCCGCGGGCAACGGCGGCGACCTCAACGACGTCGGCGGCGCGCCGGGCAACACGCCCGAGGCGCTGACCGTCGCCAGCAGCCGTGACGCGTCCGTCCTTCGCGACGCCGTCGAAGCCGTCGCTCCCGACGGTGTCAAGGGCGCGAAAACCGGGCAGTTCAGCCAGAACTACGCGGCCTACGACACGCTCGACGTCACGGCGCCGGTGGTCAAACTGTCCGCCGCCAACGCGGCGGGCTGCAACCCGTACTCCGCCGCGGACAAGGCGGCCGCCGCGGGCAAGATCGTGTTCCTCGAATGGGACGACAACGACGCGACCCGCGCCTGCGGTTCCGGCGCCCGTTCGAACAACGCGCAGGCCGCCGGCGCCAAGGGCGCGCTGTTCTCGTCCACACTGGAGCACTTCTCGGCCGGGATCGCGGGCAACGCGGCACTGCCGACGTTCCAGCTGACCGGCGGCGCGACCGCCTCGGTCCGCCCGGCGCTGGCCGCCGGCACGCTGCAGGTCCGCATGACCGGCAAGGGCCGCGTGTCCGTGCCGACCACCGACCAGTCCATTGTGGACACCCCGAGCTCGTTCACCTCGCGTGGCGGCCGCGGGCCGGCGCTCAAGCCGGACGTCGCGGCGCCCGGTGACTCGATCTCGTCCGCGCTGAGCGGAAGCGGGGCCGGTCGCCTGGTCATCTCCGGGACGTCGATGGCGGCTCCGCACACCTCGGGTATCACCGCCCTGATCCGTCAGGCGCACCCCGACTGGTCGGTCGAAGAGGTCAAGGCCTCGGTCATCAACACCGCCGGGCACGACATCCACGACGCGTCGGGCCGCACGTACGGGCCGCAGCGCGTCGGCAGTGGCCGGATCGACGCGAAGGCCGCGCTGGACAACCAGGTCCTGGCCTACGTCGTCGACAACCCCGGCTTCGTCTCGGTCAACTTCGGCGTCGTCGAAGCGGGCGGCCCGGTCACCCTGACCAAGACGGTCAAGGTGGTCAACAAGGGCATCAAGCCGGTCGAGTACTCGGTGGGCTACGAAGCCGTGAACTCGCTCCCCGGTGTCGAATACACAGTGGACAAGCCGACCGTGAAGCTGAACCCGCGCGGTGTCGCGCTGGTGAAGGTGACCCTGAAGATCGCCGACCCCAAGGCGCTGCGCAAGGTCATGGACCCGACCATGGCGGCCTCGCAGGTCGGCCTCGCCCGGCAGTTCGTGGCGGACGCCTCCGGCCGGATCGCGTTCACTCCGAAGAGCGGAACCACCGTTCCGCTGCGACTCTCGGTGTACTCCGCGCCGAAGCCCGTCTCGGCCATCAACACCCCGGGCACGGTCAACTTCGGCGACGGCCAGACCCAGGCCGTGCTGAACCTGACCGGCAAGGGCGTGGACCAGGGCACCGGCCCGCAGCGGTACCGCTCGCTGATCAGCGTGCTCGAGCTGCAGGCGGAATCCCCGCAGCTGCCCGAGTGCGACGGCGGTGTCACCACCGACTGCACGCTGAACCAGACCGCCAAGGGTGCCGACCTGCGCTACGTCGGAGCGGCGTCCACGGCTCCGCTGGCCAAGGCGCAGGGAGAGCCGGAGAACGCGCTGCTGGCCTTCGGTCTCACCACCTGGAGCGACCTGGCCAACCTGGGCAGCAACACCTCGCCGTTCGTGGACATCGACACCACGGGCGACGGGCAGCCGGACTTCGAGACCTATGTCACGAAGGTGACCGCCACCGATGTGCTGGTGGCCGTCACGGTGGCACTGAAGCCGGGCTTCCCGCAGGTGGACATCCAGCCGGTCAACGGCCAGCTCGGCGACGTCGACACGAACGTGTACGACACCAACGTCGTCGTGCTGCCGGTGAGCATCGCCGCGCTGGGCATCGACCCGAACGCCGCTTCGCACAAGATCAGCTACACGGTCGGGACCTCCGGGTTCTACGCGGCGCCGGGTGCGGACTCGTCGACGATCGACCACGTCGGCACGCCGCTTTCATTCGACGCCTTGGCTCCCGCGTACACGGTCCAGGGTGGCGGCGACTCCGCGCTGGGCTACGTCGCGAAGCCGGGCACGGCGCTGGTGGTCAACCGCAACACGGCCGCACAGGACACCGTCCTCGGCCTGCTGGCGATCGATCACCACAACGCCTCGGGCAACCGGGCGAACGTGGTGAAGATCCAGGTGAACGCCGGTAACGGCAACGCCGGCGTCGACCGGCCGGGCAACGGCGGACGGCACACCGGGCGCCAGCCGATCGGTGTGGGCTGACGCGGTAGTGCGGTAACCCGCGTTCAATGAGGTGAGGGACGCCCTGGCGGCATGCTTTCCGCCAGGGCGTCCCTTCTTGTATTCACTCTTTCGGCTGTCTCGCTCTGTGGGAGATTCCGGCATAAGGGTGGTGCGGCTACGGCTACCGGGCTACGGCCGGTAACCTTCCGCTGCTGGCGTTTTCTTGCGGATGGGCCATCCGGACTGTCGGTGGCCTGGTCTACGGAGGTGTGTGGATGCGGCTCGCGGTGATCCCAGGAGACGGGATCGGGCCCGAAGTGGTCGCCGAGGCGCTCAAAGTGCTCGGTGAGGTCGCGCCGACGGCGGAGATCACGAACTACGACCTCGGCGCCGCCCGGTGGCACTCCACCGGTGAGCTGCTTCCGGAGTCCGTGCTCGGCGAACTCCGTCAGCACGACGCGATTTTGCTGGGCGCGGTGGGCGACCCGACGGTGCCGAGCGGCATTTTGGAGCGTGGTTTGCTGCTGCGGCTCCGGTTCGAGCTCGACCACCACGTGAACTTGAGGCCCGCCCGGTTGTACCCGGGGGTGCGTGGCCCGCTCGCCGACTCGGGCGAGATCGACATGGTCGTCGTGCGTGAGGGCACCGAGGGCCCGTACGCCGGCAACGGTGGCCTGCTGCGCAAGGACACCGAACACGAGATCGCGACGGAGGTCAGCGTCAACACGGCGTTCGGCGTCCGGCGCGTGGTGACCGACGCGTTCAACCGTGCCGAGGCGCGGCCTCGCAAGCACCTGACGCTCCTGCACAAGACGAACGTGCTGGAGTACGCGGGTTCGCTGTGGTCACGGATCGTCGAAGAGGTCTCTCTGGAGCACCCGGAGGTGACGGTCGCCTACTCCCATGTGGACGCCGCGACCATCCACCTGGTGACCGATCCCTCGCGGTTCGACGTCGTGGTGACGGACAACCTGTTCGGCGACATCATCACCGACCTCGCGGCGGCGGTGACCGGTGGCATCGGGCTGGCGGCGAGCGGGAACCTCGACATCACCCGGCGGAACCCGAGCATGTTCGAGCCGGTGCACGGCAGCGCGCCGGACATCGCGGGCCAGGGTCTCGCCGACCCGACCGCCGCGGTGCTGTCGGTCTCGCTGCTGCTGGACCACTTGGGACAGAAGGAAGCGGCGCGGCGGATCGAGGCCTCGGTGGCCTTCGACCTGGCGACCCGCGACCAGGCGTCGCCCGGTGCGACGCACGCGATCGGTGACCGGCTGGCGGCGCTCGTCTCATCGAACGTGCGCCCGGTCACGCACTAGTCACCGTGTGATGAACGGGACCTTCCTTGCAAATTTCGCAAGAAGAGTCCCGTTCATCGCGTCCGAGGGCGAACGCTGTGGTGCCTGGTCGCCCCGCGCCCGCGTGCGTTTAGGAGGCTTTCACCACCCGCTGATGTGATCCCTGGGTGACACTGGGACGCCCGTGACGTCAGTGGCTCGGCTACGAAGTCCGTGAAGGCCTCCTTGAGGGACCCAGAGTCCCTTAAGGAGGCCTTTACGGACCTGCGATCCGACACGGCACCTTCGCCCGATACACGAATCGCCACTCACGCTTCTTGCCTCTGCCGGTCGGCTGAAGGGGACTTTCCCCGCATGTCATGCGGGGAAAGTCCCCTTCACCGCGTGAGACGCGGGCAAAGTCCCCTTCAGCCGCCGTCTCAGCGAATGGGAACTGTCGCCCGGCTTGTGGACGCCCGACGGAGCGTGTGCGATGATGCGTCCGTGACCTCCTGCACCATCATTATCGCCGAGCGCGCCGGATAACAGCTCCACAAGAGCCCCCGGCGCGCAACCTCTCGCACCCATGCGGGAGGTTTTTTTGTTGCCCGAATCAGCTTTGTCACCACGAGGAGTCCCCCGTGACCCGCACGGAGCCCGCCGATACGCCGCTCGGCGACGCCTTCCATCTGTACGACACGACGTTGCGCGATGGCGCGCAGCGCGAGGGGATCTCCTACTCCGTCACGGACAAACTGGCGGTGGCGAGGCTGCTCGACGACCTCGGGGTCGGGTTCATCGAAGGCGGATGGCCGGGCGCGCTGCCCAAGGACACGGAATTCTTCGCCCGCGCGGCTTCGGGCGAACTGAAGCTGCGCCACGCGGCACTCGTCGCGTTCGGCGCGACGCGGAAGGCGGGCACCACCGCGGATCAGGACAAGCAGGTGCGGGCCCTGCTCGATTCGCAGGCGCCGGTGATCACGCTGGTGGCCAAATCGGACCTCCGCCACATCGAACGCGCGCTGCGGGTCGACGTCGACGAAGCCTGCGCGATGGTGCGGGACACCGTCGCGTTCCTCGTCGGCGAAGGTCGCCGCGTCTTCCTTGACGCGGAACACTTCTTCGACGGTTACGCGTTCTCCCCGGACACCGCGCTGAAGGTGCTCGACGCGGGGATGAACGCGGGCGCCGACGTCGCCGTGCTGTGCGACACCAACGGCGGCCAGTTGCCGCTCGGCCTCGCGGAAACCGTCCGCGAGGTCAAGGAAAGGACCGGATTCCGGCTCGGAATCCATTGTCAGGACGACACTTCCTGCGCGGTGGCGAACTCCGTCGCCGCCGTGCAGGCAGGCGTGACGCACGTCCAGTGCACCGCCAATGGTTACGGCGAACGGGCGGGTAACGCCGATCTGTTCGCCGTCACGGGAAATCTGGTGACCAAGCTCGGAATGGAGGTGCTCCCGACCGGAGGCGCCGCCGAGCTCACCCGGGTCTCCCATGCTCTCGCCGAAATCGCCAACCTCGCCCCCTACACCCACCAGGCTTACGTAGGGGCGTCGGCTTTCGCTCACAAGGCGGGACTGCACGCGAGCGCGATCAAGGTGGATCCGTTGCTGTACAACCACATCGATCCAGCTTCTGTCGGCAATGGCATGCGGGTACTGGTCACCGAGATGGCCGGCAGGGCCAGCCTGGAGCTCAAGGGACGTGAGCTCGGGGTCGACCTTGCCGGCCAGCCCGAGGCACTGGCTAGCGCCATACGCAAGGTGAAGCGACTCGAAGCCGAAGGCTGGTCCTTCGAGGCTGCGGACGCTTCACTGGAACTCTTGCTTCGGCGGGAGGTCGACGGCCCGCAGAGCGACGTCCTCGACGAACCGCCGTTCGAACTCGAGTCGTACCGGGTCGTACTGGACCACCGCTCCGACGGCGAGGTCGTCTCCGAGGCGACGGTGAAGGTGCACGTCGCCGGGCAGCGGGTGATCGCCACCGCCGAGGGCAACGGCCCCGTGCACGCGCTCGACGCCGCCCTGCGCGAGGCGCTCAGCCCGCATCTGTCCTGGTTGGACAGTGTCGAGCTGGCCGACTACAAGGTGCGGATCCTGCCCGGCCATCCGGGCACCGACGCCGTCACACGGGTGCTCGTCGAGACCAGCGACGGCGAGCGGGAATGGACCACCGTCGGCGTGCACGGCAACATCGTCGAAGCGAGCTGGCTCGCGCTGTGCGACGCGCTGGTGCACAAGTCCCTCTCCGCGGCCCCGGCCTGAGGAGTCGTACAGTGGGGGAGTGCGTCTAGCCCGTATTGCTCATCCCGGTGGTGTCGCGTTCGCTTCGGTCGAAGGGGACGGCGACGACGCCCAGGTACTCGAAATCGCCGAGCACCCCTTCGGCAACCCCAACTTCACCGGCAAGCGCTGGCCGCTCGCCGATGTCCGGCTGCTCGCGCCGATCCTGCCGTCGAAGGTGATCGCGGTCGGCCGGAACTACGCCAAGCACGCGGCCGAGTTCGGCAACGAGGTCCCGCAGGACCCGATGCTGTTCATCAAGCCGTCGACCACGGTGATCGGCCCGAACACGCCCATTCGCGTTCCCGACGGCATCGGCCGCGTCGACTTCGAGGGCGAACTGGCCATCGTCATCGGCCAGCCGGTGAAGAACGTGCCCGCCGCCCGCGCGGCGAGCGTGATCCTCGGCTACACGGTGGCGAACGACGTCAGCGCGCGTGACCTGCAGAAGGCCGACGGTCAGTGGGGCCGCGCGAAGGGATTCGACACCTTCTGCCCGCTCGGTCCGTGGATCGAGACTTCGATCGACGCGGCCGACCTCGCGCTCAAGTCCGAGGTGGACGGTGTCCTGAAGCAGAACGGCCGGACGTCGGACCTGGTGCACAAGATCCCCGAGCTGGTCGAGTTCGTGTCCGGCGTGATGACCCTGCTGCCCGGCGACATCATCCTGACGGGTACTCCCGAGGGCGTCGGCCCGATCGAGGACGGTCAGTCCGTTTCGATCACCATCGAGGGCATCGGCACCCTGACGAACCCGGTGCAGAGCGTCTGAAGCGTGCTATGAACGGTCCGTTACTTGCAAAATTCGCAAGTAACGGACCGTTCATAGCATCCGGAGGCTAACCGTCCACTGGCTCCATCGCCCGCCGCGCGAAGGTCGGGGCGTGCTCGGGCCGGAGGCCGAGGCCCAGTAGCCGCGCGGGGACGTAGGACAGCACGGGGAAACGGCTGAACAGCTTCACCATCGGCGCGGGCGGACCATTACGCCTGCCCTCCATCACCGGCCGCAGGACGTTCTTGTGCAGCATGCGCTGCAGCCCCTGCACCAGCATCGTCGGCGCGAGACGGCGCTTGCGGACCTTCGCCAGATCCGCCACCGACGGCCGCCCCCGGCGCAACGGGCCGGCGAGCAGGGTGGCGGCCGCGACCGCGTCCTGCACCGCGAGGTTGATACCGACTCCGCCGACCGGTGACATCGCGTGTGCCGCGTCACCGATGCACAGCAGCCCGTCGAGATGCCATTTCCGCAACAGGTTCAGCTTGACGTCCAGGAATTTGATGTCGTCGGTCGTCTTCAGCTCGTCCACGCGGTCGGCCAGTTCGGGCAGGACCGCGGCCACGTTGGCCCGGAACGCTTCGATGCCCTTGTCACGCAGGTCGTCGCCTTTGGGGCTGAGGTAGGCGATCTGGAAGTAGCCCTTGCGTGGCAGCGGCACGGCGAACCGGCGGTCTCGCATCTTCGGGGCCAGCCTGCCCTCGAGTTCCCCGTCACGCCGCGAGATCCGGAACCACCACGCGTCGAACGGGGTGTCGTACTCCTTCGGAACCAGCCCGGCCTCCCGCCTGGCCTGCGACCAGCGGCCGTCGGCCGCGATCACCAGGTCGGCACGCAGTTCGCCGGTCTTCCCTTCGGTGTCGCGGTAACGCACACCGGTCACCCGGCCCCGCTCGAGGATCAGCCCGGTCATCTCGGTGCTCTGTCGCAGCGTGAACGTGGGCTCCTTCGCGCCGGCGTCGGCGAGCAGGTCCAGGAAGTCCCACTGCGGGACCATGGCGATGAAGGGATGCGCCACCTTCAGCCGGGTCAAATCGGCCAGTCGCATCATCGTGCCGTCCTCGGTCGGGAAGCCGGCGTAGGCGATCTCGCTGTGCGGCAAGCTGAGGAACTTTTCGCCGAGCCCCAGTTCGTCGAGAAGGGTCAGCGTCGACGGGTGCACCGTGTCGCCGCGGAAGTCCCGCAGGAAGTCCTTGTGCTTCTCCAGCACCGTGACCTCGACCCCGGCCCTGGCCAGCAGCAATCCGGCGACCATGCCCGCGGGGCCACCGCCGACGACCACGCAGTTCGTGCGTTCGTTCATCCGTCCCACCCCTTCGAATCCTTATTCATCACTCGTTGAATAAGCTCAGCATGCACCTGCTCGACCGACGCGTCAAGCGCCATCCGGGCAGATACGCTGTTCGGGCCATGGTCGAGGTCTCACCGGTCCGCGTGTGTTCGGCGGACGCCCGACCGACTGTCCAAACAGGACTCAAGAAGCCCGGATGGTCCTGGAAGGACAACGGCCGCGAAGCGCCCTTGTGGACGGTCGACGCCGCAAGCCGCGTAAGGATTTCGTTGTCGTCACAGGGTGTACGCGCCGCGAATCGGACGGGCCGCCGGGTATCGACAATTCACTCGGGCGCCCGCTTAGTCGTTGCCCGGTAACTAAAACACGACATCTCACCAACTGGGAGTAGAGTGCCCGCGCCGGAACAGAGCAGCCTTAATCACCTCATCGGCAGAGTCGCGATCGCGCTGAGTGCCCTAGCCTCACTTGGTGAATTTCGCTCTCGTGCCCCGGACCCCGTCACGAACCACGCCGGACGTTCGGGACGGCGTCCCTTGGGAGCCCCCGGAATTACGGTTGGTGTGCCTCGACATCGACGACACGCTGATCGACTGCACGGCGGCGATCCGGCTCAGCCTGCGCGCGCTCACCGGCCAGAACGACCTTTGGCCACTGTGGGATCTGATCACCGAAGAGCATGTCGCGCTGGTGGTGGCGGGTGAAATCGATTACGCGACCATGCATCACCGTCGTACTGAATGCTTCCTCGACGAGATCGGCATTCTGGCCGACGAAGACCAGGTCGCCGGCTTCGAAAGGCGTCGCCGTGAAATCCTCACCCGTTCGTGGCAATTGTTCGAAGATGTCCTCCCGTGCCTGGAATGGCTGCGAGCCGCCGGTGTCCTCGTCGCGGCCGTCACGAACGCCTCGGGCACGCATCAACGCAAGAAGATCGCCGACCTCGGGCTCGCCCGGTTCTTCGACCACGTGGCCATCGCCGGTGAACTCGGAGTAGCCAAACCGGACCCGGCGATGTTCCACTCGGTCTGCCTCGGCCTCGGCTGCGACCCGGCCCAGGCTGTCCACGTCGGCGACAAGCTCGACACCGACGCCATCGGCGCGCGCGACGCCGGCTTGGGCGCAGTCTGGCTCGACAGGGACGGCATCGCCGAGCGCGCCCCGGCGGGCGTGCACACCATCTCCGGCCTCGAAGAGCTGCCTGAGCTGCTCGTTTCCGAGTTCGCGAAACTCGGCGTCCCGGCTCAGCGTGCTAGTGAGACCCCCGCTTTCACGGTGGGGAACAGCGTGCTCTAGTATTCTTTCTCGTGCGGTACTGAGCCGGTCGAGACCGGAACGGTACCTCACTGGGGTATGGTGTAATTGGCAGCACGACTGGTTCTGGTCCAGTTAGTCTAGGTTCGAGTCCTGGTACCCCAGCTGGAGAACTCTCCGGAGTGAAACACAGAGTGACCCCCCTGAGAAGGTGGGGAATCCGGTCTGGTAAGTTTCTCCACAGCAACACCGCAGGTGAACAACTGAAAACCCTCCTCTCGCAGGAGGAAGATCCTAGCCCCCGTCGTCTAGCGGCCTAGGACGCCGGCCTCTCACGCCGGTAGCGTGGGTTCGAATCCCATCGGGGGTACAGACAGCTTCCACCCAAGAAGTCCCGACCGTTTCGGTCGGGACTTCTTGCATTTGGATGAAGTCATCGTGTCGCCGATCCTTTCCGCGGTTTCCGGCAGTCGACCGGCAGTTCGATGGTAATGGTCACCCACGCCACGCACCTTGACGGTGAGCTGGGTGACCTCGAAGAGACGGCGGAGTAGCGCCCAAGGCCAGATCTGCCAACGTGGCCTTCGCCGACTGCTTCTTGTCTTCCGCGTCGAGGTGGGCGATCGCGGCCAGTGCTGTGATCTTGTCGTCCTCGAGCTTGTTGTAGTTCTGGCGAAGGGGTCGTCAGGAACGTCGTTTCGCGTCTGCCGCAGAACCGAGCCCTGCCGCGTGCCACCTCGGTCAGGTCGGCTTCGAGTAATTCGTCCTCCCGGAGCCGGATGGCTGACGGAAGCCCGGCGTCGCCGCGGTTGTTCCCTCCCGGCCAGCGCAGGTAGTAGAAGAGCCTGTTGTGTTTCGTGTCACCAGCCATGCGCCTTCTGTAGCTGTGAAAGACCGTGCCGCGGAAGGGGTAGGTGCGTTCGGTGCTGGGGGTTCTCGCACCACGATCGCGACGGGATCTTCACCGGCTCGGTGGTGATGACTCCGATCGAGCGTGATCTCCTGACGCGCGCTACACCTTGTGGCAGGGGACGCAGCGATTTTGGCTTGCGATAGGAAAAACGTCGCTTTTCTCTTAATCGTCTACTTCGGACTGCTGGCCTGTGGTGTAGCGCTGGTCGGCGCCACGTCCGTGTCGCTGCTCGGCTCGATCGTGACTTTCCAGCGTACCAATAAGATTTACCTTGTCCGCTTCGGAATGGGAATCACCGTCGCCGTGGTGACTGGCGGCCCACGCCTGGAACTGGCCAAGGATTTGGCGATCACCGGCGTGATGGCGATTTCCCTGAGCTGGTTACGCCCGATCTTCGCGCAAATCCGCCGGACGTTTCGGGCGACCCTGACATGTGAGATCGAGGAGCGTTACCGATGGCTGTGCACTGGCCCACTGTGGGTATCGGCCCGGTCCACCTCACTGTCCGGGACACCTCGCCAGGACCACGGGACAAACCCGCAGCTGGGCGGTACTCGAGATCGTCAGCCCAGTCCTGCACGGACGTCACGCCGGAATGAGGACAAGGCGGGCCACCGTGGCATCGGCGCGCCGGCGCTGTCGGTGCGTGCGCAGCCGCGGGTGACGTCGCGCCACAGCTGTGCCGATGCGCTCCATCCATGCTTCATGGGCAATGCGATCCGGGGTGGTGCTCCGGCATTCGACGGTCATGCGTATCACCGCGTGACCTGCATATCGGAGTAGGGCGTCGACTCGAACCGGGTGACGGTGGGTCGCGGCCGGGGACCCGATCAGGACTCGGGTGCTGCCGGGGGAGGAGCCTCGGCGTGAGAGTGAAGACCGAGAGTTGCTTCGGTGCCGGCCCAGTGTGGGCGCTGCACACTGGCCGGGGGTGAATCAACGGGCTTTCGGGCGTTCTGGACGCTTTCGGCGGGAAACCACACTTTACGGTGGTGGCCGGGTTCTTCGTATTTTTCCCTGGCGTCGCCGCTGGCATAGTCACGACCGAGTATTTCACCATTCCCCATTTCGATCCGAGTGAAGGATGGTTCCTTGATGCAGACGGATGCCCTCGAACGTGTCACGCTCATCTTCAATCTGTTCGACCGCAACGGAAACGGGCATCTCGAAGCCGATGATTTCGAGATCATGGCGATCGATGTCGTCGAGGCGGCACCCGAATCCAGTGCAGCGGCCAAGGACGCGATGCGGGCGGCGTTCCAGCAGTATTGGCGGACCCTGGCCGAGGAACTGGACGTCGACCGTGACGGCGAGGTCAGCTTCGACGAGTACACCGCAGTCGTGCTGTCACCGGAACGGTTCGATTCGACCATCAGTGTTTTCGCCGAGTCGCTCGCGGCGCTGGGAGACCCCGACGGGGACGGATTCATCGAGCGGCACGTCTTCCACGCGCTTATGACGGCGATCGGTTTCGAACGGGCCAACATCGACGCGCTCTTCGATGCTTTCGGCCCGTCCGCCGATGACCAGATCACCGTCTCGACCTGGGTGACCGGGATCAAGGACTACTACAGCCCGACGAAGACGGGCATCGCCGGCGATCACCTGGTCAGCGGCGCGCCCACAGCCTGAACCCGGCCTCCGAGCAGCGAAAGGAGCACGGTGGACCCCACCATCGGACTGGCCGTCGGCCGCGGTACCGGACCGGAACTCGCGAACGTCTTCGAACGTGTCCTGACCACCCTCGGGCAGGCGTTTTCGACAACCATCCGCATTGTGCGCTCGCCCAGGCTGTATCACTCGTACTTCTCCCTCAAAGCCGCAGGAAGTGGCTTCGCGGATATCGGCGGATTGACCCGGCAGGACGCCGACCACTACGAGCGGTTCTGCCGCACTCAGGCACTCGTGGGCACCACCGCCGTCTTCCGGACGGCGATCAACGCCCAGTCGTTGTACCTGGTCCGCGAGCGCCTGCAGGCAGTGAAGGTCGACCTCATCGAGGGTCCGGACTCGTCGCTGCTGATGGTGCGCGACGAAGCCCAGGGTTTCTATACCGGTGAGAACAGCCACGGTCCCGGTGTCGTTCACCGCACCATGAGGTTCAGCAAGGAGATCACCGGGAAAGTGGTCGCCGCCGCACTGGAACAGGCCCGGCGGCAGTGGCCCGATGAGCAGGTTGAACAGGTGGTGATGGCCTACAAGTTCCATCTGCTCGACGGCGCTCTCGGTGACTGGGTTGCGGAGATCGCGGCACGGCACGGCGTGGAGATCGCCCTGGCCCAGCCGGACACGGTCAACCGCAACCTCATCGAGCACGGGTTGCCGCGACACACGGTGATCATCGGTGCCAACGAATGGGCCGACATCATGCATGTGGTCCTGCTGGACCGGCTGGGCTCCGAACGGCAGGAGAACCGCTACACCGAGAACATCCACCTGCATCCCGACGTCGCCGGGCTGGTCGAGTACCAGACCGTCCACGGTTCCGCCGACGATCTGGCGGGCCTTGGCATCGTCAATCCCGTGGCGACCATCCGGGCCGCGGCGGCGATCGCGGAACGGCACGCCGGCTGCGCGGGCGCGATCAAGAGCACGGAGAACGCTCTCGAGTCCGCCGGGCGCCGGGAGATCACGACGCCGGACCTCGGCGGGTCTCACTCGACTACGGAGGTGACGGACGCCGTGGTGGACCTGCTGACGCAACCCGGACGGCCCGCCGACGCCGTCTCGGCAGTGGAGGGATGACCGGGACGGCGCTGGTCGTCATGGATCTGCAGAACGACTTCTGCACCGGACCGGTGGTGGCGGCCGGGTATGCGGGCGATCTGTCCACAGTGGACGCGGCGACGGCCGGTGCGGTGCGGGCGGTGGACGTGGCGAGGGCTCGCGGCACCGAGGTCGTCTTCGTCCGGTTCCACGGCGACGCCGAACATCAGGGACCGAGCTGGCGGCACCGGGATTTGTCGCTCGGCAAACGACCCAAATGCCGGGAAGGTACCTGGGGTGCGGAATTCCACCGGGTCTCGCCGGGCCCCGGCGAACGTGTCTTCACCAAGAAGGCGCGCTTTGACGCCTTCCTCACCAACGGTTTCGAGGACCATTTCGTCCGCAACGGTGTCGGACATCTGGTGTTCGCGGGTCTCTACACCGACGTCTGCGTGGACTCCACCGCGCGGACGGCGTTCCAGCAGGGGTTCCACGTGACCGTCCTGACCGACTGCACGACGAGTCTTCATCTGCCCGACGACACGATCCTGCGCTTCATGAGCACTGTCTACGGCGCTCGTCTGGCCACCCTCGACGACCCGGAAGCGTGGTCATCGCCCGAAAGGCAGGAGCATTGGCCGATGCGAAACACGACGACGGCGCGATAGAACTGGGTGTCGGCCGGACCGCGCTCATGGTCGCGGCCGCCCGTGCGATCGAAACCCACCGCCCGGACTCGCTCGCCAAGGACGGCTACGCGGAGCATTTCGTGCGTGCCGCCCGGACCTGCGACCCGTGGCCGCTGCGCATGGAGCAGGTGCCTGCCGGGGACGCCGATCCTCTGTGGGGCAGGCTCGGGCGTTACTTCGGCCTGCGAACCCGGGTCCTGGACGACTTCGTTCTCCGGTCGGCGCGGGCCGGAGGACGTCAGGTCGTGCTCCTCGGCGCGGGTCTGGATTCGCGGGCCTTCCGGCTCGACTGGCCCGCGGGCTGTGTGCTGTTCGAGATCGACCGGGAACCCGTGCTGGGGTTCAAACAGGACGTCCTCGACGACCTGAGCGCCACCACGAAAATACGACGCGTACCGATCGCGGGCGACCTGTGCGGCGACTGGGCGGCCACCCTGATCGCCGCCGGATTCGACCCGGCCCTGCCGAGTGTCTGGCTGGCCGAAGGCCTGCTGCTCTACCTGTCCAGTGCCGCCGAGCGGAGCCTCATCTCCACCGTGGACAGCCTGAGCACCGAAGGCAGTTCGCTGGCGTTCGAGGTCAAACTCGGCGTGGAGCGCCCCGAAGTACGTGCGAACGCCGTCTACACCTCGGCGAAACAGCGGATCGGGGTTGACCTGCTCACCCTGTTCGACCGGGAACCACGCCCCGACTCCATCGGAGACCTCGAGAGCCGAGGGTGGATCACCGAGGTCAAGACACCCTTCGACTTCACCCGCGAGTTCGGGTGCGGCCCCCGGCCCGAGCCGGACGACGCCCTGGCGAGCAACAGGTGGGTCTTCGCGAGCAAACCTTGACCCGCCTTTGCCGACTGTCACCTGCAAGCTTTCGAGACCGGTGGATCGGGTCGGTCGCGCTCGCGTTGACTGAGCGGACGATGCTGGGGGACGGCTTGAGACCGCTTCGAAGGCCATCGCCTCCTCAGTGTCAAGGAAGATCAACCAGACCTGACCAGGCGTTTCCGCTGTTTTCGCAGGTCCGAAGCCCCATGTTTCTCCCTCGTTGGGGCGGCTTCGAATGCTGGTTACGAGAGTAATTCCAGGCATTGCCCGGACTGCACACCGCACCTTCCGCGACGTTCGCGGAAGGGACGGATGTAGCACCCATTCGGTTGAGCGGCAGAAGTTCGGGTGTGAACTGGGGATTGTCCGGGAAGTTCATCGGCATGACGGAGATGACGACAGTACGAGCCGGGATGACCGAGACGGTCGGACGGCCCGGAGAGATCGCCGCCGCCCGGCGGATGCTGCTCGCGTTCGGAGTCGGTGGGGCGCTCGGATGCCTGGTATGGATGGCGGTTTGGCTGTCGTCACAATTGTGAGCTGACGTCAGTATCGGCGAGTATGGTGGCGACAGTCTTGCCGTCAAATGTCGCCGGAACGGTCCACTCAAGGCGGATGCGTATCGCTCGGCCAGGGAGTCGAGCATTTGACGGTGGTTTGGACCGCTCGACGACGACCTCGTCATTTTCCGTTGTCCCCGCATAACCAACTCGACCGGTTGGACTTTTACAAGACCGTAAAGAACTTTTCATTCGCGTACCTTGAGGAGATCCTCTATTCCGTGGCCCGCGAGGTGGCGCCGGTTCGCGCGCGAAGGTTATTCAGACTGTATTTGCCGGGCCTTGGTGTTGCGTTCGACCGTCGACCAGGAGTCTTTCTGGCGGCAGAGACCACAAGAAGCTCTCGGCCCGAAGAAGAGGGGCGCGGCTTGCTGGTCGTCGGCGAGCCAGTATCGAAACCACGCGGTCATCGCCCCGACGAGGCGTTTTGCTCCGCCGTTGGAGAAGAAGTGGTCGGAGTTCCGTAGCTCTGCGAAGACGGCGGGAATCTGGGCGGCTTGGTAGTACCTGGCTCGGACGTAGACGGACGGGACGATGGTGTCCGTCTGTCCGGCGACCAGCAGACTCGGTCCCCTCAGCGTGCGGACGTCGCCTTGCGGGCCGGGCTGGATCGGCGCGGTGACGGTCACCATCGGGTCGGCGCCCGCCACGATCGCGCCGCCACCCCCTTGTGAATGTCCGGTCGCGCCCACCTCGTTTTCGTCGATGGCCTGGTAGAACCTGCTTTCGGGTCGTTTACTCTCCTCGATGAGGAATCGTGCCCCCGCCAGCATTTCCGAACCCGATCCGGCGTTTTTGGTGTTCGCCGCGGCGACCACGAATCCCCAGGAGGCCAGGTGCTGGAGCAGGAAGTCGTAGGCGTCGGGTGTCGCGCCGGTGCCATTGCCCCAGAGAATGACCGGATGGCGGGAGCCGGCGGTGAGATCGCTCGGATAGTAGAAGGTGTGATCGGGCCCGCCACGCAACTTGATCGTGGTGTGCGGGCCCGGCGCCCAGTAGGAATCGGTGACGGGGGTGGGTGCCGCCTGCGCCGGAGCGGCCGGGGCAGCCAGAACGAATGCCAGAGCCACGCTGAGCACCGACATGATGTGTTTTCGCATGTGGGGGTTCCTGGAGTCGTCGGACACGGGTGTGGCGCTGAAGCCACGTCGGCGACACTGTGCCGGTCAAGTGCCGCGACGCGCATCGTCGAAACTACGTAGACCCAGGTGCCGTCCCCGAGGAGGGCGCCGAATTCACGAGCATGCTTCGATGTCTGATCACAGGTGTTCGGCCGACGGCACTTATGGGCGGTGAGACAGATGACGGACAACGAGGTCCCATGGCGAGCGCTGACGAGCTACATCGCCCGCTTGGCGGACGAGAACGAGGTACGGCGGCTGCTTGGCTCGGAGCGCCTGGTCACCTTGACCGGTCCCGGCGGGGTGGGCAAGACACGGTTGGCCGCCAAGGTGACCAGTTCACTCACCCGGGATTTCCCCGGCGGGGTGGTGGTCGTCGGGCTGGGAGAGTTGCGGGACGAACGTCTCGTCGCGCGCACGGTCGCCGACAGCTTGACTCTGCACGACACGGCGGGGCGCACGGATCTGGACACCGTGGTGGCGTATCTGAGCCCTCGGCGGTCGTTGCTGTTACTGGACAACTGCGAGCATCTTCTCGCCGGTTGCGCGGAGCTGATCAACGCGCTTCTCCACGACTGCCGGAACCTCGTGATCCTGGCCACCAGCCGCTGTTCGCTGGGGCTTGCCGGGGAGCACGTGCTGACGATCGCGCCGTTGGCCGTGCCGCCCGAGGAGACCACGACACCTCAGGGTGCGCTCGCCTTTCCCTCGGTGCGGCTGTTCGCGGAGCGCGCTGCCGGCGTCTTGCCCTCGTTCCGGGTCACGGACGGCAACGTCGTGCCTGTCGTGCGGCTCTGCCGTCAACTGGACGGCTTGCCGCTGGCGATCGAACTCGCCGCGGCCCGTATCCGTGCTTTGTCGCCGTCACAGATCGCGGACCGGGTCGAGAAGAGTTCCGGTGTGCTGGCCACAGGTCTCCGGATGCCCGTCGAGCGGCATCGGACGGTGCGCACCACCATCGAGTGGAGCCTTTCCCTGTGCACGGCGACCGAGCGAGCTGTCTGGGCGCGGTGTTCGGTGTTCGCGGGACAGTTCGATATGGCCGCGGTCGAGGACGTCTGCGGCCAGCCAGAGGACGGGGGACTGGACCCCGCGACCGTGCTGGACACCGTGGACGGCTTGGTCGACAAGTCTGTGCTGGTCCGCGTCGACGGCACGGACAGGGTGCGCTATCGAATGCTCCGGCTCCTTCGTGAATTCGGCGGCGGGCTGCTCATCGATTCCGGTGATGCGCCCGCCGTGACGAAGAAACACCGTGATCACTACGCTCGGCTGATCCGGCAGGCGGCAGGCACCTGGTTCGGGCCGGGGCAGGACGAGGCGTTCGAGTGCTTGACTGCCGCGCACGCCGATATCCGTGAAGCGCTGTCGTGGTCGCTGCGCACTCCCGGCGAAGGCTCGGTGGCGTTGGCGATGTCCACGGAGACGATCGAATACTGGGTGGCCCGCGGTGCCGCCTGGGAGCTGAGCGACTGGATCGATCGCGCACTGGCCGCGGTCGAACCGGACGCCCCGGGCCGGGCGAGGGGCCTCGCGATAGCGGCCCTTTGCGCCGCGTTGCACGCGGACCTGCTCCGTGCTCGGCAGCGCTTGATCGCCGCCGAGGCGATCGAGGACGATGACGCCCGGCCGTACATCGCCCATGCGCGGGCATTCGTGATCATGTTGTCGACCGAGCCGAACTCGATGACTCACGCGGCGGAGGCCGTGCGGCTCTTCGGCGAGCGTGGCGATGTGCGGCGTCAGATGCATCCGATGTTCATCCAGGGCGTCGCGATGGCTTACCGGGGGGACCTGCCGGGAGCACGGATACTGCTGGATTCGATGCGCCGGGTGTGCGAGGCGGCGGGGGAATATCGGTATCGCTCCATGGCGCTGTTCGGGCTGGGCGTCGCCGAGGTCTGCTTCGGCGGCGATCTCGACCACGGCGAACGATGTGTCCGCGCCGCGCTCGAGATCGACTTGCGCGGGTCCGACGTGCTCTCCGCGGCGTACCGAGTGGACGGTCTGGCTTGGGTGGCCGCACGGCGCGAGGAGTGGACCCGCGCGGCGGAACTGTTCGGAACCGCCGCCACGCTCTGGGATCGTTGTGGCGCCGAGCCCGATGTGGCAGTCTCCGTGGCCCATTCGGGATTTCAGCGGGCCACCCGGAAAGCGCTGGGCACCGTTGAGTTCGACGCCGCGTTCGCCGAGGGGCGGCAGCGGGACCCGCACGACGCGCTGACCGGCCAGCGAGCGCGCGATGAAGACCTGACCACCGGCGCGCCGGCCGTACTTTCGCCACTGACGCCGCGCGAGTCGGAGATCGCGCGGTTGGTCGCGGCGGGACTGAGTAACCGGGAGATCGCGTCGCGGCTGGTCATCGCACGGCGCACCGTGGAGACACATCTGCAGCACATCTCGCACAAGCTCGACTTCGTCAACCGGACCCAGCTCGCCGTCTGGGTCGAACAGAAGGGGACCACCGTCTTCAAGGCCGAGCCGCTGTGACCCTGAGGAGGTTCAGGGGCACAGCGGCTTGACGCAGGCGAGGCCAGACCCTCAGCCGATCGGGCACTTCCCCTGGTACGAGGCGACTTTCGGGTCATTCGCCGGCAGTGGGCACAGGAACTGGTCGTACCTGGTGTCGTTGTCCACGAAACGTTTCATCCACGAGATGCTGTACTTGGCGATGGTCACGTTCGGCGTCGTCGGCACCATGTGCCCGGCTCCCGCCAGCAGCATGTACGCCTTGTTCAGCGATGCCGGAAGGCTTTGGTAGAACGGGCGTGAATGCGCGCCGTCCGGCGCGATGAAGTCGTTCTGGGCACTGACGACGAATGTCGGGACCTTCAGATCGGAGAACGTCGTCTTCGGGTTCCAGCCGGTCAACGGGATGGCTGCCTTCAGCGTGGGTGCCTTCTGGGAGGCGATCAGGGAACCGCCGCCACCCATCGAATGGCCCATGACGGCGAGCCGGTCCCGGTCGACGCGGTTCTTGGCCTGGCTCGTGTTCGTCACGTAACGCAACGCCGCGAGCAGCTGGTCGGACCGGGCCTCCGGGGTGTCCAAGGTGCTCTTGGTCGAGAACGTGATGACGACGAAGCCCTGGGAAGCCAGCCGCGGTCCGTACCAGGCGACCGCACCCTCCGACTCGAGAAAACCGGGAGCGACCGCGATCACGCCGAAGGTGCCCTGGCCGGTATCGGTCGGGTAGTGAATGGTCCCGGCGCCGAAACTCTGCCCGGCAGGGACCTTTTCGGTCGCGGTCAGGAACGACCCACGGGCCGCCTCGACACTTTCCTTCGTCGGAGCCGGGCCGCGAGCATAAGGGTTCTCACTGTCAGCCACCGACGCGGCGTGGGCGACGGGCGTACCCGACATTCCCGGTACCGCCACAAGAAGTGCGGTCACCACACCGAGCACCCCGGCGACCCACGATGGTCCACGCATCATTGCGCATGTCCTCTCGGAAGAACCGTTCCGGGACAGGAACGGTCTCCCAGATATAGCGGGAAGGCGACCGGACGCACGTCGTGGAAATTACCGAGTTCGCGGCCGGGCACCCAAAATCGCCCCGTGAATGCGGATCGGTCAGCGGGTCATGTTTCTGGCGTCGATGACGAGGCCGATGACGCCGACGACTCCTCGCCGGAGCGGCCGCCGGATGATGCGGGAACTGGTTCCCGATGTGCCCCTGGTCAGCCCGTTCAGCAACGGCGGGCCCGGTGGTAGGTTCAGAAAAATAGCTGCTGACTGCCGAGTCAGTGAGTTATCTGAATGTGACTGCCGTGCCGAAAACGGTCGCGCGGTGTGGGCATCTGATGCTTCGCCGGGGGCATGACCATGGGTGGTGATCAGCCACGTCCGAGAACTGCCTTGGCTTTATCGACCACCGGATCGATCAGGCGTCGCGGGTGGAACCGCTTTTGCTTCTGCGAGGCGGGTTCCGCGGGCCTGGGCAGTACCTCGCCTTGAGTATCCGGCAGCTCGTCGGGTTGCGGCTCCGAGACCAGTTTTCCGGCGATCGCTCCCGCCTCCGCGGACCGTTGGTCCGGCACCACAGCGTCGGGCCGAGATTCAGGGCTCTTCGTTTCCGACGACGTGGCAGGAGCAGACTCGTGGCTCGGGACGGCTTGTGATACCGAAACCGAGCTTTCGGACGGCGGACGCGCGTCTGCGGCAACCGGCCGGGGTCGCGCGGACGGTGCCGGTACCGCGGCAGGCTGGGCAGGCGGGGCCGGCCTGGGTGGCTGGCCCTGATTCGGTCGAGGAGTCTGCCACTGCCGCTGGTCGGCGACTGTCTCCGGGGTGATCGCGGGCATCATCAGCGGGGTGTGCGCGGCGTCGGCATTCGGCAACGCCGGTTCACAGGCGGTGGGATACCGCGCGAAAACGTCCGCGACCGGCCCCTCACGTCGAACGTCATTCCGCCGACGGAAACGAACGAGACCGTAAAAGCCGAGTAGCCCGAGCAGGCCAGCCGCGCCCCACCACGCCGTCATCGCGATCCTCACCTTCTCCGGTCACCGGTTTTGTCCAGGTTGCCCGCTCACCGACCCTTGAACCAGGAACGCCCCATGTAGGTGAATCCCGTGTGGGCGACAGCACGGTCGCTCGAACGAATTCCGGCTGTGCCTCCGGAACGGGGGCGGCCGAGTCGCGGCACCTCGACGATGGTGGAAAGCAGCAGGTCAGAGGCTACGTCAGCCGGTAGCCGATGTCCTTTCGGAGATTCCTTCTCCAGCTTCCACCGCCACGGGTTCGCCCACAGTGGCCACGAGCCCAAAACCGGGCCCTATCCTCATTGATTTCCTGTTCTCGGCAAAGTCTTCTCGTGCGACATCAGAGCCGATCGCGCGGTTCGAGCAGGTCCAGAGTCGCGGGGTGCAGGAGTTCGCCGATCAGGTGAGTGTTCAGCGCGTTGCCCACCGGTTCGCCGCCCTCCTCCTTGGTGAGGCCGGGCACTCCGGCCTTGGCGAGCCGGTCGCGGACCCCGGCGACCAGGTGCCCGGCCTTCTTGGGCGCCCAGCCCTCGTGCGGTGCCAGCTTGGCCAGCTGCTCGGCGATCCGGCGCCAGCGCTACTGGTCAGTGGGTCGAATGCGTCCTGATCCGCCTGGAGATTTCCGCCGGTCCGAACAGGTTCTTGAACGGGGTGCCACTGCAGTTCCGGCACAGTGTCGCGCAGGCGAGGCGCAACCCCAGCGGAGGACCGATCGCGCAGTCCTCGACGATGGGAAGCAGGCGTTCGGTGCGAGTCCCGCACTTCTCACATCCGTCAGTGGTCAGGCACGGGCTGGCGATCGGAGCCGCTTTGGCCCGCCGTTCGAGCAGATCGCGCTCAGGCGAACGGCGGCGCTCCAATTCCTTGTTCAGCGCGTTGAGCGCCGGGCGCAGAGCGTGCAGGTACGTGGCACGTGATGGCTGGAAGATCTTTCGCCACCATGGTTTGAGCAGTCCGAGCACCACGCGGCGCCCTTCCTCGAAAGCCCGCATCAGCTGAGGGTCGTGTCCATTCCTCAGCAGGTCCACCGCACGCAGCAGCGCGTGATACAGCTCGTCGACCGCGGCGGCGTCGCGGAGTGCCCGCGGCTCGCCCGCGGAGTGGCGGGGAGACTGAGGATCGGCCGGGAATCGTGGCGGGGGCGTCGTTTTCGCGACCTCGTCGGCCGATACCAGTCCGCCCTCGGCCAGCGGGGTGTGCGCGGGCCGCCGCGAGTCTTTCGGGGGAGGACGGTGTCGTGTCTTCTTGGCTTTCCGAGTCTTCGATCGCGGCATGCCCCGTTGGTAACACACCGGTTTGGGGAGTGGTCCCTGGCCGGCGGGCCCGGAGCGCCGATCGCCGCGCCGGGTCGTCCACGGTCTACTTCGTGCAGCGGATTCCGGCTTCGGTGTGGCGTGCACGGCGAGACGCCCAGTTCCCCCAGCGGGATGAGTCGATGGTCGCGGCCTGGGATCCGCGGAACGCCGCTAGATGTCCGAAGCCGGACTGTGAGCACCATCAGCCGCCGGCTCGCTGACTCGCTCGCACGAAAACTTCGAATACGGCCCGTCACCGTGGCTCGGCCGTTAGTGTGAACGGTCGATGTAGTCGTCACTCTTGAGGAGTAGCAGGCCATGATCGCCGAAAGCGCGCACCAGCAGGGGGATTCCTTCCCGAAGGAGGCGACGCCGATCTTCGACCTGGTCACGATGATGGTGTCGCGGTCGCAGGTGGAAGACGAGCACGACCTCGAATCCGGTCTCGTGACCTCGGCGTAGGTGGCTGACCGCGCTGAGTCTTGTGAGTGGCAAGGACGGCTGGAGCCAGGGGTGTCTTAGGTACGGTGGATGAGTCAGGATCGCGGTCCCTGAAGGACTCCTTTACGTGGCTCTGCCGAAGGAACTCGATCCCAAGTACAGGAAGGCCCCCTTCCTCGCGCCTCCGCCAGGGTCCAGGCAAAGTCGCAGAGCTGCTGGTCAGCGCTGCTCTTGGTAATCCGGACTCGGCATCACTGGCGCCTGCCAGGGTCGAGTGGGGAGGATTTGGGACACTCACCGTCCCCATTCCTGCATCGTCAGCCTCACGCAGCGACGAATAACCGCCTGACCTGCGAGATCCCGACTTTGCCGGGACCCTGCGCCTAGCGCAAGGAAGGGGGCCTTCCTGTACTTCAGGTGGGCAACCGCGCGACAGGACCGCATAGGTCGGGTCTCGTGAGTGCTGAGGACGGTTGGAGCGGGCCGCTATTTGCCTACGCACGTGTGGCCAGGATCGTCTAAAGGTTCCGCCAGCCACTCGGCCCATCCCGGCGAGACCTCGATGAGTCCGGTGGCGGTGTTTCGGTGGCTGTCGGGGTCGTGAGGTCAGGTCGGTCTCGGAGCCAAGGCGCGCCCCGCCCCGGCGTACCTGACCGTGGATCGAAGCCAGTGGGTAGGCAAATGCCGGTCCACCAGAACCGCCGAGCCCGAACGCGACCGCCAGCCCGGTTCCCGGCTCGCGGCGGATCGGGTCGGCGAACATCAGCGGCACCGAGCAGCCCAGCGTGTTCCCGTACTCGCGCGGGATCCGGTACGAGGACGCGACTTCCGGTCCGGCCGGGTCGACGTCGAACTCGGCGCACAGCCCGCGCAGGATCCGGCCGCTGCCGGTGTGCAGGAACACCAGGCTCGCCTCGGAAGCCGACGTCAGCCCGTTCGTTCCGCCTGCCAGCAACGACCGCACGGTGCTGACCGCGTAGTGCGTTCCGCGCGCGGTGACTTCCGGGCCGAGCGTGTACAGCCGCCGCCCGTGCACGACCGGGATGTCCGAGCCGCCGTCCGGTACGGTGCCCAGTTCCGCGTCCTCCGGCCGTTCATTGGTCAGGTGCGCCACCGGACCGAAGGTCGGCCCGGCACCCTCGGCGCCCAGCAGCATCGCGACCGCGGCGTCGCCGAAGAGGAAGCCGTGCATCGCGTTCACGGTGCTTTGGCGCTCGCCGTCCGTCACCTCGCTGAAGTGCGCGAATTCGCCGGGCAACGGAGGGGAGAGCGGGGTGATCGCCTCCAGGAAGCAGACCAGGACGCGTTTGTCCGGTTCTACGGTGAGAAACCAGCGCGCCGTGTCCACCACCTTGGCCATGGCCGAGCAGCCCAGGTACTCGAGGCTCAGCGCCACGGCTTCGCGCGGAATCTCCGGTATCAAGGAGAACAGGTCACACGCCAGGCTCGGCAGCAATCGCCCGGGACTGCTCGAGACACCGAGCACCAGGCCGATGGACGCGCTATCCACGTCGGCCTTCGCCAGGCAGTCCCGCGCGGCGCGGGCGGCCAGTTCCGACGCGGCGACCTCGACCTCGGGCTCGGCTCCGGCGAACAGCACCTCCGGGTAGTTCGCCAGTACCGAGTGCCGGTTCTCGACACCCAGGCCGCCCAGCATCGTGGTCAAGCGGTCGCTGAACCGGCCGCCCGCCGCGTCCGTCAGCTCGGCCGTCGACCATCGGGAAGGCGGCAGTCGGGCCGAAACGGCCAGCAGGCAAGGGTCGGGCATTGGGCGACTCCACGCACGGTAGGGACCTGGCGGTGTTCGACGGTCGGCGACTGATTGATCAAGCTACTCGTCATATCCGCCCGCCGGGCCTACCGTGCACTTTCGTCCATAAAGGACTGTCCGCCCTTCCGTGTCCCGGCCGCGAGAAGCGACCGGGACACGGAAGGCGACGGGTCAGCAGGGCTGCAACAGCCAGCAGAGCCGGTAGTTCGCCCGGTAGGTCGTCGACGTACCCGGCGCGACGATGTTCTGCGTCCGCGCGCCGCCGTGCGCCCAGGTGGTGAAGGCGTACTTCAGGTTGAGCGGAGGCAGGTTCTGCGGGCTGTCCGCGCTGATCGAGTTGGTGGAGCCGGCGATCACCGTCCGGGAGAACGGCGTGCGCTGCTGGGTTCCGCCGACGGTGAGCATCGCCTGGCCGGGATTGGAGGTGAAGTCCAGCGACACCGTTTTCGGCTGGAGGTCGACGGTCTTGCTGCCGGTGCGGCCGCTCGAGTCGCTCGCGGTGAGGGTCAGCTGCAGGTACGACGGGTACTCGTGGTCCGGCGCGACGAACGAGCCGGACGCGACGCCGGGGAAGTCCTGGACGTTGTGCGTGTGGCAGGTGCCGTTGGTCGCGCAGTGCCGGATCGCGAGCCGCCAGGACAGTGCCGACGGCGGGAGCTGCCCGTCCTGGGCATCGACCGCGCGCCCGGAGAACGGCACGGTCTGGCCGACCGACCAGGTCAGCGCGCCGGCCGGGTTGTCGATGACCGGCACCGGATCGAGGCCCTGCGGGGTCCCGACGGTCACCCGTACCGTCGTGGTCGCGCTCGCGCCGTGGGAGTCCGTCACCCGCAATCCGGCGTCGACGGCGGCGGCCGCCGTGTAGGTCCAGGTCGGGCGGGAGACCGACGAGTCGTCATACGCGCCGTCGGCGTCGAGGTCCCAGGCGTAGGTCAGGGTGTCCCCGGCGTCCGGGTCGGTGGAGCCGGTGCCGTCGAACTGGACCGCCAGTGGCGCCGGTCCGCCCGCCGGGCTCGCCGTGGCCACCGCGACCGGCGGCCGGTTGGTACCGCCGGGATGGCTCACGCGACGGAGTTCGCCGCTGCCCAGCGCGACGTAGAACAGGTCGCCGCCCGGGCCGGTGAGCACCTGCACCGGAACGTTGACGCCGGTCACGAAGGGCACCAGACGGCTCGGGCTCGGTTGGCCCGCGACGGTCTGCATGGCCCAGATGCAACCCCGGGACGAGTCGGCGAAGAACAGCGCGCCGTCGTATTCGGCGGGGTAGTTGCTCCCGGACTCGAAGGCGATGCCGCTGATCGAAGAGCCACCGGTCGGGCACGGGTCGCCCGCCACCACCTTGGCGTTGTGGTTGTAGGCGTAGTACGGCGTGGCCTGCCCGCCTGCGGTGTACAGGGACTCGCACCGGTCGAGGTTCGCGCCGTCGTAACCGGCCTGTCTGGCGTTGCCCTCGTAACAGGGCCAGCCGAAGTTCTCCGCCACGCCGTCACCGACGTCGGCGACGCGGTTGATCTCCTCCCAGGTGTCCCAGCCGACGTCGCCCGCCCACAGCTCGCGGGTGCCCGGCCGGAAGCCGAACCGGAACTGGTTCCGCCCGCCGTAGGCGATCACGCGCCGGGCGTTGGCGTCGGCGCTGCTCGCGTAGGGGTTGCCTGGTGCGCCTTCACCGGTGTCGGGGTCGAGACGCAGCAACGCGCCGTTGAGCAGCACCGGCTGCCCGGCGGGGCGTCGCGGTGACTGCGAGCGCAGCGCGCCGCCTTCGGCCGTCGGCGGTGTGAGATTCGTCCCGGCAGGCGAGGGCGGGTCGGCGCACGGGTTTTCGACCTGGCCGTAGTCGGCGAAGTTGAAGCTGGCGCCGTCGCCGCCGCCCGTGTACAGGGCGCCGTCCGGTCCGAAGGTGAGAGAGCCGACCGAGTGGCTGGGGAACTGCTGGCACCAACCCGTGACCAGCGGCTTCTCGCTGACGGCCGTGCCAGCCGAACCCATCGTCAGCTGGGAGACGCGGCCGGTGACGACACAGCCGCTGCCGGTGGCGCCCGGCGGGGTCGGGCAGGTGTCACCCCATCGCGGCGCGGTACCGCCGGGCACCGCGTCGAGGGTGTAGGAGACGTAGACGTACGGCCTGGTGGGGAAAGCGGGGTCGACGGCCAGCCCGAGCAGGCCGCGGTCCCAGAAGTCCTGCGTCTGCGTGCGCAGATCGGCGAAGACCGTCGGGGTCGTGTCGGAAAGCGAGTCGAAGACCTTGACCAGGCCGCTTTTCTCCGCGATGAACACCCGGCCGTCCGGCGCGAACGCGGTGGCCGTCGGCGAGCTGAGCCCACCGATCGCCACCGTGTCGGTGAAACCGGCGGGCACCGCGCCTTCGGCGGGTGCCGCGGCGACGAGCGCGACCGCGAGGGCGCCGACGAGCGGCGCGACCACGCCCACCGCCAGCGTGCGTCGTGATCTTCGTGGGAACGGTGAACGACGAGAACTCATCACACGAACTCCTCCTGCGCAGGGACCGAAAGAACGCGGCAGCTGTCCCGTATGGCGCGAGGAAGCCAAAAGTTGTTACGGATACAAGAATAAATGCGTACAAACCGCTGAGGACACGCCGAGAACGGGGCCGGATGGGTGCGGGTCACCGGCCGCCGGATTCCCCCGAATGGCTCCAGGGTGAAGTTCTCCTTCTGCTGGTGGTAGTCCGGGCTTGATGTCTCTGGTGCCTGCGGGGGCCGAGTGGGGAGGATTCGGAACGGTGAACGTCCGAAATCTTCCCCGCTCGGGCGTGCCGGAGGGAGGCATGTCCCTGAACCTCTGTTGATCAAAGCTTCGCAGCGGTGTGATCCCGCGACGATGTAGGAATTGGGACACTCAACGTCCCAACTCCTCCATCGTCAGCTCGCGCAGCGACGAAGAGCCGCCTGAACTGCAAGACCTCGACTTCGCCGGGACCCTGCGCCTAGGTGCAGGAAAGGGGCCTTCAGGGTGGGCAAGGGGGCTCTCACGGACCGGGATCGAAGGGTGACATGGCTCACAGTTAACGATAAGGACTATCATTTTCATTAAGCTGCGGCCGTGCTTTTCCTTCCTCGGCGCCTGCTCGCCACTTCACTCATCACCATCTCCGCCGCCGCCCTCGTGGGCTGCGGTGCTCCGGGAGCGTCAGGGGGTGCGCCGGATAGGTTCGTCGTGATCGACGCGGAGGAACTCGGCCGGTTCAATCCCTTGACCGGACACGGCGGCAACGGCGAGTCGAAGATCTACGAGAGCCTGTACCGGGTCGCGGAAGGTCAGGACGACCGGATCCCGGACGCGGTGCCGGTGCTCGCGGAGGGGGCGCCCGAACCTGTCGACGGCGACCTGGGCCACTGGCGAGTGCGGACCAGGAAGGGCGTCAGCTTCTCGGACGGGACGCCCTTCGGGCCCGAGGATGTCGCGGCGACGTACAACGCCGTCGTCGATCCGAAGTTCGCGTCGCCGATCGCCGCGAACTTCGATTTCCTCCGCACCGCACAGGTGACCGGTCCGGACACCGTCGATTTCCGGCTCAACGGCGCGTACGGCGATGTGCCGCACAGGCTGTTCCTCTCGATCGCGCCGTCGGAGTCGTTGGCGACGCCGGGACCGGCGGACAAGTTGCCGCTGGGGGACCGCCCGATCGGGACTGGCCCTTACGCGCTGACGGAGCTGCGGCCCGATCAGGTCGTCCTCACCGCGCGCGACGGGTACTGGGGCGCCAAGCCACAGGTGAAGACCTTCGTGGTGCGGCGAACCGACGACGAAAAGGCGCGCGCGGCCCAGCTCGCGGGCAGTGCCGACGGCACTCGTCTGTCCCCCGCGCTGGCTCGCGCCGTCGCGAAGGACGGCTACCGCACGGTGGTCAGCAAGGCCAACGACTGGCTCGGCGTCACGCTTCCCAGTGGAAACCCGGTGGCCGGTGACGCGGCCGTCCGGCTCGCGCTGAACCTCGGTGTCGACCGCGGTGCGATGGTGCGCGACATCCTGCAGGGCGAAGGGACTCCGGTTTCGACGCTGGTCACTCCGCTGTTCGGCGACGCCTATGATTCCGCGCAGGACTTCACTTTCGACGCGGACCGCGCGCGGAAGGTGCTCGACGACGCCGGATGGCGCGTCGGCGCGGACGGTGTTCGCGAACGCGATGGCCGCCGGGCGCAGTTCGACGTCGCCTACTACCCGACGGAGACGTTGCGTCGTGATCTGACGATGGCCACCGTCTCCGACGCCAAGAAGGTCGGTATCGAGATGAAGCCGGTGGCCGTGGAGAAGTCCACGATGACCCCGCAGTATCTGTCGGGCACCGCGTTCCTGCTCGGCGGCGGCGGGCAACCATACACAGTGGACACTCAGCTGTATCCGAAGTTCCACTCCCGGTACGCGGCCCCGGGTGCCGGATCGAAGTGGGACAACGCCTCGGACTACGTGAACCCCGAAGTCGACAAGGCGCTGGAGGCGGCGCGTGTCGAACGGGATCCGGCCAAGCGAGCCAAGTTCTACCGGGATTTCCAGGCCGCCTACCACGCCGCGCCCGGCATGCTCGCCCTCGTCTCGGAGAACCACGTGTACGTGGTGCGGGACAACGGTTGGCAGTTCGGGGCCACCGCACTGGAACCGCACAGCCACGGGGTTGCCTGGGGACCGTGGTACTCCCTGGCGCGCTGGACGCGGAAGTGACGCGGTCGCGCCGCGCCCGGATCGGTCGTCTCGCCGTACGCCGCCTGCTGTTCGGCGTCCCGTTGGTCCTCATCGTCTCGATGGCCGCTTTCGCGCTGGCCGCGGCGAGTCCGTTCGACCCGCTGGATGCCTATCTCGGCGGGGCGGGCGACGGCTACACCGAGGCCGAACGCGAGGTGCTCCGCCACACGCTGGGGTTCGACCAGAGTTGGATCGCGGCCTGGTGGCACTGGATTTCCGGCGCGGTGACCGGCGATTTCGGCTACTCGCGGGCTTACCACGAGCCTGTCGCGCAGGTACTCGCCGAACGGCTGGGATGGACGGCGTTGCTGGGCTTCGCCGGTTCGGTGGTGGCGGTGGTGCTGGCGTGCGCTCTGGGTGTCACGGCCGGTTTGCGGGCCGGTGGTCTCGCCGACCGCGTGATCAGCGGGACCGCCGTGGTGCTGCAGGCGGTTCCGCCGTTCATCATCGCTTTGGGCGCCGTCCTGCTGTTCGCCGTCACGCTTCGCCTGTTCCCCACTTCGGGGCTCACGGATCCGGGAGAGCCGATCACGGCCGCTTCGGCCGCGCGCCATCTCGTCCTGCCCGCGTTGGTCCTCGGCGTTTCGCAGGTGCCGTGGCTGGCGCTGGGGCTGCGGGAAGCCATCACCGGAGCCCTGGGAAGCGACGCCGTCCGGGGCGCCCACGCCCGCGGTCTTCCACGCCGTGTCGTCCACAGTGGACACGTGTTGCCGATGGCCTCGGCGCCGTTCTTCGCCCTCATCGGCGGAAGGCTGCCGGAGCTGCTCGTCGGGGCCACCGTGGTGGAGACCGTCTTCGCGTGGCCCGGTCTCGGCGACGCGACCGTGGACTCCGCGCGAGCACTGGACTTCCCGCTGCTGGCGATCGTCACCGTGCTCATGGTGGGGCTGGTCGTGACGGGCAACCTCGCCGCGGACGCCGCCGCGATCGCCGTCGACCCGAGGATCGAAGCCGATGGCTGACCGCGGACACGCCACCTGGTTGGCAGGCGCGGCCGTGGTGGTCTTGGCCGCCTACGCGATCATCACCCCGCTCGTGCATCCGATCGACGAGGCCATCACGGATTTCGCGGCGGCCGATCAGGGCCCCGGCGCCGGGAACTGGTTCGGCACCGACACTTCGGGCCGCGACCTGTTCACCCTGGTCGCGATGGGAATGCGGGTATCGCTGGGAATCTCGCTGGCCACCGCCGTGCTGTCCACGATCGTCGGGCTTCTCGTCGGGATCGCGGCCGGTGCGTTCGGTGGCTGGTGGGACCGTGTCGGGATGCGCGTGGCCGACGCGATGACGGCCATCCCCAGTCTCCTGCTGTCGCTGCTCATCGTCACCCTGTTCCGGGGTTCGCTCATCGCCATCGTCGTGTCGCTCGTGCTCACGCACTGGACGGCGACCGCCCGTGTCGTCCGCGCCGAACTGCTTTCGTCGCGCAACGCCGAGTACGTCGAGGTGGCGCGGCTCAGGGGATTGCCGGGGGTGAAGATCGCACGGATCCATTTCCTGCCCGTCGCGGCGGGCCAGGCCGGGGTGGCCGCGGTACTGCTGGTCGCCCACGCCGTCTGGCACGAGTCGACGCTGTCGTTCCTGGGCGTCGGATTGCCGCCGCACCAGGCCTCGCTGGGCACGCTGCTCGCCGAGTCCGGGGAAGCGTTGCTGCTCGGGCACTGGTGGCGGCTGGTGTTCCCGGCGGGCGCGATCGTCGCCGTCACCCTGGCGCTTTCCGCGCTGGGCCGGTCTTTGACCCGGCGTCCGGAGGTGATCGCGTGACGCTGTCGCTCGAAGGCGTCGGGGTGCGGATCCCCGTCGGCCCCGGTCGTGAAGTCCACGCTCTCACCGACGTCGACCTCGTCGCCGTCCCCGGCAGGCCGCATTTCGTGATCGGCGGCTCGGGTTCGGGGAAGTCCACCCTGTGCGCCGCGGTGACCGGACTTCTCCCCGGTACGGCGAAGTTGACCGGGAAGGTCGCGGTCGACGGTCACCAGGAACCGCGCAGGGGGAGCGTCGTCGGGGTCGTGCCGCAGTCCGCGATGACCTGCTTCACGCCCGTCCGGCGGCTCGGTGGGCAACTCGCGGAAACGGTGCGCCACCTTCGCGGTGAACGCGGGCCGGAAGAGCTGCTCGACCTCGTTGGCCTCGAAACCGACGCGCTGAGGAAGTACCCGCACGAGCTTTCGGGCGGCATGGTGCAGCGGGCGGCGATCGCGGCCGCGCTCGCGGGCGATCCGCCGGTGGTGGTCGCGGACGAACCGACGTCCGCGCTCGACCGGGAACGTTCAAGGAACGTCGTCGCGCTGCTCACCGGGCTGGGCAGGGAACGCGTCGTCCTGGTGGCCACCCACGACATCGACGCGTTGCCGGACGACGTGGACCTGTCCGTGATGTTCGCTTCGCGCATTGTCGAGACCGGTCTCGCGTACGAGGTCCTCAAGGCGCCGCGGCACGCCTACACCCGCGACCTGCTGGCCGCGCTTCCCGAGAACGGGCTGCATCCATTGCCACATCCCACTCCTGACCTCGTCAACCTGTCCGCCGACTACCGCTATGGGGGCTGATCATGCTTTCGGCTCGTTCTGTCGCGGTCGGTCGCGGCCGTATCCCGTTACTCGAAGGTGTCGACCTCGACGTCGAGCCGGGAGAGATCGTCGGTCTCGTCGGTCCGTCCGGCTGCGGCAAGACGTCGCTGGCGCGTGTCCTTTCCGGACTGGACCGGCCGCTCGACGGCGAGGTGCGCATCGATGGCCGGGTGGCGATGCTCTTTCAGTCCCCACGCCGGTCCGTTGATCCTCGCCTGACGTTGCGCCGGTCCATCGAGATCTGCGCGGCGGATCAGGACGTCGACTGGGAACGCTTGTGCGCCAAAGCGGATCTCCCGCTCGGCCTGCTCGACCGGTTCCCGCGCCAGGTGTCGGACGGGCAGTTGCAGCGGGCCGCGATCGCCCGCGCGTTCGCCGGCGAACCGGGCTATCTCCTGTGCGACGAGATGACCGCCGCCCTCGACCCGGCGACGACCGCCGCCGTCGTCACGACCGTGCGCCGCGCCGCGGACGACGGCCTCGGAGTGCTCTTCATCAGCCATGACCTGCCCTTGGTCGGTGCGTGCTCCGATCGCGTTCTCGAAATCCGGGACGCGCTCGTCGCACCGTCCCCCACCCTGTCCACAAGAAAGGTCGACCGTTCATGAACTCCGGCCCCTCGCTGCACATCCTCACGCGAACGGATCTGCGAAACCTCGAACTCGCCCCGGACGAGGCGATCACCATGGTCGAAGACGGCTACCTGGCCTACGCGTCGGGAGCGTCGCGCAACCCGGCGAAGCTGATGGTGCCGATGCCGGATCCCACGCGGGACGCCGTCGCGTACTCGATGCTCGGGTACGACGGTTCCCTCGAACAGGTCGCGTTCAAGACGAGCTTTCGGCAGGGCAGCACGTCGGCCGAGAAGTACTACACGACGATCACCCTCTACGACGACAGCACCGGCCTGCCGTTCGCGCTCATGGACTGCCATCGCGTCGGCGCCACCCGCACGCCCGCCAGCACCGCGCTGATCGCGCGTACCTGCGCCCGGCCGGGCGCGCGCACCGCGCTCATGGTCGGCACTGGCGCGCAGGGGATCCGGACCCTGCCGTACCTGCTCACCGCCTTGCCGGACCTCGAACGGCTGCGGCTGTTCGGCACGCATCCCGACGGCCTCCGTGACAGCGTCGCCGCGGTGAAGGATCGATTCCCGGACCGCGAGGTCGAACTCGTCGACGACGTCGAGGCCGCCGCACGCGAGTCCGACATCGTGGTCGCCGCCTCGGGCAGGGCCGCGCACCCGAAGATCCGGCTCGGCTGGCTGCCGCCGGGCGGGCTGCTGATCTCCGTCGCCAGCAAGGGAGTCCAGGAGGGCACCCTCGCCGAAGCCGACTACACCGTGGCCACCAACGGCGCGCAGGTCGAGGTGACCGGGCAGCGGATGGCGGGCCCGGACGGCGTGTTCCGCATCGACGCCGAACTACCCGACATCCTCACCGGTCGTGCACCGGGCCGCCACCGCGACGAAGACCGGGTGTTCGCGTTCAGCAGCGGCATGATCATCACCGACATCCCGGTGGCGCACGCGCTGGCCGCCCGCGCCATCGCGGCAGGCCGAGGCCGCGAGGTGGCTCTGTGGACCTGATCGACACGCTGTCCCCGCCCCTGCCCGCACTCGAACGTCCTTGGGCACACCGGTTGCGTGGTTCGGAGACGCTGTGGGAGATCGCCCGAGGTATCGGCGGCGGCCCGTTCCACGTGGTCCATCCGGCGTCCTTCGCCGAAAACCTCGGCGGAATGGTCGCCGCGCTCGCCGCCGAGCGTGTTGACGGCACCGTCTACTACGGGAAGAAGGCGAACAAGGCGGCGGCATGGCTGCGGGAATGCACCCGGCCCGGCACCGGGGTCGACGTCGCGAGCGTGCCCGAACTGGTGCACGCCCTCGGAAACGGTCTGCGCGGCGAGTCGATCGGCGTGACCGGTGCCGCCAAGCCCGACGGTTTGCTCTGGCTCGCCCTGCGGCATCGCTGTCTCATCGCGGTGGACGCGGCCGACGAACTGGAACGCGTCACGCGGCTGGCCACGGAGATCGGGGAAACCGCCGAGGTGCTGCTGCGGGTGCGTCCGCCGTCGGCGCCGGAGAGCAGGTTCGGCTTCGCCGCCGACGCGCTGACGGCGGCCGTGCGGCAGTGCGCGGGCCCTGTCGTCTTGCGTGGGTTCTCGTTCCACCTGGACGGTTACGACCCGGTGCCGCGGGCGGAACTCGCCGCGTACTTGATCGGCCTCTGCCGGGACGCCCGCGCGCTCGGGCATCCCGCGTCCAAGATCAGCATCGGCGGCGGAATCGCCGTGTCCTATGTGGACGCCGATGACTGGGCCCGGTTCGAGTCCGGCAGGCATGACGGCTGGTTCCACGCCTGCCGAAACCCGGCGCGGACCTATCCGTATCACCAGTCGCCGACCGGCGCGGCCATGGTCACCGCCATCCTCCGGCACGAGATCGCCGGGAAACCGCTGGCGGATCTGCTGCGCGCGTCCGGGATCGAGCTGCTGCTCGAACCGGGCCGTGCTCTTGTCGACGGCGCCGGCTTCTCGGTGTTCCCGGTGCTGGGCTGCAAAGCCGCCGACGAGCACCTGATCACCACGGTCGCGGGTCTGTCCATGAGCCTCTCGGAGCAGTGGAAGGGCAGCGAGTTCCTGCCTGACCCGGTCCTGGTACGGCAGGACGGTCCGGGCGGCACGCCGGTGCGCACGATCGTCGGGGGTTCCAGCTGCATGGAGTACGACGTGCTGACCTGGCGCGCGGTGGAACTGCCCGCGCGGCCGAAGACCGGCGACCTGCTCGTGTACCCCAACACGGCCGGCTACCAGATGGACAAGAACGAGAGCGGCTTCCACCAGCTTCCCCTCCCGCCCAAGGTCGTGCTCGACGGTGACCGCTGGCATCTCGACACCGACCACCCGATCCAGGAGATCCGATGACGATCGTCCAGCGCGCGTCCGATCTGATCGGGAACACGCCGCTGCTGGAGCTCGCGCGCACCGGTACCGGGACCCGCCTGCTGCTCAAACTCGACCACCTCAACCCGACCGGCTCGTGCAAGGTCCGCATGGCCAGGCAGATGATCGACGAGGCCGAACTCGACGGCCTTCTGCGGCCCGGCGGGCATATCGTCGAGCCCACCTCCGGCAACACCGGGAACGGGCTCGCACTGGTCGCGCTGGAGCGTGGCTACCGGTTCACCGCCGTCGTCGATCACCACGCGGCAAGGGAAAAACTCCGGATGCTGCGGGCGCTGGGCGCGGAACTGGTGTTCGTCGAGTGCCCGCCGGACGGCGGGGTCAGTTCGGTCCAGCGCAGGCGGGTCGCGGCCCGCATCGCCGCCGAAACCGGTGCCTACCATCCCGACCAGCACAACCATCCCGGCAACGGCAACGGGTACACCGGGCTGGCACGGGAACTGGTGCGGCAGCTCGGCGACGTCGACGTGCTCGTCGCGGCGATCGGCACCGGCGGCTCCCTGTGCGGGACGGCCCGTGCCCTGCGCGCGGCGGGAGCCGGCACCCACGCGGTGGCGGTCGAGCCCGTCGGCTCGATCATCTTCGGTGGCGCGCCGGGGATCTACCACCAGACCGGGGCGGGCAGCCCGGCCGGTTTCCCGGTGGGGGACAACGTGGACCGGTCCGTGATCGGCGAAGCCCACCGCGTGTCCGACAGCGACGCCTTCGCCGGCGCCCGCGTCGTCGCGCGGCGTACCGGCGTGCTGGTCGGCGGGACCACCGGCGGCGCGATCCACGTCGCGCTCCGACGGCTCTACTCCTACCCGGCCGGAAGCACGGTCGTGGTGCTGTGCAACGACTCCGGGGAGAAGTACCTCGACTCGGTCTACGACGACGAGTGGCTGCGTGCCAGGGGAGTGCTCGACGAGCTGGCCCACCGCCGGATGGACCGCTGGTTCACCACGTATGCCGAGTCCGTGCGCGTGGCCACGCGCGACAGGCGGGCTCGTTCGGCGCCGGTGGCGGTGAGCGCGTGAGCACGCCGGTGGCGACGCGCGGATATCGGGCGCTGGTCGCGTTGGCGGCGCCGATCGCGGGGATCCAGCTGGCGCAGGTGGCGCTCACCAGCGTCGACCTGGCCATGCTCGGGCTGCTCGGCGTGACCGCGGTGGCGGCGGGCGGACTGGCGATCCTGCTGTACAACCAGATCCGCACCATGTGCGTCGGCATGGTCACCGGCGTCGGGAACCTCGTGGCGACGGCGGCCGGGGCGGGTGAACTCCGTACCGGCACGGACGAACTCGACGCTCGGGCGCGGGACGAGATCCGGTCGCTCCTGCGGTCGGCGCTGCTCGTCGCGACACTGACCGCGGCGATCGGCGCGGGCGTCCTTTGTGGACTCGCGGCCGCTTTGCCGCTGCTCGGCCAGCAGCCGGAGATCGTCTCGCTCGCCAGGGCGATGATGTTCGCGCTGGCCGGTGGGCTGTTCCCCATGGTGTGGCTGAACGTGTTGCGCCAGTTCGCCGTCGGACTGCGTCGTCCGGGTTCCCTGCTCGCCGTGACGTGCGTGTCGATCGCGGTCAACGCCGCCCTCGACGCCGCCTTCATCTACGGTTGGGCGGGCCTGCCCGAACTGGGTGTCACCGGAATCGGCCTGGCGACGACGCTGGTCCAGTTCTTCACCCTCGCCGTGTTCGCCTCGGCCGTCCGCCGGGATCCGCGGCTGCGGCCGATGGTTTCGCTCGCGCTCTGGCGCGCGGATCCGGCGGTGGTGCGGCACATCGTCCGGCACGGGACGCCGATCTGCTTCACCTACGGATCGGAAGCCGCGATCACCTCGATCGCGACGGTGCTGATGGGTGCTTTCGGCCCGGCGATGCTCGCCGCGTCGAACGTCGCGAACCAGCTCGCTTACATCGTCTACCAGGTCAACATCGGGCTGTCGCAGGGATCGTCCATTTTGGTCAGCCGCGCGGTCGCCCATGGCGAACGACGGCAGGCACCCGCGATCGCACGTCAGGCACTCACTCTCTCGTGGGCCTTCATGGCGGTGGTGAGCCTGGGTTACCTGGTGGTGCCTCAGCTTCTGTTGTGGCCGTTCCTGCACGACGAGGCGGACGCGGTGGTACTCGGCACCGCGTCGACCTTAGTGCTGTTCGCCATCGCGCAGCAGTACAGCAAGGGAACCCAGAACATCCTCGTCGGCTTGCTGCGCGGGCTCGGGGACACCGCTTCCGGGCTCCGCTGCACTCTCGTCGGGTACTGGGTCGTCGGTGTGCCGGCCATGGTCCTGTGCGCCTATGTGTTCGCTTGGGGCGGCTGGGGAGTCTGGACGGGTCTGTGCCTCGGTTTCGCGGCGACCGCGGTCCTGCTCGGACGGCGTTTAGTCCTCTAGTTGCGGTGCGATCCCGGGCGCTGTCGGCGTAACTCGCGTGATTGGACGGACAACTCGCGTGATTGGACGGATATCTCGCGTGTTGTCCGTTTAATCACGTGAGATGTCCACCTGATCACGTGAGATGTCCAGCTGATCACGCGAGTTCGCCTGATGGCGTGGGCGAGCGGGATCACGGGGGTGGCCGGGGTCCGGTGGCCGATGTCGAATTCCGTCCAGCCCAGCAGATTGTGCAGCTCGGCGAGCACGGTCAGCAGCCGCGACCGGAGTACGGCGGGGACGGCGCTCCAGTGGAGCAGGAGGCTGACCGTTTTCACGACATGCACCGCGTCCCGGCTGAAGCCCCCGCCTTGGCGGTAGTCCAGCGCCCGCAGGACGTCGACCGCTGTTTCCAGTTGCCCGACGTCGGCCGTGTCGATGCGGTTCCGCGCGGCTCTTCCGGTCGTTGTCATAACTCATCTCACGTAAGTCATGCCCCGGTCACCGGCTACCCACAGTTGATTCTCGCGAAACCGGACCGTCAGTCGGGGATGTCGAGTTCGGTGTGCCGGGATGCGAGGGTGCGGGCGAGTTCGGCGAGCTTGACGTTGAGGTCCTGGGAAGTGCGGCGAAGCAGGTCGAAGGCCTCGTCGGCGGTCAGGCCGCGTCGTTGCATGAGGATCCCCTTCGCCTGCCCGATGACGTCGCGGGATTCGATGGCCTGCCGGAGGTGGCTCGCTTCCAGTTCCGCCCGGCTCACGGCCTGGGTGCTCGCCAGTGCGAGTGAGCAGTGGGTGGCCAGCAGCAGCGCGGTGTCCTGAGCGACGGCACCGAGCGCGTCGGGGCGGCGGCTGTAGATGTTCAGTGCCCCTGGCAGCTTCGGCGGAGTCGCGTCGGGCACCAGCACGGTGGACAGGATGGCAATGAAGCCGTGCTTCACGGTGGCACGGGAGAAGTCCGGCCACCGTTGCTCGGTCGTCAGATCGTCACTGCGGACGTGACCGGGGCTCCCGTCTGCGGCAGTATCGACGCAGGGGCCGGTCCCGGCGCGGTACTGCACCTCATCGAGTTCCAAAGCCACCTCACCGGTCGAGACGGGGGTGTAGAAAGTCCCGTCTGGCGCGCGGAGGGTGACCGAAACCAGATCCGCGCCCGGTACCACCCGGTACGCGGCAGCGATCACCTGCTCGAGGACTTGAGCGGGCGTCGAGGCGGCCAGCAGCAGGCGGGTGAGTTCCACGAACTGCTTGGACAGCGGCCCTGCGGACCCGTTCGTGCCGGAGATGAAGTCGGCCTTCTCACGCTGCCAAAGTCGTTCGTCTGCCATCAGTGACCATTCAGTAGGTTTCCGTGTTCACCGGATACCCAGTGACCCGGCGATTCTCACATGGTCCGAGGCGCGGCGTCGCTTTCCCCGGCGGTGACCTCCTCGACGAAGCGGGCGGCGACGTCGTGGAGTTTCGTGTTGCTGTGCTGCGATTCGGTGACCAGCCGCTCGAAGGCGGCGTCGGCGGAGATCCGGTGGACGGCCATGAGGATGCCCTTCGCCTGTTCGATCACGCCTCGCGTTCGCATGGCTTCCTTGAGTTGCACGGTGAGGGAGCGGGCGTCGCGATAGCGCCGATCGCTATGCAGCCCGAAGGTGACGACCGAGGTGTACAGGTTCAGGAGGTGCGCGTCACTGTCGCGGAATCCGTGGTCGCCGAAACCGAAGAGGTTCAGCGCGCCACTGAGCCGGTCGTCGACGTGCAAAGGCGCGGCGAGATAGCTGCCCACCCCCAGCGCCCGTGCCGATTCGGTGAAGTCCGGCCACATCCGCTGGGCGGGGCCGACCGACAGGCGGACGATCTTCCCGCTGCGTGCCGCCTGCAGGCAGGGGCCGTCACCCGTGCTGTACTGGATCCGGTCGATCCGGACGGCGCGGTCGTCGGTGCTCGCGGCGGTCTCCGCCGTTCCGGAATCGATGGCGGTGATACTGGCCATGTCCGCGCCCGGCACGACGCGCACCGCTTCCGCGCAGATGGTCGCCAGGATCTCCCCGTCGTGGGAATCGGCTTCGAACGTGCGCGCCAGTTCCGTCACGGCGGAGGCCAGCTCGTCCAGCTGCCCGTTCATCGGGGACTCTTCGGTCATCGTGGTCCGCTCCGTTCCCTGCACCGGTTGAGCGGGGCCGGCCACCGACGGTCGTCCCGCGACGAACCGCTCGGGCTCAACGGATCGCGTCGAGCTTAGCCGCTGGAGGGCGACGACAGAACCGGCCTTCCTTCCGGACCGGCCCGAGAGTCCGAAGTGGACGGTCCGTCAGGGGTCGAGCCGCTTGCGAAGGAGGCAGAACACGTTTCCTTCGGGGTCGGCGAGCACGTGCCACGACTCCGTCCCGGTCTGGCCGACATCGGCGGGCCGCGCGCCGGCGGCGAGCAAACGCTGCAGCTCCGCGTCCTGATCGCGGTCGGTGGGGTTCACGTCGAGGTGCAGGGGCAGTTTGCCGGGCTTCGGGTCGTCGCTGCGGCTCAGGATCAGGGTGGGCCGCGGACCGCCGAACCCGGTTCCGGGTGGGCCGATCTCGATGTCGTCGTCCTCTTTGCCGAGCTCGACGTACCCGAGCACCTCGCACCAGAACGCCGCCATCCGGACCGGATCGGCACAGTCGAGTACGAGTTCGGTGATACGGCAGGCCATGCGGCGAGGATAACCGGTACTCCCGAGCCCGGGAGGAGTGAACCGGCCAGACGTGGGTATACCCCCGGCGAAGAGCGATCCCGAACCGAGGAGACGGCCGTGACAGGCGACGTCGTGGATTTGATCATGCAGGACCACCGGGAAGTGGAGCGGCTGTTCGATGAACTCGAGAAGCATCCGGAGAAACGGCGACTGCTCGTGCCGGTGCTCTCGTCGCTGCTCACCGCGCACAGCCGGGCCGAGGAGGCCGAGGTGTACCCGGCCGCGAAGAGCGAGGCGGCCGAGGCCGAGGACGTCGCGCACGGTCAGAAGGAGCACGCCGAAGCCGAGCTGCTGCTCGCGAAGCTGAACGCCGCCGACCCCGCCTCGAAGAAGTTCGACAAGGTGCTTTCCGACCTGGTCGAGGCCGTCACCCATCACGTGAAGGAAGAAGAGTCCACGATCCTGCCGAAAATGCGGCGGGAGCTCGACGATCCCCGGCGCCGCGAGCTGGGTGACGCGTTCGTGGCCAGCCGGACCTCCCACCTCGGTGACCGGCCCGGCGAAGCCACCAGGGAGGAACTGTTGACTCAGGCCCGCAACGCGGGTGTGGAGGGTACGTCGAAGATGGACAAGGAGGAGATCACTAAGCAGGTTCTCAAGTCGTGAGCGATCGACTTCGCCGCCCGGCGGTTGCGGTCCGGCCTGTGGACTCTTACCTTCGTGAAATGGCGTTCAACACCGAGCTCGGGCAACCTGCTCCACTTGCCGTGACCGAGGCGGAGCGTTCGCACGATGCCGTCACCATCGGAGTAGCGGGCGATATCGACATTTCGACCAGTCCTCGGCTCCTGGCGGAGACCCGCGCTCTGCTGGCGGGCGGGGCCCGCGTCGCGGTGATCGACATGACCGGAGTCGGCTTTTGCGATTCCTCGGGGTTGTCCGTGTTGATCCAGCTGAACCGCCACTGCGCGGAGTCGGGCATCGAGCTGAGCATCGCCCCCTCGAAGGTCGTGCACCGGGCCATCGAACTCACCGGTCTGCTGTCGACGCTGAAGATGGCCGAGTAGCTCCCGTCGATGTTTGCCGGACCGGAACTCCGGGTACTAGCGAGCATGACGACGGGAGCAGAGTCATGCCGGTGGTGAGCACTTCATCCCTGGTCGACGACCAGGGCGTTGTGCCGTCCCCGCGGGCTGGAAGGACACGGCGGAGTGACGACTATTCGCATTGCCGCCCCCTCTTCGACGAGCTGGTGGCGTTGCCCGCCGATCACCCGGATCGGCGACACCTGCGCGAACGACTGATTCTCGAACTCCTGCCGATCGCCGAACACATCGCCGTGCGGTTCAGCGGACGAGGTCAGCCGCGGGAAGATCTGATCCAGGTGGCCCGGATCGGGCTGATGAAGGCCGTGGACCGGTTCGACCCAGGCCAGGGTGTGGATTTCGTGGCTTACGCGGTGCCGACGGTGATGGGCGAAGTACGCCGCTTCTTTCGCGACACCGGCTGGGCGGTGCACGTCCCGCGTGGGATGCAGGAGCTGCGTGCCCGGCTTTCGCGGGGGACCACGGAACTCACGCAGGTCCTCGGCCGGGCCCCGACCCCCAGTGAACTCGCCGATCACCTGGACATGGACGTCGACACCGTCCGGGAGGGCCTGCTCGCCGCGAACAGCTACCAGACCTCGTCCCTCGACCGGCCGGTCAACGACGGCGAGGGCTCGGCTCCCTTGGCGGACGTGGTGGGGGAGCTGGATGCCCGGTTCGAGCTCATCGAGGACCGCCACACCGTGGTCCCGCTGCTGAACCGGCTGCCGGAACGGGAGCGGGCGATCGTCACGATGCGGTTCTTCGACGGTCTGACCCAGTCGCAGATCGCCGAGCGTGTCGGCCTTTCCCAGATGCACGTGTCGCGGTTGCTCACGAAGATCCTGCACGACCTGCGTGGGCGGCTCGCCGACCCACGGTGATTTTGGACCAAGTACAGGAAGGCCCCCTTCCTTGCGTCTAGCGCGAGGAAGGGGGCCTTCCTGTACTTACTGGCAGGCTTCGCAGTCGGGGTCGTCGATGCGGCAAGCGGCTCCGTCGGTGAGCGGGAAGTCGAAGTCGTCGAGCGCGGGGACGGCCAGAGCGGTCTCTTCCGGCGTGGCGGTAGCGGACATGTCACTCCCTTGGGTGAGTACGGGTCTCACCTCTCTGTAGCGTTGAAGATCGACGGTCATTCCGTGACGCCCGCCACACGGTCCGGTGACAGTCGGCCGCGAGGTCCGTATCCAGGAACGGCGCCGCGTACGGCACCTTCGCCACGAGCAGGTCGTGGGCGTGCTGGACGCGTCTCGGCGCGGACCATCGCCTGGAGGACGGGTCGGCGGGTGAACCGGTGGAGACGATGACCGAGCCCACCGGGTCACGCCGGAGCGCGGCCAGGGACCAGCCCCGTTCTTCCAGCACGAGAACGACTGGTGCGCCGCCAGTGTGGTCCGTGCGAGGGCGGAGGCATCGGTCGTGGACATGGCGGCAACCAGAGCCCGCCGATCCCTGCCGGACCACTTCGACAATCCGGCTACTTGGTGGCGAAACGACCTTCCCGGTCCGTCCGCCAATGCCGATCTCGCGTGCTCAGAAGCGGAACAGGGCTTCCGCCTCGTCCACGGCCTTGGCGAGGACGCCGGGATCCGCGCGCAGGCCGACGACGATCGTGTCGATCTCGCGCAAGCCCGCTCGCCGCAACAGCCGCTTCTCGTTGGTGACCCATTCGCCGCGGGCCGCCAGCACCGCGTGCGCGGTCTCCATGGCGGCGACGGCCAGCGCGCCCGCGACCTCCGTGGTCTGCCCTCGGGGGACGAATGCGCCCCGGGTGTACCGCAGTGTCAGTTCCGCGCGGCCCCGCCACATCGCCGGAGCCGTCTCTCGCAACGCTTCCGGATAGTCCGGCCGAGGCAGATCACCCCGGAGTACCCGGTTGACGGCGAGTTCGGCGACCACCAGATAGCTCGGGATCCCGGCGAGATGGAACATCAACGGCTCCCAGTGGAACCGGCCCTGCCGCGCTTCGGCGAGGTGGTGTTCGACGGAGTCGAGGTCGCGGTAGTGGACGTCGGCCTGCCTGCCGTCGATCGTGAGCCAGGCGCCGCCGTTGAACACCCCGCCGCCCCAGGCGCCGATCTCGGAGACCTCGCCCTCCCAGCCGGCGTCCCGCAGGTCCGCCGGGTCGAAGCCGCCGCGGTAGTAAACGGCGAAATCCCAGTCGCTGCCGGAATCGTGCGTGTTCTGGGCGCGGGATCCGCCGAGGGTGACGGCGTGTACGGCTGGCAGCGCGGCAAGGGTGCCGGCCACGTGCGCAAGGAAGGTCTCGTCGTTCATGACACAGTCGATCTTACGGGCGTGCGTCAAGGGTTTTTGAGCGCGCGAGACCCTGGCCACGGCCTTACGCTCGATCCATGACCACGATCCCCCAGCGACGTCGTACGTCACTGGCCTTGGTGCCGTTCCTGGCCGCCGTGGCGTTGGCCGCGGTCGTCGGCGGGCTGGCCGCCGCGAACGCTCGCTCCGTCTACAGTGGACTTGACTTGCCGCCGTTCGCGCCGCCCGCCTGGCTGTTCGGTCCGGTGTGGACGGTCCTGTACCTCGGGATCGCGGTTTCCGGCTGGCTGTACTGGAAATCCGGCGGCGAGCGTCGCGGGCTGGTCTGGTACGCGGTGCAACTGGTCCTGAACGCCGCGTGGACTCCGCTGTTCTTCGCCGGCGGTGCCTACGCGCTCGCGTTGGCCGACATCGTCCTGCTCGACGTCGCCATCGTCGTCACCGCGTTCCACTTCCGCCGGTCTTCCCGGGTTTCGGCCGCGTTGCTGGTGCCGTACCTCGTCTGGACGTTGTACGCGACGGCGCTCAACCTCGCGATCGTCGTGCTCAACTGACCCCGATCGGCAGCGTGGCGGCCACCCCTTTGGCGTGCCTGCCGTCGAGACGTTCCAAGGTGAGCCCGCCCCGGCGCGCGGCGAGTTCCAGATCCCGTACCGCGTGCTCCGTCGCCTGAGCGCCCGCGGCGGCGACCCGGATCGCGGCGCTGACCCGCGGTTCGGTCTCGGCGGCGGTGCGGCGCGCGGTCACGGCGAGTGTCACCGCGGCCCGAGGCGCGGCGTCGAGCAGACGGCGCGAAAGCTGGGCCGCGAGCACCGGGGACAGCGCGGCCCAGCCGTCGAGGTGGAAGGTCGCCTGGCAGATCGGGCCGCTGTGCCAGAACCGCCATTCCTCCCGGATGCGGGCCCGGCCAGCCGTGACGTGCGCCAGTGACGCGAGCGCGCCGAGGACCTCGTTCTCGGCGAGCGCCCGCACCGGAAGCCCGTCGCGACGGAGTTGGCGCCGCACACGCCGGACCGTGTTCCCGAGCGCCTGCCGCACATCGGCGTCGCGGTGGACGTCGACCGTGCGCAGGGCCTGCAGTGCGACCCAGCCACGCGGTGGCCGCGAACGGTCCGCGCCGACGTGGTGGATGACCTGCGCGGCGACGTCCAAGGCCTGTTCCCGCGACGGCGGCAGCAACGTCAGCGGCGACGGCATCGGCTGCTCCCGCGCGGCCGATTTCGGTTGCAGGACAGCGGTGATCCCGTCGGCGCGGCTGACCATGAACACCGATTCGCCGCCGATCTCGCCGGTGGTCCCCGCCGCTTCGGGCGACAGCAGGCGCAGCAGCGCCCGGCCGGCCTCACCCGCGTTCCGGAGGTCCCGGTCGCGGTCGCGCGTCAGGTATCCCGACGCCGAACCGAGCCATTCGTAGAGCCAGCGTCCCCGGATCCGCACGGCGGCCAGCGCCACGACCAGCACGGCCGCGGTGACCACGACGGCCGCCAAGGGCCAAGGCCGTCCCGCCACCAGCACGAGCGAGACAAGGACGAGTTGCCAGCAGACGATCTGCAGCACCCCGATCCCGCCGAACCGGCCAGGACGCCGTCCTGAAGCGGGCACCGGTGGATGCGACGGCGGCGCACTGGGCACGGGGGTGGGAGCGGGCACCTGCGCGGACCATCGCGGCAGTTGCTCCGCCTGGCGAGCGGCGGTCAGTGCGGCCAGCGCGGCCTCGCGTGCGGCGGCTCGCGCGGCGGGCGCGGCGTAGGCGAGCGGGTCGGGCAGGGCACCGGCTCGCGGTACGGCCGGTGCCGCCTGGGGAAGCGGCGGGGGCGGCGCGGGGAACCGTCCGCCCGTCCTGGCCGCGCCGGGATCGGTCATCGTCGTGCCTCCTCAACCGGGTGTGCGCCCCAGCGTGCCCCGCGAACATGAGGTTTCGATGACAGGGGCCGTCAGGCCCTGGACGGGCTGTTTCATCGAAATTTCATGGTCGCTCTCTAGTTTGATCGCGTGAACACCGACGAGCGGGGCGCGAAGCGATTCAGCGTGGTGGCCAGGACCAGGATGGCCGTGGCGCTGGTGGTCTCCGGCTGCCTCGCGCTGGTCGGCCTGGCCGTGACCGGGCAGGCGTCGACCCCGGAAGGGCTGGAGTTCGTCCAGGTCGGCCACTGGGTCTACAACGACGCCGCCCAGGCCGCGTTCCACGTCGACGGCTCGACGAACCGCGTCGACGCGCGCGCGAACGTGCCCAGCGCCGGACGCGGCAGCCAGGTCGTGCAGGGGGACGATTCGGGCTACGTGGTCGAGCGGAACCGCATCACGGAGTTCGACAAGTCGACCTTGAGCGTGGAGGAGTCCACCCCGCCGCCCGCGCCGGAGGCCCCGTTCGTGATGGAGATCGCGGGCGGGCCGTACCTGGTCTATCGCAACGCCGGTCAGCTCGTGCGCCTCGGTGATCCGGCCGCGACCGTGCCCGCAGGGGGACCACTGTCCCGGCCGGTCGCGACCCTCGACGGCACGGTGTGGGTGCACCGCGTCGACAACGGCGCGATCTGCGAGCTGCCCAAGGGCGCCGCCGTCCTGACCTGCACCGCGCACCTCCCGCCGACGCACGGGGGAGGGCTCACGCTGGTCGGTGACCGGCCGGTAGTGCTCGACACCACCGGCGACAGCCTCCACCGGGCCGGCATGGACGGGCTCGGTGAAGGCCTCCCGCTCGGCATCAAGCTCTCGCCGTCGGCCCAGGTGGCCAACAGCGCCGTCGGTGACCGGCTGGCCATCGCCGACCCGGAGCGCAACCAGCTCCACCTGATCGACATCAGCGGGCTTGACCAGGACCGCCCGTCCGCGAAGCCGATTTCGGTCGAGCTGACCAAGGGCAGCCGGTTCAACGGCCCGGTCTCCTCGTCGAACGTCGTCGCCATGGTCGACGAAACCCGCGGGGAAGTGCTGACCTACGATCTCGCGGGCACACTCAAGTCCACCGCGAAGGTGCCTGGTGAGGGGACTCCGCCGAGGCTGGCCAAGGGCGAGGACAACCGAATCTACGTCGACAGTGCCGACGGTTCGCATGTGCTGGTCGTCAACGGCGAGAACGGCGCGGTGCTCGACGTCGACGTCGACAAGGCGGCCAACAGCCAGACCGCGAGCGAGCCGTCGTCCGCCCCGGAACCGCCGCCCGGCGAGGAACCCCCGCCCCAGCAGCGGCAACAGCAGCAACAGCAGCAGGCGCCCCCGAGCACCCGCAAGCCCGTTCCGCCGCCGGTGGCGAGGGCGACTCCGCCCGGCGCGCCGAGGAACGTGGGCGCGACCTCGGGGGACGGCTCGATCAAGGTCTCGTGGAGCCCGGCCGCCGACAACGGCGCGCGGGTCACCGGCTACCGGCTGACCTGGCCCGGCGGTTCGACGCGGGTGGGCGGATCGGCACGAGGGACCACCGTTTCCGGGCTGAAGAACGGAACCGCGTACGTGATCACCGTGGTCGCGGAGAACTCGGCGGGTGTCGGGGCGGGCGCCAGTGCCAAGGCGGTCGTCCCGGGACCGACGTCACGACCCGCCGCGGCCCCGGTCGTCACCGCGAAAGCCGGTGCCGACGGGAAGGTGTCGGTGAGCTGGACCCAGCCCGACCTCCGTGGCGGCACGCTGGTGCACTACCTGGTGAGCGCGACGGGCCAGGGCGAGCGCAAGCTTTCGGCCACGTCCACGGAATTCACCGGGGTCACCGGCACCGCCACCATCACGGTCCGCGCGGTCACGAAGTTCGGTTCGGGATCCGCGCTCACCGGGGCCGCCGGCAGCAGGAAGGTCACCGTGCCGGTGGCTTCGGGGCCGCCGACGATCACGATCACCCAGGTACGGGGCAAGAACGGTTCGCTGCTCGTTTCGGTGGTCGCGGACGGCAAGGGCGCGCCGGCGACCTGCCAGGCGGAGTTCTTCGGCAAGACCAACCCGGTGGCCTGTTCCGGGGCGACGACCCTGGTCATTCCGGAGGTCGCCTGGGTCGGCGCCATCACGATCACCGCGTACATCAAGACCTCCGCGGGTACCGCCACGGACACCTGGCGGGGTGTGCCGTCGTGACCGGCCGACGAAAGGACGAGGAAGTTCTGTGACGCTCACACCCAGGGTCGCCTACGAGCAGATCGCCGAGAACGTGCAATCGGTGGTGCGCGGCAAACCGGAGGTCGTCCGGCTCACCGTGGCGGCGCTGTTCGCCGAAGGGCATCTGCTGATGGAGGACGTGCCCGGCGTGGGGAAGACGACGATCGCGCGCTGCCTCGCCGCCAGTATCGGCGGCAAGTGGAGCCGGATCCAATTCACCCCCGACCTGCTGCCCGGCGACATCACCGGCGTGATGGTCTACCACCAGAACGCCGAGCGTTTCCAGTTCCACCCCGGCGGGATCTTCGCGAACGTCGTGCTGGCGGACGAAATCAACCGGGGGACGCCGAAGACGCAGGCCGCGCTGCTGGAGGTGATGGCCGAGCGCCGGGTGACCGTCGATTCGGTCGGCCAGGCGGTGCCGAGGCCGTTCCTCGTGGTCGCCACGCAGAACCCGATCGAGCTGGAGGGCACCTACCGGCTGCCCGAAGCGCAGCTGGACCGGTTCCTCATGCGTATTTCGGTCGGCTACCCGGATCTCGAGTCCGAGATGCGGGTGGTGATGGGGGACTGCGCGGGCGTGACCCCGGACGAACTGAAGCCGGTGCTGGGCATCGCCGATGTCCAGCAGGTGATCACCGAGGTCCGGAAGTCCCATCTGGCACCGGAGATCGTCAACTACGCGGTCCGGCTGGCCGCGGCGAGCCGGTCGCATCCGGACGTCCGCTACGGCGCGAGCCCGCGCGGCAGCATCGCGCTGATCCGGGCGGCACAGGGGCTCGCCGCCACCTTCGGCCGTGACTTCGTGACGCCGGACGACGTCAAGGACGTCGCGCATCCGGTGCTGGACCACCGTCTCGTGCTCACGCCCGACGCCGAACTCAACCAGCGGCGGACCGCCGACATCGTCGACGAACTCCTGGGCGCGACGGCCGCGCCCATGGCCGCGATGGGGAGGTAGGCGTGCGGCTCACCCGCCGCGGCGTCATCGTGCTCGCCTTCGCCGCCGGGTTCTACGCCCTCGGCGAGCTGGCCGGGTACACGTTCTTCCGTGCCTTCGCGGGGATCGCGGCGGGCGCGGTGCTGATCGCCTTGGCCACCACCAGGTTCCGGCCGAAGGTGGAGATCGGCCGGACCGTCCAGCCGGACCGGGTCGAGTGCGGGAAACCCGCGTTGGCCTCGCTCGTGGTGCGCAACACCGGTTCGCGCCGTCACGGCGGTTTCGCCGCGGGAGACGGGATCGGGACCGAAACGCATCACCTGCGCGTGCGCCCGCTCGCCCCCGGAGCGGAGGCGACGTACCACTACGAACTGCCGACGACGACCCGCGGGAAGCTGCGGGTCGGGCCGCTCGTGGTGCACCGGCCGGATCTGTTCGACCTCGCCCGCGGCGACCTGACCGTCGGGGGCACCGCGTGGTTGTGGGTGCATCCGCGACGGCACGCGGTGCGCGCGGCGCAGGCGGGCCATCCACGGCACCACCACGAAGGCCCGATCACCGACCCGCCACTGCGCGGGTCGGCGGATCTGCGCGCGGTGCGGGAGTACGTGATCGGCGACGAGGTCCGGCATCTGCACTGGAAGGCGAGCGCCAGGACCGGACGGCTCATGGTGCGCGAGTACGCCGATCCGGCCCAGCCGCGGTTCACCGCCGTACTCGACACGCGGCGCGCGTCGATGAACCCGGCCGTCTTCGAGGAGGCCGTCGAGGTGGCGGCCTCGCTGTTCTACGCGTCGGCGTCGGCGGGGCAGCACTGCCGCCTGATCACCGCTACCGGCGCGGACACCCTGACCGACAGCGGGGTACGCGCGGCGAGGACGTTGCTGGACGAACTCGCGCTCGTCACGCAGGACGCGGCGGACGACGCACCGCTGCTGCCCTCGGCGCTGGCCGCCGCGTCGCGTCCCGGTGGCGTGCTCGTCGTGATCACCGGGCCGGACGCCGATCTCGGCCACGCCGCGCGCTGGCAACCCGACACCGTGTTCCGGCTCGGTGACCTCAGGCCGTCGGCCGGGGCGAACGGCCTGATCATCGCGGTCGACGCGACCGGTGCCGTGGCACGATGGAATTCCTTGGCGGGGAAGGCATGAGCGCGAGATTCGACCGGATCGCGGTCGCCGCGCTGCTCGGCGCGTCCGGGGTCGCCGGACTGCTGTTCACGCCGGTGTTCGGCTGGAAACCGCTGCTCGTTCCGGTGCTCGTGGTCGTCCTCGTCGGCTACGGCTGCGTCGAGCTGACCGCGAAGTTCCCCAAGCTGACTCCCTTCAGGCCGTTGCTCGTGGCGCTGGCCTGCCTGCTCGGGTTGATCGAGACGGTGCTGACCTCGACCACGCTCGCCGCTCTCCCCACCGGGGCGTCGTTGCGGGGGGTGGCACGCGGCCTCACCGAGGGCTGGCGGCTCACCCTGCAGTCCACCTGGCCAGCGCGGCCGGTCCCCGAACAGTTGCTGTTCGTCCCGCTGTCGGTGCTGCTCGCCGTCGTGGTCGGACTGGAACTGGTGCTGCGCCTGAAGAAACCGCTGGTGGCGCTCGTGCCGAGCCTGGCCGTCGCCGGACTCGCGCAGGCGTATCAGGCGCTGACGGGCATCGGCGCGGTGGCGGCGGCACTGGCGTACGCACTGCCTGCCGGACTCCTGCTCTGGACCGGACGTCGCACCCGATCGGTGAGCCGGGTGCCCGGCGGGCCGCGGTTCTCGTGGCGGGTGACGGGATCGGCGGTGTGGCCGGCACTGTCCACCGTGGTCGCGCTGCTCGCCGGGTCGGTCGCGCTCGCCGGGCTCGACCCGGTCGGCCGCGATCCGCTGACACTCAAGGACACCCAGGCCGCGCCGCCGCCGAAGGGCAGGCTCGGCAATCCGCTGGACGAGATCGCGCAGCGGCTGACACAGCCGGACGAAGAGGTCTTCCGCTACCGGAGTGACACACCGGTCGACCAGTGGCGTTTGATCGTGCTGAACGGTTTCGACGGCGCGAACTGGCTGGCCGATTCCCGGCTCCGGCGGCTCGGCGCGGGTCTCGACGGCGCGCCGGACGGTGCGGGTGGCAGCGCCGAGCTGCGGGTGCGCGGACTCGCGGGACCGTGGCTGCCGAGTCATCCGGGTCTCACCGGTGTGGACGGGTTGACACCGCTGGTGGACGAGACCGCGGGCACCCTGCTGATGGAATCGCCTTCGGCGGGGCCGGCGCGGGAGTACCGGCTCACCTGGTCCTCACCCGACGTCGACCTCGGTACCGGTGAGGTGGACGCGAGGGCGCCGGGCGGTCTCAGCGGTCTCGGCGCGGTGCCGCCCGAGATCGAGCGGATGGCCAAGGACGCCGTGCGGGGTCTGCGCCCGACGTTCCAGTCCGCGTTGCAGCTGGAACGTTTCCTCAGCACGAACTATCAGGTCGCGGTTGGCAAGGAGGACCTGCCGACCGGGCACGGCTGGCCGCAGCTTCGGCACTTCCTGGTGGAGAGCAAGCGGGGGTCCAGTGAGCAGTTCGCCGCCGCGTACGTGGTCTTGGCGCGGATGAGCGGTATTCCGGCCAGGCTGGTCGTCGGCTTCCGCGGTTCGGCCGAGACCGACGGCGGGATGAACGTCGTCCGCAACCGCGATGTCCTGGCGTGGCCCGAAGTCGCGGTCGCCGGGGCGGGATGGGTGGCGCTCGACCCGACCGCCACGGCGGGCAAGGCGAAGCAGGGGCAAGGCGGTCCCGGCAAGGCTGTCGCGCGGGCGAGGGCCCAGCTGCCCGCCGAGCAGGAGCTGCGGCCGCCGCAGCTTCCACCGGGCACGCCACCGGACGCCGCCGAGGGCCAGAGCGCCGACGCCGGTGCGACCTGGTGGTGGCTCGCGCTCGCCACCTTGATCGTCCTTTTTGGACTCCTCTGGCTCTTCGGGGTCCCGCTGGCGAAGGTCGTCCGAGCTCGACGGCGGCGTCGCCGGTCGGGTGCCGAAGGCGTGCTCGGTGCCTGGGACGAGATCCGTGATCGGTTGCGCGCGCACGGTGTGCCGTTCCGGATCGGGATGACCCCGCGCGATCTCGCGGAGTCGGCGGGTTCGCTTGCCGGGGAAGAGATCAGGGAGCCGGTCGCGCGGCTGGCCAAGGTGCTGGACGTGACGCTGTGGTCCGGTGTCCCGGTGGGCGACGGCGCCGTCCGGCGGGCCTGGCAGGAAGTGGGCGAGGTGCGCAAAGGCCTCGCCGCCAGACCGTTCGCGGCTCGGGTGCTGGCGGCACTCGAGCCGCGGACCCTGATCCCGATCAAGTCTCGCGAAGGGGGCTGAAGGGGACTTCCCCGCAGGGCAGGCTCTGGTCCGTGAAGGCCTCCTTGCCTACCCTGAAGGCAGGGTCGCAGAGCTGGTCAAACGGATCGTGAGTGGCGATTCGGTTTCTGCCCGACCCGTTTTGCCTACTGGCTGAAAACGGTGTCATCCTCCCCACTCGACCGAGTTGACCTTGATCGACGGAGGATCGGGGACGTCGAGTGTCCCCCATCCTCCGTCAATCAAGACCCGAGGCCCCGCGCCCGTCGGGCTGATTCACGTGGGCAAGCAACTACCGATCCGCCCCCACCCGACTTACCCACCCCCGACCAAACGTGACTCAGACGTCAAGCGCGGCCGCCCCCCCGGTGTCACGAAAGCCACTCTCGCGACACCAGAGGTCCCGAAAGTGGCTTTCGCGACACCGAAACGGCAATTGCGCGACTTTGCCGGAGCCCTGCCCTGAAAGTAGGGAAGGAGGCCTTCACGCCTTCTTGTACCTGAGAAGGCGTCAAACACTAGCCATCGGACAATTCAACCGAACATCGGACGCGCCGCCTTTGCCCCTCAAGCGAATTCCTCGCCGCTACCCGCCTGGATAGTTGACGGGGTCGGATCCGGATTGCCGAGCCCCGCGTGACATGCGGGGAAAGTCCCCTTCAGCTCAGGGGTTGCAGCGGGCGCCGCGGATCGGGATCGGGTCGGTGGTGTAGACGTGACGGCCGTCGGTCGCCCTCAGCTGGAAGCAGTACCGGCGTGCCGGGTCGACCGGGACGTCCAGGCTGCGCCGGCGGTGGGCGACGAGCTGTTTCGTCTCGAGCCGCTCGCCCGCCATGACCACGACGAAGTCCAGTTCGCCCTCCGCGGTCCAGGTCAGCTGCACGTGGTCGCTCTGATCCCGCGGCGGCGCGAGGGCCAGCTTGACGTCCGGTGCCGGCACGGAAGCCGGTGACGGCGGCGGGATCGCGGCCGCCATCGGGACGGCCTGCCCGCCGATCTCCGCCGGACCGAGGAACAGCGGCACCACGGCCAGCCCGGCGACGAGCACTCCCGCGCCCGCCAACGAGAGGGGCCGCCAGTGCACCCCGCGCCCGGACTTGAGGGGACCGCTGAACTCGCGGATCAGGGTGCGCCCGCCCGACGGCGGCGCCTGCACCACCTGGACCGGTGCCAGGAGCGCCGGTACCGGCGTGGCGGGCCGGTGGACTTCGGCGAAGTCGTCGAACTCGACGTCGACGTCCTCTTCTTCGCCTGACACGTCAGAGGATTCCCCGGTGACGACCTCGCCGCCGGGACGGCGCAGCTTCGTGAACAGCCGCGCCAGTGACGCGACGTCCTGCGGCCGGTCGGCCGGCTCCTTGGCCAGCAACCGGAGGATCGTGCCGGAGAGTTCCCTCGGGACGCCCGCGTCCTGGATCGGCGCCACCGGTTCCCGCAGCACCTGCAGGATCCGCTCGCCGGGCTGCTGCCCGGTGTGCCGGGGGAAGGGCGGTGCGCCGGTCAACGCGGTGTAGAGCACCGCGCCGAGTCCATAAAGGTCGGACGCGGGGGAAAGCGTGTCGTCGCGCAGGGTTTCCGGAGCGGTGTACTCGACCGCGTACATCGGGTCGCGCGGGAATCGCCGCCGCAGAGCCACGCCGAAGTCGGCGAGCACGAACTCGCCGGACGCGCGGTACAGCACGTTGTGCGGGCTCACCCCGCCGTGCAGGACGTCCGCTCCGTGCGCCGCGGCGAGCGCCGACGCGACCGCGGCGCCGAGGGCGAGCACGTCGGAAACCCCCAGCCGGATACCGGAATCCAGGAGTCCGGCGAGCGAACCCTGGCACAGTTCACGGCGGAGACCGGAGCGGCCGTCGGGATACGCCGTGACGTCGTCGATCTGCAGGACCGACCGCGTCGACCGCACGCCTGCCAGCGCTTTGCGTTCGCGCTCGAGCCAGGCCGAGGTCTCGCGGTCGAAGGAGCCGGGGAACATTTTGACCGCGAAGTCGTTGCCCGTAGCGGGATCCCGGCCCGCGTACACGGTGGCGATGGGGCCCTGGGCGAGCAGCCTCGGTCTGCCGACGCCTGCCTCGATGCTCATGCGTCCATTGTCGCGCAAGAAGGCTGGATCCGGCGTACTTTCCCGGCGGCAGGTTCCTGCCGTGGCGGCCCGGCGGCCCGGTCGCTGGCCGACCCTTTTCCCATGCAGACTGCCGGCCTGGTCAGGGTCACCATCACCACTCCGCACCGGCGCATCGACATGGCGCTGCCGGAACACGCCTCCGTCGCCGAAATCCTCCCCGGCCTGCTCGCGCGGGCGGGTGAGGGGATGGCCGACGACGGGGTCGCAGGCGGCGGCTGGCAGTTGCGCCGCGCCGACGGGACGGCCTTCGATCTGGACCGGACGCTGGGCGCGCACCGGGTCCGTGACGGGGAGATCCTCCATCTCACGCCGCGCCGCGCCGAATGGCCCGAACCCGAGTACGACGACCTCGTGGACGCGATCGCCACCGGTTCCGGCCGCACCGGCAAGGCCTGGGGACCGCGGCACACGCGGCAGGCCGGGCTGGCGGCCGGTGCGGTGGCGCTGTCGTTCGGTCTGGTCGCGGTGCTGCGCGCCGGTCCGCCGTGGACGACCCCCGCGTTCTGGGCACTGGCTGTTTCCGCGCTGTTGCTGGCCGCGGGCGTACTGCTCGCGCGGGCGCTCCGCGACGCCGGGGCCGGTGCGGTTCTCGCCGCTGTCGCGCTTCCGTTCGCCTTCACCGGCGGCGGTCTGCTGCTGGCTGGTGACGATCCGATCGGCGCGCTGTCCGCCGGTCACCTGCTGGTGGCGAGCGCGGCCCTGCTGCTCGCGGCCGTCGTCGGCCGGCTCGGGGTGGCCGCCGCGCCCGAACTGTTCGCGGGCGCGGCCACCATCGGCCTGCTCGGAGTGCTCGGTGGCTGGCTGGCCACCTTCGACGACTTGGCGGGTTACCGGTCGGCGGCCGTGATCGGCGGTGGCGTGCTCGCGCTCTCGACCACGTTCGCGCCGCTGGCGTTGCGGCTCGGCCGGGTGCCGATGCCGGTGCTGCCGCGCTCGACCGCGGACCTCGTCCGCGACGATCCCCAGCCACCGCTCGCCCTCGTGCACGCCGCCGTGGCCAGAGCGGACGCGCTGCTCACCGGGATGCTGGGCGGCGCGGCGATCGTCGTCATGTACTGCCAGCTGCTGCTGATCCGCAGCGACAGTGAAGCGGCGGTCATCCTCGTCGCCCTGCTCGCGGCCGGTTTCCTGGTGCGGGCGAGGTTGTATCCGATCCTGCGGCAGCGGCTGCCGGTACTGGTGACCGGGATCTTCGGCGCCGGCTGCCTGCTCGCGGGGCCACTCATGGCCGATCGCTCGATGCTGCTCGTCCTGGCCGGACCGTTGTCCCTGGCGGTGGCCGCGAGCGTGGTCGCCTCCGGCGTCGTGCTGAGCACTCGCGCCGCCAATCCGTATCTCGGCAGGATCGCCGAGTACTTCGAGATCCTGGTGATGATCGCCGTCGTCCCGGTGGCGTGCTCGGTGCTCGGCCTGTACGGCTACGTGCGCGGACTGGGGGGCTGAAACCATGGCGTCCAAACGAGATCAGCTGCAGGCGTACCAATTCCTGGTGCAGCGCGCGATTTCCGCGCTGGTGACCAGGGAAACCGATCCGGAGCAGCCGCCGTTCCGCCGTCCCTCCGGTGCCGCTTTCGCCAGTGTCGCGCTGGCGATCGTGGCGCTGGCCTGTGTCGGGGTGTACGGGATGATCGTGCCCGGCGGGAACAACGCCTGGCGCAAGGATGCCGCGGTCATCCTGGAAAAGGAGACCGGCACCAGGTACGTCTTCCTGGACGGCAGGCTGCACCCCGTCGCCAACTACACGTCGGCGCTGCTGTTGCTCGGCGATCACCGTGCCACGGAACGGGTTTCCCGCGACTCGCTCGCCGGAGTCCCGCGTGGGCCGAGGATCGGCATCGCCGACGCGCCGGACGCCCTGCCCGACAAGAAAAAGCTGCTGACCGGCTCGTGGTCGCTGTGCTCGGCGCCCGCCAGCGATCTCGCGGGCGGCCGGATCGAGGAGTCGGTGCTGCTGGCGGGAGCTTCGCCGTCCGGCGGTGCGGAACTGGGCGAGGGGGCCTTGCTGGTGGAATCGACGTCGACCGGCGACCGGTTCCTGGTGTGGCGCGGCCACCGGCACAAGATCGATGACTACGGAGCCGTCGGAACCGGGCTCGCGCTCACCGCCGAGCCGTGGGCGAGGGTCGGCCGGGCGTGGCTCGACGTGCTCCCGGAAGGCGCGCCGATCGGCCCGCTGCCGGTGGCGGCGGCGGGGGAGGTGTCCACCGCGGTGCCGGGCCGGACCGACATCCGGAACGGGATGCTGCTGATGGTGCAGACCTCCGGCGGCGGCAGGCAGCACTACCTCGCCGAACGGGACGCCCTGCGGCCGATCACCGAACTGCAGTACGACGTCCAGCGCGCGAGCGCCCAGATGCTCGCCGCCTATCCCGGCGCCGAACCCAAAACCTTGCCGCTGCCGCCGTCACTGGCGACCATGTCCCGGCAACTGGACCCGATCAGGGCCGAAGCGGGCGCGGCGCCGGCCACGCGTCCGGCCATCGCGCGCCTGCGCGACCAGGACGCCACCGTCTGCGCCACTTTCGGCGATGGCGCCGCGGCCCCTTCACTGGCCGTCGATCCCGCCCTGCCGCCCGCCGATCCGATGTCCACCACGGCTCGCCGGACCGCCGCCGGGACCCCGCTCGCGGACCGCGTCCACGTGCCGCCGGGCAGCGCGATCGTCGTCGAGGCGATGCCGTCGGCGCAGGCCCCGGCCGGGACGCTGACCGTGGTGACCGACATGGGGCGGCGGTATCCGCTGGCTTCGCCGGATGTCCTCAAGATGCTCGGGTACCCGTCGGCGCGTCCGGTGCGGATGCCCGCCGGGCTGGTGGCGCGGCTGCCTGAAGGACCGAGCCTGGATCCGGCGGCGGCCCGGCGCCAGACACTGGGTGGCTGAGGGGACACGCGGTCCGGGCCGCCGGGTGCGGACTTCCCGCACCCCGGCGGCCATCACGCCGATCCGGCGGCCAACCCGGACGGCGGTCACGAGCCGCTGACGGGCAGCCTCAGCTCGAAGATCGCGCCGCCCTCATCCGCGTTGTACACCGCGAGCGTGCCGCCGTGCGCCTGCGCGACCCACCGCACGATGGACAGCCCGAGCCCGGACGACCCGCCGGTGCTGGCGAACCGGTCGAACGCGTCGCCCGCCATCGTGGTGTCGATACCCGGGCCGTGGTCCGCGACGGTCACGGTGCCGCCGGCGACGGTCAGGTGCACGAACGCCTTCGCCGCGCCCGGTTGGCGCCCGTAACGCACGGCGTTGTCGAGAAGGTTGCCGATCGCCCGTTGCAGCAGCGCGGGATCGGCGTCGACCTTCGTGGGCGCGGCGGTGACGGTGACTTCGGCGCCGTCGGTCGCGGTGTCCTCGACGATGCCCACCACGAGCTGGTCGAGCCAGATCGGCTGGATACTCAGCTGTTCCACACCGGCGGCGAGCCGGGCGCGGACGAGCAGGTCGTCGATGATCCCGCCCATTCTCGCGGCGAGGCGGACGGTCCGCGGCAGGAGTTCCGCGGACTGGGCGGGGTTGGCCATCGCGGTTTCGGCGAGCGCGCGCAGGGCGGCGACCGGGGTGCGGAGGTCGTGCGCGGTCTCGGCCAGCAGGACTTCCTGCTGCTGCAGGGCCGCGGCCGCGGGCCGGATCGAGCGGCCGGACAGCAGGTGGCCCGCGAAACCCAGTACCGCGATCAGGAGCACGGTGCCGCCGATCACCAGCAGCGTGAACTGGGTGTGCGCGGCGTCGTCGGCCTCGGTGGACTTCACCGCGACGACGGCCGCGAACGCCTTGCCGTCGGAGTCGCGCAACGGTTCGGCGCGGACCTTGACCACTTCGCCGCCGGTTCCCTTTTGGTAGCCCTGCACCAGCTTGCCGGTCCGTACCGCTTCGGTGGCGAGCCCGTTCAGCAACTGCGTGCTCATCGGGACGCAGGAGGCCCGCGAAAGGTGCGCCTGGAACGAGGGCGCGCCACCGGGCAGGATCGCGAACTGCGGGCAGCGGTCGTTCAGCACGTCGGTGTTGACGAAGCCGAAGTCGATGGTGCCGTCGAAGGCGACCAGCCTGCTGACCGACGACGTGACCTGGGTCAGTTCGGCGTCGATCCGTTGCTCCCCCTGGTCACCGTCCTCGTTGATGAGCAGCCACGCGAAGACGACCAGCCCGAGCGTGTTCATCACGACGAACAACGCGGTCAGCGTCCAGCGCAACCTGCGCAGCCGATCGGCTGAGGAATGGGTGTTCATCGGACGCCCAGCCGGTAGCCGAGGCCGCGGACGGCGTGGATCAGTTCGGGCTCCTTCAACTTGCGGCGCAACCGCTTCACCACCACATCGACCACATTGGACATCGGATCGGCCTGCTCGTCCCAGCAGTGCTCGATCAGATCCGCCCGCCGCACCGGCAGCCCCGCCCTGGTCAGCAGGTATTCGAGCACGGCGTACTCCTTGTTGGTCAAGGTGAGCAGCACACCGGCCCGGCGCACCTCGCGCCGTGCGCAGTCCATCACCAGGTCTTCGTGGTGCAGTACCGATGGCCGGTCGAACGCGGACCGGCGGCACAGGTTGCTCACCCGCTCGGTCAGCTCGGCCATCACGAACGGCTTCACGAGGTAGTCGTCGCCGCCGTGCTCGAACCCGGCCACCCGGTCGGCGAGCGCGTCGCGGGCGGTGAGGAACAGCACCGGTGCCCGCCAGCCCAGCTGCCGTCGCATGTGGACGTAGGAGATGGCGTCGCCGTCGGGCAGCATCCGGTCCAGCACCACGCAGTCGTGGTGCGTTCCGCGCAGCAGCCGGTCCGCTGTCGCGATGTCGCCGGCTTCGTCGACGACGAAGCCGGCCGCACGCAGCTGCGTGACCAGCGCGAGCCGCAGATTCTCGTCGTCTTCGACGACCATCACCCGTGTCATCAAAACCTCATGTTCGGACAGCGAAAGTAGACGCATGCAGTTCCACCGGCCCGCCGCGACGGCCGTGGTGCCCCTGAACGCTAACGCGTCGGGCGTCCCGGTCCGCCCGGACGGCGGTAACTGGCATGAACAGGACGTCGTCGGCACCGCGCCGGGGAAGAGGGAGGTACCTGCGATGACCGTGCAGACCGGCCAGCTCAGCCTGGTGATGGGAACGGGCCCGGCTCGTGACCGGGCGGGGCTGGGCGAACTGCTCGCGGAAGCGACCGGGGAGGTGCTCGTGATGAGCACGGGAACGGACTCCGCCTTCCAGCGGATCGCGCTCGCGAACGTGCGCCCCGGCGTGCGCTGCAAGGTGCTCTTTCCCGACTCCGCGCGGATGTCCGGCGCGCTCAACCGGATGTCGCGTGCCGGTGCCGAGGTGCGGACCGACGCCGAGGTCCCGATGGACGCGCTGGTGATCGACCGGACCTCGGTCGTCCTGCCCGCGGAGGGCAGGACGACCGGTTCCGCGGTGTTCCGGCTGCCCGGCGTCGTCACCGCGACGGTCGGCCTGTTCGAGCGGATCTGGCAGGCCGCCGCCCCGCTCGTCCCGCTGGACCTCCCGGAACAGGAGGACGCCTCGATGCTGACGTGCCGCGAGCGCGAACTGCTGACGCTGCTCGTGTCCGGGACGACGGACGAATCCGCCGCCGCCCGGTTGGGGATCTCGGTGCGCACGGTGCGCCGGATGGTCGCCGACATCATGAACAGGCTCGGTGCCCGCAGCCGGTTTCAGGCCGGGGCCAAGGCCGCCGATCGCGGCTGGCTGATGGCCAAGGCGGGCTGATGACCACTTCGATCCCCGGCCGCGCCCTCCTCGTCGCCCGGCGGCCCGGCGCCTACCCGACCATCGGCGAGGCCCTGCTGGAAGCGACCGACGGCGCCGTCATCACCATCGCGGCCGGTGACTACGCGGAGACGGTCGAACTGACCGGGCTGCGGGTGACCCTGGCCGCGGCGAAGGACGCGGGCGTGATCATCGACGGCCGCGGCGCCGATCGCCCGGTGCTCCGCGCGACCGGGGGAGCACTCGTCCTGAACGGGATCGAGCTGCTGGCCGACACGTCGTCCGCCGTGGTGACCGACGACACCGAACTGACGATGGACCGCTGCACCGTCTCCGGTGGTCGCGGGCCGGCGATCGCGCTCCGCGGTTCGGCACCGTTCGCCCTGACAGGCTGCGTGATCTCGGCGGCGGAACAGGGGATCGTCGTCGACGGCGCGCCGGGCCGGATCGAGGACACGACCGTCGAAGACGTGGCGGGTGACGGGATCACCATCGGGTTCGGCGCCGATCCGGTCATCCGCGACTGCACCGTGACCGGCTGCGGGCTGCGGGGGTTTTACGTCTATCAGTACGCCAGGCCCGTCATCGAGCGCTGCGTGGTCTCGCACACCGGCCACGAGGGCATCGCGGTGGCGCACCACAGCACACCGGAGCTCAAGCGGTGCACGGTCACCGACGTGCGGGGTTCCGGGATCGTGTTCGGGTCCGGCTGCGGGGGCTCGGTCACCGCGTGCCGGGTCGTGAACACCGCCGAACCGGGGATCGCGATCGCCGAGAGCGCGACGGCGATCGTCACCGCGGCGGATCCGGCGGCCCCCGGTTCCTCCGGGGACATCGAACTCGACGAGATGCTGGCCGAACTCGACGCCATGATCGGCCTGCCCGAGGTGAAGGCGGAGGTGCGCGCGCTCGTCGACGAGTTGCAGGTCAACGAATGGCGGCGCCGGGCGGGGCTGCCGATCGGCGCCGCCGCCCACCACCTGATCTTCGCGGGCGCGCCCGGCACCGGGAAGACCACGGTCGCGCGGATCTACGGCAAACTGCTGAAGGCACTGGGGATTCTGCCGCGAGGTCAGTTCCGCGAGGTCTCCCGCCGGGATCTCGTCGGGCAGTACATCGGCCATACGGCGGAAAAGACCGCGACGGTGTTCGAGGAAGCCAAGGGCGGCGTCCTTTTCATCGACGAGGCGTACACACTCTCGCGGCTCGCCGGGTCCGGCGGAGACTTCGGCCAGGAGGCGATCGACACCCTGGTCCCCTTGATGGAGGAGCATCGCGACGAGGTGGCGGTGATCGTGGCCGGGTACACCGGCGAGATGGTCGACTTCCTGGCCGCCAACCCGGGCCTCGCGTCCCGTTTCGGCAAAACGATCGAGTTCGAGAACTACAGCCCCGACGAGCTGCTGTCCATTTTCGGCCGGATGGCCGCCGCAGGGGACTACGAACTCGACCAGAGCGCTGACCTCGTTCTTCTCGAATACTTCCGAAGGGTCTCCGGCGGCGTCAACTTCGGCAACGCGCGCGACGCGCGACGGCTGTTCGAGGGCGCGCGCAAGGCGCAGTCGCAACGGTTGCGGCTGCTCGGCCGGATGCCGAGCGTCGGGGAACTGCGCGGGTTGCACGTGGCCGACTTGGTGGTCGCCGCGGAGCGCTAACGTGAAGGCGTGCGGGTGCTGGTGACCGAAGACGACGAGAACCTACGGGTAGCGCTGGAATTCGCCCTGCGCGGTGGCGGGTTCGCGGTGGACACCGCCGCCGACCTGCCTGCCGCGGACGAGGCGCTGATGGTGAACGCCTACGACTGCGCGGTGTTCGACCGGATGCTGCCCTCGGGTGACGCGCTGGCGTACGTGCGCGGCCGGCGCGGCGTGGGGTGGCCGATGCCCGTGCTGTTCCTCACCGCGCGCGACAGTGTCGCCGACCGGATCGACGGGCTGCGCGTCGGCGGCGGTGACTACCTGGTCAAACCGTTCGCGATGCCCGAACTCGTGGCGAGGGTGCGGAGTCTGTGCCGCCGCGACATGGCGGGGCAAGCGGTAGTGCTGCGCTGTGCGGACGTCGAACTCGACACCGGAAGGCACCAGATCTCGCGGGCGGGTGTGCTCCTCACCGTGACCCGCAAGGAGTATCTCGTCATGGAACGGCTGATGGCCGCGGCTGGGCGGCCGGTCTCCCGCCCGGAGCTGATCCGGTACGCGTGGGACGAGATGGCGGATCCGGCGTCGAACGTGCTCGACGTCGTGATCGCGCGGCTGCGGCGGAAGCTCAAGGACCCGCCGCTGATCCATACGGTGCGCGGGTCGGGGTACCGGATGGCGCCTTACTGACGGCAGGTTCCGGCCAGTGGCGGGAACAGCCATCGGACCGGACGTCTAATGACCTTCGTGACCTTCGACATCATCGGTCTGTGCGCGGAATCGCCGGACCAGGGCGTGGCGGTCGGCGCGGTCCTGCCGCTGTGCGGCGGGCTGACCGCGTCCACCGTGGACGGCCGCCCGTTGGTGCAGCTGTTCCATCCCGGCGGCCGTCTGTTGCTGAGCATCGAGGAGACCCGGTTGATCGGGGTTCCCGGCGAGGTGCACCGGTTGCTCGGCATCGGCGGCGAAGCCGAAGTGCCCGATCCGGTGTGGTGGGTGGAGTGCCGGGCCCCCGAAGACGATCCGGAGGCGGAGACCGTCGCCAGGGCGTTCACCGACGCCCTCGTGGCCGTCACCGGAGGGTTGTCGTGGTCGAGCAGGTGACCGGGCATCCCGCCGCGGACTGGGCCACCTCGGACGCGCTGGTCGTCGAGCAGTCCCGGGGCGTGGTCCCCGCTTCCTCCTGGCTGATCGACGCGGCTCGTTCCGCCTCTCGGAGCGCGAGGGTGCTTCAACTGCTCACCCCCGAGCACAGCGGGCTCACCTATCCGATGGAACTGCTGCTCCGTGACGCCGGGGCCGAATGGATCGTGCAGGAGGACGACGAGCGCTTTCGCCGCGGGTTCGACGGCGTTCCTTCGCGATGGAACGGAACGCGGTTCGTCCGCGACCCTGATCGGCCGTCCCCGCCCCCGGCGGAATCCGCGATCACCTCCGGTGACCTCGAAGTGCGGATCACCACCGTGCATCCGGCCGCGGAACCGGTCCGTTTCGGCGCCGGCGCCGAAGCCGCGCTACGGGCGCTCACCGGTCGCGAGCCCACCGGCTGGGGAAACGCCGAACCCGTCACCCGGCCATGGTCGGCGGACGAGCTCACCTGGCACTGCCGGAACCGGGCGCCGGGGCGCACCCAGGTCATCGTGGCCGGGCACGGAGTGGTGGGGCAGGTGCACGTGTCGCCCGCGGACGCCGGGACGATCGAGGAGACCAAGCTCAGCGGCCCCGCCGTCGGGACACTGCGCCCGGAACAAGCCGATGCCCTCGCCGAACGGCTCGCCGCCTCCGCGCGGATGATGCTCGTCGCCGTCCATCCAGGCAGGCGGGGAGGTGTCCGATCCAGCGAACCCAGCCGTCCCGCCCTGCCCTACGGACTCCTTGTCGGACAAGAGATGGTCGCCGCGCGCGGGACGGTTCACGCCGGACAGGCACCGGCCGCCCGAGTGGTGGGCTTCGGTTCGGGCGACCGGAGCGCCGTCTGGTGCGTTTTGAACGGTGGACGCCGTCCCCCGTACGAGCAACTCTCCGACGTGCTTCGGCACTTCGCCTTGCCGGACACGCTTTGAGCCCTCAGAGATCACGCGGATACCGGACGGCCCACCCGGCGGCGTAACGTCCGTCGCCCGACGGCGGCTGGGCCGAGAAGTGCCAGAACGCGTCACCGGCCACGGTCTCCACCAGATCACGCCCCCCGAGCCGGTCGAGCCATTCCTGAGGCAGGCCGGGGATCCCTGCCCTCGACCCGGCGACGGCTCCGGCGAACGCCCCCGTGAACGCGCCGCGGCCGGACTCCCCGGCACCGGCGCGCAGCGCGGTGGCCAGGGCCTCGGCCACCGGCCCGGAGGTCGTGCCGGAGTCGAGCAGCCGCTGCACGACCACCCGCGGAGGATCGGCTCGCTGGAACAGGTGGCTGAACAAGTTCGCCACCACCGACGCCGCCTCGGCGGTCACCTCGTCGGCGCCGTCACCGGTGGCCAGCAGACGCGCGACGCGCGCGGCCGTGCGGCCGCCGCACAGCGCGGCCACCATGCCCGGCACGAGAAAACCGACGGCACCCGGCTCGTCCGCCGGGACCGTGCCTGGTCCCCGGACGCGGGAGAGCCAGCCGTCGTTCCCGGTGTACTGGCGCCGCCTGGCCTGTACGCCGATCGTCATCAACCCGCTCGGCACCGAACCCCGGTACGGAGCCGGAAGTGCCCGCAGCAGGCCTTCGGTGCAGAACAGCAGGTGCCGGGTGAGCGGGCCGATCTCGAGAACGCCCGCCAGTCCGGTGCCGAGTGCTTCACCGAGGGCTGATCCGACGAACGCGCCGGTGACGCGGTGCCAGGCGAAGTCGCCGCCGTCGCTGTGCCTGGAGTCGATGTCACGGCGGAAGAACTTGCCGCCGGTCGCCGCGTGCGGCCGGACCCGGCCCGCCGCGTCATGACCGGCGGTGAGCCCGTTGGCCCGGAGGTCGTCCGGCCACCGGTGCCCGGTGAGGTCGTCGTGCGGGGACTCGAAAGCGGCCGGGGTGACGCCGTTGCGCTGCTCCCAGGCCCGGCCGAGGAGGAACCGCTCGCATTCCCGGGCCGTCAGCTCGAATCCGGCGGAGCGGGCCTTCGCCGCGGCTTCCGGGAGTCCGGTGATGGGCCCGGCGAGCCCGAAGTCGGCCCTGATCCGCTCGGCGGTGCGCGACACGGACTCCGAGTACTCCGGCGAGACTTCCACTACCCGGGTGGAACTCCGCAGCTTCGGCCACCGCGACACCGCCGCCGCGAGCTCGGCGGCGCTGACGACGTCCGGCAGGTCCGAGCCGGGATTGATCGACAAACCGACACCGGGGAACTCCGAGAGGAGGGAGAGAACGCCGGCCCGCACCCATTTCGCCGTCCCGGGCGGCAGTCTCCTCCGTGAGCTGAACACCCGCAGCGCAGGTGGTTCTTCCTGCCGGAGCGAGGGAAGCGGCCGTTCGGTCCGGAAGTCGACCGGGAGCAGGACCTCCGAGGACAGCAGACCGGCGAGGTAGCGCCCGCGGTCATGCTGTCCGGCGGCCAGGTAACCGAGCAGGTGCTCCAGCGGGGTGTCCATGGGCCGGTGGCCCAGCCGTCGCGGGCCGGGACGGTAACCGGGGTTGACCCGGACCTCGCCGGTCGCGGCGCCGTCCGGGGTGAATTTCCGCCACGCCATCACGGCGGCGGAGTGGACGCCGAGGTACGCCACGCCGCTTTCCCGGAACTCCGGTTCCAGGATCTCCCGCCACTCGTCCCTCCCGGCCACGGGCACCGGACTGCTCGGGCCGGTACCCTCCCGTCCGGCGTCCGGCCGCTGCAACTCGCCGTCCTCACACACGATCAGTGCGGGTTTCGGTACCAGCGAAGCGATCCATTCGCCGCCGTCCAGTGCGCGAACCGTGTCGTAGGGCACGAACCAGCCCTCCGGCACCCGCACGACGTTCGCGTGATCGACCCGGACCGCGTGCTCGCCACCGGCCAGCCATTCCCCGACCCTCGCGGCCGCTTCCTGCGCTTCCACTACCAGCCTCGTTCTTCCGGAAAGGGGAGCAGCATGATCTGCAGAGGGCGTTCTTCCAGCAACGTCAGCCAGCCGGTCAGCGGATCGAGGAAAACGACTCCGTCCCGGTGGTGCGCGACCAGGGCCACATGCGAGCCGATCGTCCCTCTGTCGCCCTCGTAAAGGAAGTTCACCGCGGCCAGCGCGCCTTGTGGTCTGGCGAGCATGGCCGAGATGACGCCGTCGTAGCTCGCGTCGTCGATCTCCACCCACTTCCCGCCGAGCTGGTCCATCACATAACCCAGGGTGGCCAGTTCGTTCATGAGTGCGATGGGAACCGGCGGTGCGGTGGTTTCCTCGCCGAGCGACCGGCGTACGTAATGCACGACGGACCTGGTGCAGTTCGTCCGGTAACCGAGCTGGTCGGCCCAGGGCGCGTAGTAGCCGGGATTGGTTTCCGGCAGCTGGGGGAAATGCGCCGTGACGAAGGCGACCGCGTCCTTCCAGCGGCCGTCCACGGTGTCCGCGTCCATCGCGGGCAGCGCGTGAAGCGGTGTCGCGCGGAACAATCCCGAGCCGTCCCCGTGCCCGGATCCCGGCGAGACCGGGTACCTGAGGTAGGCGGGATGCCGCTCCGGCGGTTTGGCATTCCCTTGTGGTTCCGGGAAGTCCCCCAGCGCGACCGGGTTCGCGCCTGCCAGTTCGCCGAGGGTGATCGGACGGGAGCCGGCGGGAGAACGGAGCACGATCGGGTTCTTCCCGTCCGGCGGGAACTCCGCCCAGCCACCTCCGACGGCGTAGCCCTCGACGACTTCTTGCCCGAACGGCAGCACGGTGCCGTCCGGCAGTTCGGTCCGGCGTCCCAGTACGTGCAGGTCGGCCAGCGGGGCCACCACCGGGGCGCCCAGCGCGACGGCGAACCGCCGCGCCCACGACGCCGAGCCGCACGAGTGCAGTCGCACCGGACGGCCCGGCGGGTAGTACTCGCTTCGCCGGGTCACTTCGGCGAGTTCCTCGGGGCTGGGAAGCGCGCCGTCGTCGTGCAGCGTCACCACGTACGGGCTCGCGGGATCCGGCCGGTTCGTCAGCATGGTGCGCAGGTGTGCCTTGCGGGTCGCCATCGCGGGACCGACCGCCATTCCGGACGGCGCGTACCAGACGAGTTCGCCGGTACTCAGCGCGTGCTCCCTCGGCAAGGGCACCGGAGCCGTCCCGATGGGCGCCTCGCGCATCCCCGGGACATCCAGCTTCTTGCAGGCGTACATCGCCCGCTGCAGCTCCGTGTCCACCGCCTTCATCGCCTTGCCGCGATGGGCCGGCGCCGCCCGGTCCGGGTTACTCACCTGCCAGTAGTGGTGAATGGCCCGGTTCAGGTCGGCGAGCACCTGGCTGAGTGCCGCCTCGGCCACGTTGGCTTCGTGGCCGGTGGGTTCGCGCCACCGCGGAGCGCTGAGCCGCCGGTAGCGGTCGACGGTCTGCTCGATCTCGGTGAGTGCCGCACTGACCTTCCGGGCGCCGGGTTCGTGCCCGAACGGCGCGCTGAACTGCTGATGCCGGTCGATGGCGTCCTTCAGCGCGGTCAAAGCCTTCCGGACCTCTTCGGTCGCGGAGTCCGGCCTGCGCCATCCCGCGCCGGTCTGGTCACGATGGTGGGCGGTCGCGTTCTTCAGCTCGGTGAGCGCCGCTCTCATCACCTCGGTCCTCGGCTCGTGACGGTTCGGGTTCTGCAGGTCCTGATAGCGGTCGATCGCCTTGTGCACCGCGGCTTCGTCGCCGGTCGAGCGCCGGTCAGGGGCACTCGGGCGCCGGTAGTCGCGGACGGCCTCGTCCACGCCGTCGAGTGCGGCCCGCAGGTCCCTCGCACGGGGACGACGCCGTCCGGGGTCGCTCCTGGACAGATAACGGTCCACCGCGCCGTCCACTTTGGACAACGCCTCTCGGGCGGCCTTGACCTGTTCGGCCGGCTCACGCCGCAGCGGGCCGCTCTGCTGATAGTCGTGGACGGCCCGGTTCAGGCCGGCGACCGTCACCTGCACCGGTCCGGCACCGGACCGGTGGTAGCCGTCCAGGTGCGTCTCGGCCCGGCTGACCAGCCGGAGAACCGAGGCCAGCATGGTCACTCGCTTGCCCAGTGTCGACCAAGCCGCCCAGGGACCCGCCAACCTGTCCTGTTCCGCCTCGGTCGAACGCCGGACGTCGTCCAACGCGGCACGTAGCGCGTCCCGGGCGGCCGGAGTCGCCCATTGGTCGCCGTCGATCCGAAGCGGTGCGACTTCTTCGAAGGGTGCCGAAGCCGGGGGTGTCCCGGCCTCGTTCCGGAGGCCGGGCAACGGAAGCCCGGCCCGGTTCAACCCTTCCAACAGGCCTGAAAGCAGGTCGAGCGCACCCCACTGCCCGGTCCGCTTCGCCTCGGCCGCCACCGACTGGAACGGCTCGGTCAGCCGGGTGGTGAGGAATTCGGTCAAGGCGGTGGCCTCCTGGCCGAACGCGGCGAGGGCCGCCACCGCGTCCGCGTCGGCCTTCTTGTTCCTGGCGGCCAGTTCGACCTGCCGGTGCCGCCATTTGTGCTCGCCGACCTTCGGCCCGAGGAGCGCGCTCACCAGCAGCGCCACCAGATAGGCGGGATCGAGCCCGAGCACGCCGATCCCCACCGCGGGGACGGCGCCACCGATGGCCGCGATGAGGGTGGTGGTCTTGCGGTATTCCGCTTCCGACGCCGACCCCGGCCTGCTGGACGGCAGTGGCGAGGGCACGATCCCGGTTTCCCCCACCGGATCCGGTGCCGGGGTGGCCTGGTCGGGTCGCGCGCCGAACAGACGGCGGAGCAAGCCCGGCTTGCGCTGCGCCTCCGCGTTCCGCTGCGCCTCCGTCACCGCGGCCAGCAGTTCGGCCCGCGGCACCTGCAGCAGTGCCTGCGTCGCCTCGTGCAGGGCCTGCCGGTCGACGTGGCTTCTGCCCAGCTTGTTGACCAGTTCGGTGTTGTCCAGTCCGCTGGTCAACAGCACGGCGGGAAGCGTGACCAAGCCCCGGATCACGCCGTAGAGGAGCAAGGCGGCGTGGAGGCTGAGGTCCAGCGGGGCGTCGGGATCGAGTTTGCCGGATCCGGGCGTCGGTGCTCTTTTCGCGATCTGGGAGAACCCGTCGACGGATTCGGTGGCGCTGGCCGCCACCGGAAGCGACGGCCGGGAGGCAGCCGATCCGGTGCCCGTGCGGTCCGGCTCGGGGATCGGGCGACCGGTCAGTGCTTGTTCCAGCGCGAGGTCGAACCGCTCGTCGGCGCGCGCTGCCTTCTCGTCCAGTGCCCGGATGCTGAGCTCGGCCGCCATCAACTCGGCCTTCGCCTTGGCTTTCGCGCGCTTCCACTGGAAGAGCGGCATGAGGACGGCCGCGGCGGCTCCGCTCAAACCGATGCCCAACGACGTCGACGCCTGCAGGTGCAATCCCAGCGCGGGGCCGTACTCCAGGGTCGCCATGATGCCCACCGTGGTGCCGATCGTCGGCGGGAGGCCGTACCGGCGGTAGAACTTCGGCAACGGCTGGACACCGGCGGACTCGGTTCCCTCCGGACGCTCCTCGGCGGCCAGGTCCGGGCCATGGTCCGGCGGCAGGCCGAGGCGAGCGTTGCGGGCGCGCCACCGGTCGACGGGTTTGACGGCGTTCTCGAACTGCCGCTGCGCGTCCTGGTGCTTCTTGCGTTCGGCGACCGCCGCGTCGTCCCCGATCTCGTGGCCGCGGGCGAGGAGCCCGGTCACCACGGAAGCGACGAGGCCGGTGACCGCGTACGCGACACCGCTGGACGGGAAGCCGACGGCCACGAAGGTCAGGCTCGGGGCCGCCACCGGGAAGAAGCCGGTGCGCATCTGATTGGCCAGGTTGTTCCTGGTGGTCGCGATGCCGGCTGCATCGTTGAAGGCGGGGAGATACCGCCACACCACCGGTCCGGCTGGATGCCCGGCCAGCGTGACCGCCCGGTAGACGTAGTCCGGCTGGTTCGGATCGAGGCCGAGCGCGCCGAGCAGGCCGCGCATCTCGTTCTCCAGCAGCGCGCGTCGCCGCGGGTTCAGCCGGGTCCGGCCGATTTCCCGGTGGAGCGCGACGACCCGCTCCAGGTTCTCTTGGTCGGTGGCCGTCAACTCCGCCGGGCCCGCGAGGTCGGCCGACGGGCTGAGATAGTTCTTCGTCGGCACGGCGGGGAGATTGGCGGGATCGGCGGCCATTCCCGATCCGGCCGCGAAGGTCTGCAGCCGTTCGGTCAGCTCGACGCGCTGCATCGCGCTCAAGTCGCGAAGCAGCTTGGGGAGCTTCTTGGTCTTGGGGACCTTCGTCTTGTTGCCGACCTGGGCGACTGTGGCCGCCAAGGTTCCTGCCGCGTTGAGTCCCCTGGACTGGATGTCCGCGAGCGCGCGTTGCTGGCGCGGGGTCAGCGCCTGCCACACGTCGGCGGTCACGCCGGGCGGCGGCACGGGGGCGGCGGACCGGGCGGAACTCGTTGTCCCGCCGGGCGCATTCGGTTCCGGAGGCTGTCCGCCGAGGGTCACCGGCCCGGACGGATCCGGCTGTCCCGACGGGCCCGGCGACGACGGCGGTGGTTCCGGTGCCTCCGGCGGCTCGGGCATGCGATACCTGGCCGCGAATCCGCGCGGATCGGCTTCGAACGCGTCGGCGACGGGATTGCGGATCTTCGCGTCGTCGTTCGCCACCGCTTCGCGAATCCGGGCGAGGTCTCGTTCGTGGCTCACCCCGATCGCCAGCAGCTGGTGCAGCAACGCGGCTTGGTACGTCAAGGGGAGCGCGCCGTACTCGATCTCGATCACGCGGTGCAGCTGGTCCACGTCCCGTGCCATCGGCGACAGCCGCGGCCGGTCCCACCCGCCGCGGCGCGAATCCTGGGGGATGACCGATTTCTCCGCCTCGGCACGCAGCACGTCGGTCACGAGGATTTCCCCGCTGCGCCCCTGGAACTCATGGGCGGCGCCGAACAGGACGTCGGCCCAAGCCCGCGCGGCCGCTCCTTCGACGACGAGAGACGAGGGTCGCTGAAGGCCGTGCACCGCGAACTCGTGTGCCACGACGGTGATGAACTCGGCCATCCCGAGCCGTGGCCGGATGAACCCCGTACCGGAATCGTGGTCGAAGAAGCCTTCGAGCCTGTTCTCGATTCCCAGCTGTTCTCCGAAGACCGCGTCGACGTCCACACCGGGGAACCGTCGCATCAACGCCGCTCTGTCCAGGGGCACCGCGTTCGCGAGGGCCTTGAGGGCGAAGTCCACCCCCGCCGGTCCGAAGACCAAGTCGAAGAAATGCGCCACGACCGCCTGGGTGACGACGTCGAAGTGGCCGTCCGCGGAGACCGACGGATGAAGGGTCCGCAGGCGATAGGGATCCAGCAGATCCAACCGGATGACCTCCCGCCACGCCGGGACGGGGGAATCCGCGGATGCCCTGGCGTACTCGCGCAGAGCTTCGCTGAACGCGCGCAGCCCGCCGATCACCGGCCGCGCGTCCTCGGTTCGCCGCGTCTCCTCGATCAGCTCGCGCAATCCGTCGGCCTGTTCGAGGAGACCGTCCCACGCGGCCGCGCGCCGCTCGAACTCCGCGGATGAAATCAGCCCCTGTTCCCTGGCCTCTTCCAGCCTGGCCCGCGCCGACGCCGCGGCCGATTCGACCCGTGCCGGAAGTTCGTCCAGTGAGGGCGTACCGGCGGGCATGAAGATCTCGGTCGCGATCAACAGTTTCCTGTCGAAGGAGTTCTGCGGATCGGAAAACATCTCGACGATGTCGTCGTAGAGTGGATGTCCGTTCTCCCGCAACTGATCCAGCGCGGCACGGAGCTGGCGAAGCTCGGGAGCGTAGTCGTCCATCGCCGCGACCCTCGCGCGCTCTTCGGGCGTCAGGTGCTCGCCGGGGTCGACCCCGAACGCCACCTTGTCCAGGTGGGCTTCCTCCAGGTTTTCCCGCTCCATGGGCTCCCACGCCGCGATCCATTCGTCGATGGCTTCGGCGCGGGCGCGTTCCTCGTTTCGCTCCATGAGACCGGTGAGGTAGTCCTGGAGGCCGTCCGCGGCGGGCCAGGGCGTGTGGACCCGCCCCGGATCGGTCCAGTGATCCCACGGCCGGAACTGGTGGTCTGGCCTCTCTCGCGCGGCCTGGAGCGGATCCGCCGGGATCTCCGGTTCCTCCAGCCTCGGCCGGATCTCCGGTTCCCTTGGCAGGGCGGGGATTTCGGGATCCGTCGGCAGCCCGTGGATCTTCGACCCCTCCGGTCGCGTCGGGACCTCGGGATCCTTGAGCGGTTCCCGGATCTCCGGATCCTTGGGCAACTCCCGGATGTCCGGGACGGCCGGAACGGTGGGCCTGGCCGGGATCTCCGAAGGACCCTTGGGAGAAGGCGCTTTCGGCCCCGCCGGTTCGCGCGGTCCGCCCGGCGGCACGGGATCGGTCGCGTGATCGGGCCGGGGGAGCGCGGGCGCGTCCGGGGCCGGACGAGTGGGCCAGCCGACATCCGGCGGCCGGGGCAGGCCGACACCCGGTGCGACGGGCTCACCGATCTTCGACGGCTCGGGCCAGTCGACCCTGAGTGGTTCCGCCCAGCCGACCCTTGGCGGTTCCGCCCAGCCGGGGACGGCGCGCACCGGCGAGCCGGGATTCACCGGCCCGTCCGGCTCGCCGGTGCGCGTGGGCTGGATCTCCACCGTGCCGGGCCGCAAGGGTTCGGGTGTGCCGTCGGGGTGAAGGATGACCGCCTTGTTCGGGATCGGGCGCGCGGTCAGCGGTTCGGGCGGGGCGATTTCGCGCGCCGCCGCCGGAGCCGCCGCTGAGGCCTTCGCCGCGGCAGGCGCTTTCTCGGTCGAGCGGAGCCTTTCGGCGACCTGCTCGACCGCACCGTGGATCGGCCGCGTTTCGAGTGCGACACCGCCTCGCGCGGCCTCGGGATGCGCGGCACCGCCTCCCTGACCAGAGGGGCGTGGCCCTGGTGAAGGCCGGTCAGGACTCCCGGCGCCTCCCGGGCCGTCTTCATGCGGTCCGGCTGCGCCTTTCTCCTGTGCCTTGCGGTACTCGTCCGGAAAGCGCTCCTTCGCGAAGTCTTCGAGCGAAACCCGGCCAGGGGGTTTCCGGGCGGCCCCGGCCTCCGGATCACCGTGTTTCCCGCCCTGCGCCCGGCCGGCGGCGTCGCCGGACAGCCCACGTTCGGCGCTCTGGCCGTGTCCGGCGTTCATGGTGTGCTCAACCCACGCCCGCTGCACATGGCGGGGATAGGGGGATTCACCGTGGATCATGCGCGCGAGCTCGCGTTCGATGAAGATTTCCCTGACCTCGGCGCGGGTGGGTGGCGTACCCGTGGCCGTATGCGACGGCCGGTCGGCGGGTGACTCCAGAGCCGCTTTCTCGTTCTGCGACACCTCGGCGGGGCGGTTCTGCCCGGCGTCGGCACCACGTCCCGACTCGTGGCCACTGGCGCTGTGCGCGGGTTCGGCCCTCGTGGTCGGCGCGTGGTCGGCGGTGGACGGCGGCGGAGGGGTGTGCTCGGCCAGGTGCTGGGGCGACTGCGCCTGCCGCGACTCCGAAGGAGCGGGGGACTGGTCCCTTTCGGGGCGGGAGGCAGGAGGTTCGCTTCGCTCGTGTCCCTGCTCCCGTTTGACGGGGTCGGCACCATCGCCTTTGGCCGCGGGGTGCTGATCACCCGGCGGGGTCCGCGGTTCGGTCCCTCGCGGGCTCTCGCCGAGGAGCCTTTCGCCGTGGCCCGGCGGTGTGGGTGGCTGGTCGTGCGGTGGACGGCTGGATGGCCGCCCCTCGGGCGATGGCGCGTCCGGGGACGGCGGTTTCGTCGGCCCCGGTCCTTGGGGCTCGGGGCCGTGGGGGCCGCGCCCGCCGGTGGCGGGAGGGTCGCCAGGACGGTCGTGGATCAGGCGTGCGACGTCGGGGGTGACGGCGGGATGCAGGTTGTAGCCCTTGGGCTTCGCGGTTTCACCGATCTTGTCGATGACCTTGAACGCCCCATGGGTCAAGGTGAATTTCCCGATGCGGTCACCGACCTTGATGACCCTCGGTGCCTGCAAACCGCGTCCGGCGAGCTTGACCGCGGCGCCCACCCCGCGAGTCGGGCCGAGCAGCCCGGCGACCATGCCGGTGGTGTATCCGAGGGCGTGCAGGGGCGCGTTGTCCCAGTTGTCGTAGTCGACGAAGGCCTTGCCCGCTTCGGCCAGGTAATCACCGAAGACGCCGTTGAACAGCCTGTCGTCGATCTCCTTGCCGAGGCCGTTCGGCATGGAGTACACGGCCAGACTGGCGAGGAGTTTGTTCAGATGCCCCCACGCGACCTGCGAGTTGAACATCGACCAGCTGCCGTCTTCGCCCCGGCCGAACAATCCCGCGAGTGCCTTGCCCTGGTCGACCACCGAATCCCACAGCCCAACGAAGAAATTGTTGCTCGGGTCTTCGGGCTGCGGAAGCGTGGACGGGTCCTTCACGTAACCGGCGTGCTCTTTCATGATGTCGAGGACTTCTCGCGCCACGTTCCTGGCGAAGTCCTCTTGGTTGCGCTTCGCGTACTTCGGAATGTTGAAACCGAGCGCGGTGTACTGCCAGCTCAGATCTTCGACGTAGTTCTTGACGCCGGTCTTGGCGCTGGTGAGGATTTTGGAGTAGAAGTCGTACTCCTTGGCCATCCCGTTCAGCGCGCCGGCGATCTGGCCGAATCTTTCCTGGCCGTTAGCCCTCTTGACGACCCCCCGCATGAAGCCACCGGCCTCGTCCGGCCAGGTCCCGCCGCCCCCGTCCGGGTGGATCCGGTCGGCGGCACCGTCGACGATCTTCAAGGAGTCCTCGAACACGACCTTGGCCTTGGCCCATCGCTCGGACACCTGTGTCGCGAGCGACTCGCTGTCGGGCGGCCAGCCGGCGGGTGCGGGCAGCAGCTTCCGGACCGCGTCCCACAGGTCGCAGTCCGGTTGTTGGACGTCGCCGTCAGCCATACTCGCCGGAGTCCGTTCAGGAGAGCTGGACGAGGATGAAGTTCGCGGCCTCGGCGTCGTGCGCGAGGTAGGTCTTCACCAGCTGCTGACCGGCGGCCGCGAGGTTCCGGTAGGCGGGTGGGACCGAGTCCGCCGCCGCGCGGACCGAACCGTCCAGATCGGACGTTCGGCTGTTGAACACGACACCGATCAGGCCGTGGCCGAACGTCCCTGGCTCCGGCAGCGTGCCCTTGATGGCGTTCCAGGCCGTCTCGAGATGAGTTCCTTCGGCGTCGATCACGGTCATCTCGTGAGCGGTCTCGACGGTGTGCATGTCGACGACATTCCCGCCGTTCATGCTGACGGTGTCTTCCGCGCTCATCGCTCGCCTCCCGCGATCCGCCGGTCCAGTTCGTGCAGCACGGGGCCGAGGCGCAGATCCGCCGTCGCGGCCGTGGTCTCGGCGGGGAAGTGTTCTTCGATGATGGCGAAGCCCTCCTCCTGCGCGAGTTCCGCCGCGCGATGGATGGTGCCCGTGATGGCCCGCGCGAGGCCCGCCGAATCGGGGACGCGGAAGACGCGCGGGTCGAGGCGCAGTTCCACCAGTTCGCCGTGGCCCCCGACGGTCGCGCTGATCAGCTCGTCCTCGGATTCGGCGGTGGCCCGGACTTCCGCCATCCGTCGCTGCTGGTCGCGGAGGCGCTGTTCAGTCCTCGCGTACCCGGCCCGCCTGTCGGTGAAGGTGCCCACTGTGCCTCCTCGATTCCGTCCGGCACGAGTCTTCCCGCAAGGGCGGTGCCGCGAGGCGGCGTGACAGGTTGCGGCCACCACGGTGAGATCCGGCGTGTCCTGCCCGACGATTGCCGAAATGAGACGACTTCCGGCACTCGCGGCGGCCGGTGCGCTGGCCGCGCTACACCTGGTCGGCGGGGCCGTTCCGGCGTTCGCGGCTCCTCCAGCGGGGGTGTGCAACGATCCCGAGCCCGCCCACGAACGCGTACAGACGCTCCCCTGGGCACAGCAGGCGCTCGATCCGCGACGGGTCTGGTCGCGCGGCCGGGGGGCAGGCGTGCTGGTCGCGGTGGTCGACTCCGGCGTCGACGCCGACCATCCCCAGCTGCGCAGGCCGGGGAAGGTGCGGACCGGCCGTGACTTCTTCTTGCCAGGAGGGCTGCCCGGTGCGTTCGACTGCGTGTCCCACGGCACCGGGGTGGCCGGGATCATCGCCGCCGATCCGTTGCCCGGTACCGGTTTCCACGGTCTCGCGCCGGACGCGGAGATCCTGCCCGTGCGGATCACCGACCGGGACATCAGCGACCGGGGAGAATCGCTGCGGATCAACCCGGACGCGGTGGCCGCCGGTATCCGTTACGCGGCCGATCAGGGCGCGCGGGTGATGAACCTGTCGCTGGCCGGGTTCAGTGATTTCCCCGCCATCCGGGCGGCGGTGGCCCACGCGGTGGCCAGGGACGTGGTCGTGGTCGCGGCGGCGGGTAATTCGCAGCAGAACGCGCCCGCCGGGCTGCCGTCCTACCCGGCCTCCTACGACGGTGTGCTCGGGGTCGGCGCGGTGGACCGTGCGGGAGCACGGATGGGCACGTCCCAGATCGGCCCGTACGTCGGTATCGTCGCGCCCGGTGCCGAGGTGCTGACCACGACCAGGGAGGACGGCCACGCCCAGGTCGACGGAACCAGTTTCGCCGCGCCGTTCGTCGCCGCGACCGCGGCACTGGTGCGCTCGGCGTGGCCGAGGTTGTCCGCCGCGCAGGTGATCCAGCGGCTGAAGGCCACGGCCGATCCGGCACGCGGTGGACGCGGCAGCGACGCCTACGGCGCGGGACTGGTCGATCCCTACCGTGCGGTGACCGACGGTCTCGATCCGGAGAAACCCGCGGCGATGCCCGCTTTCCTGCCGCCACCACCGGACAAGGCGGGACTGGAGCGGGCCGCGCGGATCGAGGAGACCGGGGTGACGGCGAAATGGCTGACCGCCGCCGCGATCGGCGCACTCGTCCTCGCCGGCTTGACGGCGGCGATCCTCCCTCGCGGGAACCGGCGTCGCTGGCGGCCGGGAAGGGTGACCGCCATGCCGTCCGAGCCGAGCGTGGCGGAACCGCCCGAGCAGGTGTTCCTGATCCCGCGGCGGTGACCGTGGCGGTGCGGTGGGCGGCGAGATCTCCGTCTGATCACGCGTAATCTCCGTCCAGTCACGTGAGATCTCCGTCTGATCACGCGGAACCGAACGTCAAGCAAGCAGGATCACGCGAAACCGGAGCGTCGTGCCGGGGGTCGCGAGGACGTCGGCGCGAGCCGAAGCGCCTGGAGCAGGCGTAGCGGGCTTCGTGGCGTCGCCGCCCACGCCCAGCCGTCACCCGAAACGAGAAAGTCCCGGCGAGCCAGGCCCGCCGGGACTTTCCGGTGTTCACCCACGAGGTTCAGCCCAAGCGGTTGATCGAACTCATCTTCGCGTTCACCAGGCCGTGGACACCATTGGTCACACTGCCGCTCAGGTTGTCGTGGCCATCCCACTGCTCATTGGCGAGCCGCTGGTGCTGGAGATTCTTCGCCAGCACGGCTTGGCCGTATTCGCCCTGCGCGCTTTCGTGGCTGAAACCCTGCGCGCGGCGCATCAAGAGATCGGTGTTGTCGCGTGCCGCGGCACCGGTCTTCGAAGTGTCCGCCGCGGTCTCGAGCGAGGCGCTCACATTGCAGGTGACCCGATCGGGGTTCATGACCATTCGTCTACCTCCCGTAGTTGAAGCCGCCGGCGGCCTGGTCATCGGCGGAGCCGTGGACATTCAGGCCGTAATGGATGTTGTCGGCGGTCTCGTTGTAGTCGCTGCCCACCTTGGTGACCTTCGTCCCGAGAAGCTCGAAGGCGTCGTTGGCCGCGATGTTCATCCGGCCGCTGTTCTGCGCGACCATCGCCTGGGTGATGCCGTTCAGCCGCTGCTGGCCGTCCTGGATCTGCGTGACGGACTCGTTCATGAACGACACTTCACGCTGGCCCGCCACCAGATCGAGATCGACGTCTGAATTCGCCATGGGGCACTCCTTCCTGTTCGCTGGATCGACGATCACGGTCCTTCCTCAGCGAAGGTAGGCGGCGTGACGCCCGCACTCGGCCGACCGGCATCTTCCTGCCATCGCCGCCGCCGGGACCGCGTCGCAGCGGACGATCCGGGGTATGTCGACAGTCGTCGTGAAGAGGCCCGCCCGCCGGTCGGCGCCGGACATGCCCGCCGGAGAGCTGCTTCTGCAGCCGCCGCCGGAGATCCCGCCACCGCCGGTCAGGCAGTGGACGCAGATCTTCATGGTGCTGCCGATGGTGGCCATGATGGCCGCGATGCTGCTGATGTACTCCGGCTCGATCGGCGGTTCCATGCGCTTCGTCGTCTACGGCTTGATGGGCGTCGGAATGCTCGGCATGGTCGCCATGGGTTTCCTGCAGGGCGGAGGTCCGAGCAAACGGGAAATGGGTTACGCCAGGCGAAAGTATCTTCGCCACCTTTCCCAGCACCGGTTGCGGTTGCGTCGCTCGGCCCGCAAACAGCGTGCCGCGATGGAGTACCTGCACCCGGATCCCGCTTCGCTGTGGTCGCTCGCCGCCAGCTACCGGCTTTGGGAGCGGCGCAAGGAAGACCCGGATTTCGCCGTCGCCCGGATCGCCCTGGGACGGCAGCGGCCCGCGCTCACCGTGGTCGCGCCGGACACGAAACCGCTCGAAGAGCTCGAACCGCTTTCCGCACTGGCGTTGCGCCGGTTCGTCACCACCTACGCCACGATCGACCATCTGCCGATCGCCATCGCGATCAACGGTTTCAGCCGGATCCACGTGCGCGGCGATCGCGACGGCGTGCTGGGCCTCCTGCGCGCGATGCTGGCGCAGCTGGCCGTCATGCAGTCCCCTGACGATCTGCGGGTCGCGGTGTGCGTCAGCGAGGATCGTCGTGACGACTGGGAATGGGTCAAATGGCTGCCCCACGCCCTGCATCCGGAGCGCACCGACGCGCTCGGGCCGCTGCGCCTGGTCGCCGCGACCATCCCGGCGCTGGAATCGCTGCTCGAAGAGGAACTGACCCGGCGCCCGAGGTTCGACCCGGAAGCGGGAACGCGGGTGCCCGGTCCGCATCTGGTGGTGGTGCTGGACGGGGGAGCGGTCGCCGGTTCCGACCACCTGATGACCGGCGGTGGCGTCGAAGGCGTGACCGTGGTGGACCTGAGCACCGTGCCGCCGAGGGCCTTCGACCGGACCACCGTGCTTCTCGACGTCGGCGCGGACGGCGGCCTGATCAGCGAAACCGTCGACGGCACCGCCCGGCTCGGCTACGCGGACATGCTCGGCGCGGTGGCCGCGGAAGGCCTCGCCAGGCAACTCGCCCCGCTGCGGTTGACCGCCGGTTTGCGCGGCGACGCACCGATGAGCAGCGAGCTCGGCCTCGCCGAACTGCTGGACCTGGGTGATCCCTTCGAATTCGACCCGGTCGACACCTGGGTGCCCCGGCCAAACCGGGACCGGCTCCGGATCAAGCTGGGTATCAAGGAAGACGGCACGCCGATCGACATCGACCTGAAGGAATCCGCCCAGGACGGGATGGGACCGCACGGCCTGCTGATCGGGGCGACCGGCTCGGGGAAGTCGGAGCTGCTGCGCACTCTCGTGCTGGCGCTCGCGGTCACCCATCCGCCGAACTCGCTGAACTTCGCACTGGTGGACTTCAAGGGCGGCGCCACTTTCACCCGGCTCGACAATCTCCCGCACACCAGCGCCGTGATCACGAACCTCGCCGACGAACTGCATCTGGTCGACCGGATGACCGACGCGATCAACGGTGAGCTGATCCGCCGCCAGGAACTGCTCCGGGCGGCCGGGAACTTCTCGTCCCTGCGTGACTACGAGAAGGCGAGAGCGGCGGGCGCGCCGTTGCCAGAGGTGCCGACACTGCTGGTGATCTGTGACGAGTTCTCGGAACTGCTTTCGGCCAAGCCCGACTTCATCGACATGTTCGTCCAGATCGGACGGGTCGGCCGGTCGCTCGGCGTGCACCTGCTGCTCGCCTCGCAGCGGCTGGACGAAGGCAGGCTTCGCGGTCTCGAAGCCCACCTGTCGTACCGGATCGGGCTGCGCACCTTTTCCGATATGGACAGTCGCGCGGTGCTCGGGGTGCCGGACGCGTTCAAACTGCCGAGGGCTCCTGGCCACGGCTTCCTCAAGGTCGGCACCGAGCCGATGGACCGGTTCCGTTCGGCTTACGTGTCCGGCGTGTACCAGCGCAGCACCGGGGCCGGTTCGTCCGCGTCCACCGCGGAGGCGTTCGCGCTGCACGAGTACACCACCGCTTACCTCGCCCCGGACCTCGACGACGACCCGGCGGAGGAGCCCGCGCGAGAGGACGATCCGGAGCAGGCCGCCGGCGAGACCCTGCTGGACATCCTGGTCGATCGGTTGGAAGGACAGGGAACCCCGGCCCATCAGGTGTGGCTGCCGCCGCTCGGCGAGTCGCCGACCCTTGATCAGTTGCTGCCCTCGCTGGTCATCCACCCGCAGCGCGGGGTGACTCCCCGGTCGGCCGGGTCGGCGGGAGCGCTCCGCCCGGTGCTCGGCGTCGTCGACCGGCCCTTCGAGCAGCGGCGGGATCCGTTGACGCTGGATCTGGCCGGCGGCGCCGGGCACGTGCTGGTGCTCGGCGGTCCTCGCGCTGGCAAGAGCACCGCGCTGCGCACGCTCGTCACGAGCCTCGCGCTCACCCACACGCCGAGGGAGACCACGTTCTACTGCCTCGATTTCGGCGGCGGCACGCTCGCCTCGATCGCGGGCCTGCCCCACGTCGGCGGTGTTTCCGGCCGCCTCGACACGGGCGCGGTCCGCCGCACCGTCGCCGAGGTGGCGACGGTGCTCGCGCAACGGGAGCGGCTTTTCGCCCAGCATCGGATCGACGGGATGGCCACCTACCGCAAGCTCCGTGCGGAGGGCCGGTTCGCCGAAGACCTCCACGGCGACGTATTCCTCGTCATCGACGGCTGGCTGACGCTGCGCAACGATTTCATGGATCTCGAAGAGACGGTCAACGACATCGCCGGGCGTGGCCTCGCCTTCGGTGTCCACGTCATCGCCGGCGCCACCCGTGCCTTCGATCTGCGGATGAACGTCAGGGATCTGTTCGTCAGCACGCTCGAGCTGAAGATCGGCGATCCGATCGATTCGGCCATCGACCGGCGCGCCGCGATGAGCGTGCCGCCCGATTCCCCCGGCCGGGGTGTCGCGATGACCGGGCACCAGATGCTGGTGGCGCTGCCCCGAGTGGACGGAGTGAGCGGCACCGAGGATCTGGCCGCCGGGGTGGCCACCCTCGTGGACGCCGTCGAGAAGGCTTGGCCGGGTGAGCCCGCGCCCTCGGTTCGGCTGCTGCCGACAGTCCTGCCGTACGCGGAACTGCCCGCCGCCGACGAACTGTCCGGTCCCGACGCCGGATTCGCCGTCGGCATCCACGAACGAGACCTCGGCCCGCTGCGCCTCGACTTCGCCGATGACCCGCACTTCCTGGTGCTGGCGGACATCCGCAGCGGCAAGACCGGCTTCCTCCGGGTGCTCGCCAGGCGGATCTGCCAGGCGTACACCCCGGACGAGGCACAGATCGTGCTCATCGACCACCGCCGGGGACTGCTCGGTGAGGTCGATGACGAACACCTGATCGGCATGGGTGTCAACGACGCGCACAGCACCGAACTGCTGGCACAGGTGGCCGAACGGCTGGCCGCCCGCCTGCCTGGACCGGACGTCACCACCGAACAGCTGCGGAACCGCGGCTGGTGGACCGGGCCGGACATCTACGTGCTCGTCGACGACTACGACATGGTGGCGACGCACAAGGACCATCCGCTGTTCGCGCTCTTCCCGTTGATCGCGCAGGCTTCGGACATCGGCCTGCACGTCGTGCTCGCCCGGCGCAGCGGCGGTGCGGGCCTCGGCCTCGGCGAGCCGTTCCTCGCCAGGCTGCGAGACGTCGGCGCGTCCGGCCTGATGATGTCCGGCGACCGCGACGAGGGTCCGTTGCTCGGCGGGATGCGCCCGCAGGTGCTGCCGCCCGGCCGGGGCTGGCTGGTGGACCGTCGCGGTGGCAAGAGCCTGACGCAGATCGCTTGGCTGCCACCGAAGGAATGACCGCGCGCGTGGCCGCTTCCTGTCGCGGCCCGCCCGCCACGTCGCCGGCGTGGTTGCCTTCAACCGGGGAACGAATAGCAAGGAGCGGACATGGGATCCGACGAAAACGTCGACGGTGACACCGCGGCGATGGTGCAGGCCGCCCAGAGTTTCAACAACATCGTGCAGGACGTCCCGAAGCTGATGGGCCGTTCCGTCGACGCCTCGTGCGGCAACGGCTTGACCGAGTGCGGGCCGCTCGTGCAGGCCGATGCCTATGCGACCAAGGCACTTCAGACGTTCGTCCAGGACGTCAGGTACGGCATCGCGGCCTACGGGAAGTTCGCCCAGAGCTCCGGGATCGCCTACCGCGACGCGGACCAGGCGGGCGCGGCGGTGCTCCTCAACGGCTGGCGCGACGATCGCGGGGCCGGGCTTCCCGACCAGACGAAGGCGCTCCCACCAGGGGTGCCCGGCGCACCGCAGGCGAAGTAGGAGACCGGTATGGGCGGCGTCCTCGAGGGTATCTACGGGTACACCTTGCTCTCGTTCAACGAGCAGTACACCAAGATCAGCGCGGAACGCGCGCACGTCCCGAGGCTCACCGCGGCGGCCGACATGTGGGACGAGGCCGCCACGTGGATCACGGACAAGGTGGGCTCCTTCCACCAGCAGGTGGAAAACCTCGTCTCACACTGGCCGGACCAGGCGGGAGACGCGTTCCGCGTGGTCGCGAACCGGGACATCGACGCACTGCGTTCCTGGGTGCAGACGCCGGACGCGCAGATCCCCGTGACGAGCGGGGTCGTCCTCCCGATGCTGCCCGGCCTCCAAGCACAACTGAACCGTCCTTCGCACGGCATCACGATGTCCAATGTGGCCAATCGGCTGCGTGCCCTGTCCGACGACATCGAGCGCACGTTCGTCTACCTGGACGGTCTGCGTCGCGACTACCTCGAACTGGTGAAAAGGCCAGGTGTCCAGGACGAGGACAAGAAGGCACTGGAGAACGATCTCCGCGTGAAGGGCGGGGCGGCACTGGACAACCTCGCGAACCACTACCGCGATGTGTCAGGGAACGCGCTGCCCGACGCCAAAGGACTGTCGTGGACCGGCCCGCGCAGCGCGGTGGTCCCGAAGCTGACATCGGATTCGCCTGCCGCCGACACCGGCGGCAACGGTGGGGATCCGAGCAGCACCGGTGGAGACACGGGAGCGCCGGACCCCGGCGAGACCCCGCCGCAGGAGCCGGCCGAAACACCTGAGACCCCCGGGGAACAGAAGCCGCTCACGCTCCAGGAACAGCTCGATCTGGCGTCGCAGGGGCTCGACACCGCGGGCAAGGTGGTCGATCTCGGCGGAAAGGTCGCGGAGCAGTTGCTCGGCTCGGGTGGGACCGGATCGGTGGACGTTCCCGAACCGGGGACCGTGCCGAACCCGCTGGACGGCTGGAAACCCGGCGACCTGCCGGCACCGAGCGGCCTTCCCGGCGCGGGCGATCCGCTGGGCCTGCCGAGTCTCGCCGGTCTCGCCGATGGCGGCGGCGGGGCCGGCGGTGGCCTTGGCGCGGGCGGGATCGGCGCGGGCGGGATCGGCTCCGGTGGCACTGTTCCTCCGGCGCAGGGAATCGCTTCGCCCTTGGCCGGTGCCGCGGGGTATGCGAACCGGCTGCCGGGAATCGCCGCGGCGTCAGGCGCGGCCGGCGGGACGGCTGGCGGAAGTCCCGGGATGATGCCCATGTATCCGCAGGGTGGCGCGGGCGGGCGAGCGGGCGGCGACATCAGGCCGGGAGCCGCCGAACACGTCAACGCTGTCCGCTCGCGCAAACCCGAGGGCAATCCCGGGGTCGCCCTGCGCGGAAAAGCGGGCGCCCCGCCGCGGCCACCGGTCACCCGCCGGCGCCCGGCCGTCGAGAACGACGTCGCGCATGTGCTCGACGAAGACCTGTGGCAGGTCGACCCGGCCACTGATCAACCGGGATATCGCACCGGATACTAGAAGGAGGGGCTCATGTCCGACCTCGTCGACGGCAACACCAGTTCGATGTTCGCGTACTCCCAGCAACTCAAGGCACCCCCGATACCGGCGTCGGTCACCACCGGCCTCGCCACCCCGGCGAATCTGTCCGGGATGGTCGAGAGCGCGCTCTTGTCGGTGCTGGACGTGGCCGTCACCGCCGAGATCAACGCCTATCTGGGCTTTGTCACCGCGGACATGGTCACCTACGGCGCGAAGGTCAAGCAGGCGGCCGCGACCTATTCCCTCGCCGACCTCACCAGCGCGCTCGACCTGGCCACCTCCGGAGCCGAACTCGGCGAAAAGGTGATCGGCGTCGCCAAGCAGGTGGCAGGAGCAGGCGACGCGCAGTCCGGCACCACGGATCCCACCAAGACGGCCGCGGGCGAAGACTCGCGGCAGACGACCTAAGGAGCCTCTCTTGTTCCCGTATGGCGTGTTTCCGATGGAAGTCATAGTCGGGTGCATCACGCAGACACAGGCCTGCGTCCCGGTCCTCACCGAGAAGTCGAAGATGTGGAAGGAGGCGCGTGGCTGGGTCGAAGACGCCAAAGTGGAGTTGCAGACCCGCGCGAACAACCTGGCCCCGGACTGGACCGACGACGCGGGCCGGGCGTTCGAGGAGAAGACCAAGCAGTCACTCGCCGACTTGACGATGTGGGGTCAGCGGATCGACGACTCCAAGGTGTCCGAGACGCTGGCTTCGCTGGCCGCCACCCTTCCTCAGACACAGGGGATCGTGATGGGCCTCTACGGGGAGTACTTGGGGCTGATATCCAATCCCTTCACGGCCCCGTTGGCGATCGAGGTCCAGCAGAAGGCGGGAGCGTGCTTGAGCGCGTTGGGCAGCCGTTTCGACACGGCGATGCTGTCGATGTGCGCCGCCGCCGGAATCGCGAATCCGGCGGACCTTCTGCCAGGGTTCCCCGAGATCACCGGTTCCGCCGCGGACGCGGTGAAAACGGCCGACGCGGCGGTGAACCTGCTCACCGAGGTGCAGAGCCTGACCGAGTCACTCGGAAGTGGGAGCGGGGCGAGTCTTCCGGACTCGTCCGGTCTTCTCGACGGCTGGACCGGTTCGCAGCCGCCGCCCGCGTCGATTCCGGGCACCTCGTCGGCGGGAAGCGGGCCGACGCTGGCCGGGCTGGCGCCGAACGCCTTGGCGCCCGGTAACTTCGCGGGCGCCCCGTTGGGTGGCCTCTCGGGGGGCGGGCTGCCCCCGACCGGCCTGGCTTCGTTGCCACCGATGCCGCTGGGGACGCTCGGCGCCGCCGGCGGGCTCGGCGGGATTCCGGGGGCGCCGCGGGCAGGCATGGGAAAGCGCGCCACCACTTCGGCCATGGAGATCACGCCAGGTGGCACCGTCGGTCCGGCGGGCGCCGCGAGTCCGGCAGGTGGCGGCATGATGCCTCCGGGAGCGCAGCAGCATTCGTCGGGGGCGGCCGGAGCCGTGCGGCCGGGCGCGGCCGAGCATCCCCACGAAAGGTCCGGTGAGGATCGGCGGCCCGCGCTGGGCACCGACGGTGTGATGGCGGCACTCCGCGGCAGGGCGGTCGATGCCGAGGGCAACGGCTTCACGATGCCCGGCCACCGCCGGGTGGCCGAGTCGGACACGGGATCGCTGCAACTGCTGGAGGACGACACCTGGCAGTGACCGACGCGGCGCCGTGACCGGTGGTGCCGCCGGTGCGAAAGTGGCGGCCTGGACACCCGATCACGCGTGTCGTCCACTTGATCACGCGAGTCGTCCGTCCACGCACACAAGCCGTCTGTGCGGGAAGGGCGAACTCGCGTGATCAGGCGGACGACACGGCGGCGCGCACCGCGCGCGCTATCCCACGGGCTCGACCGGCTCCGGATGTGCCATGCTCGACAGCGCACGAGGCGGCGAAACCGAGAGGTGACGAGGGTGTCCATCTGGGCAGGCGTGATCAATTTCGTCCGGGCACGGTACGAAGTGCTCGAAGAACGGGGCGACTGGCTCCGGTTCCGGGTCGACACCGAGGACGGCCGCGGCCAGCAGGTCACCCTGCACCATCTGCCGGACCACGACGGGTTGGAGTGGGTCGAACTCTCGTCCCCGGTCGGGTGGGCGGACAAGATCGACCTGCGGCGCCTGCTCGAACTGGCGGGCGGCGACTCGGTCGGCGGCGCGGCGATCGTGGACGGCGTCGCCCTGCTCAAGCACACGATCCCGCTGGCCGACCTGAACCTGCAGAACGAGTTCGGGCATCCACTGACGTCCCTCGTCACCCGCGCGGACGCCTTCGAACACGAGCTCACCCGAGCCGACGAGTTCTGATAGGACGGTAGAACGTGAAGGGCCTCTTGCTCGCGACGTGAGCAAGAGGCCCTTCACGTATTTCGAGAGATCAGAGGCGCTCCTGCAGCGCGTCCGCGGCGGCGAGCAGGTCCGCGGCCCAGCGGGCCCCCGGCTTACGCCCTATACGTTCGATGGGCCCGGAAACCGACACCGCGGCGACCACGGTGCCCGTCGAATCCCGTACCGGCGCCGAGACACTCGCCACACCCGGTTCCCGCTCCGCCACGCTCTGGGCCCAGCCGCGACGGCGGACTTCGAGCAGTGTGCGCTCCCCGTACACCGCCTCGGAAAGGATCGTCCGCTGCGTGTGCGGATCCGACCACGCGGCGAGCACCTTCGCGCCGGAGCCCGCGGTCATCGGCAGCCGTGAACCGATCGGCACCGTGTCACGGAGACCGCTGGGCGGTTCCGCGGTCGAAACGCAGACGCGCTGGACGCCGTCGCGGCGGTAGAGCTGAACGCTTTCCCCGGTGATGTCGCGCAATTTCGGCAGCACCGAACCCGCCGCGTCGAGCAGCGGGTCGGTCGAACCGCCCGCCAGTTCCGCGAGCGCGGTGCCCGGCCGCCAGCGTCCGTCCGGGCCGCGGCGCAACAGGCGATGCACCTCGAGACCGACCGCGAGCCGGTGCGCCGTCGCGCGCGGCAGACCGGTCCGCGTGCACAGTTCCGCCAGGCCACAAGGATCTTCGGCCACGGCCTGAAGCACGGCCACGGCCTTGTCGAGTACTCCGATACCGCTATGCTGTCCCACAAGCCGATACTATCTTCCCGAAGTTTGAGATGTCCAGATGGTGGGAAGTACCGATTTCACCGCATGTGAGGAGCCGGAAATGCCCCGGACACTGGCCGAGAAAGTGTGGGAGTCGCATCTGGTGCGGCGCGGCGAGGGGGCCGAGCCCGACCTGCTCTACATCGATCTGCACCTGCTGCACGAGGTCACCAGCCCGCAGGCGTTCGACGGACTCCGCCTGGCCGGCCGGAAGCTGCGCCGCCCCGACCTCACCATCGCCACCGAGGATCACAACGTCCCGACGATCGACATCGAGCTGCCGATCGCGGATCCCGTGTCCCGCACCCAGGTCGACACCCTTCGCAACAACTGCAAGGAGTTCGGCGTCCGGCTGCATCCGATGGGTGACGCCGAACAGGGGATCGTGCACGTCATCGGCCCGCAGCTCGGCCTGACCCAGCCCGGGATGACCGTGGTGTGCGGTGACAGTCACACCTCGACACACGGCGCTTTCGGCGCGATGGCCTTCGGGATCGGCACCTCCGAGGTCGAACACGTGATGGCCACGCAGACCCTGCCGCTCCGTCCATTCAAGACGATGGCGATCACGGTCGACGGCGAACTGCGTCCCGGTGTCACGGCGAAGGACGTCATCCTCGCCGTGATCGCGAAGATCGGCACCGGCGGCGGGCAGGGCTACGTCCTCGAATACCGCGGCGAAGCCATCGAAAAGCTGTCGATGGAAGCCCGGATGACGGTGTGCAACATGTCCATCGAAGCCGGCGCGCGCGCCGGGCTCATCGCTCCGGACGAGACGACGTTCGCGTATCTGAAGGGCCGTCCGCACGCTCCGCGGGGCGCCGACTGGGACGCCGCCGTCGAGAACTGGCGCGAACTCCGCACGGACGACGACGCCGTCTTCGACGCCGAGGTGCACCTGAACGCGGAGGAGCTCACGCCTTTCGTGACCTGGGGCACGAACCCGGGCCAGGGTCTCCCGCTGAGCGCCGAGGTGCCCGATCCCGAGCGCATCGGCGACGAGAACGAGCGCATCGCCGCTGAGAAGGCCCTGTCCTATATGGACCTGAAGCCGGGCACACCGCTGCGCGAGATCGCGGTGGACACCGTCTTCCTCGGCTCGTGCACGAATGGCCGTATCGAGGATCTGAGGGCCGCCGCGGACGTCCTGCGCGGGCACAAGGTCGCCGGGTCGGTCCGGATGCTCGTCGTCCCCGGCTCGATGCGTGTCCGCCAGGCGGCCGAAGCCGAAGGGCTGGACCAGGTCTTCACCGAAGCGGGCGCGGAATGGCGTCAGGCGGGCTGCTCGATGTGCCTCGGCATGAACCCGGACCAGCTCAAGCCGGGCGAGCGCAGTGCGTCGACCTCGAACCGCAACTTCGAAGGCAGGCAGGGCAAGGGCGGCCGGACGCACCTGGTCTCCCCGCTCGTGGCGGCCGCCACGGCCGTGCGGGGAACCCTGTCCAGCCCCGAAGACCTGCGGCCCGCCACCGTCCGCTGACATCGCTGACATCCGCGAAGGAGTTCCCACCCATGGACGCGTTCACCCACCACACCGGCGTCGGGGTCCCGCTGCGCCGGTCCAACGTGGACACTGACCAGATCATCCCGGCGGTCTACCTCAAGCGCGTGAGCCGCACCGGCTTCGAGGACGGGCTCTTCGCCGCCTGGCGCTCCGACGAGTCGTTCATCCTCAACGAAGAGCCCTTCAAAAGCGGGTCGGTCCTGGTCGCGGGCCCGGACTTCGGCACCGGTTCTTCCCGTGAGCACGCGGTGTGGGCACTGATGGACTACGGCTTCCGTGCCGTGATCTCCGCCCGGTTCGCGGATATCTTCCGCGGTAACTCCGGCAAGCAGGGTCTGGTCGCCGCTCAGGTCGAGCAGGCCGACGTCGAACTGCTGTGGAAGCTGCTCGAAAACGAGCCCGGGACGGAGGTCACGGTGGACCTCGAGTCGAAGACGGTACGAGCCAAGGACTTCACCGCGCCCTTCCAGATCGACGACTACACCCGCTGGCGGCTCCTCGAAGGGCTCGACGACATCGCCCTGACACTCCGCCACGCGGAGGAGATCGACACTTTCGAGTCCCAGCGCCCCTCCTGGAAGCCGGTGACCCTCCCGGCGGCCTCTTTCTAGGGCTCGTCGAAGGGGGCGGATTCCCTTGCTGAGCAGGGAATCCGCACCCCGGACGAGGGTCTGCGCGACTGCCCCGAAACCACACCGAACGGCACCTCGAGAGGCCCCTGAGGGGTCCCTCGGGAGGCGGAACAGCCCCCGAGACAAGGGAAATTTCCGCGCGTCGTTTGGAATTTGTGCTGCATTGGTAATACCGTGTGCGCTAAGTCGGCCGACGGGGCCGTGTACAAGTAGTTCTTCTTGGAGGACTGGAATGGCCAACAAGGCCCAGCTGATCGAGGCGCTGTCGGAGCGCCTGGGCGACAAAAAGGTCGCGTCGGAGGCCGTTGATGGCCTTGTCGACATCATCATCCGGACGGTCAACAAGGGCGAGAAGGTGAACATCACCGGTTTCGGTGTGTTCGAGAAGCGCGCCCGCGCCGCCCGCACCGCGCGGAACCCGCGCACCGGTGAGACCGTTCGCGTCAAGAAGACCAACGTGCCCGCTTTCCGCGCCGGTACGACCTTCAAGGACGTCATCAGCGGTTCGAAGAAGCTGCCGAAGGCCACCGCTGCGAAGCGCGCGACCACCGGCACCTCCACCACTCGGACCGCCGCCACCCGCGCGACGACGACCCGGACGGCCGCCAGCCGCCCGGCCGCGACGCGTAGCACCACCACGCGGACCCGCGCCGCGGCCGCCACCACGCGTACGGCTGCGAAGCCGGCCGCCAAGGCGACCGCGACCAAGGCCGCCGCCAAGACGACCGCCACCAAGGCGGCGCCGAAGACCGCGGCCAAGGCCACGACTCGCGCCACCACGGCCAAGAAGGCGACCGCCACCAAGGCCGCCGCGAAGCCGGCCGCCAAGGCGACTGCCGCCAAGGCTCCCGCGAAGAAGGCTCCGGCCAAGCGGACTTCGGCTGCCGCGAAGAAGAAGTAAGCTCCCTCTTCCAGAGTGAGCCAACGGCAGGGCCCCGCGCACGGCGCGGGGCCCTGCCGCATTTTTCGGGAGGCCAGTCGGGACCAGTGCGCCGCGGCCGTCTCCTTTCCCCTCAACGCCCTTGAGAACGGGTGTCCGGGTAAAACGGGTACCGGAACGGATCCGCGGCGGTCTGTGGGCGAATGTGCCGTGCCTACGGTGGGTCGCTTCGGAACGGTGCCACTCTTCGTAGAACCGCGCGGGCGTCCTGGTCACTCCGATGGCGCATCGTCTTTTTTCCAGAATTGTCCTCCACAGTGGAGCGACGATCGTCCGCATCGGGCTGTTACCGCTGGACAACGCCCCGCGAGACGAAGCCCGTTGCGGTGGCTGAACTCACTTCGCGGCGGATCCGCCTACTCACAAGCACTTCGGACTTTGCTTCGCTCGGACACGGCTGGAGTAGAGACGCATCACCCAAGTGGGGGAGTCGCCTGGTGGAACGCGGCGCGGGGTGAGCGTTGGTCCGGTGGCTCCTGTCGCGCGATGCCCACCTGAAATACATGAAGGGGGCCTTCAGGTACTTGGGGTCGAGTTTCCTCGCTGAGCCGCGTGAAGGGGTCCTTCACACGCCACCGTGGTGCTGAGGCGACCGCCGAGTGTTCCGAGTCCGTGAAGGACTCCTTGAGGGACTCTGGGTCCCTCAAGGAGTCCTTCACGGACCGCGATCCTGATTGCCACTCACGTCCCCGGCGGCGCTCTGTCCGTGTTCCCAATGAGGCATGGGGAACATCCACCCCCAGCGCGTGAAGGCGCGAATCAAGCTCAGGGATGCGCGGGAGCGGGCGTGGGCAGAGGCGACGCGAAATAGTCCGCCGCCACCAGCACGGGCCCGTCCTCTTCGGTCGGCGCCCGGAACGACAGCACCCAGAACGAGCCCTTCTTCGAAGGCACCACACCGCCACGCGCGGCGGTCAGGTCGACACCGTCGCGATCGGCGAGCGCGCTGACGACGTCCGGGATCACACCGCCCTGGCTGGAGATCACCGGCGTCCCGCCGTCGCCCGCGATGGCCAGCAACCGTGCGACACCGAGTACCGGGTCCGGCCAGTAGCCCTCTTCCGACAGCAGCGGCTCGTGCCGGATCTCGACTTCGAGATCTTCGGCGAGCCCGTTCACCGTCTGGACGCAACGAAGCCGCGGCGCCGACAGCACCCTGCCCGGCCCGTAGTGCCGTAGCAGCGAACGCAGCGCTTCGGCCTGCCGCTGGCCCGCGTCCGACAGCGGCCGCAGGTCGTCGTCGCCGTTCCACTCGTCACGCTTACCGGCTTTGGCGTGCCGCACCAGGATCACCGTGGTGAGTTCGGGCGGCAGCGCGGAGAACTCGCGCAGCACCCGCACGTCACCCGGCCGCGTCAGTAGTTTCTCCGCGGTCTCCGCGTCGAGCCAGCGCAGTTCGTCGACCTCCTCGTTCGGGGCGAACGCGCCGGAAGCCACGTGGGCGGAGAAGTAGTCGACGGTCTTCGGCGCTCCCGCCACGGTGTACTCGGTCCGGAACAGGTACCGGCCGAGCACTGCCTCGAACCCGGTCTCTTCCTGGATCTCGCGGACCGCGGCTCGCGCGATGGTCTCGCCCGGATCCAGTTTTCCCTTCGGCAGCGACCAATCGTCGTAGCGCGGCCGGTGGACCAGCGCGACCTCGACGCGGTCCCCGTTCCGACGCCAGAGGACGGCCCCGGCCGCCCGCACGACCCCGCTCATCCGGCGGCTCCGTGTCGTTTCGCCAGTTCGACCTGGTGGTCGCGGACGTCGTCGCCGGTCGCGGGGAACGGTGTCCACTCGCCGGTCGAGTTCAGCACCCAGCACCGGGTCGCCGGATGCAGCGCGGATTCGAAGATGTAGTCCAGTTGCGCCGTCAGCTTCGGATCCTTGACCCGCACCAGCGCCTCGATGCGGCGGTCGAGGTTGCGGTGCATCATGTCCGCGCTGCCGATCCACCGCGTGCCGCCCGCGCGGAAGGTGAAGATGCGCGAGTGCTCCAGGAAACGGCCGAGGATCGAGCGCACGTGGATGTTCTCGCTCAGCCCTTCCACACCCGGCTTGAGTGCGCAGATGCCGCGTACCACGACATCGACCGGCACTCCGGCCTGCGAAGCGTGGTACAGCGCGTCGATGATCTGCTCGTCGACGAGCGAGTTGCACTTGATCCGGATCCCGGCGGTCTGGCCGGCGCGGGCGAGTTCGATCTCCTCACCGATCGCGCGCACGATGCCGCGGCGGATCCCGTGCGGTGACGTGAGGATGTTGCGGTAGGTGTCCTGGCGGGAATACCCGGTAAGCACGTTGAACAGATCCGTCAGGTCCGCGCCGATCGTCGGGTCGGCGGTCAGGATGCCGAGATCCTCGTAGAGGCGCGCGGTCTTCGGGTTGTAGTTGCCGGTGCCGATGTGGCAGTAGCGGCGAATGGTCGAACCCTCCTGGCGCACCACCATCGACACCTTGCAGTGCGTCTTCAGCCCGACGAGCCCGTAGACCACGTGCACGCCCGCGCGTTCCAGTGTGCGGGCCCAGGTGATGTTGGCCTGCTCGTCGAACCGCGCCTTGATCTCGACCAGCGCGACGACCTGCTTGCCCGCCTCGGCGGCGTCGATCAACGCGTCGACGATCGGGGAGTCGCCGGAGGTGCGGTACAGCGTCTGCTTGATCGCCAGCACCTTGTCGTCCGCGGCGGCCTGTTCGATGAACCGCTGGACGCTGGTGGAGAACGAGTCGTACGGGTGGTGCACGAGGACGTCTTCCTCGCGAAGCGTCGCGAACACCGACTTCGGCGTCTCGCGCTCACCGAACGCCGGATGCGTGGCGGGCACGAAAGGACGGTCCTTGAGTTCCTTCCGGTCGACACCGGAAAGCTGGTGCAGGCAGGTCAGGTCCAGCAGACCCGGGACCTCGACGACGTCACGCGGGTCGACCTCCAGTTCGCGCAGCAGCAGTTCGAGCATGTGCTCGCTCATGTCCTGCGCGACTTCGAGCCGCACCGGCGGCCCGAACCGGCGCTGGGCCAGTTCCCGTTCCAGTGCCTGGAGCAGATCCTCGTCCCGGTCCTCTTCGACCTCGAAGTCCGCGTTACGGGTGACCCGGAACACGTGGTGCTCGGTGACCTCCATGCCGGTGAACAGCTCGCCGAGGTGGGCGGAGATCAGTTCCTCCAGCGGAAGGAACGTCCCGGTGCGGCTCTCTCGCGGCTGCTGCTCGATCCGCATCAGGCGCGGCACGTTGCTCGGCACCTTGACACGCGCGAACCGCTCGGTGCCGCCCTCCGGATCGCGGACGGTGACCGCGAGGTTGAGCGAAAGACCCGAGATGTAGGGGAACGGGTGCGCGGGATCGACGGCCAGCGGTGTGAGCACCGGGAAGATCTGCTCGCTGAAGTAGTTGGACAGCCGGAGCTGGTCGGCGCCGGTGAGGTCGTTCCAGCCGACGATGTGGATGTCTTCGGCGGCCATCTGCGGCCGAAGGTGCAGCTCGAAGGCCTTCGTGTGGCGCTCGACCAGATCCTGGTTGCGTTTGGCGATGTACGCCAGTTGCTCGCGCGGGGTGAGCCCGTCCGCGCTGCGGACCGGGAGGCCCGTCTCGTCGCGGCGCTTCAGCCCGGCGACCCGCACCATGTAGAACTCGTCCAAATTGGACGCGAAGATCGCCAGGAACTTGCCGCGTTCGAGCAGCGGCTGCGATTCGTCCTCGGCCAGTGCGAGCACGCGCGCGTTGAAGTCCTGCCATGACAGCTCACGGTTGAAGTACCGGTCGTCGGGCAGTGTCTCGACGGCGGTGGGCGCGGACGTCACCGCGGGAGGCGCGGTGGGTAGCGCGTGGAACTCCTGGGCTGGACGGCTCGCCGAACCGCCGCGGGTCGCACGGGGGGTGCCGTTGCTCTTCGCGGGACTGGTCTTTCTCGCCCTGACGGGCTTGGTCGCGCCGTTGTCCGGTTCCGGTTTCGCGGCGGAGGTCTTCCGCTTCCTTGCCGAGTTCGGGATGCCGCCGTCGTTTGTGCTCACGGGCTTCATTGTTCACCACTCGGCCCGATTATGTGCACCGCGCGCGGGTCGTCGGGGTGAACTCTCGTCACATCACCACGCAGGGTGTCCCCAACAGCGTTGAGGTGCGCTTTCCGGCACCCAGGGTGCGGACGTGAGCGAGATCATCCGCGGTGTCCACGTCGGCGCGGAGCGATCCGCCCGCGAGCGTGAGCGGGGTCGCACCGGACGCGGTGTGCGCCCGCGCGGAACCCCCGCCGAACCGGGGTTCCAGCGGACGGCCCGCCCCCGAGAGCAATAGTGTCGTGCCCGTTCCCTGCCGGTCCGCGACGAATGCCCGATGCCCGGCGGCTTCGGCGAGCGCGGCGGTGAGATCTTCGGTCCGCAGCGCGGGAAGGTCGGCCTGCAGGGCACCGACGAGACCGGACGGCGTGTCCCGGCGCAGCAACTCCTCGCCGTGCCGCAGTGCCGCGTTCAACCCGCCTCGCGACGGCTCGGCGACGATCTCGACGCCCAGCTCGGTGAGATCCGCCACCGACGCCGGGTCGGCTGCGATCACCAACACCCGGCGAATCCCGTCCGCCGAGGTCGCCGCCGACAGCGTGTCGTAGGCCAGCGCCAGTACCAGTTCGGGGTGCCGCTCGGGCACGACCGCGCCGCGAAGCCGCGACTTGCCCTCCGCCGGGCGTTTCATCGGCACGATCAGGTCGATGCCCACACTGTCCACATCTCTCTTCTTACCCGACCCTCCCTGGACCGCGCTCGCGTGCGCGCGGCAGGATCAAGGGCTTGGGACGACACGTGTGACTTCGAGGAGGACGATTTGGCCCGGCGTGAGAAGGGCGGCATCTGGGTTGGCATCGCCGCCGCACTGTTCTACCCGGCGACGGCCATCGGCAAGCGGGTCTACCGCAACACCGAGCGGATCCCCCGTGAAGGCGGCGCGCTGCTGTTGCTCAACCACGTGTCCCATATGGACCCGGCGGTGGACGCGGTGTTCGTGCACCGCCAGAAGCGGGTGCCGCGTTTCCTCGGCAAGGAGGCGCTGACCAGGACGCCGGTCTTCGGCAAGATCTTCGTCGGCGCGGGCCAGATCCCGGTCTCCCGTGGTTCGGCCGCCGCAGGCGACAGCCTCAAGGCCGCCCACCAGGCGCTGCGGGACGGCAAGGTCGTCGTGATCTATCCCGAGGGGACGATCAGCAAGGACCCCGACGGCTGGCCCAAGAAGCCCTTCACCGGTGCCGCGCGGCTCGCGCTGGAGACCGACGTGCCGGTGATCCCGATCGCCCGCTGGGGCACGAACCACATTTTCAACGGCTATACGAAGAAGTTCACGCCGTTCCCGCGCAAGAAGATCACCCATCTGGTCGGGGAGCCGATGGACCTGTCCGCCTACCGGGACGGGTCGACGCGCGGCGCGTCCAAGCTGCGCGAGGTCACCGAGCTGATGATGACCGAGATCACCGCCCTGCTCGCGGAAATCCGCCAGGAGGAACCGCCCGCGAAGAAGCCGGGGGACGACGCCTGATGGCCGGAACCGCCGCCGAGGTCCAGCGCCTGACCGTGCTCGGCGCGGGGTCGTGGGGAACGGCGTTCGCCAAGGTGCTCGGCGATGCCGGACGTGACGTGACCATCTGGGCCCGGCGGCCGGAGGTCGCGTCGGAGATCCGGGACCGCCACCGCAATTCGTCCTATTTGCCCGATATCGAGCTGCCCGCGCGGATCACCGCGACGGCGGACCCGGCCGAGGCGCTCGACGGCGCGCAGGCCGTGGTCCTCGCGGTGCCGAGCCAGACACTGCGGACCAATCTTTCGGAGTGGTCCGGTCTGCTGCCGTCCGGGACGATCCTGGTGAGCCTCGCCAAGGGCGTCGAACTGGGCACCCTCAAGCGGATGAGCGAGGTCATCGCCGAGATCGCGCGGGTCGACGACGGCCAGATCGTGGTCGTTTCCGGGCCGAACCTCGCGAAGGAGATCGCGCTGGGGCAGCCGTCGGCCGCGGTGCTCGCGTGCACGGACCACGACAACGCCAAGGCGATCCAGCGGGCGAGCTTCAACCAGTACTTCCGGCCGTACACCAACACCGACGTCGTCGGCTGCGAACTGGGCGGCGCGTGCAAGAACGTCATCGCGCTGAGCTGCGGGATGGCGGCCGGGCTGGGGCTCGGCACCAACACGATGGCGACGCTGATCACCCGCGGGCTGGCCGAGATGGCGCGGCTCGGCGCGAGACTCGGCGCCGACCCGCTGACCTTCGCCGGACTCGCCGGCGTCGGAGACCTGGTGGCGACATGTTCGTCGCCGTTGTCGCGCAACCGGACCTTCGGTGAGCGGCTGGGCCGTGGCGAGACCTTGCGGCAGGCGCTGGACGCCGGGGGCGGGCAGGTCGCCGAGGGCGTCAAGTCGTGCACGTCGATCCGGGAACTCGCGCTGAGCCTCGGCGTCGACATGCCCATCACCGACGCGATGCACCGCGTGTGCCACGAAGGGGTCGACCCCCGGCGGGCCGGAGCCGAGCTGCTCGGACGGTCGCAAAAGCACGAGTGGTCCTGAGAACGCAAGGAAGACCGCACGAACGAGACAGACCAGGGCGGATTCGTGCTGCCAGCATGGTCGGCAGGTGCAGAACTCACGGTCCACGGGGTGAGATCGGTTGACCGCCGGGCTCCGCACTGGTTCGCTGAGGGCATGTTCGCACGTGGGATGACTGTGTCGCGGGGCCTCTCGGGTCTTGGCGCTGTGGCGTGTGCGTCGTGTTCCTGTTGTCGGTGAACCCCGCCCCGGCCCAGCTCGACACCACTTCCTTCTGCGAGGACTCCTTCATGTTCGCCGTCCCGGACAACACGCTCGTCATTCCCGAAAACCCCGCCCTGCGCCACCCGGTGCGCGTCGCGATCGAGTTCGCGGCGGATCGTGACCGCTGGCGGCACCTGCTGCGCTACGACCCCGAGGAGCGGTTCTCCGCGCTCGTCGACAGCGACGAACTGCAGGAGGTCTGGCTGATGAGCTGGCTGCCCGGCCAGCACACCGACCTGCACGACCACGAATTCGCCGCGGGCGCGTTCACCGTCGTCAGCGGGCACTTGAGCGAGACCGTCGCCCGGCGCGCGTCCGACGGACGGGCGGTGACGGAACTGCATTCGCTGTCGGCGGGCCAGTCGCGCGTCTTCGGCCCCGGCTACATCCACGAAGTGCGCAACGAGGGCCCGGACCCCGCCGTGAGCGTGCACGTCTACCGGCACCAGCCCCGCGCCATGCGCCCGTACCACCTGGACCCCATCTCGGGCCCGATCCGGGACTAGCCCTCTCCGCAATTAGTCCTCTAGTTGCGGTCCTTGCACACGCAACTACCGCAACTAGAGGACGAATTGCGGTAGATGAGGCTAGGTGAGGTCACCGCGCAGGCGGAATTCGGCTTCGACGCGGTCTCGCGAGGCACCGGTGGCGAGCAGGGTGTGCAGCAGGAGCCGGGATTTGCGCGGGTCCAGCCAGCCCGCCATGGTCGCGCCCATCGCGATCAGGTCCGACTCCGAACCGCGGAAGCCATAGGTACCCCGGAACGTCGGCCCGGCGCCGGTGCGGCCGGCGACCACGATCGGCACCTCCGGCAACGCCCGCTCGACCACGTCGGCGGACCCGGCCGAAACGTGCCCGGCGCCGTTCGCGGCGAGCACCACACCCTTGACCCCGGCCTTGACCAGCGTCTCCAGTAGTTCGCCGGTGTCCTCGACGCCGCTTTCGACGATCGGCACCAGTCCGGAGAAGTCCGCGTTCTCCAGCGACAGCGCCGGCGGGCGCTCCGCGACCGGGTGGAAATAGTGCACCGCGCCCTCGGCGAGCAGCCCGAGCGGTCCGGCGGGGTTCGAGGAGAACGCCTCGACGTGGCTCGAATGCGCCTTCCGGACCCAGCGGGCTAGGTGGACGTCGTCGTTGAACGCGACCAGCGGGCCGCGGCCCCGGCTCCGGGGTTCGGCGGCGACGGTCAGCGCCGCGAGCAGGTTTCCCGCCCCGTCGGCGCTGGGCAGACTGGGGTTGCGCATCGCGCCGGTGATCACGATCGGGGCTTCGGAAGCCCACGTCAGCTCGAAGAAGTACGCGGTCTCTTCGAGCGTGTCGGTGCCCTGGACCACGACGACGCCTTCCGCGCCTTCGTCGACGGCTCGCGCGGCCCAGTCGCGGGTCTTGACCAGCGTCGCGAAGTCCATCGACGCGCTGGAAATCCCCGCGAGCGTCTCCGCGCGGACGTCCATCGCCAGGTTCTCGCCGAGGTCGCCGAGCAGATCGGCCGCGGTGAGCCGGGGGACCGCGTGGTCTTCGCCGTCGCCGGGAACCATGGAAATGGTGCCGCCCAGGGCGGCGACGGCGACAAGTGGCCGCCTGAACTCACTCGACATACGTCCATTCTTCACTTGTCGCCGCGTTTAGTCCTCTAGTTGCGGTAGTTGGTAGTCCGAACCACCGCAACTAGAGGACGAAACGCGAGCACCGGGGCCTCAGGGGCGTTTGACCGCTTCGATGGTGAAACTCGCCGCCAGTCGCTGCGGATCCTTCGCCAGCCGCCATTCCTCCGTCGCCGCGTCCAGGCTCATGAACCCGGGCAGCGCGTTCCACGGCACGCTGTCGTGCTCCACCAGCTTCGTCAGCGTCAGCCCCGCGTCGAGCAGCGCCGTGACGATCTCGCCCAGCCCGTGGTTCCACTCGTGCGTCCGGTTCTGCTCGAACGACACGTCGGTGTCCACATAGGTCCCCGGCTCGTCGAACACCAGCGGTTCGGCCTGCTCGAAGTACGGGTAGCGCGGGGTGATCTGCGGCTGCGTCTCGTCGAGGGTTCCCAGCATCGGGTGCATGTCGCGGATGAGCAGCCGTCCGCCCGGTTTGAGCAATGAGCCGACGACCTGTCCCCAGCGGGCGATGTCGGGAAGCCAGCAGATCGCGCCGATCCCGGTGTAGACCAGGTCGAACTCCCTGGCGCCCAGCACGTCGGCGGCACTGTACACATCGGACTCGTGGTAATCGATCTCCGCGCCGGTCTCGGCGGCGAGCCGTCGCGCGATCTCCAGCGCCGGTGGGGAAAAGTCGAGTCCGGTCATCCGGGCGCCGAGGCGGGACAGGGAAAGCGTGTCCGTGCCGATGTGGCACTGCAGGTGGACACCGCGCGCACCGGAGACGTCGCCGAGCAGCGGCCGGTCGAAGGTGACCACACCGCTGAGATGCGCGGGGTCCTTCACGAACCGTTCGTAGCCGTAATCCGCCGACGCGGCGTGCGCCGGAGCGCGTTCGTCCCAGTTCGCGCGATTGACGGTGAGGTACTCGTTCACGACGTCGCACCCTTCTCGGCGGCGCTGCGCAGTACGCAGAATTCGTTGCCTTCGGGATCGCCCAACACGGCCCAGCCGGTGCCGTCGGGGTTGCGCCGGTCGTGCAGCAGGGTGGCGCCCAGCTTCAGCAGGCGTTCCACCTCTTCGTCGCGCGGGATGTCGGGCTCCAGGCAGAGGTGGATCCGGTTCTTCACCGTCTTGGGTTCGGGAACCTGCCCGAAGAACAGGGTCACGCCGTTGTCCAGCACGATGATCGCCTCGGGGTCGCCGGGCACGTCGTCATCGGCCATCGGCTTGCCGACGACGCCGCTCCAGAACCGCCCCAGCTCGTAGGCGTCGGCGCAATCGAAGAAGAAATTCTGTACGACAGAGGTCATGGAGCCGCAGTCTGCCCGAGCCCACGAAACCCGGCCAACGGTTTAAACCAGCCGCAGCCCCGGCGACCGGTGCACCTGTCGTTCCGCGTCGATGATCAGCACCTGGCAACCCGGCTGTGACGCGACCAAGGCGATTCCCTCGGTTCCCCTCGCGAAAGCGACCGTGGCCAGGGAATCCGCTGTGACGAGGTCGTCGGCGGCGACCGTGACGCTCAGCAGCCCGGTCGCCGGGCGCCCGGTCCGGCCGTCCAGGCTGTGCGCGCCACGCTCGTATTCCGCCGAGGTCGCGACGGCGCCGCCGGACGACTCCACCACGGCGCAGATCGCGTCGGGCCGTTCGGGATGCCGGATGCCGACCCGCCAGGCGCGACCGGGTTCCGGTTCGCCGGAGGTGATCACGTCCACACCGGCGTTGACACAGAAGACGTCCAGGCCCTCGGCCCGCAACAGTGCCGCCGCGCGCTGTACCGCCCAGCCCTTGACCACCGCGTTCGGGTCGAGCCGCCGTCCGGGGAGCCGGGCGGTGAACGCCCCGCCGGACAGCCGTTCGTAGTGCTCGCACAGCGAAAGCACCTCGAGCAGGTCGTCGCTCAGCTCCGACGGAGCGAGGTCGCCGCGGTCGTAACGGCAGACCTCACTGTCGGCTGAACCGGGCGTCGACCTCCCGCAGCCAGCCGAAGACACCGTCGATCGCGTGCTCGACGAGGGCACCACCGGCCCGGACGTCGACCGAGACCGGTAGTCCCATCACCTGTTCGACGCGGTTCATCTGGCGTCCAGCGCCGCCTGCAGCGAGTTGACGTACGACTCGCTGGTCGAGGTCGCCCCTGAGACGGTGTCGATGCGGTCAGCGTCTCCTGCCGGAGCACGGGGATCGCGGCCACGCCGCGCCCGCTGGCCGGCCGCCGCAGCCGGACCTCGGAGATCCTGTCCTCGGGCGAGATCACCACCTGCACCTGGACGGTGCCGTACCGGTTGCTCTCGACCGACCCGTCCACGGTGCGCTCCGCACCTTCGGAAGCGCCACCGTCCGAAATGGACGAGCTCGGGGCGGTGACGGCCACGGTCTCCGAACCGAGCGGGCCCGGTTCGTACAGCCACACGCCAAGGAAACCGGCGGCCGAGAGGGCGACCGTGGCGGCGACGATGGTCTTCTTCATGATCGGGACTCCCTGACTCAGGCGGTGAGACGGAAGCGTTCAGCGTGGACCTGCTGGTTCGGCACCCGCAGTTCGCGCAGGCCGCGCAGCGTCGCCGAGGTCATCCCGGGCGGGCCGCAGACGAAGACGTCCCGGTTTCGGACGTCCGGGACCATCCGTCGCAGGCTGTGCGCGCCGAGCACCGGGCCGTGTGGACCGGCCGGATTTGACGGTCCACTGAGGACATGTACGACCGCTCCCCGCGCCTGTGCCAGCCCTCTCAGCTCCGGCAGCAGGACGGCGTCGCGTTCGTCACGGACGCGGTAAAGCACCACGACATCTCCGGAGATCTCCTCCAGCAGCGCGTCCGCTTTTCGTTGGTGCATCGTGGTGAACGCGCCGTACGGTCCTTTGGCGAACACCCTCGTGCCGACCTTCAGCGACCGCAACGACGCGCTGCCGTCACCGGCGGCCTTCGCGGTCAGCCGCAGGGTCCGGCCGTCCGGCGCGGCCGAAAGGGAGAACGGGTTGGCCTGCCACCAGCGATCCCTGGTCAGGAAGCGCCAGAGGAAGAACTGCCCCGCCTTCGCGGGCATCTTGTCGAGGTGCTCGCCGGTCATGTACACCGAGACGACGTCGTGGGATTCGGGGACGACGGCGACGACCTTCAACCGGTGACGCAGGTTCCGCGCCAGTGGCAGCACCACACAGCCCGCGACCACCGAACCGAGCGCGACGCCCCACACCGCCCACCAGTAGGCCTCTGCGCCCGGCGACGACGCGAACGATCCGCCCAGCGCGATCTGGTGGCTGAACGCCAGTACGACCGCGGCATAGATATAGAGGTGGAGGAAATGCCAAGTCTCGTACGGCAGCCGACGCCGGGCGAAGCGCGCGGACACGGCGCCGACGAGCAGGATCAGGGCGAACGCGACGACCGCGCGCAGGATTCCCTCCAGTTCGGTCACCATCGTGACGAATTCGTCCACCACGCCGTTGTCCTCGACCCGCGCGTAGCCGAAGACAATGAAGACGAGGTGCGCGAGCAGCGTCCACAGCAGGCTGAACCCGGTCCAGCGGTGCCAGCCGGTGAGCCGGTCCATGCCGAGACGGCGGTCGAGCCACGGCAGCCTGGCGACCAGCAGCAGCTGGAACGCCATCGTCAGCGCCCCGTACAGCCCGGCGAGCCTGCCGACGCCGATGAGGACGTTGTCCGACGGCCCGGCGGCGAAGAAGAGCATGGTCACGGCGGCCACGTTGGCCACGATGAAGAGGAAGAGCCCGGAGCGTGCGGCGATCCTGGGACGGATCGCCGGGCGCGGTCTCACGGCGGTCTGCGTCATGGTGGTCACACGCGGTCCCCTCCGATCCGGTTCAACCGCGGTGACCTTCTCGGCGGAAGCTGTCGGCTTCCTGTCGTGTGCGCTCCCGCCTCGCCCTCGCGCGCGGGTTCACGGAGGATGGGCCCTGTGCACACCGAAAACCCCGTCCGCCTGCTCGTGGTGGACGACGAGCCGCATATCGCCGACCTGGTGGCCACCGTCGCCCGGTACGAGGGCTGGCAGGCCGTCACCGCCGGATCGGGTGAGGCCGCGCTCGCCAGGGCCGCCGAGTTCGGGCCCGACATCGTCGTGCTCGACCTGATGCTGCCCGGGATAGACGGGTTCACCGTGCTGGACAGGCTTCGCGAGTCCGGGACCGCGGTGCCCGTTGTCTTCCTCACCGCGAAGGACGCGACCGCGGACCGTGTCGCGGGGCTCACCCGCGGCGGCGACGACTACCTCGTCAAGCCCTTCTCCGTGGAGGAACTGATGGCGCGGCTGCGCGCCGTCCTTCGGCGCAGTGGCAGCCAGGCCAGGCCTGCCGCCCTGCTGCGGGTCGGTGACCTGACCATGAACGAGGACACCCGCGAGGTCACCCGTGACGGCGACGCCGCCGAGCTGACGCCGACCGAGTACGAACTGCTGCGCTACCTCATGCGGCGTTCGCCCTCGGTACTGACGAAGGCGCAGATCCTCGACCACGTCTGGGAGTACGACTTCGGCGGCCGGTCCAATGTGGTCGAACTCGTCATCTCGCACCTGCGCCGCAAACTCGACGCCGGCCACGAGCCGCTGATCCACACCGTGCGCGGTGTCGGCTACGTCGTCCGGCAGGCGGCGAGATGAAGATGCTGCGCCGGTGGTACGACGCCTGGCGCCGGTCGAGGCTCGGCACCCGGCTGGCGCTCGGGCTCGGCGTGCTGGCGCTGGTCGTGTTCGCCGTCGTCGGCACCGCGATGGTCGGCATCATGAAGGGCTACCTGAACGACCGGCTCGACGAACAACTCGCCAAGACCCAGATCAGCCAGGTGCCGTCGCTGCGCACCACACACGGCGGGAAACCGCAGCAGGCCTACGGCTGGTTCTCGGCGGTCTTCTCGGTGCAGAACGGCGACGCGCTGCCGCAAGCGGGTGGTTCCCTTCCGCCGGATACGAAGGCGCTCGAAAAGGTCGCCGAAGACGCCACGCGGACCGAGGTGCTGCGCACGGTCTACATCGAGGACAAGGGCACTTACCGCGTCCGGGCCTGCCCGATCGAGCGCGACCGGAACATCGTCCTGGTCAGCGCCGCGCCGCAGGCGGATCTGGACCGGACGGTGAGCCAGCTGGTGATGGTCGAGGTCGTCGCGTTCCTGCTGGCGCTGGCGGTGCTGGTGATCGCGGGACGGCTGGTGCTGCGGCGCGGGCTGCGGCCGCTGAGCGACATGGCCGGGACGGCGCACGACATCGCGTCGCACGACCTGACCACGAACGCCGATCTCCCGGTGCGCGCGCGGGCCAACGGCGGTGGCGCCGAGGTCGAGGAATTGCGGACGGCGTTCAACCTGATGCTGGCGCACCTCGATTCCTCGTTGGCCGCGCGGCGGGAGGCCAACGAACGGCTGCGGCGGTTCATCGCCGACGCCTCACACGAACTGCGCACCCCGCTGACGTCGATCCGTGGCTACGCCGAGCTTTTCCGCTACGCGGCGGCGAACGAACCCGCCGAACGCGAGGCGCATCTGTCGAAGATCCGCGAAGAGACCCAGCGGATGAGCGTGCTCGTCGACGACCTCCTGCTCCTCGCGCGCCTCGACGCGCCGGAAACCGAAGCGCCGCTGCGGCTGGTCGACGTCGACCTCGCCGAGCTGATCACCGACGCGGGGGAGGCCTTCGCCGCCGGCCGCCCGGAGCATCCGCTGACCATCGAGCCGCTACCCGAAGATGTTGTCCTGCAAGCGGATCCGGTGCGTCTGCGACAGGTGCTGGACAACCTGCTCGCCAACGCCGCGGTGCACACGCCGCCCGGAACGGCGGTGACGCTTTCGGCTTCGGTCTCGGGTTCGGATGTCCTCTTGCGGGTGAGTGACGCGGGGCCGGGGATCCCGCCGGAAGCGCGGGAACGGATCTTCGACCGGTTCTTCCGGGTCGACACCGCCCGCACGCGCGGCAACGGCGGGACCGGGCTCGGGCTTTCGGTGGTGCTCTCGCTGGTCTCCGCGCACGGCGGCACGATCGACGTCGCGAGCGCGCCGGGGACGACGACGTTCACCGTCCGGCTGCCGCGGCGACGTCCGTAGCCCTTCATGGCACCTTTCGTCCTGGCTGGGGCTGAAGGGGACTTTCCTCGCATCCGATGCGGGGAAAGCGTCCTTCGCGTGGCGAGGTTGTGGGTGTTCCGCTCCCACGTCACCGCAGCAAGGTGGGCCGACTCAGTACGGCGCCCTCGGTTCGAAGTACATGAGGCCCCTTCCTTGCGCCCTAGGTACAGGGCTCCGGCAAAGTCGCGCAATTGCCGTTCGGTGTCGCGAAAGCCACTTTCGGGACCTCTGGTGTCGCGAAAGTGGCTTTCGCGACACCAGGGGGCGGCCGCGCTTGACGTCTGAGTCACGTTTCGGTCGGGGGTGACGATTTGGGTTAGGGACCTTGATCAACGGAGGATGGGGGACACTCGACGTCCCCGATCCTCCGTTGATCAAGGTCAACTCGGTCGAGTGGGGAGGATGACACCTTTTTCAGCCAGTAGGCAAAGACAGGTCGGGCAGAAACCGAATCGCCACTCACGACCCGCTTGACCAGCTCTGCGACTCTGCCGGGACCCTGCGCCTAGGTACAAGAAAAGGGGGCCTTCAGGTACTTGGCAAAAGGCGCCTACCCGACCCGCCCCTTCACGTGGTCCGGCACGACCCACTCCGAAACCAGGTCCACCGACGGCTCCGGCTCCCCGAACACGGTCCGCACCGGCAGCACCCCCGCCCACGAGACATCGGCCGCGACCTCGTCCTCGGGATCGTCGGGACCCTCACCGCGCATCTTCACCGACGCCTCGGTGAGGTCCAGTTCCAGCACCGAAACCGACGCGAACTCCTTCGCGTTGACATCGCGCGCGTGCTCCCAGGAGCCGGGCGCGAGGTGGTCGGTCAGCACGCGCAGGCCGTGCGTCTTCCGCTCGCGGTCGGTGACCATGGCCGCCTTGCCCAGGATCACCGCGCTGCGATAGTTCATCGAGTGGTTGTTGACCGAACGCGCGTAGACGATGCCGTCGAGCAGGGTCACCGTGACGCAGACGTCGACGCCGTCGGAGTCGCGGATGCTCTTCGCCCCGGTGGATCCGTGCAGGTAGAGCGTGTTTCCGTCGCGGCCGTAGCCGGTCGGGACGACCAGCGGAACGCCGTCGCGCACGACGCCGAGATGGCAGATCAGGCCTTCGTCGAGTACCGCGTACAGCGCCGAGCGGTCGGTGAGCGCGCGGTTCTTCTTGCGGCCGAGAGTGGTCCGGTCGGTGGGAGAGAGCGGGGTGGACATGCGAGCAGTCTCACCCACGAGAGTGGCCTGTAATAACGTCCAATTCTCCTATGCTTGAGAAGGCCACTTTCTCGGGAGCGTGGAGTACAGCATGTCCGACACCGCTCTGCCCGTCAGTCTCGACCGCGATTCGCTTGTCCCGCTCGCGGTCCAGCTGGCCGACGCGTTGCGCGCCGCCGCCGGTGACGGGCATCTGCGCGGCGGCGACAGGCTGCCCTCGACCAGGGCCCTCGCGCACCGGCTCGGTGTCAGCCGCACGGTGACGTCGGCCGCGTACGAGCAGCTTCACGCGGAGGGCTGGATCGCGGGCCGTCACGGCTCCGGCACCTACGTCACCACGACACCACCGGCGGACAGGCCGTCGAAAGGACTCGCGCCGGGTGTGGCCGCCGCACCGCTCACGCTGGTCGACCTCACCCCTGGCGTTCCGTGGGCCGACGGCATTGAGAAGTCGGCCTGGCGCCGCGCGTGGCGGGCCGCCGCCGACCCGCGTCCGACCTATCGCGAGGACAGAGCCGGGCTGCCCGCCTATCGGGACGCCGTTTCCGAGCACCTGCTGCGCCACCGCGGCCTTTCCGCCGGAACCGTGCTGGCCACCGGCGGGACGACGGCGGCGGTGATCGAACTCGCGGGCGCGGTGCTCTCGCGCGGCGACCGGGTCGCGATCGAGGAGCCGGGCTACCAGCGCGCGGTACAGGCGTTCCGGCGGGCGGGGATGGAGGTCGTCGCCACCGAAGTCGACGAGGAGGGCCTGCGCCCGGACGCCGTCCCGCCCGACGTGCGCGCGGTGTACTGCTCGCCCGCGCACCAGTATCCGCTCGGCAGCCGGATGAGCGCGTCCCGCCGGGTCGAACTGGTCGAACTCGCCCGTGCCGAGGGCATGCTGGTGATCGAGGACGATTACGACGGTGAGCTGCGGTTCGACGTCGCGCCGCTGCCGCTGCTGGCCGCGCTCGCCCCCGACGTCGTCGCGCATCTCGGGACCACGAGCAAGATCCTCACCCCGGCGCTGGGCGCGGGCTGGATGGTCGCGCCGCCACAGATCGCGGCCGCGGTGCTGGAGTACCGCGAAGGGACCGGAACGCGCCCGTCGCCCGCGGGGCAGCGGGTGCTCGCCGAACTGGCGCGCCACGGCGACCTGGGGCGGCACCTGCGGCGGCTCCGGCGGGAACTTTCGGAGCGGCGGTCGCTGGTTTCGGCCGCGCTGACGTCGGCGGGGATCCCGGTGCTCGGCGACGACGCGGGCGCGCATCTGGTCGTCCCTTGTGGATCGGCTCACGAGGAAGCGGCGCGGTTGGCGGCGGCGGAACGCGCCGGGATCCGGCTCGACGGGCTGGCCCGGCACTTCGCCGGGACACCGACGGTGTTCGGGAGCCTCATCGGCTACGCGGGTTGCTCGCGGGAAGCGCTCCATTCCTCGCTCAAACCGTTGCTCGCCGTCCTCGGCGGTTGACCTCCACCTCGCTGGAGGTCATACCTTGCGATCATGAAGGTCATCAGAGTGTCCCGATTCGGCGATCCCAGCGTTCTCGAACAGGTCGAACTGCCCACCCCCGAACCCGCGGAGGGCGAGCTTCGCGTCGCGGTGGCGGCGGCCGGTGTCGGCTGGCTCGACGCCCTCATCCGGCGGGGTGACGGTCCCGCCGTGTTCGGGATCGAGCCGCCGTACGTGCCGGGTGGCGCGGTGGCGGGCACCGTCGAGGCGGTGGGCGCCGGAGTCGACGAGACCTGGCTTGGCAAGTCGGTCGTCTCCAGCGCGGCCGGCGGCTACGGCGGAGGATACGCGGATACGGTCATCGCGCTGCCGGACGACACCTTCCCGATCCCGGCGGGTCTCGATCCCCAGCAGGCGGTCGCCCTGCTCGACGACGGCAGCACCGCGCTGGCGCTGCTGGAGAAGACCCCGGTCCAGGCCGGGGAGCGGATCCTGGTTGCGCCGGGCGTCGGCGGTCTCGGCAGCCTGCTGGTGCAACTCGCGCACGCGGCGGGCGCCACCGTCGTCGCGGCGGTACGCGGTGAGGAAAAGGCGGCCATCGCGAGGAAACTCGGCGCCGAAGCCCTCGACTATTCAGCGAGCGAACGGACCACCGGCGGCGAGTTCGACGTGGTGTTCGACGGCGTCGGCGGAACCCTCGGCGCGTCGGCCGTCGCGCTGCTCGCCGACGGGGGCCGGTTCTCCGGCTACGGCATGTCCAGTGGCGCGGAGACCGTGATCGGTGCCGAAGACCGGAACCGGCTGACCATTGTGGACATGGCGCAGCTCCCGGAGTTCTGGCCCGAGACGCCGCGGCGTGTGCGGGAAGTGCTGCGGCTGGCGGCCGCCGGGACGCTGACGCCGATCATCGGCCGGACGTATCCGCTGGCGGAGGCGTCCGCCGCGCACCGCGACATCGAGGCGCGGCGGTACGTCGGGAAGGGTTTGCTCCTGCCCTGTCCGCGATCAGAAGCGCAGCGGCACCGCGGGGAGGTTGGCGGCGAGAACGTCCGAAATGGTCTGGAGCGGTCCCGTCCCCGCGGAGTCCGGCACGGTGAGCGCCGTGTAGACGGGCCGGTCCACCGCGAACCACGTCGCGGTGCCCTCGCCCTCGACCTGCAGCCACTGGACGCCGTTGATCGTCCGCAGTTGCGAGGTCTGGGTCAGCTCCGGCGGCTTGCCGAGCCCGCACCGCAGGACCACCGGGTCACCGGTGCCCCAGCCGACCGTCGCCTCGGGGGCGGGGTCGGCCAGTTTCCGCCGGACCAGGGTGTTCCCGGACGACGTGAGCTCGTGCGGGAGCGCGCCGACGAGCTTCGCGCATTCCGGGGATCCCGACTGCGGCGCCGGAACCGGGACGAGCGGGAGGGGGCCGTCGGCGGCCGGGGCGACGGAGTCCGCGCCGCGGGTCAGCCCGAAGACGGCCACGCCCGCGACGAGCAGGACCGCCAGGCAGGCGGCCGCGATCAGCAGTGGTTTCGGGGGAGCGCCGGTGTCCGTGTCAGCCACCGGACCACTACACCACCTCTTACAGATTCACCACCGGGCAGGTCAACGTACGGGTGATGCCCTCCACGTTCTGCACCTTGGCGACCACGAGCTGGCCGAGCTGATCGACGCTGTCGGCCGCGGCCTTGACGATGACGTCGTACGGGCCGGTGACATCCTCCGAACTGGTGACACCGGAGATGGTGGAGATCTCCGCGGCGACCGCGGCGGCTTTACCGACCTCGGTCTGGATGAGGATGTATGCGTGGACCACGGCGCGCCCCTTCGTAAAAGTCGGCTCAAGGTAGGAACGTTGTAGCAACGTATCGCCAGCCCCGGGAAAAACCTAGGGCTTCCGACTATCGGTGATCGACATTTGTCCGGACAAGGGAAAGTGGAGGTGACGGGTGTCACCGAAGGACAGCACGGTCGCCGGGACCGGTGAGTTCCGGCTGATCGAAGCGGTGACGTCCGGCCGGAAACAGCCGGAGACGACACTGCTCGGACCAGGGGACGACGCGGCCGTCGTGGCCACCCCCGATGGCCGGACGGTGGTCTCCACCGACGTCCTCGTGCAGGGTGTTCACTTCCGCCTCGACTGGTCCAGTGCGGAACAGGTGGGGCGCAAGGCGGTCGCGGTGAACCTGACCGACATCGCCGCGATGGGGGCGCGCCCGACGTCCGTCCTGATGGGATTCGCCTGTCCACCGGACACCGAGACGTCGCTCGTCACCGAACTCACGCAGGGCATGTGGGCCGAAGCCGACCGCGCCGGCGTCGGGATCGTCGGCGGCGACATGGTGCGTGCCGATCAGATCGTGATCAGTGTCACCGCCTTGGGTGACCTCGGCGGTCGTGAACCGGTGAAGCGCTCCGGCGCCCGCCCCGGCGACGTCGTCGCGGTCTGCGGACGGCTCGGCTGGGCGGCCGCCGGGCTCGCCGTGCTCGGCCGAGGTTTCCGCTCACCGGTCAGCGTGGTCAACGCGCAGCGCTGCCCCGAACCGGACTACGAGGCGGGCGTCCGCGCGGCCGACGGCGGCGCGACGTCGATGATCGACGTGTCCGATGGGCTCCTGTCCGACCTCGGCCACCTCGCCTCGGCTTCCGGCGTGGGGATCGACGTGCGGACGGCGGATCTCGACGTGTCGAGCAGGCTGACCGAAGTCGGTACCGCGCTCGGCGCCGACCCGCTGAAGTGGGTGCTCACCGGCGGCGAGGACCACGCGTTCGCGGCCACCTTCCCCGCCTTCGCCGACCTGCCGGAGGGCTGGGCCGAGATCGGCGTGGTGACCATGCCCGATTCAGGGGTGACGGTGGACGGAAAGCAGTACGGACACAGCGGCGGCTGGGAGCACTGGCGCTAGGCGCGGGTCAGCGTGCGGCCCACCAGGTCGACTGGGCGGTGAGGGTGACCGGCCGCCTGGCCAGGGAGCCGAGCATCACCGCCCGTCCGACGCCGCGAGAGCGGAAGGCCTGCGGAGTGCCGACCCAGTAATGGCTGCCGAAGCCGTTCTAGACGGCCGTGACGCACGCCCCGGCGACTTCGCCGTCGAGTCGCGCGACGAACACCTCGACCGCCGGATGTCCGAGCAGAGCCGTGGGGAACACCTCACGCGCGCGGTAGGGCTCGAAGCCCGTGATCACCGCGCGTTCGGCCGCCCGCAGGTCCGTCTCCGCGTACCCCCGGACTACCTCCATCGCGGGTTCGGCGGTGAGGTCGGGCTCCTGGATCAGGACACGCAGTCCCGGGCGCTCGTCACCGGCGACGGCGAGGAAACCGCGACGGCGGATCACCTCGTGGCCGCGGGACCGGCCGGTCGCGGCCCGGAACGCGGCGGGGGGTTGCGGGCCTGGCGCAGTGGCGCCCCGGCTTCGGTCGACATGACCGGAACCCCAGGTGCGGAACGGCTTCGGCGACAGTGCCGATCACGCGGCGTCCGTATGGGCCGATCCCGGACGGCACGAGCTTTCCCCGCGGCACGGCTGCTCGCTAATCTCGCGCTCATGGACCTTCGTGTGCTGCCCTATGACCACCCCGACGCGGTGAAGCTGCTGGCCGAAGCCCAGCTCGAGCTGGCCGCCCGGTACGGCAGCGAAGACGCGACGCCGATGGATCCGGCCCAGTTCGCCTCGCCGCGGGGACTGTTCTTGGCCGCGTACCTCGATGACGCCCCGGTCGCGTGCGGCGCCTGGCGGTCGCATGACGGGCCCGACCCCTTGCTGCCCGGCGACGCCGAGATCAAGCGCATGTTCGTGCTGGCCTCGGCACGGGGGCGAGGGATCGCGCGGGCGATCCTCGCCGGCCTGGAGCGGACTGCCACCGAGGCCGGACGGCTGCGCATGGTGCTCGAGACAGGTGACAAGCAGCCGGAGGCCATCGCGCTGTACAGGTCGGCGGGTTACCGGGAGATACCGAGTTTCGGGTACTACAAGGACGAACCGGAGAACATCTGCTTCGGCAAGGCGCTGGTCTAGGAGAACGCAAGCCGGTCTACGCACTGGGCGACCTCGAACCCTCGATCCACCCGGCCGCCTACGTCCACCCCGACGCGACGGTGATCGGCGACGTCCGGATCGCGGCGTTCGCTTCGGTGTGGCCGTAGACGGTGTTGCGGGGCGACCACGGACACATCGAGATCGGCGAGGGCTGCCTGATCGCGTCGGGATCGGTGGTGCCGAACGGAACTGTCGTCGAGGACGGCGGGAATGGTCGTCGACGGGTATGTCGAGCGTGCGGCCCGGTTCCGGGTCGAATTCCGGCGGCTGGACCAGCGTCTTCCCCCTCCAATCACGCGAGATCGCCGTCTAAGCACGCGAGTTCGCTCTCCGATCACGCGAAACCCGTGGAGTAGAGCGCACTCGCTGGTGACCGGCGTCTCAACGCGGGCGGAAGAACCGGCCCCGACCGGCCTGGGTAAGCTCGCTCGCCGTGACCGCACGACGGCTGCAGGACATCGTCGAAGCAGGCTGGGCGCAAGCCCTCGAACCGGTGGCGCCTCAGGTCGCCGCGATGGGAGAGTTCCTCCGCGCGGAGATCGGCGCGGGCCGGACCTACCTCCCGGCCGGGGAACATGTGCTGCGGGCCTTCCAGCAGCCGTTCCACGACGTCCGGGTGCTGATCGTCGGCCAGGACCCGTACCCGACGCCCGGGCACGCCGTCGGGCTGAGCTTCTCGGTGGCGCCGGACACCCGGCCGATCCCGAAGAGCCTGATCAACATCTACAAGGAGTATTGCGAGGACCTCGGGCATCCGTTGCCGTCGAACGGCGACCTGACGCCGTGGGCCGACCAGGGTGTCCTGTTGCTCAACAGGGCGCTGACGGTGCAGCCGGGCAAGTCGAACTCGCACCAGGGCAAAGGCTGGGAGGACGTCACCGAGCAGGCCATCAAGGCCCTCGCGGCGCGGGACGAGCCGATGGTGGCGATCCTGTGGGGCCGCAACGCGCGGAACCTGAAGCCGATGCTGGGGAAGGTGCCGTGCATCGAGTCGGCCCACCCGAGCCCGCTTTCGGCGCACGCCGGGTTCTTCGGCTCGCGTCCCTTCAGCCGGGCGAACCAGCTGCTCGCCGACCAGGGCGCCGGTCCCGTGGACTGGAAGCTCCCCTGACCGACCCCCCGCAAGTAGTCCTCTAGTTGCGGTACTTGCACGCGCAACTACCGCAACCAGAGGACTAAACGGGCATAAAAAATGGCGGGTGCTCCGAAGAGCACCCGCCATTCCCCAAAACCCCGGCTCAGCCGCGAACGACCTTGCCCGCCTTGATGCACGAGGTGCAGGCGTTCAGGCGCTTGCGCTGGGACAGACCGATCTTGGCGTGAACGGTCTGGATGTTCGGGTTCCACCGGCGGTTGGTACGCCGGTGGGAGTGCGAGACCGACTTGCCAAAGCCCGGTCCCTTGCCACAGACGTCGCACACGGCAGCCACGTCGAACTCCTCTGGATATGGGACGAAAGAATGGTGCCCAGCACGCTGGGCAACTCGACCATAGTAACCAGTGGCTCAGAGCCCTCCGGCACCGGGTCGATACCCTCGCTGGAACAGCGAGGAGGTTACGGCGTGCGGGTGCTGGACGTGGCGGCGGTGTCGGCTTGGTCGGCGGCCTGTGTGCACAGCCTGTCGGTGCTGCGGCCGGTGATCGACGGCATCAACGTCTACCCGGTCGCCGACTCCGACACCGGCTCCAACCTGCTGTTCACCATGACCGCGGCCCGCGACGCGCTGGCGGAGGCCGAGCCGAGGACCGCCGCCGAGGCGCTGGCGGTCTTCGCCAGGGGCGCGGTCGCCGCGGCCAAGGGCAACTCCGGCGTGATCATGTCGCAGGTCGTGCGCGGGATCGCCGAGTCGGCGGCGGCCAGGGAGATCGACGGACCTGGGCTCGCGGAGGCGCTCGGGTGCGCGGACAGGGCCGCCACGGGTGCGGTGAGCCGTCCGGTCGCCGGGACCATCCTGACCGTCCTCCACACCGTCGCCGCGACCGTCCGCGACGCGACCGGGTCACTCGAAGAGGTGGCCGCCTCGGCGGCGAGTGTCGCCGCCGAGGCTCTGGAGGAGACCCCCAAACAGCTGCCCGTGCTGGCCGTGGCCGGGGTGGTCGACGCGGGTGCCCGCGGCCTGGTCGCGGTCCTCGACGCCCTTTCCGGCGTGCTCTCCGGCGGCGTCACCGAGCCGGCACACCCGCTCGAGGCGCATCACCACCACACGATCGAGGCACCGACGGCGTGGGAGGTCATGTACCTGCTCGACGGCGTCGAAGAGGAAAGCCTCCCCGCGCTGCGCAAAACCCTCAGCGGGCTCGGCGACAGCGTCACCGTGGCGGGTGACGGCGCGGGAAGCTTCGCCGTCCACGTGCACTGCGCGGACATCGGCGCGGCGCTGGAGGCCGGGATCGAGCTGGGCCGCCCCCGGAAAGTTCGGGTCGAACCGCTGATCACGCCCACGCCGGTCGAGGTCGGCGGCGGTATCGACCGCTCGGTGGTCGCCGTGGTCCACGGCGGGCAGCTGGCCGAACTGCTGCGGGCCGAGGGTGTCGCGGTGCTGTCCGTGCCGCCGGGGGGCTCGCCGACGGTCGAAGAGATGCTGGGCCTGATCAACGAGGCCGCCGGGCACCACGTCACCGTCCTCCCCGGCGGCCAGCGGCTGACGGCGGCCGCCGACGCGGCGGCGGGCCACGCGATGGCCGCGGACCGCGACGTCGTCGTCATCCCGTGCGTCTCCCCCGTTCAGGTGCTGGCCGCGCTGGCCGTGCACGACCCGGACCGCCGCACCAACGACGACGTCGTCGCGATGGCGGAAGCGGCCGCCGCCACCAGGCGTGGTGAGCTGCGGATCGCGCAGGAGGAGTCGCTAACCTGGGTGGGCAGGGCGCAGGCCGGCGACGTCGTCGGCCTCGTGGACGGCGAGGTCGTGCTGATCGAGCCCGCGCCCGCCTCGGAGACGAACCTGGTCGCGGCCGCGGTCAGCGTGCTGAACCGGATGCTGGCCCTCGGCGGCGAGCTGGTCACCGTGCTGACCGGTGTCGACGTGCCGGTCCGGCTGCCCGGCGAGGTCGCCGATCAGCTCCGCCTGGAACATCCCGAGATCGAGTTGACGAGTTACGCCGGCGGCCAGCCCGACGCCGTGCTGCTGATGGGGGTGGAGTGACCGCATGACGAACCTGCGCGCGGACCTGAAGCTGGTCGTGGGCGCGGCGACGGCGAAGGCACTCGCCAAGGGCCTCAAGATCGAGACGGTCAGCGACCTGCTGCGCCACTACCCTCGCCGCTACGCCGAACGCGGCCAGCTCACCGACATCGCCGGGCTTGAACTCGGTGAGCACGCGACCGTGATGGCGCGGATCGAGCGGGTCAACAAGCGCCGGATGAAGGCCCGCAACGGCACGCTGCTCGAAATGGTGATCACCGACGGCAAACGCCGCCTGCAGTGCACCTTTTTCAACCAGGCCTGGCGCGAAAAGGACCTCGTGCCCGGCAAGAACGGACTCTTCGCGGGCAAGGTCACCGCCTTCCGTGACGTCCTGCAGCTGGCGAACCCCGAGTACGAGCTGTTCGAAGCCGACCGGGAAGCCGAGGCGCTGGACGACTTCCTCGCCGAGATCATCCCGGTCTACCCGGCGGCCCAGGGGATCCCGACCTGGGTGATCGCCAAGAGCGTGCGGCAGGTGCTGGACGTGCTGGAGGTCGACGAGGACCCGATGCCGACCGAACTGCTCGCCCGGTACGGCCTGCCGGACCTCGAAAGCGCGCTGCGTGGCATCCACCGCCCGTCGGGCTGGGACGCGCTGAACTCCGCGCGCCGCAGGCTCAAATGGGACGAAGCCATGGCGGTGCAGCTGATCTTCGCGCAGCGACGGCATTCCCTGGTCTCCCGGCCCGCGAAAGCCTGCCCGCACACCGAGGGCGGCATCCTCGACGCCTTCGACAAGCGGCTCCCGTTCGCGCTGACCTCGGGCCAGCAGGAGATCGGCGAGGAGATCTCCCGGGATCTGTCCACCGAGCACCCGATGAACCGGCTGCTGCAGGGCGAGGTCGGTTCCGGCAAGACCGTGGTGGCGCTGCGCGCGATGTTGCAGGTAGTCGATTCCGGGCGGCAGGCGGCGATGCTGGCGCCCACCGAGGTCCTCGCCGCGCAGCACGCGAGGTCGTTGCGCGAGATGCTCGGCGACCTCGGGCAGGCCGGTGAACTCGGCGGCGCGGACAACGCGACCCGGGTGACCCTGCTGACCGGTTCGATGGGTGCCAAGGAACGCAAGAAGGCGTTGCTGGAGACGGTCAGCGGCGAGGCCGGGATCATCGTCGGCACCCACGCGCTGATCCAGGACACGGTGTCCTTCGCCGACCTCGGCCTGGCCGTGGTCGACGAACAGCACCGCTTCGGGGTGGAGCAGCGGGACGCGCTGCGCTCCCGCGGCTCCGACGAGACCAGCCCGCACGTGCTCGTCATGACGGCGACGCCCATCCCGCGTACGGTCGCGATGACCGTCTACGGCGACCTGGAGATCTCCGCCCTGCGCGTGATGCCGGTCGGCCGGTCGCCGATCGCGACCTCGGTCGTGCCGGTCGCGGAGCGGCCCGCGTGGCTGGACAGGGCGTGGCAGCGGGTCCGCGAGGAATGCGGCAAGGGGCACCAGGCCTACATCGTCTGCCCGCGCATCGGCGACGAACCGGCGTCGGACAAGGGCGACAAGCGGCCGGCGCTCGCGGTACTCGAGGTGGCACCCGAGCTGGCCGAAGGACCGTTGAAGGGGTTGAAGATCGGGGTCCTGCACGGCCGGATGCACGCCGACGACAAGGACGCCGTGATGCGGGCGTTCGCCAAGGGTGACCTGGACGTGCTCGTCGCGACCACGGTGATCGAGGTCGGTGTGAACGTGCCGAACGCGACCGCGATGGTGATCATGGACGCCGACCGGTTCGGCATCAGCCAGCTGCACCAGCTGCGTGGCCGGGTCGGCCGGGGCAGTGTGCCGGGGCTGTGCCTGCTGGTCACCGAGACCCTGGACGGGACGATCACTCGCGAGCGGCTCGCCGCCGTCGAGTCCACGACGGACGGTTTCGAACTGTCCAGAATGGACCTGGAACTGCGCCGCGAGGGCGACATCCTCGGTGCCGCGCAGTCGGGCAAGAAGTCGACCCTGAAACTGCTGTCGCTCCTGCAGGACGAGGACGTCATCGCCGAGGCGAGGGCTCGCGCGTTGGAAATCGTCGAGAAGGATCCGGCTTTGGGGAATTACCTGGGGCTCGCGCATATGATCGCCGACGTCGTCGATGAAGATCGTGTGGAGTATCTGGAAAAAAGCTGACGTGAACATCTCTGCCCGATCGGACCTTGTAGCCGGACGGGCCAAGGGCTTTCCTTGTTCTGCACAGCCTCGTTCTGTGCGCGCGAGGGAGGCTGGGGATGACGTCAGCGGTGCGGGTTCAGCTCGGTGAGGACGGGGCCGACGCCGAGCGGGTCGATCAGCTCGCCGGGTACCTCCGAAGCGAACTGATCGATCGCGGGGTCGCCGAGGTCAAGGCGCTGCCCGCCGGTCCGGCGCCGCTCGGCTCGCGCGCCTTCGATGTCGCGACGGTGGGCGGACTGCTGGTCACGCTGGGACAGTCCGCCGAGGGTCTGCGCTCGGTCGTCACGGCCGTGCGGGAATGGCTTTCGCGCGGCGGCCGGGTCAAACGCACGGTCCGGCTGGAGATCGACGGCGACGTGCTGGAGCTGTCCGAAGCGAGCCTCACCGACCAGGACAAGCTTGTCGACCTCTTCGTGAGCAGGCATTCGGCGTCATGACCGGCGAGCGGCGGGCCTTGATCATCGCCAACGGGGAGTACGACAACCCCGGGCTGAGCGCGCTTCGGTCCCCGGCGGCCGACGCCGAAGCGCTCGCCGAGGTCCTCGCCGACCGCGACATCAGCGAGTTCGACGTCCAGGTGGTGCGCGACGAGACCGCGCACGTGATCGCGAGCCGGGTCGAGGACCTGTTCGCCGACAGCGCGCCGGACGACGTCCTGCTGGTGCATTTCTCTTGTCACGGCTTGAAAAGCGAGTCCGGTGAGCTGTTCTTCGCCGCGCGCAACACCCGGCCGGAGCGGCTGGCGTCGAGTGCCGTTCCCGCCGACTTCGTCCAGCGCTGTATGCGGATGAGCCGGTCACGGAGCATCGTTCTCCTGCTGGATTGCTGCTACGGCGGCGCATTCAGCCAAGGGGTCGCGGTACGCGCCTCCGGTGAGGCCAACGTGCTCGACGCGTTCCCCGGCGGCGGTTTCGGCGGCCGTGGCCGTGCGGTGATCACCGCGTCGAACTCCATCGAGTACGCCTTCGAGGGTGATCACCTCGCCGACGACCACGTCCGGCCGTCGGTGTTCACCTCGGCACTGGTCGACGGTCTCCGGACGGGCGACGCGGACCGTGACGAAGACGGCTGGATCGCGCTCGGCGAGCTCTACGACTACCTGTTCGACAGTGTCCGCGAGCGGAACCCGAACCAGACGCCCAGCCGCGACATCGAGATGCAGGGCGAGCTGTATCTGGCCAGGAGCAGGCGCCGCCGGATCAAACCGGCCCCGGTCCCCGCCGATCTGCGCGCGGCGAGCGAGGATCCGAACATGTTCACCCGCCTCGGCGCGGTGACGGAACTCCAGCGGCGGCTGGCGAGCGACAACCTCTCCGTCGCCATCGGAGCCCACGAAGTCCTCACCACGATGGCGCAGACCGACATCCAGCACCTCGCCGAGGCCGCCGATCTCGCCCGCCGGGAAGCACGGGTGCGCGCCGAGTCCGACGTGGTGCGCTTCGGTGAAGTCGTCCGAGGATCGCGTCCGGTGGCGAGGATCCGGCTGGAGGGACCGCCGATCGCGCGGGCCTGCCGGTTCGCGTCGTCGCATGCCTGGCTGCAGGTGACCGAAGTCGCCGGCGGAGCCGACATTTCACTGGATCTACTGGAGATCGGGGCGTTCGACGGGCAAATCACCGTGACCGGGCCGACCGGGGAACTGGTGGTGCGGGTCGAGGGGCAGCTCGTCCAGGAACCGGCGACGCGTCCGGCACCCGCGCCGGAACCTGAACCAGCGCCGGTTCCCGTTCTCCCGCCGCCGCCCGAACCCGTGCGGCAGGCCGGATCCGTGGTTCCACGGGCCAAGGCCGATCCGTTCACCCGCGTGGCAGGCGGGTTCGCGATCGTGGCCGCGATCTACCTGGTGGTCATCGCGTCCACACTCGGTGGCAGCATGGAGGATTTCTTCGAGGACGGTGGCTGGACCGTGATCCCGCTCGTCGTGCTCGCTCTCGGTGTGGCGGTCGCGATGCTCGCCCCGAAGACGCGCCGGATGATCGGTCCGGGATCGCTGTGCGGGCTGGCGCTGCTCACGGCGACCCCGTCCGGCTCGGCCGTCTTCGTGCTCGCCGACGGGTGCCTGCTCATCGCCGCCATCTGCGCCTTGGTCGCGCTGCGGCGTGACCGGAGTTTCCGGCTCGGACTGGGCAAACCTCGTGACAATTTCGCCGTGACCGCCATCGTTCTCGCCGTCGTCACCATGGCCGGGCTGGCGATCCAGGCGGGCGAGCTGATCGGCTACTCGTCGAGTCGCGCCGACGAGGCCGCGAGCTACCTCATGGTCTCGGTGGTTCTCCTGCTCGGGACGGTGCTCGGCGCGCTTCTGCGGCCGGCGGCGTTCGGGACCGCCTTCCTCGGCGGTGTTGCCGGGGGCGGCCTCGTCATGGTGTGCGTGCTGTCCTACGCGCTCCCGAGCAGTTCGTCCGTGACCGGTGCGGGCTGGTGGACCGCACTGGGGGCGGTGCTGGCGCTCGCCGTCGTCACCGGCTTCGCCGCGTTCAGAAAGCCGGCGAAGGCCTAACGGGATCGCGGTCCGTGAAGGACTCCTTGAGGGACCGAGAGTCCCTCAAGGAGTCCTTCACGGACCCGGCACAAAAGCGCCTTCCCGCGCCGCCACCGCCACCGCCCGTGCCGTGACCCGGGCGTCCGCCACCGTGACACCCTCCCGCGACAAGAACAGCCGGTAGAACAGCGGTCCGCACACCGCCCGGATCATCTCGTCGCCATCCGTGCCGGGAGGGACCTCGCCCCGCGCGACGGCCCGCTCCGCGATCGGCGCCATCCGCACATGCCGGTCCTGATAGAAATCGTGGAGTGCCTCGGCCGCCTGCGGCGACTGGAAGGCCGCCAGTACCGACGCCGTCGGCAGTTCCTTCAGCGCCGGCTCGGTGAAGTATCGCACCACCTCGGCCGCCACCCCGTACAGATCGTCCTCGAGAGATCCGGTGTCGGGCGCCTTCCAGTCATCCTCCGCGCCCATCTGCAGCGCGGCGGCGACGAGGCCGTCCGATGACGTCCACCGCCGGTACACCGTCGTCTTGTGCACGCCGGACCGCTCGGCGACCGCGTCCACGGTCAGTTCGCTGAAGCCGCGTTCGGCCAGCAGTTCGAGGGTGGCGTGCAGAACGGCCTGGCGCGTGCGTTCGGTCCGGCCACCGGGCCGCTGGGTACCGGAGGTTGCCAATTGCTACTCCTGTTGCGTTAGTGTGGCCAGTATGTCAGACCCAGCGAAGATCGCCGAAATCATCGGGGACGCGAAGATCGTCGCCATCGGTGAGAACAACCACCACCTCCACGAGTTCGGGGACCTGCGCAATCGTTTGCTCCGCCACCTCGTCGAGCATCGCGGTTTCCGCGTGGTCGGTTTCGAATCCGGTTTCGCCGAGGGGAAGCTCGTCGACGAGTGGCTGAACGGCGCTCCTGGAGACGTCACCGACATCGGCCGCGACGGCTTCACCTTCTCGCTCGGCGAGTCGCCCGAGGCGCACGAAATGCTGACCTGGCTTCGCGAACGCGGCGACGTCCGGTACTTCGGCCTCGACGTGCCGAGTTCCGCGGGCTCGCCCGTGCCATCGCTGGCAGCCGTCCGCGCCTATCTGTCCACTGTGGACGAGCCTGCCGTGAGCCTTGTCGACGCGGCGATCGAGGCGACAGCGGGTTACGCGTCGGTCAGCAGCGCGGAATCCCCGGCCAAGTACGCCGCACTCGACGCGGTCGCGAAAGACAGGGCCACCGCGGCGCTCACCAGGCTCAAGGCGCATCTCACCTCGTTGCGCCCAGTGTACGGGAACACCGATGCGCAAGCCGTCGCGGAGCACCACGCCGAAGGCGCACTGCGCGTCGACACCTACCTCGCCGAGGTGGCCGCGATGATGTCCGGCGACGCACCCGCCCTGCAGAGCGGTTCGCGCGACACGTACCTTGCCGAAACCGTGCGACTGATCAGGCGGCTGCACGGCGACGACACGAAGATCGTCGTGATGCTCCACAACGGACACTTGCAGCGTGTGCCGTTCTCGCCGTTCCCCGGACTCACCTCACCCTCGGCCGGAACACACCTCGCGGCCGAGTTCGGCGACGACTACTTCGCGCTGGCGCTCACCGCGGTCGAAGGTGAGACCACCGGCCTCAAGCCGGATCCGGCCGCTCGGCTCGGTTTCACCGTGTACCGCCAGGAACTCGACGCACCCGCCGACGGCAGCGTCGAAGCCGAGGGGCCTGGGCTGATGGACCTCCGCGCGCGACGCGGAACCGAGGGACCCCAGAGCATCCGTCACGCGCATATGTTCAACCCCGTCGATGTCGTCAACGCCTTCGACGCATTGGTCTGCTTCCCGGAATCGACGGTCAGTGGACACCTCACCTCCGACCAGCCCCAACCGATCGGGTGACGACCGGAGGTTGAGGTTGCCACCCGCGAGTGACAGGCGTAGGCCCGAGGCATGATCATTCGACTGGTACGGGTCATGGCCGCGCTGCCCCTCGTGGTGCTTCTGGCGCAGCCCGCCTCCGCGACGGAAGTCCAGCAGAACCCGCCGAACTGGGGGCTGGACCGGATCGACCAGCGAACGGGCCTGGATCAGCTCTATCACTACGAGACCGACGCCAAGGACGTCACCGTCTACGTGATCGACAGCGGCGTCGACGCGGCGCATCCGGACTTCGTCGGACGGGTGAAGCCCGGTAAGGACTTCCTCGACGGCGGCACGGACACCTCCGACACCAACGGCCACGGCACCTACCTGGCGGGCGTCGCCGCGTCGAGGACGTTCGGCGTCGCGAAGGGCGCGCAGATCGTCCCGGTCCGGGTGGTCGACGCGCAGGGTGGCGGGTCGATGAACAAGATCATCGCGGGTATCGACTGGGTGACGCAGAACGCACGGCAGCCCGCGGTCGCCGTCCTCGGCATCGGCGGCGCGCCCAACGACCGGCTCGACGCCGCCGTCCGCGCGCTCGCGGCGGTCGTCCCGGTCGCCCTTCCGGCGGGCGGCGAGGCCACCGACGCGGGGCAGTTCTCACCCGCCAGGGTGGCCGAGGCGCTCACCGTCGGCTCGACCGACGCGAGTGACCGGATCGACCCGACATCGAATCAGGGCCAGGTCGTCGACCTGTTCGCTCCCGGCGTGGACGTGCCGGGACCCAACGTCGGCGGCAGCGGCGGCAGGCTGCTCAGCGGGACCTCGTCGGCCGCCGCGCACGTCGCCGGGGTGGCCGCGCTGTACCGCGCCCTGCACCCCGCGGTCTCGGCGACGGACGTCACGAAGGTGCTCGTGGACCTCGCTTCGGCCGACGTGCTGACCGGTGTCCACGCGGGCACGGCGAACCGGTTGCTCCAGAGTCCTGGCGCGCAACTCGGGCGGGGATGACGTCCATCACCTGGGCAACAACTCCCGCCGTCCGAGACCGAGCAGGTAACGTGCCCCACCTACCGATCCGAAGATGGGAAGGACCGGCATGTTCCGCAAGGTACTGGTCGCCAACCGGGGTGAGATCGCCATCCGCGCGTTCCGCGCCGGATTCGAGCTCGGCGCGGGCACGGTGGCTGTGTTCCCGCACGAAGACCGCAATTCGCTCCACCGGCTGAAGGCCGACGAGGCCTATGAGATCGGCGAACCCGGTCATCCGGTGCGGGCCTATCTGTCGGTCGAGGAGATCGTGGCGGCCGCCAAGAAGGCGGGCGCGGACGCCGTCTACCCCGGCTACGGCTTCCTCTCCGAGAACCCGGACCTCGCGCGCGCGTGCGAGGAAGAGGGCATCACCTTCGTCGGGCCGAGCGCGGACATCCTCGAGCTGACCGGGAACAAGGCCCGCGCGGTCAAGGCCGCTCGCGAGGCCGGGGTTCCGGTGCTGGGCTCCTCCGAGCCGTCCTCCGACATCGACGCGCTGATCGCCGCGGCCGAGAAGATCGGCTTCCCGGTCTTCGTGAAGGCCGTCGCCGGCGGTGGCGGACGCGGGATGCGCCGCGTCGGTGACCCGGCGGTGCTGCGCGAGTCCATCGAGGCCGCCGCGCGCGAGGCCGAGTCGGCCTTCGGCGACCCGACGGTGTTCATCGAGAAGGCCGTCGTCGAGCCCCGCCACATCGAGGTCCAGATCCTCGCCGACGGCGAGGGCAACGTGATCCACCTCTTCGAGCGCGACTGCTCGGTCCAGCGACGGCACCAGAAGGTCATCGAGCTGGCCCCGGCGCCGAACCTGCCGTCCGAACTGCGGGATCAGATCTGCGCCGACGCGGTGAAGTTCGCCCGCCAGATCGGCTACCGCAACGCCGGCACCGTCGAGTTCCTGCTCGACAAGGACGGCAACCACGTCTTCATCGAGATGAACCCGCGGATCCAGGTCGAGCACACGGTGACCGAGGAGGTCACCGATGTCGACCTCGTCCAGTCGCAGCTGCGTATCGCCTCCGGCGAGACACTCGACGACCTCGGGCTCTCGCAGGACAAGGTGTACCTGCGCGGCGCCGCCCTGCAGTGCCGCATCACCACCGAGGATCCCGCCAACGGTTTCCGCCCGGACACCGGGATGATCAGCGCGTACCGCTCGCCCGGCGGCTCCGGTATCCGCCTCGACGGCGGGACCGCGTTCTCCGGCACCGAGATCAGCGCGCACTTCGACTCGCTGCTGGTGAAGCTCACCTGCCGTGGCCGTGACTTCCAGACCGCCGTCGGCCGCGCCCGCCGTGCCGTCGCCGAGTTCCGGATCCGCGGGGTGGCCACGAACATCCCGTTCCTGCAGGCCGTCCTCGACGACCCGGACTTCCGCGAAGGCCGCGTCACGACCTCGTTCATCGAGGAGCGCCCGCATCTGCTCACCGCGCGCCACTCGGCCGACCGTGGGACGCGGCTGCTGACCTACCTCGCCGACACGACGGTCAACAAGCCGCACGGCGAGCGTCCGCGCACCCTCGAACCGCAGGTCAAGCTGCCGAAGCTGCCCAAGGACCTCGAACCGGCGCCCGGCTCGAAGCAGAAGCTCACCGAACTCGGCCCGGACGGCTTCGCCCGCTGGCTGCGGGAGTCGCCGACCATCGGTGTCACCGACACCACCTTCCGTGACGCGCACCAGTCGCTGCTCGCCACCCGCGTGCGGACGAAGGACCTGCTCGCCGTCGCGCCGGTCGTCGCGCGGACCACGCCGCAGCTGCTTTCGCTGGAGTGCTGGGGCGGCGCGACCTACGACGTCGCCCTTCGCTTCCTGGCGGAAGACCCGTGGGAGCGGCTGGCGAAGCTGCGGGAAGCGGTGCCGAACATCTGCCTGCAGATGCTGCTGCGAGGCCGCAACACCGTCGGCTACACGCCGTACCCCACCGAGGTGACCCACGCCTTCGTCGAGGAGGCGACGGCGACCGGTATCGACATCTTCCGGATCTTCGACGCGCTCAACGACGTGGAGCAGATGCGCCCGGCGACCGAAGCCGTCCGCGAGACCGGTTCCGCGGTCGCCGAGGTGGCGCTCTGCTACACCTCGGACCTTTCGGATCCGGCCGAGAAGCTGTACACCTTGGACTACTACCTCAAGCTGGCGGAGCAGATCGTCGGCGCGGGGGCGCACGTCCTGGCCATCAAGGATATGGCGGGCCTGCTGCGGGCACCGGCGGCGGCACGACTGGTTTCCGCGCTGCGCAAGGAGTTCGACCTCCCGGTGCACATCCACACGCACGACACGGCCGGTGGGCAGCTGGCCACCTACCTCGCCGCGATCCAGGCGGGGGCGGACGCCGTCGACGGCGCCGTCGCCTCCATGGCGGGCACGACCTCGCAGCCGTCGCTGTCGGCACTGGTCGCCGCCACCGACCACTCGGACCGGCCGACCGGGCTGGACCTGCAGGCCATCGGTGACTTGGAGCCGTACTGGGAGAGCGTGCGCAAGATCTACGCGCCGTTCGAGGCCGGTCTCGCGTCGCCGACCGGGCGCGTGTACCACCACGAGATCCCGGGCGGGCAGCTGTCGAACCTGCGCACGCAGGCGATCGCGCTCGGCCTCGGCGAGCGGTTCGAGGACATCGAGGCGATGTACGCGGCCGCGGACCGGATCCTCGGACATCTGGTGAAGGTCACGCCTTCGTCCAAAGTGGTCGGTGACCTCGCGCTGCACCTCGTCGGCGCCGGCGTTTCGCCGGAGGACTTCGAGGCGGAGCCCAACAAGTTCGACATCCCCGACTCGGTGATCGGCTTCCTGCGCGGTGAGCTGGGCGACCCGCCCGGTGGCTGGCCGGAGCCGTTCCGCACCAAGGCCCTCGAAGGCCGCGCGAAGCCGAAGCCGGTGCAGGAACTGTCCGAAGAGGACCGCCAGGGGCTGGCCGAGAACCGGCGTTCGACGCTGAACCGGCTGCTGTTCCCCGGGCCCACGAAGGACTTCGAGGCGCACCGCGAGCAGTATGGTGACACTTCGGTCTTGCCGTCGAAGGACTTCTTCTACGGGCTGCGCCCTGGCGAGGAGTACTCGGTCGACCTGGAGCAGGGTGTCCGGCTGCTGATCGAGCTGGAGGCCATCGGCGAGGCCGACGAGCGCGGTCTGCGCACGGTGATGTCCACCCTCAACGGCCAGTTGCGCCCGATCCAGGTCCGCGACACCTCGATCGCGTCGGACATCCCGGCGACGGAGAAGGCCGACAAGTCCGATCCGAAGCAGGTCGCCGCGCCGTTCGCGGGCGTGGTCACACTGCAGGTGTCCGAGGGCGACGAGGTCGAGGCGGGTGCGACGGTCGCGACCATCGAGGCGATGAAGATGGAGGCCTCGATCACCGCTTCCACGGGCGGCAAGGTGTCGCGGCGCGCGATCAACGCCGTCCAGCAGGTCGAAGGCGGAGACCTGCTGCTGGTCCTGGAGTGACGTGAGCCGAAGGGGCCCTTCACCGCATGCGATGCGGTGAAGGGCCCCTTCGTCGCGTCTTACGAGGGGAAAGTCCCCTTCAGCTCAGCCGAACAGGCCGCGGATGTCGTCGGCGTCGAGTGAGCCACCGAACGCGTTGCCGTCGTCCATCACACCGGCGAACAGCTCGGCCTTCTTCTCCTTGAGCGCCATCACCTTTTCTTCGATGGTGTCCTTGGCGATGAGGCGATAGACCATCACGTTGCGGGTCTGCCCGATGCGATGCGTCCGGTCCACGGCCTGTGCTTCGGTCGCCGGGTTCCACCACGGGTCGAGCAGGAAACAGTAGTCCGCCTCGGTCAGGTTCAGCCCGACCCCGCCCGCTTTGAGACTGATCAGGAACACCGGCGCCGTTCCCTCTTTGAATCTCTTGAGCACCGACGCCCGGTTCCGCGTCTTCCCGTCGAGATAGCAGTATTCGACACCTTCGGCGTCCAGCCGGGTGCGAACGATGTCGAGGAACCCGGTGAACTGACTGAACACCAGCGCCCGATGCCCCCCGGCCACGACGTCGCCGAGTTGTTCGAGGAGGGCGTCGACCTTGGCACTGGCGAGATTCCGGTGCTTCTCGTCCACCAGCCCGGCGTGCAGGCTCAGCTGCCGAAGCAGAGTCAAGGAGCGGAGGATGGTGAACCGGTTCCGGTTGAGGTCGTCGATCAGGCCGAGCACCTTCTGCCGTTCCCGTTGCAAATGCGTTTGATAGATCTTGCGGTGCCGCGGCGGCAGCTCGACTTCGAGGATCTGCTCCTGTTTCGCGGGCAGATCGGTGAGCACCTGTTCCTTGGTGCGACGGGTGATCAGCGGTTTGATCCGCCGTCGCAGCTGGGCGAGCAGGTCGGTGTCGCCGTCCCTCTCGATCGGGCGCGCGTAGAACTCGGCGAACCGCGTGGGGTGGGGGAACAGGCCCGGCGCGGTGATCGACAGCAGCGACCACAGTTCCATCAGGCTGTTCTCCATCGGGGTGCCGGTGATCGCGAGCTTGACCGGTGCCGGCAGCCTTCGCGCGCATTGGTAGATCCGCGAGTGGTGGTTCTTGGCGAACTGCGCTTCGTCCATGATCAGCCCCGACCAGGACAGTGCGGCGTAATCGTCGAAGTCGAGCCGGAACAAGGTATGTGAGGTGACGACGAGGTCCGCGCCCTCGGCGATCTCGTCGAGGGCCGTACCCCGGCGTCGCGCGGTGTCCGAGATCGCCACCACGTTCAGTCCAGGGGAGAACCGCGCCGATTCGGCAGCCCAATTCGACACGACGCTGGTCGGCGCGATGATCAGGAACGGTGGGAGATCGGGGTCCTGCTGCTTGGCGTGGCAGATCAGCGCCAGCGACTGCAGTGTCTTGCCGAGCCCCATGTCGTCCGCGAGGATGCCGCCGAGCTGAAACCTCCACAGGAAAGTCAGCCAGCGGAACCCATCGAGCTGGTACGGGCGCAGGGTCGCGTCGAGTGTGTCCGGCGGTTCGACGACGTCGACGGTGTCGACCGAGCGCAGCGCGTCGAGCTGGCGCTGCCACTGCTTCGCCTGGCGGCCGACGACGCCGAGCGCGGCCAGTTCGTCCCAGAGACCGACCTGGTACCGGCTGATCCGCAGCGGGTCGCCAGGCGAGTCCTGCAAGGCGCGCGCTTCTTCGATCAGGGTGCGCAAGGTCCGCAGTTCGGCCTTCTCCAGGGAGAAGTAGGCGCCGTCCGGCAGCAACAGATGGGGATGCCCCGCGGCCAGAGCCAGGAACACCTCGGTGAACGGGACCTCGCGGCCCTCGGCGGTGATCGTGATGCCGAGGTCGAACCAGTCTGTCTCGCCGTGGATCTCTTCGGTGGACACGCCGATCGACAGCGTGTCGCTCACCTCGCGGTAGTCGGCGGGGTCGCCGCTGATCTCGACGTCGATTTCCGGCCGGTCCGCGAGCAGCGGCAGCGATTCCGTGGTGAAGTGGAGGGTTTCGTTGCCACGCAAAGTTTTCGGCTGGTTCGAGATTAAGGCGAGGTCGAGCCCGGCCAGGATTTCGGTTTCCTTGGCGAGGTCGCGGTACCCGCTGTCCGATTGTTCCGCCTGGTTCAACGGGACGTGCAGCAGGGAGTCCCCGACCGTGTAGGTCCACTCCCAGCTGAGGTCGACCGAGTGCCCCGACCCGTAGGCGGCGTTCAGCCTCAGTTTCGGATCGGAGATCACCGGAGGGACGAACGACTCGTCGGAGGAGATCATCGGCGCGATATGACGCAGCCGCGGGTAGTAGCTTTCGCGGAACCTGGTCACCTGCTTTGCTGGAATCGCGATCCGCTCGTTGGCGAGCACCAGCTGCTGAAGTGCCTGAGGGGCGGGCGTGGCGAGCCGTGCCAGCCGAAGCGGACGGCGGGTGGGATCGGGTTCCGCCTCGGCGTCCGCGCGTTCGTTGTACAGCAGCCCATGGCCTTCGGTTCCGAAGAAACCGAGCGGAACGGCGTCGACCGGGTATCCGCCGACGGTGAGGGCAGGCGTGATGGAGAGTGACCCGGACGCCGTGGCTTGGATGGCGTCCAACGAGTACTCGGCGCCCTCGGCGAGGACGACGTCGCCAAGGTGTTTGTGCGAGTGGATCAGGCGTAACCCGGCAGCCCGTGCCTCCTCCAGGATCGGCCAGAGCCGCCCGCTCTGGAACGAGCACAGGTCGATCGTTTTGGCTTGATAGGACTGATAGCCGTAGCCTCCGGCCTGATACAGGGCGTACAGCTCGTTGAGTATGCGCACGTGCGTGGGGTCGAGGCCTTGATAGCCGAGGTAACCGACGGAGTGCCAGGCCAGGTTGCCACTGACCCAGCCCTTTTTCTTACCCGGCTGCATCAGTTTGGCGAAAAGCCGCGCCGGCGTGTGCCCCTGCCTGCCGCGCTGGTTCCGCGAGCCGGGAACGACGGTCAGCTCGAGTGCCATCGGTATGGTGCCGGACGCGGTCTTCGGTTCCGTGCCGAGCAGCGGCCGCAGCACCGACTCCCAGGCGGGGACCTTCGGCTTGGCTTCTCGAACCGGGCGGGAGCCGATCGCGGTCAGGACCAGGGCCGCGACGTGTTTGCAGTTGTAGCCGACCGGGCAGGTGCAGCTACCCGCCTCGAAGGTCTCGCGTCGGTCGCCGAAGTCCGCCATGGTCTCGTAGACCGCGCCCCTGCCGCTTACTTGCCCGGTGAGGACGCCGAGCTTCGAATCCCAGGCCATGGTGAGCACGTGGCCGTTTCGCGCGTAGGCGCGGCCCCTGGCGTAGGAGGTCCTCCCGACGACCCGCTCGACGTCTGAGGGCTGACCATCGAAAACCACCCGCTGCATCACGGCAAGATATCGGCCGCCGTTCGCCTGCCCCGCCCGACCCGCCGGTGGGGATCCGGCTCAGTGATACAAGAGGTTTCTGTGGCTCCTGGGGCGCACTACTGTGTCGCGGGTGCTGATCAACGCCGTACCCCAGTTTCAGGGCGCGCTGACCGAGCGTGCGCCGGAGTTGCCCGAAGGCTGCGTCGCGCTCGCCGAGCTGGCGGGCCACGTCCTTGGCGTGCCGGTGCACCACATCCGGCAGAACCGCGAGACCTCGCCGGTCGTCGACGGCGTCGCCAACCGTGCCGTCCTCATCGGAGCGAACCGGGTGGCGCAGCTCGCCGCGCTGGAGGCGCCGGGCGGGCCGGTGCTCACCATCGGCGGTGACTGCGGTGTCGAACTCGTCCCGATCGGGGTCGCGCGCTATCGCTTCGGCCCTGGTCTCGGCGTCGCCTGGTTCGACGCGCACGCGGATCTCAACACCGCGGCGACGTCGCCGTCGGGCGCGTTCCACGGCATGGTGCTGCGTTCGCTGCTCGGCGAGGGTGATCCGGACTTCGCCGCGAACCCGCCGGTCGAACCAGGTCGTGTCGTCCTCGCCGGGACGCGGGTCTTCGACGAGGCAGAGCAGGCCGTGGTCGACCGGGGCCTGGTGGTCGAGTCCGCCGACACCGCCGCCGGACTGGCCGGCGCGGACAAGGTGTACGTCCACCTCGACCTCGACGTGCTCGACCCGGGGGAGTTCGACGGCCTGAACTACCCGGAGCCCGGTGGCTTGACGATCGAGCGTCTGGTGGCGATGCTTCGCGGGCTGAGCGGCTTCGAAGTCGTAGGCGCCGGGATCACCGAATGCGCGGGCACCGAGGTACGCGTGCTCGAGCCCGTGCTCGAAGCCCTCGGGGATTTGCTCACCGGAAAGCAGTGACGCTCCGTCACGGCTGACTCCGCTTCGGCCGTTCGTACGTATCGCGCGAGGCGTTTGCCGGGCACTTGTCATCAAAATTCAGGGATGACCCGTGAATTTGTCACGATGGTGACAAGAAATCGGTTTCTTCTGCGGAAGGTGACACATTTACGAGCTAGTGCGCGATGTGTTCGTTGTCACCTCACGACGATTGTGCGGTGCGCGGACGCTGGGCGGAGCAAAGGAGCTGCGATGTCGTTGGAGCGCGGAATCGAACACACTCCGTCTCCGGCTGCGCTGCCGCGCAAACTCGCCGACATCCTGAGGCCGGAACTGGGCAGTCTCGCCAACGAGATCGTCGACGAGATCCGGGCGACCATCCCCGCGTACGCGCGTCCGCTCGACGGGCCGTACGGCAAGTCGATCCGCGCGGGTGTCGAGTACGCGATCACGCTGTTCGTCGCCCAGATCGCGGAGCCCACCGTCTCGAAGGAACAGTCCCACGAGGTCCACCATCGGCTCGGGCAGAACGAGATGCGGGAAGGCCGCAGCCTCGACACCCTGCAGTCCGCCTATCGCGTCGGCGCACGCGTCTCGTGGCGGCGCATGATGCGCGTCGGCCGCCGCAGCGGGCTTTCGTCCGCCGTGATGTCGCAACTGGCCGACACGATGCTCGCGTTCATGGACGAACTCGCGTCCGTCGCGCTCGACGGGTATCTCGAGGCGAAGGCGCGTACGGCGGGCGCGTTGGACACCTGGCGCCGGAAACTGCTGCACCTGGTGCTGGAAACCCCGCCCGCGCCGACGAAGGCGATCGCGGAACTCGCGCAGCTGACCGGCTGGACGGTGCCCGAGCGCGCGACCCCGGTCGTGCTGCACCCGGTCAACGACACCGTCAGACCTCGGCGGCACAACGTGGTCGATTCGGACGTCCTCGCCGAACTCGACTGTGCCGAACCGCGTCTGCTCGTACCCGGCGAGATCTCCGCCGCGCGCCTGACCACCCTGCAGGCCGCGCTGCCGGACTACCGGCTGTCGATCGGCCCGTGCCGTCCACTCGACTCCGTCGCCGACGCGCTGCGCTGGGCGCGCGACGCCCTGCACCTTTCCGAACGCGGGATCATCCCGGCACGCCGGGTGATCCGCGCCGAAGAACACCTCGCGACGCTGCTCGTGAACGCCGACTCCGCGCTGACCTGCCAGCTGCGCGACCGCCTGTTCGCCCCGCTCGCCGAGATGACCGGGAAACAGCAGGAACGGCTGCTCGAAACCCTTCGCGCCTGGCTCGACAGCCAGGGCAACGTCGTCGACATCGCCGAGCGGCTCCAGGTCCACCCGCAGACCGTGCGATACCGCATGCGGCAGCTACAGGCGACCTTCGGCAAGCACCTGCGCGACCCGGGGGCACGGTTCGAGATGGAACTCGCGCTGCGGGCCGGGGTCGCTCCCGCCTCGGCGCCGGCCGGTTACGCGTTGCCGGACGTGCTTCCGGTGCCGCGCAAGAGTCCACAGTGGACGCCGAGCGGGTCGTAGTCCATGTCCTGTAAGTCTTACACATGATTGGACGGCGATCTCGTGTGATTGGACGGCGATCTCACGCATGCACGTGAGATCGCCGTCCAATCACGTGAGATCGCCGTCTGATCACGCGTACCGCACGTCAAGCATGCAGGATCTCGGGACACTAGCCAGCTGGGTGTCAGAAAGGGGCTTTCGGGACGAAACGTCCTGAAAGCCCCTTTCATGACACTCGCGCGAGCCAGGTCAGCGGCGCCCCACCGGCGGGTCCGTGTTCGGGCACTTGCGTTCGGCCTCCCAAGGAAGGCCTACCTGGTTGACCCCGATGCACGCCTGGTTCCCCGGTCCTGACCCCATTCCGCTCAGCAGGGAGTCGAGGTCCTCCTTGACCCCGCAGCCGGAGAACTTGGGCAGGGTGAAGCCCCTGAAGGCGGGGTCTGGATCGTGCCGATCGGTACGCAGCACACCGCCGGTGAACGCGTTCCAATTCGGCCCGCGCAGGTTCAACACGATCGGTTCGCTGGTCATGCAGTTGGCCCCGACATCGAGGGGGACGCCGTTGATGGTGATGTCTCTCAGTTTCCCGAAGAGTTCGATCCGTGCGATGGCTGTCGTCGTGGTGTCCCCATGCAACATGGTCTCGACGTCGAGGACGGTGTTGCCGGTTTTGTAGTCGGTCGGCAGAAGCTCCATCGTCCCGTTGATCGGGACGAAACCGAAGCCGAGGAAGGTCATCTTGCTCGGCGGCAAGATCGTGGAGCCGGTGCTGCGATGGGGAGGCGCGGGGTAGAGATAGTAGAAGGCGTTGAAGATGAACGAGGGGGTCAGCCGGACGAACGCCCCCAGTTTCTCCACCGACGACGTGCCTTGCGACTCGAAGGGCTGCAGGGGGAACACGGCGTCCGGCGGCGGATCTTCGTTCGCGGCGTGCGCTCCGGCGCCTGCCTTCTGCCCGGGTTTGTCGGTCTTCGGTCTCGCGACGCCCATCTCCAGCAGGGTGACGCTGCCCAGCTTGGTGTCCTGATCCGGGGCCTGCGTGCAGCTGACCGGTTTTGGCGGCGCGTCCGCCTGCTCCGCGGTCAGCGCGAGGGACGGCGCGCCCGTGGTGAGCCGGAGTTCGCCGGAGCGGGTCGCCACGATGTCGGGAACCTTGCCCGTCGCGACCAGCTTCAGCTCACCGGCGGCGGGCACCTTGGTCGCCGGGATCTCGAGGGTCACCGGAATCTGGGACTTCTTGTCCTCGCGGGCTGCCGTGAGCTCGATCGTCGCCGTGCCCGCCACCTCGGTGAGCGCGCCCAGTGCTCCCTCGCCGAGAGTGAAGGTGAGAGAGAAGTCCTTGACTTGCACCGGCTTTCCGGTTTGGACGACCTTGGGCAGGGTGGCATGGACGTCCATGGTGACCGGACGTGCGCCGACCGGATCCGGGAAGACACAGGTGTTCGCCAGAGTTTGGCGCGCGGGGGAGGCCCCCTGCAGCGGCGCCTTCGGCGGGACCGTCGGATCGGTCGCCGCCGAGGAGGCCAGCGCACCGTTCACGCCCGCGAGCAGGATCACTCCCGCCAGCACGGGAAGCCTCCCGAGTGTCCGGCGAACCTGCTGCGTCATCTGGGTTTCCTCTCGCGTCAAACGACGGGGATCGCCGGGGCGAACGCGCGGTTCTGTGCCGGGTCGGTGTTTTTGACCGTACAGTTGAGCGTCCACGGGGTCCAGGTGCCGTCCCTCTTGTGGAAATCGACTTCGAGTTTGAACGTGGTGCCGAGCGCGACGGTCGCCTCGCCGGGGGCACCCGCCGTGAAAGTGGGGACGATGGTGGCCGCGTTCTGCGTGAAGCCGACCGTGCGAGGCCCTGGCACGTACGGGGTGATCTGCTCGGGCATGTCCAGTCCGGTGACGGTCGCCGAAGCGGGCGTGGTGTTCGTCGTGGTCAGCGGCGCGGTCACCTTGCCGCGGAGGCCGTCGTAGTTGGCGGCGCTGAAGATCGTCGCGTTGTGGATGGCGTTGAAGGTCGCGGTGCCTGCGATCGCCGCCGGGGTGAAGGTGCCGCCCGCCGCTACCGGGCCCGGGCTGTCGAACTTCGCCGTGATGTCGAGCGGTTGCTGTCCGATCATGGGGAAACCGCACAGGTGGACGACGGTTCCGGTCGCGTGCGAGGTGGCGGCCGAGGCCTGCCCGGTGGTGAGCAGGGAGGCCACGCCGGACACGATGACGGAAACCATGCCTGCCCGGCGAACCTGCTGTCCCACAAGGATTCCTCTCGCGCCGACGCTGACGGTCAGTTGATCGTGATCGCCGGGCTGAACGCGCGGTTCTGTGCCGGGTTCGTGTTCTTCACGGTGCAGTTACCCGTCCAGGGGCTCCACGATCCGTCCCTCAGGTGAAAATCGGCGTCGATGCGGAGCGTGGGACCGAGCGAGATGACCGCCTGGCCGGGTGTGCTCGTCCCGAAGGTGGGAACGACGGTGCTCGCGTCCTGGACGAATTGGACCGTGCGCGGCCCTGGAACGTACGGCGGGACCTGTTCGGGAATCCTCAGGTTCGTCACGGCCACCGAAGCCGGAGTGACGTTCGTCCCGGTGACCGGTGTGGTCACCGTCCCGCGAAGGCCGTCCCGGTTGGAGGCGTAGAGCACGGCGTTGAGCGTGGCGTCGAAGACGAAGCTCCCGGTGATTCCGGTCGGGGTGACGGTGCCACCCGCGGCCACTGAACCGGGGCCGGTGAAGTTCATCCTGACTTCGAGCGGTTGCTGGCCGAACGGAGTGCCGCACATGTAGGCGATGGCCCCCGTGGCGAAGGACGTGCCGGCCATGGCCGGTGCGGCCGTGAGTGTGGAAACCGCGCTGATCATGATGACGGAGGCCACGCCTGCCCGGCGGATCAGGCGAACCTGCTGTCCCATAGGGGTTCCTCTCGTGACCGGCGGTAAAGACCGTGCGGGGCGGGCGTCCCCGCCCCGCACGGGTGGTTCATCAGGTGATGGTGATGGACGGGCTGAACGCCCGGTTCTGTGCCGGGTTGGTGTTCTTCACCGTGCAGTTGAAGCTCCAGGCGGTCCAGGAACCGTCTTTCTTGTGGAACTCCAGCGGCGCGCTGATCGTGGTGCCGAGGGAGGCCGTCGCGGAGCCGGGCGTGCCGGCGGTGAACGTGGGAACACCGGTGCCCGCGTCCTGGGCGATGTTGAACGTCCGCGGTCCCGGCACGTACGGGTTGATCTGTGTCGGGACGTTGAGGTTCGCCACCGTCGCCGAAGCGGGGGTGGCGTTGGTGACGGTGACCGGCATGTTCACCTTGCCGCGGACGCCGTCGTAGTTGGCGCTGTTGAGCAGCGCGTTGATGGTGGCGCTGATCGTCGCGGTACCCGTGATGTTCGACGGCGTGAAGGTGCCGCCCGACGCGACCGAAGCCGGCCCGTCGAACTTGGCCGTCACGTCCAGTTGCTGCTGGCCGATGGCGGGAAAGTTGCACATGTACGCGACTTTGCCCGTCGTGTAGGGGGCGAGGGCGGCGGCCGTGCCGGCGGTGAGCAGGGCGATGGCGCCGAACACGATGCCGGTGGTGGCGGCACCGGCTGACAACTTGCCAAGTCTGCGGGACATACCTGTCATCTCCTTTGATCCAGTTTACGTCTCGGGCAGCTTTCCCCATGCGCCTTTCGGCGATTTTTTTGATCTTTTATGCTCGACTCGAGCGACTTTCTCGGTGGTGGGGTAAACCGAGGTTACCCGCGAGTTATGTACGTAACAAGGATTCATGTCGACATGTTTCGGAGTGGGTGCGGAACCCGTTCTTTCTTGTCAGCGCGCGCTGAATGCGATTATGAAGTTTGTCCGTGGATGACAAAGAAGCCGCCGATCGGCGGAGCCGGGTTAATATTTCCCGCATGGCTTCTGTCAATCGACGAACCGCGACACGGCGCGTGACGACTACCACGATAGCCGTAATGATCGCCACGGTTTCCCTTTCCGGCATCGCCCAAGCCGCGCCCACCGGCGAACCGCGGCCGTGGGGGAGCAACGACTACCAGCAAGGGCAGGGCACCGTTCCTCCCTCGGCGTTCGGCGCGAGCGCGGTCTCCGCGGGCGGGCTCACCCATCTGGCCCTCAAGGACGGCGGTGTGATCGCCTGGGGCAACGACAACTACGGCCAGGTCACCGTTCCGGCGGCGGCCACCTCGGGAGTCTCGGCGATCGCGGCGGGCTGGGCGCACGAACTGGCGCTCAAGAACGGCGGCGTCATCGCCTGGGGCAACGGCTTCTACGGCCAGAACGTGGTCCCGGCGGCCGCCAAGTCAGGGGTCACCGCGATCTCCACCAGCGCTTACTTCAACCTTGCGCTCAAGAACGGGGGCGTGCTGAGCTGGGGGTCGCGGACCGCCGTCCCCGCGACGGTTTCCTCGGGGGTCACCGCGATCTCCGCGGGTGTCGATCACGGCCTGGCGCTCAAGAACGGCGGCGTGCTCGGGTGGGGCAGCAACGTGAAGGGCCAGATCACCGTGCCGGCGGCGGCGACCTCCGGGGTGACGGCGATCTCGGGCGGGTTCCGCCACAGCATCGCGTTGAAGAACGGCGGCGTCATCGCCTGGGGTGACAACACTTACGGTCAGGCTTCGGTGCCGCCCGAGGCGCAGTCGGGCGTCGTCGCCATCGATGCGGGCTTCAACCACAACGTGGCGTTGAAGGCCGATGGGAGCGTCTTCGCCTGGGGTAGCAACCTGAAGCAGGAGAGCCGGGACACCAGCTCGGAACCGCCGATGGACATGTGGAAGTTCTCCGGTGCCTGTGCCCCGGTCTACGCCGTTTCCGCAGGTGACGGCACCGGCGTCGCGCTGGTCGATCCGAGCGCGCCGCAGTTCTGCTGATCACGGTGAGGTGGGTCTCGTGAGTGGTAAGGACGATCGCAGGCCCGTGAAAGCCCCTTCCCTACCTTGAGAGTCAGGGGCCCGGCGAAGTCGAGGTCTTGCAGGTCAGGCGGCTCTTCGTCGCGGGGTCACACCGGTCGCGGAACTTGGTCAACAAAGGTTCAGGGGCAGGTCTCCGCCAAGAACCCCGGCACACGCCCGAGTGGGGAGGATTTGGGACGTTCACCGTCCGAAATCCTCCCCACTCGGGCGTGCAGGCACTAGCGATACCAAGCCCGGATCACCGCCAGCAGTGCTGACCAGCAGGTCCGCGAAGGCCTCCTTTCCTACCTTGCGAGTAGGGAAGGAACCCTTCACGGCGGCCACCACAACGCTCACCTTGATCCCGGAAGCGATGCGCAGCAGGTGAAGGCAAACGGCGCGCCTGGGACGCAGGGGGTGGGTCTCGTGGAGGTAAAGACGGGTCAACAGAGGTTCCGGGACTTGCCCCCCGGCACACGCCCGAGCGGGGAAGATTTCGGACGTTGAACGACCTGAATCCTCCCCGCTCGGCCCTTGCAGGCATTAGCGATGCCAAGCCCGGATTACCACCAGCAGCGCTGACCAGCAGCTCCGCGACTTTGCCGGGACCCTGACCTACGCGCGGGCAAGGGGGCCTGAGGGTTGCCTAGACGTTCGACTTCATGTTCAGGTTGATCGTGTTGCCTGGACCGGAGATCAACGCGCCCAACGCGAGGTCGTTGATGAAGCAGTCCTTGAACTCGGGGATGGTGAACACACCCGACGAGGGAATCGTCTCGGCGAACAGGTCCACGTTCTTCGACACCAGGGTCAGGTCGAGCGGGGTGACCGTCTTGCAGGCCTTCGGCGCCGTCGGGAGCGGGATGACCGGCCAGAACAGGCCGACCACGATGTTGTCGATCAGCATGTTCGCCTGCGAACGGGTGGTCAGATCGCCGTTGGCCAGCGTGCCGGTGACCGGGCCGGTCGGCTCGATCCGCACTCGGGCCTTGATCTTGAAGACGCCCGAGACCAGCGAAATGTTCGCTGTCGAGGGCGGTAAGGACAGATTGCCTCGGATCCCGACGTTGTCACCGTCGATGACCAGGGCGCCGTCGAGCTGGCCGGGGCCAAGGTCGAGGGAGCCGCCGGTCTTCTTGACCACGGTCTTCCCGGTGACGGTGTAGGACACCGGGATCTCCACCGGGTCGTCCGCGAGGGCGGGGGTGGCGGCGAGACTGCCCGCCACGGCGATCGCGGAGGTGAGCGCGACGACCGTGCCGAGACGGCGACGGGCGGTTTTCGGGCGCGTTCGACCGAACATGGGATTCTCCTCGTTTTCTCTCCTGTTTTATAACGCGGACGAAAGGGGGAATGCCCGGTTTGTCACCGGGGTATGAGGTCGGTGATGACCCAGCCGTCGCCTTCGCGTTCGGCGGTGACCGAAAGCTGGGCAGCGGCCGTCGTCGAAGAATTGTTGTCGGCCCGGGTCGCCGCTTGATCGAGGAATACCAGCAGTCGTGCTTTGCCGCCGTCGAGTTCTTGGACGGCGGATGAGGAGACGCGGGTAGTGAGGACGAGTTTCTGCGCCGGAGCCTTTTCCCTGACTTGGGCGAACAACAGGTTGTACGACTCCAGCGCCTTACCTCTCAGCGCCGAAGCGGCCGCCTTTTCGGTGACGTCGGTCCGGTCGTAGGAATAGGAGAAGACCTTGTTGAGCGCCACCGTCACCGCGGAGTTCACCTCGGCCGTCGCGCCGACATCGGTGAGCGCGGTGTTGGCCGCCGACGGCGCCGCCGAGATCGACCTCGCCTCCAGCGTGAACCAGGCTCCCGCCGCCACCAGTACGGCGGCCGCGACCAGCAGGATCAGCGAGGTTTTCAGCCGTCGGGACGGCTGCTCGGTGACGACCTCGGTCTCGGTTTCGACTGCGGTTTCGACTGCGGGCTCGGGGGTGGGGGCGGGTTCGGTGACGGCGTTCGCGTCGGTATCGGCCGTGGCGGTCATCGCGCACCCACCGGGAGCTGGTCGAGCGCGCTGAGCTTCCAGCCTTCGCCGGTCCGGGTCATCCCGGCGGCGAACCGGTTGCGCTTCGTCGTCGGCGCCGCGCCCTCCCGCGCCATCGTGATCTCCACCGAGGCCAGCAGCTTGGCCGTTCCCGCGTGGTCGTCCAGTTCGCTGATCGCCGCGTCGAGCACCTTGCCCGTCGAGACCGTCGCGTTCTTGGTCAGCGTCTGCTTCGTCACGTCGTCGGTCTTGCCGAGCTGATCGCGCAGCGGACCGGTCGACGCGGCGAGCCAGTCGGCGATGCCCTGGTCGATCCGATGGTGGTCGAGGCTGGTCAGCCGGGCGACGAGTTCACGTCCGGTCTTCAGCGCTTCGTCACGCGAGTTCCCGTAGGCAACGGCCTCGGAACCCGTCGCGGTGAACCAGGTGTACCCGGCCCATCCCGCGAACGCGCAGGCCGCGACGAACACGGCGATCGCGATCTTCAGTTGCGCAGCCACAACATCTCCTCGAGGCTGGTGGACGTCGGCTGGCCGTCGGCGCCGAACCCGCCGGGGACGGCGGCGGGCGGGACGCCGCCCTTCGGCGCGTTCTGCGAACCGCGGACCGAACTCGGGTTGCCCTTTTCGAGCGTGCACGCGGCACCGGTGTTGAACGGCAGGGCCGAGAGGTCCCTGCTGTCGCGGATCTTCGTGTCCCCGTAGCCCTTGGTGCACGGCATCGGGTCGAAGAAGGTCAGGACCAGCTCGATCTTCCCGGACTTGTCGTCGACCGACGCGTCGACCGCCGATACCGCCTTCGGGGTGTTGATCAGCAGTTGCCGCAGGCCGTCGGTGCGCGCGGAGAACACCTGCGAGGTGGTGAGCAGGTTCGCCAGCAGGATCGGCAGACCCGGTTCGTTGTCCCGCAGCAGCCCGGAAATCTGGGTCGCCGCTTCGGGCGCGGTCGCGATCAAGGTGCGGAGGTCACCGTCCGAACGGGACAGCTGTTCGGCGAACTGCTTGGCGTTGTCGCTGAACTGCCGCCACGCCTGCGACGAGTCGACCTGGGTCTTCAGCACGGTCGCGCCGTCGGTCAGCAGTTTCTCCGTCTGCGGCAGGTGGTTCGCGGCCTGCTTGGTGAAGTCGGTGGTGGAATCGAGCAGCACCTGGAGGTCCGCGCCGGAACCACGTAGGGCGTTGTCGAGTTCGTCGACCACGATCCGCAGGTCATCGGTCGGCACGGACGCGGTCAGTGAGTCCAGGTCGGTCAGCAGGTGCTGCACCGGCAGCGGCACGCTCGTCGCCTCACGCGGGATGACCGAACCTTCGGCGAGGAACGGGCCGTCGCCGGTCCGCGGTTGCAGGTCGACGAACTGCTCGCCGACCGCGGACCGGTTCGCCACGACCGCCCGTGAATTCGCGGGGATCCGCGGCGCGTCGTCGTCGATCAGCAGATCCGCTTCCATGCCACCGGCGGTGAGCCGCAGTTCGCCGACCCGGCCGACGGCGACGCCGCGGTAGGTCACCTCGCCGTTGGTGAACAGGCCGCCCCCGTCGGTCAGCGCGAGTTTCACGGTGTACCCGCTCGCCCCGAAGAGACGGTCGAGCCCCGCGTAGCTGGCCCCGACGAACGCCGTCGTGGCCAACGCGATGATGACGAACGCGATCACCTGGATCCGGACACGGGCGGTGAGCATCAGCTACCTCCGGAGGAGGGCAGCGGCAAGGTCGGGAGACCCGGCGGGACGCCTTCGCCCGGAGGCGGGAGTTCGACGCCCGGTCCCGGGATGAGGGAGGCGTAGACGTTCAGGTAGTCGCCCTTGATCCCCTCTCGCACGGCGTCGGTGAACGGGAACGTCGGCAGGATCTCCAGCGACTGGGGCAGGCTCTCGCCGGCGTCGGCCAGCCGTTTGAGGATCGGCGCGAGCGCGGTCAGATCGGCGACGAGATCGTCGCGGCTCTTCTTGATCACGTCGACGCCGACGCCGGAGAGCTGGTCCAGCGCCTGCAGCATCGAGACCAGCTGGGTGCGCTGATCGGAGAGGCTCCGCAGACCAGGGGTGAGGTCGGTGAGCGCGCCTTCGACCTGCTTCTTCCGGTTGGCCAGTGTCGTCGAGAGGTGGTTGAGCCCGTCGAGCGCCGAAGTGATGTCGGTGCGGTGCGTGTCAAGGTTGGCCACCAACTGCTCCACAGTGGACAGGAACGAGCGGATCTCCTCCTCGTTGCCGTCCATCACCTTCGACAGTTCGCGGTTGATGGTCTGCAGCTGGCCGATGCCACCACCGTTGAGCAGCAGGGACAGCGCGCCGAAGATCTCCTCGAACTCGGGGTTGCGGTTCGTGCTCGCGACGGGGATGGTCGCGCCCTCGCCCAGTCTGCCTTCGGCTTTCGCCGCGCTCGGCGCGAGTTCGATGAACTTCTCACCGAGCAGGCTGGACTGCCGCAGCCGGGCGATGGCGTTGGCGGGCAGGAGAACGTCGCCGTTGACCACCAGGACGGTTTCGGCCGTCCAGCCGTCTTCGCCGAGCTGGATCGTCTCGACGCGGCCGACCGGGACGTCGCCCACCTTTACCGCGGCCTGCGGGACCAGGTCGAGCACGTCGGCGAACTGCACGGTCACCCGGTACGGATGGTCGCCGATGTCCGCGCCACCGGGAAGCGGCAGGTCGTAGACGCCCTTGAAATCACCGGAACAGCCGGTGAGCGCGACGCAGCAGGCGGCGAGCACGGCGATGGCGCGTTTCCTGGTCATCATCGCCCCCCGACGTAGGTGTCACCGGTGGGAGGCAGCGGGAGCGGGGCGTATTCGAGCAGGTTGCCGCGGCTCTGCAGTTTCCCGGTCTTCGGGTCGACGGCCTCGAGCACGTTCGTCACCGCCAGCGGGATCGTGTCGAGGGTTTCGGCCAGCGCGGCGCGTTTGTCGACCAGTGTCCCGGTGGTCACCGCGAGCTTGTCCACATTGGACTTGATCAGCGCGCGATTGTCGCGGATGAACTTCTGGATCTCGGCCAGCGCGCCGCCGAGACCGTTGAGCGCGCCGGCGAGTTCGTCCTTGTTCCGGGCGAGGGTGCCGGTGACCGAGGCGAGCTGCTTGTTGACCTCGCTGACGTTCCGGTCGTTGGTCGCCAGCATCGAGGTGAACCGCTGCAGTTCGTCGACGGTGGCGAACAGGCTCTCCGAATTCCCGGACAGGGTCCTGGCGAGGTCGGCGAAATTGCGCACCGACTCGTTGAACGGTTTGCCGTTGCCCTGCAGGTTCTTCGCGCCGGTGCGCAGCAGTTCCGAGAGCGCGCCGTCGGCGTTCGCCCCCTTGGGCCCGAGCGCCTTGGCGAGGGTGTCGAGGCTGGAGTAGAGCTGGTCGAGTTCCACCGGCGTGCCGGTACGTTCGACGGGGATCACCGCGCCGTCGCCCAGCCGGTTCCCGGAGCGGGTGAGCTTGGTGAACTGGACGTACCGGTCGGCCACCACGCTCGGTGCCACGACCAGGACGCCTGAGTCGACGGCGATCGGCGTGGAACCGTCGACGGTCAGCACGACCTTGACCTGTTCCCCTTCCGGGGTAACCGATTCGACCTGCCCGACGCGGACGCCGAGCACCCGCACGTCCGATCCACTGTAGACACCGACGGCGCGGGAGAAGTACACGGTGACGCGGTCGAGCCCGCTGCCGGAGAAGATCCACCAGAGACCGCCGACGACGGTCAGCGCCAGCACGAGTGCCAGGGTGACGAATCTGCTGGTCATCGGCCACCTCCCGGCATCTTCGGGGTGCACGGGTCCCGATTCTCCGGGACGAGACCGCACAGGTAGCCGTCCACCCAGCGTCCGTTGCCGAGCGAGTTGTTCACCACGCGGAAGTACGGCGCGGCGAGGTCGAGGCTCTTGGCGAGATTGTCGTTCTGCCGCTGCAGGATGTCGGTCACCTCTCCGAGCTGGCTGAGCGCGCCGCCGAGCTGGTCCTTGTTGTCCTTCACCAGGCCCGAAAGCTGGGTGGCGAGGTCTTTCGTGCCGGTGAGCAGGTCGTGGATCGCCTGCCGCCGGTTGTCCAGTTCGGTCAGCAGGAGGTTGCCGTCCGAAAGGAGTTTGGCGAAGTCGTCGTTCGAGTTCGCGAGCGTGGTGGTGAGACCGTGGGCGTTCGACAGCAGGCTGGCGAGTTCGTTGTCCCTGGAGGACACGGTCTTCGACAGCGACGTCAGCCCGTCGAGTGCTTTCCGGATGTGCTCTGGCGAGTTCTTGAACGTGTCGCTGAGCGTGGTGAAGCTCTCCGCGAGCTGGTCGGTGTCGATCGCGCCCGCGGTGTCGGCCAGCCCGTTGAACGCCTCGGTGACGTCGTAGGGCGTCACGGTCCGGGTGCGCGGGATGACCTGCTTCGGGTTCTGCACCGTCTCGCCGGTGGGGCGCAGCGAGAGGAACTTCCGGCCAAGCAGGGTCTTGATCTTGATCTCGGCGGCGGTCTTGTCGCCGACCCACGCGTCCTTGACCCGGAAGCTGACCACCACATGGTCTTCGGCCAGTGCGACGTCGCTCACCTCGCCGACCTTGATCCCGGCGATCCGGACCTCGTCGTCGGTCTGCAACCCGGCCGCCTCGGAGAATTCGGCCTGGTAGGTGGTTCCGGAGCCGATGATCGGGAGGTCCTGATAGTTGAGCGTCGCGGCCAGCAGCCCGGCGGCGACGACGCTGCCGACGAGACCGATGACGATCGGGTTCCGTTCCTTGAAAGGTTTCACGAAGTGCACCTCTCCGCCGTCGCCGGTACCCCGCGGGGAGGGGTGCTCCGGAGGACGGCCGAGCACAGGTAGAAGTTCATCCACGATCCGTAGGAGCCGATCCGCCCCAATTCGTTCAGCTTCCCCGGGAGGACGGTGAGGACCCGCTCGACTTCGGCCTTGCCGGTGTCGGTCGTCAGCTGACCGGAGAGCAGGCCGAGACCTTCGATGCTGTCCTTGAGCGGCTTCCTGCCCTGTTCGAGCAGACCGGCCGTGGCGGTGGTGAGGTCCGCGATCCCGGAGATCGCTTCCCCGATCTCGGTCCGGTCTCCGGCGAGGCCGGACACCAGCTCCCGCAGCGTGGAGACCAAAGTGGACAGTGCGTCGCCCTTGCCGTTGATGGTCTTCAGCACCGTGTCCAGATTCGTGATCACGTCACCGATGACCTTGTCGCGACCGGCGAGGGTGGTGGTCAGCGAACCCGTGTGCGCCAGCAGGCTTTCCACCGTGCCGCCTTCGCCTTGCAGCACCTGGACGATCTCGCCGGAGAGCTGGTTGACGTCCTTCGGGGACAACGCCTGGAACAGCGGTTTGAAGCCGTTGAACAGTTCCGTGAGGTCGAGCGCGGGAGTCGTGCGCTCCAGCGGGATCTCCGCTCCGGGCTCGAGGAGTTCGCCTGCGCCCTTGCCGCGTTCGAGGGCGATGTAGCGCTGACCGACCATGTTGCGGTACTTGATCACCGCGGTCACGTCGGCGGGCAGCCTGCGCTGGGAGTCGAGGGTGAACTTGATCCTGGCCAGGCTGTGGTCGGCGATCTCGAGTTGCTCGATCTGGCCGACCCGCACGCCGGAGATCCGGACGTCGTCACCGACGTTCAGCGAAGTCGCGTCGAGGAATTTGGCGCTGTAGGTCTTGGTGTCGCCGAGGCCGGTGTTCGTGATGGACACCGCCAGCAGCACCGTGGCCAGTGTCGTGACGACGACGAAGATCAGCCCCTTGATCAGGGGGCTCACGAAGTTCCTCATCGCAGGGTCACCTCCGTGCCCCGGTAGAGCGGGCCGACGAGCACGCTGCCCCACGCGGGGACCTGATTGGCCGGGACACCGGCCGACGGCGCGACCAGGGTGGAGATCAGTTCCCGTTCCTGCGGCGAGTTCGCCAAGCCGAGGTCACCTTCCGTACCGGGCATCGAATCGCTGCCGACGGCGGCGATTCCCTGGCTCATCAGGCCGTTCGACGGATAGCAGCGCGGTTCACCGGTGGCGTTGTAGACCGGGTCGTCCTTGCCGGGCACGTATTTCTCGCGCGGCTGGCTGATGGTGATCTCCGCGTGCAGTCCGGGTTCGTCGGTGCCCTTGCCCAGCACCTTGTCCATCTGGGGCTTCAGTTTGGCCAGCGCGTCCAGCGTGCAGGCGAAACTCGGGGAGTACTTCGCGGCGACCTCGAGCGGTGCCCGGCTGTCGGCGGCGAGGGCGATGATGTTGGCGCGGTTGTTGGTGAGGAACGTGGTGATGTGCTGGGAAGACGACGTCACCCGCTGGTACACCGTCGCCAGTTCCGCCCGCTTCTCCTCGACGGTGTCGAGCGTGACCGCCGAGGCGCTCAACGCGTCGAGGAGATCCGGTGCGATGTCGCCGTATAGCTTCGAAACCATAGCCAGGTCGCGGATGTTGTCGTTCAGCGCCGGGAGGTTCGGGTTGAACTTCTTCAGGTAGTCCGCCGCGGTGGCCAGGGTGTCGCCGATCTGGTCGCCGCGGCCTTCCAGCGCGGTGGCGACCGTGGTCAGCGTGGTGGCGAGTTTCTGCGGCTGCACCGCTTTGAGCAGTGGCAACAGGTTGTCGAAGACCCGCTCGAGTTCGATCGCGTTGGCCGAGCGGTCCTGGGGGATCACGTCACCCGAGCTCAAGGGTTCGGCCGTCGATCCATCCGGAATGGACAGTTGCACGTAGCGTTCGCCGAACAAAGTCTTCGGCACGAGGAGCGCGGACACGTTCTTCGGCAGCTGGGAGACCTTGCCGGGCTCCATGGCCAGGTCGATCTCCGCGCCCGCCGTCGTCGCGCGGACGTCGCGGATCTCGCCGACCACCACACCCCGCGCCTTGACCTGCCCGCCGACGCGCAACTGGTTGCCGACCCGGTCCGCCCGCAGGGTCACCGGGACCGATTCGACGAAATCCTTCTGGTAGATCTTGATCGACAGCAGCACGAAGGCGGACATCACCACCAGGAACAACACCCCGGCCGTCCTGACCCCGGCTTTGCGCAGCCCACGCCGGCTCATCCGGCCACCTGCACCGTCGTGGTCGCGCCCCAGATCGCGAGGCTGAGGAAGAAGTCCAGCACGCTGACCGCCACGATCGCGGTCCGCACCCCGCGGCCGACCGCCACGCCCACCCCCGCGGGGCCGCCGCTCGCGCGAAAGCCGTAGTAACAATGGGCGAGCACGATCACCACACTGAACACCAGCACCTTGCCGAACGACCAAAGCACGTCGCCGGGTGGCAGGAACAACAGGAAGTAATGGTCGTAGGTGCCCGCGGACTGGCCGTAGAACCAGACGGTGATCTGGCGCGACGCGAGATACGAGGTCAGCAGGCCGATCGCGTACAACGGGATGACCGCGAGGAAGCCCGCGATGATCCGGGTGGTCACCAGGTACGGGACACTGGGGATGCCCATCACTTCGAGCGCGTCGATCTCCTCGGAGATCCGCATCGCGCCCAGCTGCGCGGTGAATCCGCAGCCGACGGTCGCCGACAGGGCGAGGCCCGCGACGAGCGGCGCGATCTCACGCGTGTTGAAGTAGGCGGAAACGAATCCGGCGAACGCCGACGTGCCGACCTGGTTGAGCGCCGAGTAGCCTTGGAGCCCGACGACCGTGCCGGTGAACACGGTCATCCCGATCATCACGCCGATCGTGCCGCCGATGACCGCGAGCGCGCCGCTGCCGAAGCTCACTTCGGCCAGCAGACGGGTGATCTCGCGGAGGTAGCGGTGCATCGCGCGCGGCACCCAGGCGAGCGCTTTGAGGAAGAAGAGGATCTGGTCGCCGAGCGTGTCCAGGAAACCGAACCGGCGGTCCACGGCCTCGCGGACCCGTGTCGCGCGGGTGGGTGTCGTCGTGGTCATCAGCTGCCCTTCGCCGGGACGAGCTGCAGGTAAAGCGTCGTCAGCACGAGGTTCAACAGGAACAGGAGCAGGAACGTGATCACCACGGATTGGTTCACCGCGTCACCGACGCCTTTCGGGCCACCTTTCGGATTGAGCCCGCGATAAGACGCGACGATCGCCGCGACGAAACCGAAGATGACCGCCTTGATCTCGCTGATCCAGAGGTCCGGCAGTTGCGCGAGAGCGGAGAAACTCGCCAGATACGCACCCGGTGTCCCGTTCTGCATGATGACGTTGAAGAAATAGCCGCCGAGGACGCCGACCACGCTGACCATTCCATTGAGGAATGCCGACACCCCCATCGCGGCGAGTACCCTCGGCACGATCAGGCGCTGGATCGGGGAGACCCCGAGCACCTCCATCGCGTCGATCTCCTCGCGGATCGTGCGTGACCCGAGGTCCGCGCACATCGCCGACCCGCCTGCACCCGCGATCAGCAACGCCGTCACGATCGGGCTGGCCTGCTGGATGATCGCCAGCACACTGGCCGCGCCGGTGAAGGACTGCGCGCCGATCTGCGCGGTCAGCGAGCCGATGTGCAGCGCGATCACCGCGCCGAACGGGATCGCGACCAACGCCGTCGGCAGGATCGACACACTCGCGATGAACCAGAACTGCTGGATCAGTTCACGAGCCTGGAACGGCCGCCGGAAAGTCAGGCGGACGACGTCGAGGGCGAGTGAGTAGAGCCTGCCGGTCTCCCGGAGCGCACTCGCACCGGGAAATGAGGGTGCGTTAGTCCGGACGCCCACGCCGACCCTCCAGTTTTCCGGGCACGGCGAATACACCCCAGGTTGCGCAATTCCTCTGCTCCGAATGGCGGAACGGAATAGTTGAATTGGGGCAACAGGGTGTTACCGTGCGGTTTGCTACTGGTCGGTACGCTAATCACGTGCCTGCTTGGTGACAAGAACTTCGGTGCGATCAAGACGTCACGTCCTGATAACCGGTGAATTCTTGTCCCTTTGTGACAAAGGCGGGTGTGGGTCTTGTCGGTTCTTTCGTGTTCGGGGATGTGACGGCGGGGCCGGGTTGGTTGAGGGCGAGTGTTCGGTGGGTGCCACACCCTCATGGGGGTCCAAGACTCTCGAGCGGTCCTCGATCGGCCCTTCGGCCAAGAGGTCCTGCCCCTTGCCTTGCGCAGTAGATAGGGATGCCTTGGGCGTGCTACGACCCACCCGGGTGTCGCGAAAGCCACTTTCGCGACATCAGATGTCCCGAAAGTGGCTTTCGCGACACGGCCAGCCGGCAGTAGATGCCCAAGACACTCTTGGCCCTAACCCCGAATCGCCACTCACGACCACCCGGCCCACTCGGTACCGGCGCCGTGGCGCGAAGGTCGAGATTCCTCGGCTGAACTGGTCCGTGAAGGGCTCCTTGAGGGACCCTGAGTCCCTCAAAGAGCCCTTCACGGACCAGCGTGTCGGGCAGTTGGGCCAGCGCCAGGGCTTCAGGGCTTCAGCGCGCCAGGTCGGACACCAGTTCGTACGACCGCACCCGGTCCGCCTGGTCGTGCACCATGGTCGTGATCATCAGCTCGTTCGCGGCCGTGTCGGTCAGCAGCGTCTCGAGTCCCTTGTGGACCGTTTCTGGCGAGCCGATGATGCTGCTCGAAGCCCGGTCCTCGATGAACACGCGCTCGATGTCGGTGTACGGGTAGGCCGCCGCGTCTTCCGGCGTCGGCAGCGGGATCGGGCGGCCCTTGCGCAGGCTGAGGAAGGTCAGGCCGCTCGGGGCGGCCAGGTACTGGGCCCGCTCGTCGGTGTCGGCGGCCACCACGGACACGCCGAGCATCACGTACGGCTCGTCCAGGACGTCCGACGGTTTGAACGCGTCGCGGTAGATGGCCACGGCGGGAAGTGTGTTCTCGGCGCTGAAGTGGTGCGCGAACGAGAACGGCAGGCCCAGTTCGCCCGCCATCCGAGCGCTGAAGCCGCTCGACCCGAGCAGCCACACCGGCGGCTTGTTGCCCTCGGCGGTCACGGCGTTGACCGCGCGCTGGTCGGAGTGCTCGAAGTAGGCCAGCAGTTCCGCGAACTGCTGCGGGAAGTTCTCGGCGGTGAGCCCGCCGGGGCCGCGCAGCGCCAGCGCCGTCCGCTGGTCGGTGCCGGGGGCGCGGCCGATGCCGAGATCGATCCGGCCGGGGTGGAACGCCTCCAGGGTGCCGAACTGTTCGGCCACCACCAGCGGCGCGTGGTTCGGCAGCATGACCCCGCCGGAGCCGACCCGGATGCGTTCGGTGGCCGCCGCGACCTGGCCGATCATCACGGCGGTCGCGGAGCTCGCGATACCGGGCATGTTGTGGTGCTCGGCGAGCCAGTACCGGTGATAGCCGAGTTCCTCGGTCCGGCGGGCCAGGTCGAGGGTGTTGCGCAGCGAATCGCCCACACCGCCCCCGGCCACGACGGGCGAGAGGTCGAGCACGGACAGCGGGATGTCAGGCAAAGAGGTCACGCCCGTACAACGCGGCGGGCACCTGATCCCTTCCCGTGACTCAGGACACCTGTCGGGCGATCGAAATTAACCGACGTGATCAGGCCCGTACTCGACTGACTTTGCCCGTTTCCACGGTACGGTTGCCACCGAATGCGAGCGTGGGAAAACCACTGCAAAGAAAGGATTAAGGGGTGCCGCGTCCGGAGCGACCTTTGGACCCCGGGGACGATCCGTTGCTGGAGTTCGCCGCCGATCTCCGGCGATTGCGGGAGAAAGCCGGAAACCCGACGTACCGCGAGCTGGGCAGGCGTGCCCACTATTCCGCGGGCACCCTGTCCGAGGCCGCCGGCGGGAAGAAGATGCCCAGCTTGGCGGTGGCCTTGGCCTACGTCCGGGCGTGTGACGGGCCCGAGGCGGAGTGGGCGGCCCGATGGCACGACGTGACCGAGCGGACGCGCGCTGGAGTCAGCGATTCACCGGTTGTCCCGTCGAATGGGGAATCGGCCCCTTATATCGGGTTGACCGCATTCGGGCCGGATGACGCGAGCCGATTCTTCGGTCGCGAACGACTTGTCGAGAAACTCGTCACCAGGCTTTCGGGGCAGCGATTTCTCGCCGTTCTGGGCGCCTCCGGTTCCGGTAAGTCGTCGTTGCTCCGGGCGGGCCTGGTGCCCGCCGTCGGCGAAAAGTCCGTCACCTTGCTGATGTCCCCCGGTTCCCGGCCGCTGCAGGAGTGCGCCGTCCAGTTCGGCGCCGCGCTCGGGCTCGCGCCCGGCGGGCTGCTCGCCGAGTTCACCGGACACCCACGCAACCTCGGCCTCGCCGCCCGTCAGCTGGTCGCCGACCGCGAGGGCGACGTCGTGCTGGTCGTCGACCAGTTCGAAGAGGTCTTCACACTCTGCCAGGACGCCGACGAGCGGGCGGCCTTCCTGTCCGCGCTGATCACCGCGACGACCGAGCCGGAAAGCCGGACCCGGGTAGTCCTCGGCATCCGCACCGACTTCTACACGCACTGCGCGCGGCATCCCGAACTGGTCGAGGCCATGCAGGACGCGCAGATCCTCGTCGGCCCGATGAGCACCGAGGAACTGCGGCAAGCCATCTCGCGACCGGCGATCGACGCCGGGTACCGCGTCGAGAACGCGCTGGTCTCACGACTCGTCGCCGACGCGACCGGGCAGCCCGGCGTGCTGCCGCTGCTCTCGCACGCACTGCTGGAGACCTGGCGCCGCCGCCACGGCAACACCCTCACCCTCACCGGCTACGAGTCCACCGGCGGGATCGAACGGTCGGTCGCACAGACCTCCGAGCACACCTTCACCGCGCTGAGCGAACGTCAGCAGCGGCTGGCGAACCAGATCTTCCTGCGGATGACGGCGCTCGGCGAAGGCACCGAGGACACCAAACGCCGCATCACCCGCGACGAGGTGGACGCCGACGACCCGGACGTCGCCGTCGTGCTGGACAGGCTGGCGTCGTCACGGCTGGTCACCCTCGACGACAACGGCATCGAGATCGCGCACGAGGCGCTGATCCGCGGCTGGCCGCGCCTGCGCGAGTGGCTCGCCGAGGACCGTGAGGGCCTGCGCGTGCACCGCCAGCTCACCGAGGCGACCGACGCGTGGGAATCGGTCGGCCGCGACGACGGCTGGCTCCACCGTGGCGCACGACTGGCCATCGCCGTGGAATGGGCCAGCGCGCACGACAGCGCGCTCTCCCAGCGCGAACGCCGGTTCCTCGACGCGAGCGTGGCCATCGAGAACCACGAGCAGGCCGTCGCGCGGCGCCGGACGCGGCGGCTGCGCCAGCTGGTCGCGCTGCTGGCCGTGCTGCTGGTGCTGGCGACGGCCGCGATGGTGTACGCCGTCCGGGCCGAACAGACCGCGACCAGCCAGCGCAACAGCGCGCTCGCGCAGAAGGTCGCCGGGCAGGCAGGCGGGATGCGGGAGACGAACCCGGCGCTGGCCGCGCAGCTCGCGCTGGCGGCGTACCGCATCGATCCGGGGGCGGAGACCCGCAGCAGTGTGCTCGGGATGTTCGAGTCGCCGTATTCGACCCGCCTCGACGGGCACGCGAACCGCGTCAACTCGACCGCCCTGCGCGGCGACGGCCAGGTGCTGGTGACCGGGAGCTGGGACCAGACGGCCAAGTTGTGGGATGTCAAGGACCCCCATCGGCCGATCGAACTGGCCACGCTGTCCGGGCACACCGCCAACGTCAACTCGGTGGCGTTCAGCGCCGACGGCGGTGCGGTCGCGACGGCGGGCTGGGATGACACCGCGCGCCTGTGGAACGTCGCCGATCCGGCGAAACCCGGGTCGGGCGTGGTGGTCGGGGCGCATCCGAGCCGGGTCAACGCGGTGGCGTTCAGCCCGAAGGCGGCGGTGCTCGCCACCGCGGACGGCGAGGGCGCGGTGCGGCTGTTCGACGTCCGCGATCTCGCGAGGCCGATGCTCATGGCCACCCTCACCGGGCACACCGGCAACATCAACGGGCTGGCCTACGCCCCCGACGGGCGGACACTCGTTTCGACCGGCGCCGACAAGACCGCGCGGCTGTGGGACGTCGCCGACCCGCGCACGGCCAAGCCGCTCGGCGTGGTGACCGGGCACACCGGCCTCGTCCACGCCGCGGCGTTCAGCCCGGACGGTCGCACGCTGGCCACCGCGAGCGCGGACCAGACCGCGCGCCTGTGGACCATCGCCGACCCGCTGGCGCCGTCGCCGCTGGGAACGATGGCCGCGCACCGGACCATCGTGCGGTCGGTGGCGTTCAGCCCCAACGGGACGACGCTGGCCACGACCGGTTTCGACCGCAACGCGCGGCTGTGGGACGTCACCGATCCGAAGGTGCCACGCGAGAAACCCCTGCTCACCGGGCACACCGCGGCGGTGGTCTGGGCGGTGTTCTCCCGCGACGGCCGCACACTGGTCACCGCGAGCGACGACCAGACGGTGCGGCTGTGGGATCTGCCGGGGCCCGCGATCAGCGGTCCGGCGAGGTCGGCGTGCCGGGCGGTGTTCAGCTCCGACGGAAAACTGCTGGCCACCGGCAGTCAGGACGGCGCGGTGCGCCTGGTCGACGTCACCGACACCCGCAACCCGCGTGAGCTGAGCAAGGTCACCGGCTTCAGCGAGGGTGTCTGCGGTCTCGCGTTCAGCCCGGACGGCCGGGCACTCGCGGCGGGCTCCTGGGATCACACGATGCGGCTGATCGACGTCAGCGATCCGCGTGAACCGGTCGACGCCGGCGTCTTCACCAGGCCAGAGGAGGAGGTCGACCCGGTCGCGTTCAGCCCGGACGGGCGGACGCTCGCGACCGCGGGCAGCGGGCACACGGTGAAGCTGTGGGACGTGGCCGACATCCGGAGACCCGTCGAACTCGCGACCCTCACCGGGCACGACGACGACGTCCATTCGATCGCGTTCGGCCCGGACGGCCGCACCCTGCTGACCGGTGGCTGGGACCACACCGCGCGGTTATGGGACATCTCCCTGGCGAAGGCGCCGAAGCAGCTTTCGGTGCTGAAGGGACACACCGACACGGTGTTCTCGGTGGCCTACAGCCCGGACGGCGAATTCGCCGCCACCGGCGGCGCCGACCGCACCGCGCGGCTCTGGGACGTGACGAACCCGGCGGCGCCTCGCGAGGCCGCACTGCTCACCGGGCACACCGACAACGTCATCTCGGTGGCGTTCAGCGGGGACGGGAAGACCTTCGCGACCGGCAGCTACGACCGGTCCGTGCGACTATGGGATGTCTCCGATCCGGGCGCGGTCCGCGAAACGGCGACCCTGACCGACGATGTCGACCGGGTCAACGCGGTGGCGTTCGCTCCCGACGGGCACACCCTCGCGGGCTCCGTCGCGGACGGCAGCGTGCGGTTGTGGGAAGCCAGCCCGGAGCGGGCGGCCGAACGCATCTGCGCGACCGTCTACCCGCGGATCACGGCGGCAGAGTGGGAGCAACACCTGGCTGGGCTCGAGTACCGGCCTCCGTGCCCTTGACCACCGCCAATTCGTTGTTCGGCGTTGTTGTTCGGTGGAAGCGCCGTGACACCGAACAACGATTAGACGCTAGAAATACCCCTGGACGTGCGATGCGTCCCGATGTCGTTCACTCACCGGGGGTCTGAAGGGCTCCTTCAGGACATACACCAGTGCCCTGAAGGAGCCCTTCAGCTTATCTACCGCAAGTAGTCCTCTAGTTGCGGTAGTACGCGATCGCAACTACCGCAACTAGAGGACGAAACGCGGCGGCGAGGGGTCAGGCGGCGGGGATCCAGTCCGGGTTCGAAGCCAGCACGGTCAGCTGCTGGGTCGCTCGCGTGAGAGCGACGTACAGCACCCGGCGTCCGGTGGTCGACTCCGTGATGAGGTCGTTCGGTTCCACCAGTACGACGGCGTCGTACTCGAGGCCCTTGGAGTCGAGGCTGCCGACGACCTTGAGCCGCTCGTCCGAAAGCTCGCCCAGCCAGCCCTCGACCTCGGGCACCCGGTCCATCGCGGTGATCACGCCGACGGTGCCTTCGACGGCCCCCATCAGCTCTTTCACCGCGGCCTGCGTCGCCGCCTCCAGTCCGGAGGCCTCGACCGGACGGACTTCCGGCGTGATGCCGGTCTGCCGCACCGCGCGCGGGAGCTCGTCGGCTTCGGCGTGCCCGGCGACGACCTTCGCGGCCAGATCGAAGATCTCCGCCGAGTTCCGGTAGTTGGTGCGCAGGGTGAACCGGCGCCGCGTCGTCTTGACCCCGAAGGCCTGGTCCCGCGCCATCGCGGCCTCGGCCGGATCCGGCCACGAGCTCTGCACCGGGTCGCCGACCACGGTCCAGCTCGCGTACTTGCCGCGCCGTCCGACCATCCGCCACTGCATCGGCGAGAGGTCCTGCGATTCGTCGATGACGACGTGCGAGTACTCGTCGTAGTGCTCGGGCCTGGCCGGGGCACCACCGCGCTCCGGGTTGACCTCGATGCTCTGCCTGCCCTTGCGCCGCTTCGGCGGGGGGCCGATCAGGACGCGCAGCTCGTCGAGCAGCGCGATGTCCGCGATCGTCCAGCCACGCGAACGATCGGCGAAGTCGGCGGCGAGCATGCTGATCTCACCGCGGTTGAGCAGGCCCTTCGCCGCGACGGCGAGCCGCTTCTCGGCGCCGAGCCAGCGCAGGATCTGCGCCGGGTACAGGATCGGCCACCAGACCACCAGGAACCGGTGGAACTCGATGCGCTCGCCGAGTTCGGCGACCAGTTCGGCCTTGTCGATCTGACGGCCGTCGTCCTTCGCGTGCTGCTCGGCCTTCGAGGCGAGCGCGTCGAGCAGCAGCTCGGCGGCGCGGATCCGCGACCGGTTCGGTGGCCCGCCCGCGGTGTGCACCTTGCGGCGCACCTTGTCGAGCTCACGCGCGTTCAGCCGCAGCACCTCGCCGCGGTAGACGATCTTCATGTCCTCGGGCGCGTCTTCCGGCGCGTCCCGCAGCGCGCGCAGCAGGATTTTGCGCATCCGCAGCGACCCCTTGATCGCCGCCAGCGGGGCCGGGTCCTGACGGGTCGCTTCGAGGCCGTCGAGGACCTCGCCGAGCGCGCGCAGTTCGACGTTCGTCTCACCCATCGACGGCAGCACCCGCGAGATGTAGCTGGTGAACACCCCGGACGGGCCGATCACCAGCACACCCGCGCCGCCGAGCTGGCGGCGGTGGCGGTAGAGCAGGTACGCCGCGCGGTGCAGCGCGACCGCGGTCTTGCCGGTACCGGGGCCGCCGGTGATCTCGGTGACACCGCGCCACGGTGCCCGGATGACCTCGTCCTGCTCCTTCTGGATGGTCGCGACGATGTCCCGCATCTTCTCGCCACGCGACCGCCCGAGCGCGGCCATCAGCGCGCCTTCGCCGACGATCCGCATGTTCTCGGGGACCGCGCCGGCGATCAGGACGTCGTCGTCGACGTCGAGCACGTTCTGGCCGGAGCACCGGATCACCCGGCGCCGGACGACGTCCATCGGCTCCTCGGCGGTCGCCTGGTAGAACGCCGCCGCCGCGGGCGCGCGCCAGTCGGTGACGAGGTTGTCGAACTCGGCGTCGCGGATGCCGAGACGACCGACGTAGATGTGGTCGTCGTCGAGGTGGTCGAGCCTGCCGAACACCAGGCCCTCGTACTCCGCGTCGAGGGTCTGGAGGGTCTGGTTGGCGTGGAAAACCATCATGTCGCGCTCGAACAGCATCGACGCCTGTTCGAAGATCGCTTCACGCCCGGCGCCATGGCCGATCTCATAGCCCTTGGCACGCATGGCCTCAGCCTGGGCTCGCAGTTCGGCCAGCCTGGTGTAGACCGTGTCCACATGGGCTTGCTCGATGGCGATCTCGGCCCGTCTGACCCGAGGTTCGGACACGCAACGCTCCTAAACGCTTCTATCGCCTCCGAGGGCGAAGGACGACTCTACGCGAGCTGGGCGGCGGCTTCACCAAGTCCCGTCCAACGTCACGGCGGAAGCCGTTGAGGCACGATGCCCCAATGACCAGGATCGTGGCGGGGACCGCGGGCGGCAGGCGGCTGAAGGTCCCGCCGAAGGGCACGAGGCCGACGTCGGAACGCGTGCGTGAAGCGCTGTTCAACGCGTTGGAGGTCGCCGGCGAACTGCGGGGGGCCCAGGTCCTCGACCTCTACGCCGGTTCGGGCGCGCTCGGGCTGGAGGCGCTGTCGCGGGGCGCGGCGGGCGCGCTGTTCGTCGAACACGACCGGCGCGCGGTCGAAGTGCTCAAGGGGAACGTCGCCGCGCTGGGACTCGGCGGCACGGTCCGTGCCGGGACCGTCGAGTCCGTCGTCGCCGCTCCGGCGCCGGGAATGTTCGACATCGTCCTCGCGGATCCTCCGTACGCTGTGGATTCCACCCGCCTGGGAGAGGTCATGGCCGCGCTGGCGGCGGGCCAGTGGGTCGCGGACGGGGCGCTGGTGGTGATCGAGCGGGCCGCGCGGGACGGCGAGCCGGACTGGCCGCCGGGCTTCGAGCCGATGCGGACGAAGCGCTACGGCGACACCGCGCTCTACTGGGCGGAATATCAGGTGTGAGACGGCGCACGGATGAACGCGCAGGGGTGCCTTCTCCTTGGTAGCGTCCGCGCCATGCGGCGTGCGGTCTGTCCCGGGTCCTACGATCCGGCCACCAATGGACATCTCGACATCATCGAGCGGGCGGCGAAGCTGTTCGACGAGGTCGTCGTCGCGGTGGGGGTGAACAAGAGCAAGAAGGGCCTGTTCACCACCGAGGAGCGGATCGACATGCTGCGCGAGATCACCGCGAAGCTGCCGAACGTGCGCGTCGACTCGTGGCAGGGACTTCTGGTCGACTACTGCCGTGAGAACGACATCGTCGCGGTCGCGAAGGGGCTGCGCTCGGTCAGCGATTTCGACTACGAACTCCAGATGGCGCAGATGAACCGCGAGCTGACCGGGCTCGAAACGCTGTTGATGGCGAACAACCCGGAGTACGGGTTCGTGTCGAGCTCGCTGGTCAAAGAGGTGACCGCGCTCGGTGGCGACATCGAGCACCTGGTGCCGCCGGTGGTGTTCAAACGCCTCGGGGAGAAGTACTCCGAACGAGGTTGACCCGAACGGCCGAAGCCGTTGGTCGGTCAGTGGTGAGCGGCGATGAAGAGTTCATCTCGACGCCTCCTGGTGAATACACGATCGGGTTACGGTCCGAAAATGACCCACAAACGATCGCGGATCGCCGCCGCGCTGCTCGTTCTGGTAGTCACCTTTTTCGGGGGGATCAGTGCCGCGCAGGCCGCCTCCGTCTCGATCCAGCAAAACCCCTGTGGGGATCTCACCGGCTTCAAACACTCGTCGCTGTCTTCGCTGCCCGCCGAGGCGACGACGACGTACAACCTCATCCAGAAAGGTGGGCCGTACCCGTATCCGGACAAGGACGGGACGGTCTTCTCGAACCGGGAGAACATTCTCCCTAAGTGTGCTTCGGGCTACTACCACGAGTACACCGTCCCGACCCCGGGCTCCTCGAACCGCGGCACGCGCCGCATCGTGACCGGGACCGGCGGGGAGTACTTCTATACCGGGGACCACTACAGGTCCTTCTCCGTGATCGACGTCAACGGCGCGCCGTCACCGTCCTGCGGTGACACCTCGAAGCTGACGAAGGTCGGCTACTCGACGCTGTCCTCCGCCGCGAAGTCCGTGGTGGACAAGGCCCGCGGCGGCGCGACCGGCACGGTCTACGAGAACCGCGAAGGCGTGCTGCCGTCGTGCGCCGCCGGCTACTACCAGCTGTTCCCCGTCGGCACGAGCGACCGCGTGATCTCCGGCAAGGGCGGCGAGATCGTCTACACCCCGGACCGCTACGCGACCTTCAAGCTGGTGAATCTCAACGGCTGAGCCGTCCGTGCAACGTTCCGTGCCTCCCCGTCCGTGAGTTACACCGGAACACGGATGAGGAGGCACGATGCGGGCTGGGGACGATGCGAGCTTCAGGGAGTTCGCCAGGGACAAGGCGCTACCGCTCAGGCGGACGGCGTACCTGCTCTGCGGCGACTGGCATCTCGCGGAGGATCTTGTCCAAACCGCGCTCATGAAGCTCTACCGGGTCTGGCCGAAGGTCCGCCGGAAAGGGCCCGTCGACAACTACACGAGGCAGATCCTGATGCGCTGCTGGCTCGATGAGCGGCGGCGACCGTGGCGGAGCAGAGAGAACCGCGACGGCGTCGTCCCCGAAGAGCCCACAGCCCCGGCTGACGCCGGGATCTCGGATTCGCTGCTTCGCGCCCTCGCCGAGGTTCCACCGAAACAGCGCGCCGCCGTCGTGCTGCGCTACTGCGCCGATCTCCCGGTCGCGGAGGTCGCCGTCGCGCTGCGCTGTTCGGAAGGGACGGTCAGGAGCCAGGCCGCGCGAGGGCTCGACGCCCTCCGCGCGGCCATGCAGAGACAGCACGACGAGGCTGTCTTCGGGAGGAGCGCGTGATGGACGAACTCGAAAACAGGCTGCGCGGGATCGAACTGGCCGAGCCGCCGCTCGGCTTCGACCCGGACGAGGTCGCCGGGACGGCGGCGAAGAAGGCCCGGAACCGGCGAGGGATCGTCGCGACGGGGGCCGCGACACTGGCGGTGATCGCGGCGGCAGTGGTCATCGTGGCGCCGGGAGGCGGCCCTGAGCGGCTCGCGCCCGCCGCGTCGTCGCAGCAGGCCCCGCCCGTGCCGAAGGACGATCTCCAGCACCTGAAGGACGTGGTGCCGAAGGTGATCGTCGGCGCGAAAGACATCGAAGTGAGGAACTTCGTGGGGTACGGGGACCTGAAGACCTCGGAAATCAGGTACACCGACGAGGAAGGGAGGCCGCGAGGCGTCAACCTCACGATCAGCGGTCCGGCGAGCACCAAGGACGGATATCCGCGCGAAGACCGGTGCGACCTGGGGAAGAGGCCCGACGGTATCGGGTCGGACCGTAAGCCGACGCGGTGCGTGGAACTTCCCCAGCCGGACGGAAACTTCGTCGTGATCGCCGAAACCGCGCCGAAGTCGGCGGACGGGACGGAAGGCGACATCATCGTCGGCCAAGGCTTCTCGGTCAGAAATCCCGTCACCCGCAACGCGATCGCCTTCCGGCCCGGTGGCGGCTCGGTCAACATCTTCGACCTCGGCACGCTGGACGACGCCGCCCGCGTTCGCCCGTCCCTGACCGACCAGCAGCTGCTGGCGCTGATCCTGGATCCGGCGTTCGTCCCGAAGTGATCATGGCGCGCGGTACCGGGCGGGACACGCCCGGTACCGCGCGCTTTCACCCCTTCCGACGGTGATGAGGGCAAACTGAGCTCAGGGAATGTGGGGATCGCTGTAGGTAGGGAGTGTGCCGTGTACCGGGTTTTCGAGGCGCTCGACGAGCTCGTCACCATCGTGGAGGAAGCCCGCGGCGTGCCGATGACCTCCAGTTGCGTCGTACCGCGCGGGGACACCCTCGAGCTGCTCGACGACATCCGCGACGCCCTGCCGGGCGAGGTGGACGACGCGCAGGACGTCCTCGACAAGCGTGATCAGCTGATCCAGACCGCGCGCACCGAGGCGGCGGAGACCGTCTCGACGGCCAACGCCGAGGCGGACCGCGCGGTCGCCGACGCGCAGGCCGAGGCCGAGCGCATCCTCGCCGACGCCCGCGCCCGCGCCGAGCAGATGATGAGCGACGCGCACGGCGAGGCCGAGCGGATGGTCGCCGCCGGCCAGGCCGAGTTCCAGAACCTCACCGACCGCTCGCGGGCCGAGTCGGAGCGGATGATCCAGGCGGGCCGCGACGCCTACGAACGCGCCATCGAGGACGGCCGCGTCGAACAGGCCCGGCTCGTCTCGCAGACCGAGGTCGTCCAGGCCGCCCACGGCGAGGCGGCCCGCATCGTCGACGAGGCACACGTCGAGGCCGACAAGCAGCGAACCGACTGCGACGCCTACGTCGACGGCAAGCTGGCCGAGTTCTCCGAACTGCTGGCGACCACGCTGCGGACGGTCGACTCCGGGCGCAACCACCTGCGGTCCCCGGTCAACCTGCCGGGCAACAGCCGTACGTCGCTCTACGACTACCAGGCCTGACTCAGTCCTGTCGCGCGGTTTGCCCGCCGGAAGTACCTGAAGGCCCCTTCCTTACGCCTAGCGCAAGGTTGTCCCAATTTCCTTCATCCTCGCGGGGTCACACCGGTCGCGGAGCTTGATCAACAGAGGTTCAGGGAAGTGCCCCCTCCGGTACACGCCCGAGTGGGGAAGATTGCGGACGTTCACCGTCCCAAATCCTCCCCACTCGGCCCTGGGCAGGCACCAGAAATGTCAAGCCTGGACTGCCGCCAGCAGCGCTGACCAGCAGCCCCGCGACTTTGCCGGGACCCTGGTACCTAGCGCAAGGAAGGGGCCTTCAGGTACGTGGGGATCGAGTTTCCTCGGCTGAGCCGAGGGGAGGGGACCTTCACGCGCCGTGGTTGTGACTGACAGGGCTACTGGGGCGACCGGCCAAGTGTTCCGAGTCCTTCAAGGACTGCGATCCCGACTCATCCACCGGAGGTACCTCTCTTGAGGGGTAGGGCAAAGGTGGCGTGTCAGAGGGTCGCTGCCCCCATGGCCCGCCACCGCGGCCTGCTACCAAGCCTGACCGTAAACCGCTGGCGGTACCTGCGTACCCTGGTGATCGATGTCTGAGAACAAGTCGCCGCAGGCCAGGCCTGCGCAACTGGACGACCGAAGCCCCTGGGTGCTCAACACCCGCGAGCTCGGCCGCCACGCCGGCCTGAGCAAGGCCGTCCAACGCGCCATCCCCGTCGAGTCCGCGCTCGGTGTGCCCGACGTCATCACCATCGACGCCGGCTCCAGCCTGGAACTCGACCTGATCCTCGAGTCGGTCGTCGAGGGCGTCCTCGTCAGCGGCACGGCTTCCGCCGTCGCGACGGGGCACTGTTCGCGGTGCCTCGACCCGGTCACCGAGGACGTCGAGGTCGACCTGACCGAACTCTTCGCCTATCCCGGCTCCGCGACCGAGGAGACCACCGACGAGGACGAGATCCCCCGTCTGGTGGACGACCGGATCGATCTCGAGCCGACGGTCCGTGACGCGGTGGTGCTCGCGCTGCCGCTTGCCCCGTTGTGCACCGAGGATTGCCAGGGTCTGTGCATCGAATGCGGCGTCAAGTGGGCCGATCTCGAGCCCGGGCACGGGCATGAGAAGATAGATCCTCGGTGGGCCACACTGGTGAGCCGTTTCGGTGACGAAACGGGCGATGACCAGGCCGATGGCCCCGGAAAGCAAGCCTGACGAGCACCAGCTCGTTCCGGAGAAGCAAGTTCGCTCGCGACCGCGGGCAGACCGTCTGAAGGAGATCTACTCGTGGCCGTCCCGAAGCGGAAGATGTCGCGATCCAACACCCGCGCGCGCCGCAGCCAGTGGAAGGCGGCTCCGGTTCAGCTGGTGCCCTGCTCCAACCGCGCCTGCAAGCAGCCGAAGCTCCAGCACATCGCGTGCCCGGCCTGCGGCCAGCACAACGGTCGCCAGGTCGTCGAGCCCGCCTGATCGGCAGCTGACGACATGGGGGGTAAGTCGGCCGGTGGACCACCCGCTGACCCCGCACCACTGCTCGAGGCGCTCGGGATCACCATCGAACCCGAGCTGCTGACGCTGTCGCTGACCCACCGTTCTTATGCCTATGAGAACGGTGGGTTGCCGCCGAACGAGCGCTTGGAGTTTCTCGGGGACGCGGTGCTGGGTCTGGTCGTCACCGACCACCTCTACAACACGCATCCCGACCTGGCCGAAGGTCAGCTCGCGAAGCTCCGTGCCAGCGTGGTCAACATGCACGCGCTGGCCAGGGTCGCGCGCGGCCTCGGCGAAGGCGGACTGGGTACGCATCTGTTGCTGGGCAAGGGCGAAGAGCTCACCGGCGGCCGGGACAAGGCGAGCATCCTCGCCGACGGGCTCGAAGCCGTCATCGGCGCCGCGTACCAGCAGCACGGCATCGACCTCGCACGCAAACTCGTGCACCACCTGTTCGACGGTCTGCTCGCCGAAGCGCCGTTGCGCGGTGCCGGCCTGGACTGGAAGACCAGTCTCCAGGAGTTGACCGCGTCGGCAGGGCTTGGCGTGCCCGAGTACAAGGTCGAGGACACCGGTCCTGATCACCGCAAGGAGTTCAGTGCCACCGTGCTCGTCGGCGGGCGTGAACTCGGCTACGGCTCGGGGACGACCAAGAAGGAAGCCGAGCAGAAGGCCGCCGAGACGGCCTGGCGCCAGCTTTCGGCCGAACTCGACATCGAACAGCCGCCGAAAACAACCTGAGTCGCCTCAAGAGCGTTTCTCGCACTCCGCCGCCACTCGCACGACCGTTCAGGTCACCTGTGAGAGGGCGGCGGAGGCGTTTTCGCTGGCTATCCCGGCGACCGGCGGCTCGGAGCCCGCGGGCTGGTCGAGACCGAAGGCCTGTTCGCGGCTCCGGCCTCTGTCCGTCGACGAAAGCCCACAGCTGGGCGTGACCTTCCGTTGGCCGGTGGGAGAATCGGACGCATGCCCGAACTCCCCGAGGTCGAGGTGGTCCGTGCCGGGCTGGAGGCACACGTCTCCGGCCGGACGATCACCGAGGTCGAAGTTCTCCATGCCCGCGCGATCCGCCGCCACGAACTCGGCGCGGAGGACTTCAGCGGACGGCTCTCCGGCATCAAGATCACCGCCGCGCGCCGTCGTGGCAAGTATCTGTGGCTGGATCTGTCGGACGGTCAGGCCATGCTCGCCCACCTCGGCATGAGCGGCCAGATGCTCGTCCAGCCCGAAGAGGCACCTGACGAGAAGCATCTTCGCGTGCGATTCCGCTTCGCCGACAACGGGCCGGAGTTGCGCTTCGTGGACCAGCGGACCTTCGGAGGTCTCGCGCTCGCGGAACTCACCGAGGTCGACGGGACGGCGCTGCCGAGCACCATCGCGCATATCGCCCGCGACCCGATGGACCCGCGCTTCGACCTCGATCAGGCCGTTCGCGCGCTGCGGTCGAGGCGGACCGAGATCAAACGCGCTCTGCTCGACCAGACCCTTGTCTCCGGCATCGGCAACATCTACGCCGACGAAGCCCTCTGGCGGTCCAAGCTCCACTGGGCCCGTCCGACCGACAAACTCACCGCGGCCCACGGCCGGACCGTGCTCACCGCCGCCAGTGAGGTGATGGCCGCCGCGCTCGTCGCGGGTGGGACGTCGTTCGACGCGCTCTACGTCAACATCAACGGCCAGTCCGGGTACTTCGACCGGTCGCTCGACGCCTACGGCCAGGAAGGCCTGCCCTGTGGCCGATGCGGGACGGCCATCCGTCGTGATCCCTTCATGAACCGCTCGTCGTTCTCCTGTCCGCGATGTCAGCCACGCCCGCGCGTGAGGTGAAAACTGTCGTGTATGAATGCGGGCACCGCGTCAACTAGCATGAACGGGCACGACATGTAGGGAGTGGGATGGTGGCCGCGACCGAGCCCGGCAAGACGACGCTCGCCGAAAAGATCGACAAGCTGTTCCAGATCGTGCTGAGACCCGATCGTGAGCCGTACAGCCATGAGGAGGTCGCCAAGGCCTGCCGTGAGGCCACCGGCGAGAGTTTCTCGACGACCTACCTCTGGCAGTTGCGCACGGGGCGCCGCGACAACCCGACGAAACGCCATCTCGAGGCGCTCGCCCAGTTCTTCGGCGTCTCGCCGGCGTACTTCTTCGACGACGAGCAGAGCGCCAAGATCGGCGAAGAACTCGCGCTCCTCGGCGCACTCCGCGACGCCGGCGTCCGCGACGTGGCACTGCGCGCTGTAACGCTTTCGCCCGACGGGCTCGACACCATCAGCGACATGATCGACGCGATCGCCCGCAGAGAATCCGGACGGGGCGGCCCGAAGAGGGAGGTGTGAGGTGGACCGCGGCCGTAAGGAGTTGTGGCGACGCTGCCGGAACCTCGCCGACGGTGTGAGCCTCCCCGAGCCTTTCAACGCCGAGGCCTTCACCGCCGAACTGGCGGCTGAACGCGGCCGCCCGATCGAGTTGATGCAGGTCGACGTCCCCTCCAGTGGCCCGTGCGGGCTCTTGATGAGCACCGAACGCGCGGACTACATCCTCTACCCGACCAACACGACCGCCCTGCACCGGCGGCATATCCTCCTGCACGAGGTCGGCCACCTGCTGTGCGGTCACGTCGGTTCGGACGCGGGCGCCGACGGCATCGCGCTCGACGCCGCCGCCAGCAAGACCCTCATGCCGAACCTGTCGCCCGAACTCGTCCGCCGTGTTCTCGGCCGCACGAGCTACAGCGCCGTCGAGGAACGGGAGGCCGAACTGCTCGCCAGCCTCCTCGCGCAGCGCGTCGCCAGGACGGCGGTGCGCGGAGTGGCGCACACCGATGAGAGCGGGAGCGACCTCGCCGGTGGGATGGCCAGGGTCGACAACCTCTTCGGCAGCCGGAAGCGGCGCCTGCCATGACCGAGACCATCGCGTACTTCTGCTGCGTGGTGGCCTTCGCGGGCTTCGGTTACAAACTGATCCAGGCTCGCCACACCCAGCCGTTGCGGCGGATGTGGTTCCTGAGCGCCTTCGGGATGTGCATCGCGGGCGGCATCATGCTGCTCACCCCGGCCATGGAGAACGCCGTCGGCATCGAAGAGCCCATCGGCAGTCTTCGCAATCTCGCGGCCGACTTGCTCAAGATCGGCGCGATGGCCTTCGCGGTCGCGTTCGCGCATTCGCTGAAACTGGGGGAGGGCAAGCGGATCGGCTGGCACGTGGTGCTTTCCTGGACCGTGGTGGCCGCCGAAATCGCGCTCTTCCTGCTCTCCGACAGTTATCGCGTCGGTGAACACACCGCCGCCGGTCCTGGCAGGCTCGGCTGGTTCGTCGCGTACAACGTCGCTTTCCTCGCGTACGGCCTGATCAGCTTGCTGACCTTCTCGATCGTCTTCGCCCGTTTCGCGCGCCATGCCGATCCCGGCCCGCTTCGCACCGGGCTGTGGCTGCTCGTCGGTGGTGGGGTCGCCGCGCTGGGCTGGACCTTCTGGGACGTCGACGACATCTACATCCTCGCCACCACCGGTGAGGTCGACGCCGGCGAGGACACGCTCTCGTCGATCCTGGCGGCGTTGAGCGTCGGCCTCGCCGGGGCGGGCGCGACGCTCAGCGTGTGGGGTCCGGCGCTGGCGACCCCGTTCCGCCTGCTCGGCACGTACCGGACCTACCGCCGGATCGAACCGTTGTGGACCGCGATGCGCGAGGCCGTCCCGGGAATCGCGCTGGACCCGGGCCCCGGTATGCCGGGTGGCGTCGAATTCGCCTTGTACCGCCGGGTCATCGAGATCCGGGACGGCCATCTCGCGCTGCGCCCGTACTTCGATCCGGACATCCCGCCGGTCGCGGAAGCCGAGGCACGCAAGGCGAAGATCCCCGCAGCCCGTGTTCCCGCGACGATCGAGGCCGCGGCCTTGGCCGCCGCGCTCGTCGCCTCCGAGGCGGGCCGCCGGTACGCCCCCGACGACGTTCCGGCGACCTACCTCGAAGAGCCCGACATCGCCACCGAAGCGGCGTGGCTGGTGGAGGTCACGCACGCTTGGCGACGGTCCACTGTGGTCGGACGGATCCGGGACCGTGCCCGCGAGGCCGATTTCGCGTGATTGAACGGGTAACACACGTGATTGAATGGATAACACACGTGATTAGACGGGTAACACAGGAGTTCGCCGTCTAATCACGCGAGTTCGCCGTCTGATCACGTGTGTTACCCGTCTGATCACACGACCGCGAGGACGGCGGCGGCCGCCGAGACCAGGCCGAGCCAGATCGACGGGACGACCTCCTTGGCCCCGTCGCCCGCCCGCAGGTGCGAGATCGCCGCGCCGATCAGCAACGCCACCAGGCCGATCGCCGCGGCGACGCCGATGGGTGCCCAGAACATCCCGGCCACCAGTCCCACCGCACCGACGACCTCGAGGGCGCCGATCCCCTGGATCGCCCGGACGGAGAAGCCGAGCCTCTCGGTCCGGGCGATCACCGACGACTGACGCAGAATCTTCGCCACCCCCAGCGGGGCGAAGATCGCGGCCAGCATCGACGCCAGCACCACACAAGCCACGGCCATGACGAACTCCTTGGTGTGGAAGGACTTTCAGACCGTGACGCGGCGCATCGTGGCGAACCCGCCGCCGGCGGCGATGGCCACCAGCACCGCGAGCACCCCGGTCACCCCACCCACGGTCAGCGTGCTGAAGAAGGTGCCGATCTTCGACCAGGAGTCGGTCCAGGTGAGCACCATCACGATGCCCAGCAGCACCAGGACCTGCGCCGCGCCGAACACGACGACACCCGGCACCGCGGCGCGCCGGTAGATCAGGCCGTACCACATGCCGTAGACGAACATCAGCGTCAGCAACACGAACGAAGTGAGCAGCGTCAGATACCAGGGGCCGTCGAGCAGCCAAGGCACCCGGAAGTAGTTGAGTTCGAGCCCCCAGCCGCCGGTGGCTTCCTCGATCGCCTGGAACACGACGATCCCGACCGAATACAGCGCGGACAATCCGGCGATCAGCAGGACGGTGCCCAGGTAATACGACCGCCTCGACACGCCGAGCGCGAGCCCGAACGGCAGTGACTTCGTCATGCTCAAGGCGCCGCAGACGAACATGAACACGAAGAGCGTGAACAGGCCGCCGGAGTAGTTCTCTTTTTCTTCTTGCAAGGTCGCGAAGATGGTGAGGTTCACCAAGAACGCGAAGAGTGTGACGCCGACCGGGAGGACGAGGTATTGGAGCCGGTCCACCAGGTGATAACGCGCGACAGTGATCAGGGTGTTCATGCGGACGCCTCCTCTGCGATCTGTCCGTTGGAGGTGTGCACCATCAATTGCTGCAGGGACAACGGTTCCAGCTTCAGGTGCAGGGCTTGTGCCCGTGCCTTCGCGGCGACGTCGAGTGCGTCGGCGACGGTGACCGAAGCCCGCGAACCGATCTTGCGGCGGTGCAGCACCCGGCGGCCGGCGACGAAGGCCTCCACCGCCGTGGCCGGCCCGCTGACCGTCGCGGCCGAGCCGCGCAGTTCGTCGGCGGGCGCGTCGAGGACGACGCGGCCCTTGTCGATCATCACGACGTGCTCCAGCAGATCGGCCACTTCGTCGATCAGGTGCGTGGAGAGCAGCACCGTGCGCGGATGACTGGAATAGTCGTCGAGCAACCGGTCGTAGAACAGTTGCCGGGCGACGGCGTCGAGGCCCGCGTACGGCTCGTCGAGCAGCGTGAGTTCCGCTCGCGCCGCCAGCCCGAGCGTGATCGACAACGCCGAGCGCATCCCGCGCGAGAGCTTCTTGATCGGCCGCTTGAGCGGCAGGTCGAAGTCGCGGAGCAGGGTGTCGGCCAGTTCTGCGTCCCAGTTCGGGTAGAACCAGGACGCCGCCGCGAGGGCGTGCCGCACCTTGAAATCCGGGAACTGCTGGTCTTCGCGGACGAGCACCATGCGCCGGAGCACCCGCTCGTTCTCCATCGGGTTCTCCCCGAAGACGCGGACCGTGCCCGCGGTGGCGAACTCCTGCGCCGTGACGATGCGCAGGAAGGTGCTCTTGCCCGCGCCGTTGCGGCCGAGCAGGCCGGTGATCTTGCCTTCTTCGATGTCGACCGAGACATCGCCGAGTGCGAGGTGGTCGCCGTAGCGCCGGGTCAGGCCGGTGGTCGAAATGGTCGGCGTCATGCGGCGGGTCCTCCGTTCCGGTGTCCGTTCCCGCGGATGAGCGAGATCAGGGTTTCGTCGTTGATGCCGAGGCGCCTGGCTTCGACCAGCATCGGCTCGAGGTACTGCTCGGCGAACCGTTTCCGCCGGTCGGTGAGCAGCTTCTCCCGCGCTCCATCGGTGACGAACATGCCGATGCCGCGCCGTTTCTCGAGCAGGCCGTCGTCGGCGAGCACGTTGATGCCCTTGGCCGCCGTCGCCGGATTGATCCGGTAGAAGGCGGCGAGTTCGTTGGTTGACGGCACGCGTTCCCCCTCGGCCAGGCTTCCCTCGGCGATGTCGTCGGCGATCTGTTCGGCGATCTGCACGAACAGGGGTGTTCCTTCGTCGAGCACGACACCTCCGTCCCAGTCTTCGTGCACCTGTGCCAGGTGCGGTGGTTCATTACTGGACTAAGTAACCCATGAACCTCCCCTCGGGCGCAAGTCGCCTCCGCCGTGCGCACTACTGTGCAATGCGTGGTACCTTCTGTCGCGTAAGACTGGGAAGGACGCGACTGTGGAGATCAGTCAGCTACTCAAAGGCGTGCTGGACCTCGCCGTTCTCGCGGTGCTTCGAGGAGAAGACGGCTACGGCTACGACGTGCTTCGAAGACTCCGGGTCGCGGGGTTGCAGGAAGTGGGCGACGCCTCGGTGTACGGGACGCTTCGGCGGCTGTACAAAGCAGGCCTGCTGACGTCGTACGTGGTGCCGAGCGAAGAAGGCCCGCACCGGAAGTACTACAGCCTCAACGATCTGGGCCGCCAGCGTCTCGAAGAGTCGGGGCAGACCTGGCGGACTTTCGCCACGACAATGAACAGCCTGTTGGGAGAGGCAGCATGAGCACGCAGAATCCGACCGCCGTGCGGGTGTATCTGGCGAGGGTCAGGAGCGCGCTCGCCGACCTTCCCGAGAGCGAAGTCGAGGAGATCCTCGAAGACGTCCGGCCCCATCTCGCCGAAATGGAGGCGGAACTGGGGGAGAACCCCAAGGTCGACGCCTTGATCGAGCGTTTGGGCAGCCCCGAGAGCTATGCCGCCGAACTGCGGGCGTCCGGCGGCTATCCGCCGCGTCCGGCCGACGCGGGAGACAAGACCGCCGTGCTGAAGGGGAAAACCGGGATCGGCGGAGCGCGGTTCGCGTTCTGGGGCCTGGTGTTCTCGGTCGGTGGTTTCGCGTTGTTCGGCTTCGCGGCCGCGGTGTTGATCCGGGTGGAACCGTTGCTGAGCCTGCTTTTCGTCGCGCCCGTATTCGCGATCAGCGTCGTCTACGTGGTCCGGCGCGGCGTCGCCCCGATCGCGGAACTGCCCGAGGTGGTCAAACTCCGCGAGATCGCGACGTCGTTCCAGGCCAACCGGAACAGCAAGGGACTGAACTACTTCCGCTCGCTCAAGCCGGCGTGGTGGGTCCTGTGCGCGGCGGTGCTGGTCGTGTTCGGCCTGCTGCTCGTGCTCCGTGACACCGAGGCCGTGCTGCTGCTGCCGTTTTTGCTGCTGGCGGCCGCCGCGGTGGTCTGGGCTGGCCAGAAGCTGAAGGGCGACCGGCGGCTGCTGTGGCTGGCGGTGCCGATCTCGGCGTTCGTCATCGGCAGCATGCTCGGTGGGGCGGGCGCGGCGGTCGATTTGATCGCAAAGCGGTCCTACGGAGGCGATTCGTACAACGACGGCAACACGCCGACCTACAACGGCAACTACAGCTACGGCAATCCGCTCCTGATGTACGGCAGCCAGGACGTGGAGAACATCTACGCGTTCGACGGCGAGGGCAAGCCGCTGACCGAGATCTACCTCTACGACGAGGACGGCCGTCCGCTCAGCACGACCCGCTACGCCTGTGAGAAGAGCACGGGCGAGAAGCGGAAGATCGGCGACGACAACCGCTACCCGCGTCCGCGGCTCGATCGGGGCGTCCAGGACTACGACGGAAACCTCAACGGCTACAACGGAAACCGCTCCTATTGCCAAGAGCGGACCGAAGTCCCGTTCAGCGCGGCGATCCCGAAGGGCGCGCCGATACCGCCTTCTTCGTCCGTCCCGCCGCCGTCAAGCTCCACCCAGCCGACGCGCTAGGTGGCCGGGGTGGAGGCGGTCGTCGGGGGCAGCCTCCACCCCTTTTCATCCTGCCGCGTAACACCGTACTGCGTGCATTCCTCACCGGGACCGAGCGAGTCACGACTCCGGACAACCGGATCATCGGACATTCCGGAGCGCGCGGAACCGGCTCACGCGGGGAAACCCAGCGGAATGTGACCCATTGGAGCCCTTTCGCGCCGCCCCGTGACCGCTACCATTCTCGAATGCGCCACTTGGTCACGGGAGTACGGCGACGCGATCCCGCCCGGATCGAGCGTCTCATCGGATGAATGGCGGCGAGCCGATCCTTGAACGGGATCGCGAACTCGAAAGGATCGAAGCGGCACTCGATTCCGCGCTGGCGGGCGAGGGCCGGGTCGTGGTCATCGAAGGCCTCGCCGGCATCGGGAAGACCCGGCTGGTACGGGAGGCACGGGCGCTGGCGAAGGCGCGAGGATTCGGCAGGCTGCGGTCGGTCGGTGACGCGCTCGAAAGCGCGATGGCCTGGGGCGTCGTCCGCCAGCTGATCGAACGGTCGCTTTCCCGCTACAGCGGGGAAAATCGCGAGAAGATCCTCGACGGCCCTTCCGGCGCGGTGCTCCGCGCGCTCGACGATCCGAGCGAGGCTGAGCTGGCAAGGACCTTGCACGCGCTCTGGTGGGCCACGGTCGACTTCTCGTCCAGCAGACCGCTGCTGATCACGGTCGACGACGCGCACTGGGCCGACCACTCGTCGCTGCGGTTCCTGGTCTACCTCTCCAGGCGCATCGCCGACCTGCCGATCACGGTGGTCGTCGCCACCCGCCCGCCCGCGGAGAACACCGGGCCACTGGCGCGTTTGAGTGTCTCGCGGCAGGCGGAGCGTGTGTCGCCGAAGCCGCTCTCACTCGAAGCGCTGGCCGAACTCGTCACCGCCCGCGGGGTCCGTCCAGCCTGGGCCGTTGTCGTCTCGCTGCACGCGGCCAGTGGCGGAAACCCTTTCCTGGCAGGCGTTCTCGTCGACGAACTCGACGTGCTCGGGTTGCCGCTGGACCTCGACGCGACGGCGGATCACGTCGGAAGGCTGGGGCCCAGCACGGTTTTCCAGGCCGTCCTGGGCAGACTGCCCTTCGAAGCCGTCGCACTGGCAGGCGCGATCGCGATACTGGGGCCCGGCGGCGATCCGCGGCGGGCCGGGGCACTGGCGAAACTGGACGCCGCCAGGCTTTCGGCCGCGGTCGAGGCGCTGACCTCGGCCCACGTCCTGACCGGCGACGGCGATCACCTCGTCTTCGTCCACCCTGTCGTGCGGGAGGCCGTCCTCACGGATCTCGGCACGATCGCCCGCGCGGCACTGCATACGGACGCCGCGAAGGCGTTGCGGGCGGCGAAGGCGCCGGCGGGCCGGGTCGCCGCTCACCTCGTCCAGGCCCCGAAGGGCGCGTTGCCGGACGCGGCGGGCATCCTGCGCGAGGCCGCGATCGCGCTCCTCGCGGCAGGCGACCCGGAGACGGCCGCCGCGCATCTGCGCCGGGCCGTGGACGAGACTCCGGACGACGCCGCGCTGCGGGCCGAACTCGGCCGCGCGCTGCTCCGCACCGGCGAGGCCGCCGAAGCGCGGCAACAACTTCTGGTGGCGGCGGACGGTGTCCCCGATGCCGAACTCGCCGCCGCCGCCGCGTCGGCCACAGCCGTCGTCGAAGGTCCCGAAGACGCGGTCGCGGAACTCCGGGAGGCGATCGCCGCCCGCCCCGGCGGGCCGCGCGACCCCGGCAGGATGCATCTCGAAGCGCGGCTCGCGGTGATCCGCTCGTTCCTGCCGCACCACCGCCGGACGGCGTCCGACCACCTGAGCGCGTACGCGGGGCTGAGCGGGGTCACGCCCGACGAGCGCACCTTGCTCGGCCTGCTCGCGCAGATGGGCAGGTACGAGGTCCGGCCCGCGGACGAGGTCGCCGCGACCGCCTGCCGCGCGCTGGCCAACGGCGCCTACTTCGAAGACGCCACCGGGAGTCTCGACGCGATGGTCGGCTGGGTGGTGGCGATGCTCGCGCTGATCTCGGCCGACGGCGTCGACGAGGCGCGGCGGGAGATCGAGCGGGCACGGCGGCGGGTACGGGCGCACGGCTGCCCCGTCGAATTCGCGACGGTCGCCAACGCCGCGCTGTTCCTTGACTGGCGGCTCGGCAACGTGAGTCTCATGGAGGCCGAAGCCGAAGGCTCGCTCGCCGCCATCGTGGCCGAGGAACCGGTGCCCCAGGTGATCGCGCTCCGGGCGACGTCGACCCATTTCCTCGCCTACGCCGCGCTGGAACGCGGCGACCTCGAAGCCGCCGCCGAGGTGTTGGCGCGATTCGACGCCGACCACGGCGACGGCCCGCGCATGATGCCGACGACGTGGCTGCACGAGCCGCGCGCGCTGATCGCGCTCGCCGTCGGGAATCCCGTGCTCGCCAGGACACAGGCGTTCCTGCAGCGTGACGAGCTGGCCGCGGCCGGGGTCGACCCGCCGACCATTCCGTGGCGGGTCCCGGCGGTACGGGCCGCGATGCTGCTCGGCGAATCCGGCCACGCCATCGAACTGGCCAACGAGCAGGTGGTCATCGCGCGGAAATGGGGGACCGCGACGGAGATCGGGGTCGCGCTGCGGTTGCTCGCGCACGCCGACGGCGACCGGCGGCTGGATCTGCTGACCGAGTCGGTCGGGGTGCTGGAGACGTCGCCTGCCCGGCTGCAGCTCGCGCGTTCGCTGGTCGACCTAGGTGAGGCGATGCGGGTCGCGCGGCGATGCACCGACGCGCGCACTCCGCTCACCCGCGGCATCGAACTGGCCACCGAATGCGGCTCGGTCGTCCTCCGCACCCGCGCGGCGCAAGCGCTGGAAGCCCTGGGGGACCGGCCCCGGCGGACGCTCGTCGCCGGTCCGTTCTCCCTGACCGCGAGCGAACGCCGGGTCGCGGATCTGATGGCGTCGGGGCGGGCGAACCGGGAGATCGCGCAGGAGCTGTTCGTCACCCCGAAGACGGTCGAGAAGCACCTCGGGCGGATCTACACGAAACTCGGCATCACCGGACGGTGGGAGCTGGGCCGGACACCTTCGTGAGGTCTTCGCCGAAACACGGATGCGAGGGCGCCCCCGGAAGGCATAACCTCCGGGGCAACGCGCTGACGGAGACGAGTAGCCCGGGAAACACGCGAGACCCAGAGAGCCGCCGGTAGCTGGGAAGGCGGCCTCGCGCCCCGTGGTGAAGACCCTCCCGAGTGCGGGGAGGAACGGCGTCCGCGCCCCATGCCCCGCCGTTCGGCCCCCGTCACGGGCCTTCGAGGCCGCCGCTCGTCCCGGGTGGCGGCGAAAGTGCGGTGGTACCGCGAGTTCCCTTCTCGCCCGCACTCCCAAGGGGTCGCGCATATCCGTACAGGAGTTGTGATGATCTCGCGTGTTCTCGTCGCCGACCTGCCCCGGCATGTCGGCGAACGTGTGCGAATAGCCGGTTGGGTGCACCGACGGCGTCAGCTGAAATCCGTCACCTTCGTCGTGGTCCGGGACCGTTCCGGGCTCGCGCAGGTCGTCGCCGCCGGATCCGGTGGCCCACCCGAGGAGACCGTGGTCGAGGTCGAAGGCCTCGTCACCGCGAACCCGCAGGCGCCCGGCGGGCTCGAAGTGACCGAGCCGTCGATCGGGCTGCTCTCCGAACCCGCCGAACCACCGCCGTTCGACCTCTACCGGCCGTCCTTGAGCGCGGCGTTGCCGACGGTGCTGGACAACGCCGCGCTCGCGTTGCGGCATCCGCGGCTGAAGGAGGTGTTCACGATCGCGGCGGCGAGCGTCGCCGGATTCCGGTCGGCGCTGGACGGGCTCGGGTTCACCGAAACCCATACGCCCAAGATCGTCTCGTCGGCCACGGAATCCGGGGCGAACGTCTTCGGCATCGACTACTTCGGCAAGCGGGCGTTCTTGGCGCAGTCCCCGCAGTTCTACAAACAGGCGCTGGTCGGGGTGTTCGAGCGGGTCTACGAGGTCGGCCCGGTCTTCCGCGCCGAACCGCACGACACGGCTCGTCATCTCGCGCAGTACACGAGCCTCGACGCCGAACTCGGCTTCATCGACGACCATCACGACGTGATGACGGTACTGCGAGAGGCCATCGCGGGCATGGCCGCCGCCGTCCCGGAGACCGGAGTCGTGGTGCCCGAAAAGATTCCGGAGATCCACTTCGCGGACGCCCAGGAGCTGATCGCCCGGCTCTCCGGCGAGGACCCGCGCGGGGAGCCGGACCTCGCGCCCGCGCACGAACGGCTGCTTTCGGACTGGGCGCTGCGCACGCACGGCTCGGAGTTCCTCTTCGTCACCGGCTATCCAATGGCGAAGCGGCCGTTCTACACGCATCCGGACCCGGAGCGGCCCGCGTACTCCCGCAGTTTCGACCTGCTCTTCCGCGGGCTGGAACTGGTGACCGGAGGCCAGCGGCTGCATCGGCACGCCGCCTACGTCGCCGCGCTGGCGGCACGGGGTGAATCCGCCGAGCCGTACCGGGACTACCTGGGCGTGTTCGCACACGGCATGCCGCCGCACGGCGGGTTCGCGCTCGGTCTCGAACGCTGGACGGCCCGGCTGCTCGGGCTGCCCAACGTGCGCCAGGCGGCGCTCTTCCCGCGGGACTCGCACCGCCTGACCCCGTAGGATGCCGCGACTCGGCACCTCCGCAGGGGAAGTGCCGAGTCGCTTGGGATCAGGCGTGTGGGGATCGGCTCAGTGGAGGAACGCGCTCCTGGCGGCCAGGTCGGCCAGCAGGGCGCGGCCCTTCTCGGCGTTGCGCGGCTGGGCCAGGACGTCGTAACGCCGGGCGACCAGCTGGCTCTGCGAGATGAACCCGCGCTTGTTCTTCGAAGCCGCGTACCCCAGCGCGCCGAACAACAGGTTGAACCCGATACCGCCGACGAGACCGACGAAGATCGGCACCAGTCCGGCGCCCGGGTTCAGCAGGCTCAGCACGAGACCGAGGAACATACCGAATATGGCGCCCGACAGCGCCGCGCTGGTCAGCACCTTGCGCCAGCCCATCCGCCCGGCGATCCGCTCGACCAGGATCGGTTCGACACCGACGATGGTGACGTCCGTGATCGGGAAGTCGGTTCCAGCGAGGTGGTCGACCGCACGCTGCGCATCGGAGTACGACTCGTAGGAGCCGATCGGCCACCCGCTGGGCAGCGTCGGGAGCTGAGCCCGCCCCTGGGGCTCGGTGAACGTGGTCTGCTGCGTGAATGCCTGTGTCATTCCTTCTCACCTCTCTTGATCCGTACAACGTTCCGGAGGTACGGATCTCCTCCCGTCCGGCGGGATTCACAGCATCTTCTCAGCCGGGCATCGCAGACAATCCGCCCAGGGATCAACTACAGTCCGCAATGGGTAACGAATAAGACCATTGGCTAAGTTGACCGGGTTGGCCTGACCCGGTAGGAAGAAGCCGCAAAGGTACCGCTTCGAACCTTTAGGTGAGGCTGATGGCGAACAGGCGCGGCATGCTCACACTGGACCGGCTCCGGGAACTGGTCGAGGACGGCACCGTCGACACGGTGCTGGTGGCCATCACCGACATGCAGGGCAGGCTGCAGGGCAAACGCTGCGCCGCCGAATACTTCCTCAACGAGGTCGTCGAGCACGCCACCGAAGCGTGCAACTACCTGCTCGCGGTCGACGTCGACATGAACACCGTCGACGGCTACGAGATGTCGTCCTGGGAGACCGGCTACGGCGACTTCGTCATGCGCCCGGACTTCGAGACGCTGCGCCTGCTCCCGTGGCAGGAGGGCACCGCGCTCGTCCTCGCCGACCTCGAACGGGTGCAAGGCGGTGCCGTGGCCCCCTCGCCCCGGCAGATCCTGCGCGGGCAACTCGACCGGCTGGCCGCGCAGGATCTCGGCGCGTACGTTGGCACCGAACTGGAGTTCATCGTCTTCGACGACACCTTCGAGTCGGCCTGGGACAAGCGCTACCAGGGCCTTCGCCCGGCCAACCAGTACAACGTCGACTACTCGATGCTCGGCACCTCGCGGATCGAACCGCTGCTGCGCCGGATCCGCAACGACATGAGCGGCGCCGGGCTGTACGTCGAATCGGCCAAGGGCGAGTGCAACCCCGGCCAGCACGAGATCGCGTTCCGCTACGCCGAGGCCCTGGTCACCTGCGACAACCACAGCGTCTACAAGACCGGGTCCAAGGAGATCGCCGCGCAGGAGGGCAAGAGCCTCACGTTCATGGCGAAGTACGACGAACGTGAGGGCAACTCCTGCCACATCCACCTCAGCCTGCGCTCCACCGCGGGTGAGGCCGTGCTGGCCGGCGACGGCCCCGGCGGGTTCTCGCCGCTGATGGAGCACTTCCTCGCCGGTCAGCTCGCCGGACTACGGGAGTTGACCTATTTCCTCGCGCCGAACATCAACTCCTACAAGCGCTTCGTCCCCGGCAGCTTCGCGCCGACGGCGGTCGCGTGGGGCACCGACAACCGCACGTGCGCGCTCCGCGTCGTCGGGCACGGGGACTCGCTCCGCACCGAGAACCGGGTTCCCGGCGGCGACGTGAACCCGTATCTCGCGGTGTCCGCGCTGATCGCCGCCGGGTTGCACGGTATCGAGAACGAACTCAAGCTGGAGCCGGAGTTCCAGGGCAACGCCTATGGCTCCGACAAGCCGACCGTGCCGACGACGTTGCGGGAGGCCGCGGCGCTGCTCGACCAGAGCGAACTCGCCAGGTCCGCGTTCGGGGACGAGGTCGTCGACCACTACCTCAACGCGGCGAAGGTCGAACTCACCGCGTACGACGCCGCCGTCACCGACTGGGAGAGGATCCGTGGCTTCGAACGTCTCTGAGCCCTTGATCGGGCTCACCTGCTACCTGGAGCCCGCGAAGTTCCTGGTGTGGGAGACCGAAGCGGCCTTGCTGCACCGTGTGTACGTGGACGGCGTCGCCGCGGCGGGCGGGATCCCGGTGCTGCTGCCGCCGGTGAGCGACGCGCACGACAGGCTGGTGTCCGCTGTGGACGGTCTCGTGCTGGTCGGCGGCGCCGACATCGAACCGGCGCGCTACGGCCAGGAGCAGCGTCCGACGACCTACGTCCGGCCGAACCGGGACGCGTTCGAATTCGGCCTGCTGCGGTCCGCTTTGGACAGTGGCAAACCGGTGCTCGGCGTGTGCCGGGGGCTGCAGGTGCTCAGCGTCGCGCTCGGCGGGACGCTCGCCCAGCATCTTCCGGACACTTTGGACAGTGCGGATCACCAGCCCGCGCCCGCGACCTTCGGCACCACTACGGTGACCCTTGCCGAGGGCAGCCGGGCCGCGTCGATCCTCGGCACCGAGACCAAGGTGCCGTGTTATCACCACCAGGCCATCGACCAGCTCGGTGACGGGCTGGTGCCGGTCGGCTGGGCCGCCGACGGGACCATCGAGGCGGCGGAACTGCCCGGCGACGGGTTCGTGCTCGGCGTCCAATGGCATCCCGAACAGAATCCCGACGACATCAGGCTTTTCGAGGCATTGGTGACAGCTGCGAAGGAGCGGGCATGACCACGTTCGAGGTGATCAACCCCGCCACCGAAGAGGTGGTGAGGTCGGTTGGCCTGACCTCGGCCGAGGAGACCGACGCGGCGATCGCCCGCGCACAGGCGGCGTTCCCCGCCTGGCGGGCGGTGGCCCCCGGCGACCGGGCGCGGCTGTTGCGCCGCTTCGCCGACGCCGTCGACGCCGATATCGAGAACCTCGCCCAGCTGGAGGTCGTCAACGCGGGCCACACGATCGGCAACGCGCGCTGGGAGGCAGGCAACGTCCGCGACGTGCTGACGTACTACTCGGCGTCACCGGAACGCTTGAGCGGCAAGCAGATCCCGGTGCCCGGCGGGGTGAACATGACGTTCCACGAGCCGCTCGGCGTGGTCGGGGTGATCGTGCCGTGGAACTTCCCGATGCCCATCGCGGGCTGGGGTTTCGCGCCCGCGCTCGCCGCCGGGAACACCGTCGTGCTCAAGCCCGCCGAACTCACCCCGCTGACCGCGATCCGCCTCGGTGAGCTCGCCCGCGAGGCGGGTATCCCCGAGGACGTCTTCCAGGTGCTCCCCGGCAAGGGGTCCGTGGTGGGACAACGGTTCGTGGACCACCCGGCGGTGCGGAAGGTGGTGTTCACCGGCTCCACCGCGGTTGGCAAGCAGATCATGGCCGGCTGCGCCGCGCGGGTGAAGCGGGTGACGCTGGAACTCGGCGGCAAGAACGCGAACATCGTGTTCGCCGACGCCGACCTGGAGAAGGCCGCGGCCACGGCGCCGTACGGCGTGTTCGACAACGCCGGGCAGGACTGCTGCGCGCGATCCCTGATCCTGGTGCAGGCGAACGTGTACGACCGGTTCATGGAACTGCTGGAACCCGCCGTGAACGGCGTCGTCGTCGGGGATCCTCGCCTGGAGGTGACCGAGATGGGACCGCTGATCTCGGCCGGGCACCACGCGAAGGTGTCGTCCTATGTGGACGACGCCGCGCCGGTCGCCTTCCGGGGCAACGCTCCCGTCGGACCCGGGTACTGGTTCCCGCCGACCGTCGTCACCCCGCCCGACCTGCGGCATCCGCTGGCCTCGGACGAGATCTTCGGCCCGGTCGTCGCGGTGATCCCGTTCGCCGGGGAGGCGGACGCGGTGACCATGGCCAACGACACCGAGTACGGCCTGTCCGGCTCGATCTGGACGCGTGACGTCGGCCGCGCCTTCCGCGTCGCGCGCGGTGTCGAGGCCGGGAACCTGTCGGTGAACTCGCACTCGTCCGTGCGCTACTGGACGCCGTTCGGCGGGTTCAAGCAGTCCGGGCTGGGCCGCGAGCTCGGGCCGGACGCTGTCGACGCCTTCACCGAGACCAAGAATGTATTCATCAGCACGGAGGACTAGATGGTGCAGCGTTTCGAGGGCCGCGTCGCGGTCATCACCGGCGGCAGCAGCGGCATCGGTCTTGCCACCGCTCGGCGGCTGGCGAGCGAGGGCGCGAAGGTCGTCATCGCCGACATCTCCGCCGAGGCGGGCAAGGCCGCGGCCGGCGAGGTCGGCGGCCTGTTCGTGCAGGCCGACGTCACCGACGCCGAGCAGGTCGAGGCCCTGTTCCAGACCACCGTGGACACCTTCGGCTCGGTCGACGTCGCGTTCAACAACGCCGGCATCTCCCCGCCCGAGGACGACTCGATCCTCACCACGGGCATCGACGCGTGGGAGAAGGTGCAGAAGGTCAACCTGACCTCGGTGTACCTGTGCTGCAAGGCGGTGCTGCCGCATATGCAGCGGCGGGGGAAGGGCTCGATCATCAACACCGCGTCGTTCGTCGCCGTGATGGGCGCGGCGACGTCGCAGATCTCCTACACCGCGTCCAAGGGCGGGGTACTGGCGATGAGCCGGGAACTGGGCGTGCAGTTCGCGCGGGAGAACATCCGGGTCAACGCGCTGTGCCCGGGGCCGGTGAACACGCCGCTGCTGAAGGAACTGTTCGCGAAGGACCCCGAGCGGGCCGCGCGGCGGCTGGTGCACGTTCCGGTCGGCCGGTTCGCGGAGCCGGAGGAGATCGCGGGCGCGGTCGCGTTCCTGGCGAGTGACGACGCTTCGTTCATCACGGCTTCGCAGTTCCTGGTGGACGGCGGCATCGCGGGGGCCTACGTCACCCCCCTGTGAGGTTTGCCCAGGTCCGTGAAGGCCTCCTTGAGGGACCCAGAGTCCCTCAAGGAGGCCTTCACGGACCTGTTCACTCCCTGCCGCCGTCACTCGTCCCGGTGGCTGGGATGGCATACCCTTGACCTGCGCGGTAGTTCTGGGACGCGGAGCCGCCTGGTTTCGCGATCCGAGAAGCGCGGAGGCCCCCAGGATGACCCGGCAGATGAGCACCGCCATGCGCGACTGCATCGACCTGTGCAGCGAGTGCCACGTCAGGTGCGAGGAGATGATGACGCGCTGCATGGAGGTCGGCGGCGCCAAGCTCGGGATGATGATGGTGACCTGCGCCGACATGTCCCGCATGAGCGCCGACATGATGATGCGCTGTTCGGCCATGATCGCCGACCTCGAAATGATGCGCATGTGCGCGAAGACGTGCGGCCTCGCCTCCCAGATGATGCGCATGTGCGCCCAGGAGTGCGCCAAGACCGGCGACCCGGAACTCGCCGAAGCCGCCGGCATGATGACGCGCTGCGCCGAGCTCTGCGGCACCATCACCGCCGAAATGATGATGGAGACCGCCTAGAGCGTGTCTCCCGAACTGAGGTTGGCAGGTTGGGTGAGGACAGGCGCGCGCGTTTCTTGTCGGCCGGAGGCCTCGGTTTTGCGGAGGTGGGCCGCTGATCTGGCTGAGTGGGTGACCAGCGGATGCCGGGGCCCGGCTGCGGAAATCCGAAAGCGCGCTTTGAGAGACGCCGCCTAGCCACGACCCGGCGGCCGGGCACGACGGGTGTCCGGCCGAACGGGGGAAGTGACGTGTCCGGCCAGAAGTAGACGCGCGTCGAACGCGCCAGGTACGGTGTGCGCACAACTGCAGACAGGGCCGTTGAGCTGGAGCGGGAGAGCCCCCACGAAGGTGGTGGGGCACCGAAGGAGCAAACTCCCCGGAATCTCTCAGGTACCCACTACCGCTTCCGCGAGGCCACTCTGGAAAGCAGGCGCGCAAGTGCGCCTCACCCAAGGTGAAAGCCGTCCCCTCACGGGCGGTGAAACTCTCAGGTGCCATGACAGAGGGGGAGTTCCCAGCGCACCGGTCTATCCGGCGCCTGACCCAAGGAGCTCCCTTGACCAGTACGTCCTTCGGCGACCGGCACATCGGCCCCTCGGAGTCCGAGCAGGCCAAGATGCTCGCCGAGGTCGGCTACGGCAGCCTCGACGCCTTGATGCGGGCCGCCGTGCCGTCCGCGATCCGGATCACCCGTGACCTCGAGCTTCCCCCCGCCGCGTCCGAAGAGAGCGCCATCGCCGAGCTTCGCGCGCTTGCCGCGCTCAACAAGCCGATGACGCAGATGATCGGCCTCGGCTTCCACGACACGGTCACCCCGGCGGTCATCCGCCGCAACGTGCTGGAGAACCCGGCCTGGTACACGGCGTACACGCCCTACCAGCCGGAGATCTCGCAGGGCCGCCTCGAAGCCCTCCTCAACTTCCAGACCATGGTTTCCGAGCTGGCCGGTCTCGCCACCGCGAACGCCTCCCTGCTCGACGAGTCCACCGCCGTCGCCGAGGCCGTCATGCTGATGCGCCGCGTGTCGAAGTCCAAGACGAACAAGGTCGTCCTCGACGCCGAGTGTCTGCCGCAGACCATCGCGGTCGTGCGCACCCGCGCCGAGGCGATGGGCATCGAGGTCGAGGTCCGCGACCTGCTCACCGGCCTGCCGGAGGAGTTCTTCGGCGTCGTCGTCCAGTACCCCGGTGCTTCCGGCGTGCTGCGCGGCGCGGGCTTCTACTCCGCCATCTCCGAGACCGCGAAGGCCGCCGGAGCGCTGTACACCGTCGCCGCCGACCTGCTCGCCCTCACGCTGGTCACCGCGCCAGGTGAGTTCGGCGCGGACATCGCCGCCGGTTCCACCCAGCGCTTCGGCGTCCCGCTCGGCTATGGCGGCCCGCACGCCGGGTACATGGCCGTCCGCGCCGGGCTCGAGCGTTCGCTGCCGGGCCGTCTCGTCGGTGTCTCGGTCGACGCCGACGGCAACCTCGCGTACCGCCTCGCCCTCCAGACCCGCGAGCAGCACATCCGCCGCGAGAAGGCGACCTCCAACATCTGCACCGCGCAGGTCCTGCCCGCCGTGCTCGCCGCGATGTACGCGGTCTACCACGGTCCGGACGGCCTCAAGCGCATCGCGACCCGCGTCCACGAACTCGCCGGCGGTCTGGCGGACGCCCTGCGCGCCGGGGGCGTCGAGGTCGTCCACGAGGGCTTCTTCGACACCGTCCTCGCCCGCATGCCCGGACAGGCCGAAGCGGTCGTCGCGGTCGCGCGCGAGAACGGGATCAACCTCGGCCCGGTCGACGCCGACCACGTCCGCGTCGCCGTCGACGAGGTCACCACGCCCGCGATCATCGCCAAGGTGCTCAACGCCTTCGGTATCGACACCGCGGCTACCGAGGCCCAGGCGCTGCCCGCGGGCCTGCACCGCGAGAGCGAGTACCTCACCCACGAGGTCTTCCACTCCCATCGCTCCGAGACCGCGATGCTGCGCTACCTGCGCAGCCTGTCCGACTTGGACTACGCGCTCGACCGCGGCATGATCCCGCTCGGCTCCTGCACGATGAAGCTCAACGCCACCACCGAGATGGAGCCGATCAGCTGGCGTGAGTTCGCGGGTATCCACCCGTTCGCCCCGGTCGAGGACGCCGAGGGCTACCACGTCCTGGTCGAGCAGCTGTCGAGCTGGCTGGCCGAGGTCACCGGCTACGACAAGGTGTCGCTGCAGCCGAACGCCGGTAGCCAGGGCGAACTCGCCGGACTGCTCGCGATCCGCGCGTACCACCAAGCGAACGGTCAGCAGGAACGCGAGGTCTGCCTGATCCCGTCGTCCGCGCACGGCACGAACGCGGCCTCAGCGGTCATGGCCGGGATGCGCGTCGTCGTGGTCAAGTGCACCGACGAGGGCAACGTCGACCTCGAAGACCTGCGCGCCAAGGCCGAGGCCAACCGCGACACGCTCTCCGCGATCATGGTCACCTATCCGTCCACACACGGTGTCTACGAGCACGGCATCGACGAGCTGGCCAAGATCGTCCACGACGCGGGCGGCCAGGTCTACGTCGACGGCGCGAACCTCAACGCCCTGCTGGGCCTGGCGAAGCCGGGCGAGTTCGGCGGCGACGTCTCGCACCTGAACCTGCACAAGACCTTCTGCATCCCGCACGGTGGCGGCGGCCCCGGCGTCGGCCCGGTCGCGGTGCGCGCGCACCTCGCGCCGTACCTGCCGAACCACCCGCTGCTGGAGAAGGCCGGTCCGTCGACCGGCGTCGGCCCGATCAGCGCCGCCCCGTACGGCTCGGCGTCGATTCTGCCGATCTCGTGGGCGTACGTCCGGATGATGGGCGCAGCTGGATTGACACTTGCGACTAGCGCGGCCGTTCTCGCCGCGAACTACGTGGCCAAGCGCCTCAACCAGCACTATCCGGTGCTCTACACCGGCCAGGACGGCCTGGTCGCGCACGAGTGCATCCTCGATCTGCGCGGACTCACCAAGGAGACCGGCGTTTCCGTGGACGACGTCGCGAAGCGCCTGATCGACTACGGCTTCCACGCCCCGACCATGTCGTTCCCGGTCGCGGGCACGCTGATGGTCGAGCCGACCGAATCCGAGGACCTCGGCGAGATCGACCGCTTCATCGAGGCGATGATCGCCATCCGCGCGGAGATCGACGCCGTCGCGCGGGGCCGTTGGACCGCGGACAACAGCCCGCTGCGCAACGCTCCGCACACCGCGGAAACCCTGGTCGGCGATTGGGACCTGCCGTACGACCGCGAACTCGCGGTGTACCCCGCCGGGGTGAACCGCAAGGCCAAGTACTGGCCCCCGGTGCGCCGCATCGACGGTGCGCGCGGGGACCGTAACCTCGTCTGCTCCTGCCCGCCGCTCAACGCCTACGAGAACTGAGGCACTTGATGTCGAAAGAGACGTCCCTGCACGGGGTCCACAAAGGACTGGGTGCGCTGTTCACCGACTTCGCGGGCTGGTCGATGCCGATCCGCTATTCCAGCGAACTGGCGGAGCACAAGGCGGTCCGCGAGACCGCGGGCCTGTTCGACCTCTCCCATATGGCCGAAATCGAGGTGACCGGTGGGCAAGCCGCCGAGGTCCTCGACTTCGCGCTGGTCGGCAACCTGTCCGGCGTCAAGCCGGGCCGGGCGCGCTACACGATGATCTGCGATGCAGGAGGCGGCGTACTCGACGACCTGGTCGTCTACCGCCTCGCCGACGAGAAGTTCCTGGTCGTTGCCAACGCGGGTAACGCTTCCGTCGTCGCCGAAGCGCTGGCAGAGCGGGCTTCCGGCTTCGACGCCGTCGTCGACGACAAGTCCGAGGACGTCGCGCTGATCGCCGTCCAGGGCCCGAAGGCCGTCGAGATCCTGGGCGCCGTCACCGACGCCGACCTCGGCGCGCTCAAGTACTACGCGAGCGTCCCGGCCGTCGTGAAGGGTCACGACGTCCTGCTCGCCCGCACCGGTTACACCGGCGAGGACGGCTTCGAGCTGTACGTCCCGGCCGGTGAGGCCCCCGCCGTCTGGCGCATCCTCACCGAGGCCGGGGAGCCGCACGGCCTGCTCCCGGCGGGTCTCGCCTGTCGTGACACACTGCGCCTCGAAGCCGGAATGCCGTTGTACGGCAACGAACTCAGCCTCCGGTTGAGCCCGTTCGAAGCCGGTCTCGGCCGTGTCGTCAAGTTCGAGAAGCCCGGCGACTTCGTCGGCAAGGCCGCGCTGGAGGAACTGTCCAAAAAGGACGTTCGCCGCGTGCGCGTCGGGCTCAAGGGCTCCGGCCGCCGCGCCCCGCGCCACGGCTACACAGTCCTGTCCGGCGAGACCGAGATCGGTGAGGTCACCAGCGGTGCCCTCTCGCCGACCCTGGGCTACCCGATCGCCATGGCGTACGTGGACCGGGAGCACTCCGAGCCCGGCACCGAGCTTTCCGTCGACATCCGGGGCCGCGTCGAGCCCGTCGAGGTCGTCGCCCTGCCCTTCTACTCTCGCGCCTGAAAGGCCCCTTCTCATCATGAGCATCCCCCAGGACCTGAAGTACACGAAGGAACACGAGTGGCTGAACGTCGTCGACGGCGTCGCCACCGTGGGCATCACCGCCTTCGCCGCCGAGTCGCTCGGTGACATCGTGTTCGTCCAGCTTCCCTCGGTCGGTGACACCGTCTCCGCCGGCGAGGTGTTCGGCGAGGTCGAGTCGACCAAGTCCGTCAGCGAGCTGTACGCGCCTGTGGACGGCGAGGTCGTCGAGGTGAACGGGGCCACAACGGACACCCCCGAGTTGATCAACTCGGACCCGTACGCCGAAGGATGGCTCCTGAAGGTGCGTCTGTCCGGCGACGTGCCCGCCCTGCTCGATGCCCAGGCCTACGCCGTGCTCACCCAGGAGAGCTGAAATGGGAGACACTTCTTTGTTCAACGCAGCCCTGTCCGAAGTGGACCCCGAGGTCGCCGCGGCCGTCGCCGCCGAACTCGACCGGCAGCAGTCGACCCTGGAAATGATCGCTTCGGAGAACTTCGCCCCGGTTAGCGTGCTCGAGGCGCAGGGTTCCGTGCTGACCAACAAGTACGCCGAGGGCTACCCCGGCCGCCGCTACTACGGTGGTTGCGAGCACGTCGACGTCATCGAGCAGCTGGCGATCGACCGCGCGAAGGCCCTCTTCGGCGCCGAGCACGCCAACGTCCAGCCGCACTCGGGTGCGCAGGCCAACGCCGCCGCCATGGTCGCCGTGCTCAACCCCGGTGACACCATCCTCGGTCTCGACCTCGCCCACGGCGGGCACCTGACCCACGGAATGAAGATCAACTTTTCCGGCAAGCTCTACAACGTCGTCGCCTACCACGTCGACAAAGAGACCGGGATCGTCGACGTCGAGGAGATCGAGCGTCTCGCCAAGGAACACAAGCCGAAGCTGATCATCGCCGGCTGGTCGGCGTACCCGCGTCAGCTCGACTTCGCCGAGTTCCGCCGCATCGCCGACGAGGTCGGCGCGAAGGTCATGATCGACATGGCGCACTTCGCCGGTCTCGTCGCCGCCGGACTGCACCCGAGCCCGGTGCCGCACGCGGACATCGTCACCACGACCACGCACAAGACCCTCGGCGGCCCGCGTGGCGGCATCATCCTGTGCCGACAGGAACTCGCCAAGAAGATCAACTCGGCGGTGTTCCCCGGCCAGCAGGGCGGTCCGCTGGAGCACGTCATCGCCGCCAAGGCCGTCGCGCTGAAGGTCGCCGCGAGCGAGGAGTTCCGCGAGCGCCAGCAGCGTGTGCTCGAAGGCGCGAAGATCCTGGCCGACCGCCTTTCGCGGACGGACTGCGCCGAAGCGGGCGTCCGGGTGCTGACCGGTGGCACCGACGTGCACCTGGTGCTCGTTGATCTGGTCAACTCCACTTTGGACGGTCAGCAGGCCGAGGACCGGCTGCACTCGGTCGGCATCACGGTCAACCGCAACGCCGTCCCGTTCGATCCGCGGCCGCCGATGATCACCTCGGGCCTGCGGATCGGCACCCCGGCGCTGGCGACCCGTGGCTTCGGTGCCGAGGACTTCGCCGAGGTCGGCGACATCATCGCCGAGGCGCTGCGCCCGGACTTCGACGAGGCGCTGCGCCAGTCGCTGTCCGCCCGGGTCGAACTGCTGGCGAAGAAGCACCCGCTGTACGAGGGCCTCAACCGATGAGCGCGCTCCCCGAGGGGCGCAAACTTCTCCGGCTCGAAGTCCGCAACGCGCAGACCCCGATCGAGAAGAAGCCTTCGTGGATCAAGACGCGTGCGCGGATGGGGCCGGAGTTCACCGAGCTTAAGGGCCTGGTCAGGCGTGAGGGTCTTCACACTGTGTGTGAGGAGGCTGGTTGTCCCAATATTT
>NZ_JADNQN010000011.1:0-287214 GCF_047608695.1 Amycolatopsis sp. cmx-11-32 | reverse complement strand
CAGTGTTTCGGTGGTTATAGCGTCAGGGAAACGCCCGGTCCCATTCCGAACCCGGAAGCTAAGCCTGACAGCGCCGATGGTACTGCAACCGAAGGGTTGTGGGAGAGTAGGACACCGCCGGACTAACCTTAGAAACAAGGGGGGCTCGGGCCCCGGTCGAGAACCACGAGTTCTCCCGGAGCCCGAGCCCCCCTTTTTTTCACGTCCCCACACCCGCCACACCGTGCTTAAACAGCAAACACCCGTGCCTGAACGGACAACACGCGTGACTGGACGGACAACACGATGTTCGCCGCCTAATCACGCGAGTTCTCCGTCCAATCACACGAGATACCCGCCCAAGCACGCGAGATACGGGGTTAAGCACGTGAGATACGGGGTTGGTCAGGAGTTGGCGGGGCGCCGCAGGTGGTAGATGTCCATGATCCAGCCCTTTCGGGCCCGCGCCGAAGCGCGAACGGAACGGATCTCCGCGGCGAGTGCGGCGGTGAGCGGGCCCGAGAGCAGGAGCTCGTCGGGGGTGCCGAGGTAGGCGCCCCAGTAGATCTCCAGGCCCGTGTCCACGAACCGCGAGAACGTGCACCCCGCATCCAGCATCACGAACACGTCGTCCGCGTCCGAGGGCCAGCCCGCTTCGAGGCGCCGGCCGGTCGTGATCAGCACCGGGCGTCCGATCTGGTTCATCGTGGTCCGGTGCCGGGACGTCAGCGCGGCCACGCTGCTGACACCGGGGACGACCTCGTACTCGAACTCGACGTTCCCGCGCTCAAGCACCGCGTCCAGCAACGCACACGTCGAGTCGTAGAGCGCCGGGTCGCCCCACACGAGGAAGGCGCCTCGTTCATCGGGACCCAGTGAGCCGATCATGGTCTCGTAGACGTCGGTGCGGAGCCGGTGCCAGTCGGCGACGGCCTTCCGGTAGTCATCCGGAGTACGGTCGCGTTCAGGGTCCTGTGCCCGCACGACGCGGTAGCCGGGCCGTTCGACGAAGCGGTCGAGGATCTCCTGGCGTAGACCCACCAGGTCCTGCTTCTCTGAACCCTTGTCGAGGACGAAGAAGACATCGGTCTCGTTCAGCCGCCGCACGGCCTGGACGGTCAGGTGTTCCGGGTCGCCGGCGCCGACGCCGATGGCGGAGATCTTCCTCATCGCCGCAGTGTGCCCGCCCCCTCAAGGCACACCCCTACCCCCATGGGGTATAAATGGGGTGATCGCTTCGCCTGTCCTGTAGAGGAGTTCGTACCGATGGCCGAAACCACCTACACCGTCCAGGGCATGTCCTGTGGGCACTGCGCTTCCTCCGTCACCGAGGAGGTCAGCGGCATCGCGGGCGTCAGCGCCGTGAACGTGGACGTGGACAGTGGCAAGGTAACCGTCACCAGCGACGCCGCGCTCGACGTCCAGATCGTGGACGCGGCCGTCTCCGAGGCCGGTTACCAGCTCGTCTCGTGAGCACCGCCGTCAAGGTGTCGGCGTTCGCCGCGGCCCTGGTCGCGGTGTTCGTCGTCGCCTGGGCGATCGGCTCCGCTGTCGAGCCGCTGGACGAGGCGCCGGTCCCGCCCGCGCCGACCAGTAAGCACGAAGGGCATCACGAGGGCCACACGGGAGGCACGCCGTGAGCGTCGAGACATCCCAGCGAGTCGAACTCGCCATCGGCGGGATGACCTGCGCGTCCTGTGCCGCGCGGGTCGAACGCAAGCTGAACAAGGTCGACGGTGTCTCCGCCACGGTCAATTACGCCACCGAGAAGGCGCAGGTCGACTTCCCGGTCGCGCTCTCGGTCGACGATCTCGTCGGTGTCGTCGAGTCCGCCGGTTATACGGCCGAGCCGCCCAGGCCTGACGAAGACGTCAATCAGTCCGACGGGCTCCGGCAGCGGCTCCTGATCTCTGCCGCGCTCGCCGTCCCGGTGATCGTGCTGGCCATGGTTCCGGCTTGGCAGTTCACCTACTGGCAGTGGGTCTCGCTGGTCCTGGCCGCGCCCGTCGTCACCTGGGGCGCGTGGCCGTTCCACCGCCCCGCCTGGACGAACTTCCGTCATGGCGCCGCCACCATGGACACCCTGATCTCCCTCGGCGTCGCCGCGGCCACGCTCTGGTCGCTGTACGCGCTGCTGTTCGGCACCGCGGGGGTGCCCGGAATGCGGCACGGCTTCGAGCTGACCATGGAACGCGGGTCCGGCGCGGGCAACCTCTACCTCGAGGTCGCCGCCGGGGTGACCACGTTCCTCCTGGCCGGTCGCTACTTCGAGGCCCGCTCCAAGCGCCGCTCCGGTGCCGCCCTGCGGGCACTGCTCGAACTCGGTGCGAAGGATGTCGCCGTCCTCGAAGATGGTGTCGAGAACCGCGTCCCAATCGGTGACCTGAAGGTCGGCAACGAGTTCGTCGTGCGGCCGGGGCAGAAGATCGCCACCGACGGCGTCGTGACCGAAGGTGGCTCGGCGGTCGACCTGAGCATGCTGACGGGTGAAGCTGTGCCGGTCGAGGTGAGCGTCGGTGACGTCGTCGTCGGCGGGACGGTCAACGCGGGTGGCAGGCTTGTCGTCCGCGCCACCCGGATCGGCGCCGACACCCAGCTCGCGCAGATGGCGCGGCTGGTCGAGACCGCGCAGAACGGCAAGGCACGGGTCCAGCGGCTCGCGGACCGTGTTTCCGCCGTGTTCGTCCCGGTGGTGATCGCGCTCGCGGTCGGCACGCTCGGCTTCTGGCTCGGCGCGGGCAGCGGAACGGACGCCGCCTTCACCGCCGCCGTCGCGGTCCTGATCATCGCCTGCCCGTGCGCGCTCGGCCTGGCCACGCCGACGGCGTTGCTCGTCGGGACCGGCCGCGGCGCGCAACTGGGCATCCTCATCAAGGGCCCCGAAGTGCTCGAGTCCACTCGCCAGGTCGACACCGTCGTCTTGGACAAGACCGGCACGGTAACCGTCGGAAAGATGAGCCTCACCGACCTTCACGGTGAAGACGAGACGGAGGTGCTCCGCCTTGCCGCTGCCGTCGAGCACGCTTCCGAGCATCCCATCGCCCGTGCGATCGTCGCGGCCGCCGAGGAGCGGTTGGGAGCCTTGCCGCCGGTCGAAGGGTTCCGCAACTTCGAGGGTCTGGGTGTCGTCGGCGAAGTCGAGGGCAAGACCGTCCTGGCCGGTCGCACTGCCTTCCTCGAACAGCACGACATCACCGTCGGTGACGAGTTCGTGCAGGTCAAAGCCGCCGCCGAGGAGCGTGGTGCGACGGCCGTCGTCGTCGCCTGGGACGGCGAGACGCGCGGTGTGGTCGTCGTCGCCGACACGGTCAAGCCGACCTCGAAGCAGGCCGTGAAGGAACTGCGGGTCCTCGGGCTCCGGCCGGTCCTGCTGACCGGCGACAACACCGGTTCCGCGAAGGCGGTCGCCGCCGAAGTGGGGATCGACGAGATCGTCGCCGAAGTCCTCCCCGCCGACAAGGTCGACGTCATCAAGCGCTTGCAGTCCGAAGGCCGCGTGGTCGCCATGGTCGGTGACGGCGTCAACGACGCGGCCGCGCTCGCGCAGGCCGACCTCGGCCTGTCGATGGGCACCGGGACCGACGCCGCGATCGAAGCCGGTGATCTGACGCTCGTCCGGGGTGACCTGCGTGCCACCGTCGACGCGATCCGGCTCTCGCGCCGGACACTCGGCACGATCAAGGGCAACCTGTTCTGGGCGTTCGCCTACAACGTCGCCGCGCTGCCACTGGCCGCGCTCGGCCTGCTCGACCCCATGATCGCCGGGGCCGCGATGGCGTTCTCCTCGGTCTTCGTCGTCACCAACAGCCTGCGGCTGCGCAGGTTCCGCGGAGTGGCTTAGGAACGGACCAGCCGGGCAATGGCGTCGGAGGCCTCGCGGACCTTGAGGTCGGCCTCTTCACCGCCCGCGGCGGCGGCCTGGACCACGCAGGTGGCGAGGTGCTCGTCCAGCAGTTCGAGGGAGAACGACTGCAGCGCCTTCGTGGCCGCGGACACCTGGGTCAGGATGTCGATGCAGTACTTGTCCTCTTCGACCATCCGCTGCAGTCCGCGGATCTGCCCCTCGATCCGGCGCAGGCGCTTGAGGTAGGCCTCTCGCTCGCTGCCGTAGCCCGTCATTCCGCACCCGTTCTGTCGTCGTTCCCCAGCCAGCGTTCACTATACCCTCCCCACGTATCCGGCCCGGGCGGGCGAACTTCGCGGGTGCCGGGATGTCGAGGATGGTCCGGCGGCTCCGACTCAAGCGTGAACGGCCGGGCACCCGGCCGGATGACCAGGAGGAACACCGATGAAGTACATGATCATGATCACGATGAACCCCACCGCATGGGACGCCCTCCCCGAGGGCGAGCGCGACGAGGTGGTCGCCCGGATCGACCCTTTCATGAAGAAGCTGTCCGAGAGCGGCGAACTGCTCGGGACGCAGGCGCTGGGGGAGCCGAAGGAGAGCACGGTGGTCCGGGTGCGTGACGGCGTCCCGGTGGTCACCGACGGTCCGTTCGCGGAGTCGAAGGAGTACCTCGCGGGCTTCTACCTGGTCGAATGCGACAGCAAGGAGCGCGCGATCGAGATCGCCGGCCAGGTTCCGGACGCGCACGTCAACGCGATGGAAATCAGGCCGGTGGTCTTTTCTTCTGGCTTGTGATTCCCACCAGTCAGGCGCAGCCTCTCGGCGGGGTCCGGGGCTTCAGGTTGTGGCCGCTTCGGCGCCGGCGCGGGCCTCTGGCCTGCTCCGGCGCTGAACGGGCACTTCCGGCTTCGGTTCTTCGATGATTGTCAGGACCGTACCGGCCTCCGCGAGCAGTTCGCGGCAGCCGACCAGCTGTTTCAGCACGTCAGCGCGCAGGTGGAGGGCCACATCGGCCTCTTGCCGCGCTTCGGCGAGCAGGCGCTCGCCCTCTTCGGCGGCGTCGTCGAGCAGTTTTCGCGCTCGTGCTTGCGCGGCTTCGTCCCGTGCGGCGAGCGCGCGCATCGCCTCCGCCCGGCGCAGCGTCATGGCGCGTTCGAAGTCTTCGGTGATCCGCTTTCGTTCCGTTTCGGCCTTGGCGGCCTCCTCGGTGGCGCGCGCGATGATGTCGTCGCCCTCTTCGCGGGTGAGTTCGAGCATCCGGCGCGATCGCTCCTGCAACGCGTCCGGCGCGATCGGCACGCGGCTGATCCGGTCGACGCTCGCTTTCAGTTCACGGTTTTCCTCTTGCGCGGCGGTGAGCTTCGCGGCGAGTGCCTCCCCGCGGCGGATCGCTTCGTCGCGTTCGGCGGCCGCTCGTCGTAGCTCGGTTTCCACCTCGCGAACGAATTCCCGGACCTGAGCGCGATTGAAACCACGCCACGCCAGATCGAAGCCGGGCATCTCCATTGGTCACCTCCACAGTGGGCGATCCGTCACCGGTGTGCGATTTTCCCTTGCCACACGGGGCTTTCCCCGTCCAGTGTGCCTGAAGCCCCAACGACATGTGTCACTGGTGGGTGATCTTTGCGCCGAACGGTCCGCACAAGAGGGAAGAAGGGTGATCGTCGAAGCGGTGGGAGAATGGACGACCATCGTTGACCCCTACTGGAGGTGGCCGCGTGACGAGCAGCCGAATTCGGGTCCCTGGCTGGAATACGGCGACCGCGACCGCAGGGTATCGGCAGGTCAGAGAGAACATCTCGATCTTGCTCGCCGAGCACGCGAGCGCGGGCGAGCGGGTCGTCCCAGCCTGTCCACAGTGGACAGTCCGGGACCTGCTCGCGCATGTGACCGAAATCTGTGATCGAGTGATCACCCGGTTCGGCGGCGAGCCGCGCCCGGTTCCGGAGGCGGCGTCGGCCGCCGGATTGCTGCGGCTCTGGAACGAGCGCGGACCCGAGGCCGACACCATCCTCGCCGCAGAGGGCGAAGGGGAGAGCCGCGGCGACATCATGGTGATGGACGCCTTCACCCACGAACTCGATCTCCGGTACGCGCTCGGCGCTCCGCTGCCCGAGGCGCACGCGGCCTGGCTGCGGAGTTTCGAAGTGCTCGTCAGCGGCCTCGGCGCCTCGCTGAAAGAGCACGGGCTGCCCGGAATGCGGATCGAGACCGAGGGCGCGACCTGGATCGCCGGCACCGAACCGGTCGCCGCGGTGCTCTCGGGCCCGCCCGCCGATCTGTACCGGTCGCTCGCCGGGCGCCGGAGCCCGGCTCAGATCGCCGCCTTGGACTGGCTGGGCGATCCCGAGCCGTGGCTCCGGGCCTTCACCTGGGGGCCGTTCACCCCGCCTGCCGAAGCGATCGAGGGCTGATCAGCCGGTCGGTGACATCGAGGACAGCGCCGCGGCCAGCGCGAGCACCACGGCCACGATCAGTACCTCGACCCCGACGCTGACCCGCAGTTTCCGCAGGTCGGCGGTCACGACGCCGGTGCCGCCGCGGCCGGAGATCCCGCGGCGCACCGCGTTGCGGCTCAGGTTCGCGACCAGGAGCAACGCGGCGAACCCGGTCAGTTTCAGCAGGAAGACGATGCCGTAGGCCGACGTCCAGAGCGCCTCCACCGACGGGACGAGCCGGAAGCCCAGGTAGGCGCCGCTGACCACCATGATCACGATCGACCAGGTGGCGATCGGATGGAACCGTGCCAACGCCGGTTCGGCCTCCGACGCCGAGTGCTTACCGCGCAGGAGCACGGCCAGCTGGATCAGCCCGCCGACCCAGACGGCCATCGCGCCGAAGTGCGCGAGGTCGGCGCTGACCGAGAGGAACATGATCTTGTCGGCCACCGCGTGCCCGGTCGCGGAGAAGCTCAGCATCACGATGAACCCGGCCGCGATACCGAGGTTCTCGTAGCGTGACCGCAGCCTGTCCGGTAGGCCGTCCGTCAGCAGCCGTCGCACGATCACGGCGAGCGCGACGATCGCGGCCATCCGCAGGAGCAGGAGTTTCCCGTACGCCACCCGCAGGGTCGCCTCGATCAGGGCCGGGTCGAAGACCGAGCCCACGCCACGGCCCGCGACGTACGGGCCTTGCAGCAGGAACCCGGCCACGGCCGTCACGGCCGAGAGCCACACACCGACGGTGATCAACTTCCGCGCCGCCGGGTCGGACCGGCCGCCTTGGCGGCAGACCAGCACGAACACCAGTCCGCCGAGCAGCGCGACCCCGCCGAACGAGCCCCAGCGGAACGTGGTGAACAGCGCGTCGGTGACCGGATCCGTGCCGGTGGAGGCGGACACCGCGCCCGCCGAGGTGATCAGCGGGCCGGTCCCGATCACGAAGGCGATCGTGCCGCGCACCGGATGCGAGTCGGTCGAGACGAAGGCGTACTCGACGAGGTAACTGCCGTCGGGAAGATCGGGCTCGAGGTTGACCGCGACCTGTTCGGCGATGTCGCCCGGCTGGAAGACCGGTCCGGTGACGAAGTCCCTACCGTGTGCGTCGACGACCTTGATCGAGTTCGGCTGGATGCCGATGTTCTCCGACAGGGTGATCGAAACCTGCGGGGGCGCCGAGGCGAGCCGGGCGCCGTCGGCGGGATTCGAGGCGAGGAGTTCGACGTGGGCCGAAGCCGGGGCCGCGGCGAGTACCGCGACCCCGAACCACGCCGCCACAAGAGCCAGTAGCGCGAAGAGCCTCCTGGTCACGACGCCGTCGTCGCCAGCTCACGCCGGCTTTCGGGCGAGCACGTGCAGCCGGTGAGCTGACGCTCGACGGCGGAGGCCTTCCGGTGCACCAGCATCGCGATGATCATCGGGATGGTGACGATCGTGTTGTAGAACAGGTGCAGTTCCACCCGGGGGATGAACAGCTGGATGATGCTGCTCGGCGCCGTGCCGCCGCCGAGGCGCCAGCCGGTCTGTGCCTGGATCAGCAGCAGCAGATGCTCGATGTGGTGCCAGAACTGCAGGCCGAGCGCCAGGTTCCACCACTGCCGCGAGCGGCCGGCGAAGCCCTTGCGCAGGGCGAACAGCGCGATCAGCATGACGATGGCGTAGCCGTAGTGCAGCCATTCGGAGCTGATCAGCTTGGGGAAGGGGATACCCAGAACGCCGCGGGCGTCCGGGGTCTTCCAGCCGAGGACGTAGATCTGGAACGCCTGCACGAGGTGTTCCGCCCAGTGCGCCACCACGATGAGTGCGAAGACGTTCAGCGCCGCGCGGTGGTATTTCCCGTTGAGCGAGGAGAGTAGGCCTGGGCGTGTCGAATCGAGTGCGGCCATGAAGGGGCTCCTAGGGCGAAAGACCGGCCGGTGACGGATATCGACGATATCTCGCGTACCGGCCGTTTCCGTTACTCCGGATTGCTGATCTGACCTGCGGTACTACGCCGAACGGCTCAGCGAACGACGATTCCGTGGGACACCTGGGGCGCGGCGGGAACGTGGAACAGCTCGGTGAACAGTTCCAAATACTCGAAGGCGCCGTCGATCCGGACCTTGCCGGTCCGCGTGGCGTCGGCGGCGCTGAGTTCTCCGCTCAGCAGGTCCCTGATGAACGGGCCCAGCGGTTCGATCGTCGCGTCGGCACCGGGATGCGCGCCGTCCGCGACCTTGAGCGCGCCGTCCTCGACGATCGCGTGCAGGACCATGCCGCCAGGGTAGTGCAGTTCGTAGGTGGCGTGGACGCCCCTGGCCATCTCGCTCTGGAAGGTCGTGTACAGCGACAGGATCGCCGCGTCCAGGGTGAACACGTCTTCGGGAGCGGGCCGTCCGAGCGACCGCGCGCCCCACAGGCCGAGGTCCAGCACGATCTGGTCGAGTTCGCCGCCGTACTCGGTGAGTTCGTAGACCACCGCGGCGTCGAGCTGGGGGAGCAGGCGGCGGCGGAGCACCCCGGACTGCTCGAGTTCGTTGAGCCGCGCGGACAGCGTGCTCGCCGGGATCTTGGGCAGGCCCGCTTGCAGTTCGGTGAACCGCTTCGGGCCGAGGACGAGGTCACGGACGATCAGCAGCGACCAGCGTTCGCCGATGATCTCCAGCGCGCGGGCGAGACCACAGAACTGTCCATAGGTACGACTGGTCATCCGTCGATCCTCACTTTCGTTTTCCGTGGCAGGAGCAGGTCTTCAAGCGGGTTCGCCCTCGGAGAGCAGATCGTGGTGCAGGATCTGGAGCTCGTCGCAAGGCTCGACGCCCAGTTCATTGTTGAGCCTGGCGCGCACCTGGCGGTAGGTCGCGAGGGCGTCGGATCGCCGCCCGCTGCGCCCGAGCACGCGGATCAGCTGGCCGTGCAGTGCCTCGTCCAGCGGATTCGCGGTGACCAGGGACCGCAGTTCGCCGATCAGCTCGTGCCGCATCCCGGCCGCGATGTCCGCCTCGATGCGCAGGTGCAGGGTGCTGCGCCGCTGTTCGACGAGGTCGACGGCGTACGCCGACAGCACCGATCCACAGTGGACATTCGCCAGCGGCGGCCCGGACCACAGGTCGAGCGCCGACCGGAAGGCTTTCGCGGCTTCGACGTGCTCGCCCCGCAGCTGCAGCTCCCGGCCCTGTTTCTGCAGTGTCTGGAACTCGAAGACGTCCACCTGCTCCGGGGCGATCCGGAACACGTACCCCGGCGGTTTCGTCGCCAGCATGGTCTCGCCGTACGGGGCGAGGTCGTTCTCGTCGATGCACCGGCGCAGCTGGTAGACGTAGGTGTGCATCGTGGTGCGGACGCTGCGCGGCGGGTCGTTGGCCCACAGCTCCTGCACGATCGTGTCGATGTGCACGATCTTCCCCGGGCTCATCACCAGCATGGCGAGCACCTGCAGCAGCTTCGGCGTCGTCGGCGCGTAGTCGATCCCGTCCCGCACCAGTTCGAGCGGGCCGAGCAGGGTGAAGCGGACGGGACTTGTGAGCCCGCCCAGATTCGGGTCAGGTGCCGAGCCGTGGTGCGTGTCCGATACTCGTGATCCGGCATACATCGCAAGCGCCCTCCAGCTCGATACGCGTCGTGTCCCGTTTTCCCAGTGCGTCGACAGTGACAGAGCGGCGGGGCACCGGGCCAGTGAGCCGTCCACCAGGTCCCGCGTGCGTGTGTCCCGGAAAAACGTGGGTTTTTCATGCCCGACCCGTGAATCCCGCACTGGCCGGTACGTGGCGCCGCGCAGCAGGATTCGACAGACCGCACCGACCTACGGGGGTTCCCATGCGCGAGGCAGTGTCGAACGGGTCCGGCTTCAGTACCGGCGGTCTGGGATTCAAACGGCATCTGCGGGCGGAGATCAGTGAGGGCAACGGCGCCTACCTGTTCTCGGAGCAGGGCGTCATCGCGATGCGCGGCGCGCAGGTCGCCTCGGTCGCGGCGTTGCTCGACGGCACCCGTGACCTCGACGGACTCCTGTCCGCCTGCCCGGAGGGGATGAGCGCAGAGCAGGTCACCGGTGTGCTGGCCCGGCTCGTGGAAGCGGGGCTGGTCACCATCCGCGTCCCGGACGAACTCAGCGGGGACGAACGCGCGCTCGCGTACTGGGACGCGTGCGGTCTCGACGCGTCCGCGGTCGCCGGCCGTCAGAAGCCGGCGACGGCGAGCCTGACCGCGATCGGCCGCGGCGTCGACACCTCGCAGGTGGAGAACGCACTCGTCGCGAGCGGGATCGAGGTGGTCGGGACGGCCTCCGAACTGGCCATCGTGCTGTGCGACGACTATCTCGACCCGAGGCTGGCCGAGATCGACGCCGAACACCGGCGCACCGGCAGGCCGTGGCTGCTGGCCCGCCCGTCGGGCTCGCAGGTGTGGATCGGGCCGATCATGCAGCCCGGCCGGTCCGGCTGCTGGCACTGCCTGACCAACCGGCTGTGGGGGCACCGGCACGCGGAGGCGTGCGTGCAGGAGGTCCTCGGGCACGACGGTCCGGCCTCGTTCCCGATGCCCGCGGTGCCGCCGCTGACCGCGGCCGCGTCGCACCTGATCTCCCTCGAAGCATCCAAATGGCTGGCGGGGCACCGGTATCCGGGTCAGCAGGCGGTGTGGATCCTCGACACCCTCGATCTGCAGGGGCGGTTGCACGAACTGCGACGGCGCCCGCAGTGCCCGGAATGCGGTGACGAAGGGATCGTCGCCGCGCGGACGGCCGAGCCGGTCGTGCTGCGGGAGGCCAAGAAGGCGACGTCGGGCGGTGGCGGGCACCGGACGCTCACCCCGGTCGAGGTGCTCGACCGCTACGGCCACCTGGTCAGCCCGGTCACCGGCATCATCAAGGAGGTCGCCCGCGATCCGAGGGCGCCGGCGTTCGTGAACGCCTACCGGTCCGGGCTCAACGTCGCGCGCCGGGTGCGCGGTGAAGCCGGGCTGCAGGCCGGGCTGCGCGGGGACAACGGCGGCAAGGGCGCCAGCCCGCTCGACGCCGAGGTCGGCGCCCTGTGCGAGGCGATCGAACGGTTCTCGGCGAACTATCAGGGCGACGAACTGCGGATCCGCGACACCTTCCGTACCCTCGGCGAGGACGCCGTCCACCCGAACTCGTGCATGCTCTTCGACGAACGCCAGTACGACGGCCGGGACGAGTGGAACGCCAAGCACGCGATCTTCCAACATGTTCCCGAACGCTTCGACGAGAAGGCCGCCGTCGACTGGACGCCGTTGTGGTCGCTGCCGGAGCAGCGCCGGAAGCTGATGCCGACGGCGTACCTCTACTACGGCGTGCCGCTGGAGTGCGGAATCACCGGGATGCGCGCCGACTCCAACGGCTGCGCGGCGGGCAGCAGCGTCGAGGACGCCGTCCTGCAGGGACTGCTCGAACTCGTCGAACGGGACGCCGTCGCGATGTGGTGGTACAACCGGCTTCCCGTGCCGGGCGTCGACATCGCCTCGTTCGACGACCCGTGGGCCGAGGAGATGGTCGGCCAGTACGCGCGGGCAGGCCGGGAACTGTGGGTCCTCGACCTGACCGCGGACCTCGGTGTCCCGGTGATGGTCGCGCTGTCCAGGAGTATCGCCGGGCCGCGCGAGAACGTCATGATGGGTTTCGGCGCCCACCTGGATCCCAGGACGGCGCTGCGGAGGGCGGTCAGCGAGCTCAACCAGATGATCCCGGCGGTGCTCGCGAACGACGTCGAACTCGACGATCCCGACGCGGCGCGGTGGCTCCGGCACGCTACGGTCGCGAACCAGCCGTATCTGCTGCCGGCGCCTGGACGGTCGGCGAAACGAGCCGCGGACTTCAAGTTCATCCGGCGGCCCGACGTACGGGACGACGTGGAATCACTGGTACGCAAGCTTTCCGCGCTGGGGATGGAGACGCTGGTGCTGGATCAGACCAGGCCCGACATCGACCTTCCGGTGGTCAGGGTGGTCGTTCCGGGGCTGCGGCCCTTCTGGAGCCGTTTCGCCCCCGGACGGCTGTTCGACGTGCCGGTGCGACTGGGCAGGCTCGCCGAACCGACCCCGTACGACCGGCTGAATCCCTTCCCCATGTTCTTGTAGATCCGGCTGGAGCGACAGTTGAGGACAGATCCCCCCGGCGGTGTGGCCGAGACGATCCCCCTGTGGTCGCTCACCGACGACAGCCTTGTCGAGATCGGTGAGGACGGTTCACTGGTGGTCGTCACGCGCTGGGGGGAGTACGACTTCGACCGCGCCGAGCCACTGGTCCGGGAATCGTTGCGGCGGATGGCCTTGGGGCCGATCTCGCTGGCGAACGTGACGTCCTCGTGGGAGCCCGTCGAGCGGGAACCCGACCTCGAAGGCGAGCTGAGCTGGACGGCCGAGGGCGCCGACGCGCTGCGTCAGGCGCTCAAGGAACTCGGCGGTTCTGTGGTGCGTTCGCTCGGTCTCGCCGACGGGAGAGGGCCGCTGCTGTCGGTGATCCCGGTGGCGCTCACCCCCGTGTTCGCTCCGGTGGAAATCCCCGCCGCTCGCCCGATCCGGTTGTCCCGCTTCTGTTCCCTGCGCTCCGACGCCTACGGGATGGGGCTGGAGTCGCCGTCCGCGCGGTACCGGGTCGTGCTGTATCAACCGTGGGCGGTGCACGTCGCGGTGACACTGGCGACGGCGAAGTCGGTGGGGGAGATCGTGGGCATGACCGGGATCGAGCCAGGGGTGGTCGGCGCGATCGTGTCCTATCTGGTCGCCGCGGGCGTCGCCGGAGTCGCGGGGGAGCACGGCCGGTTCGCCGAGGACGAGGACCCCGAACTCGGCCTGTGGTCCCCGGACGAACTGTTGTTCCACACCACGAGCCGGACCTGGCGGCCCGGTGGCCCGGCCGAACTGCCGAGGCTCGGGCAACCGCCGGTGGTCAAGGCCGCCACCGGCGAGGGTCCGGTCTACGCGCTTTACCGGCCGGATCTGGCCGATCGCGCGGTGACGGATCCGACACTGACGGCGTTGCTGGAGAACGATCACACCTGTCCCGAATTCACCGAGGGTGTGCTGTCCGCCGAGCAGATCGGCGAGTTCCTGTTCCGCGGCGCGAGGATCCGGTCGATCGGGCCCGCGCACTTCCCTGGTGGACACGGCCCCAGTGGGCACGGCACTGATGGGCCCAGCCACGACGCTTCGCAACGGCCGTACTTCAGCGTCGCGTGCCTGTACGAACTCGAGTTGTACGTGTCGGTCAACCGCTGCTCGGGGCTGGAGCGCGGGATCTACCACTACGACCCGCTCGACCACCGCCTCGGCCTGGTCAACGACGACGAGGCCGATCTCGACGCGATGCTCGACATGGCGATGATCGGCGGTGGCAACCATCGGCGGCCTTCGGCGCTGATCACGGTGACCGCGCGGATGCCGAGGATGGCGTCGGTGCTTGGCGGTGGCGCGTACGCCACGACCCTGGCGCACGTCGGCGCGTTGCAGCAGACGCTGTACCTCGTCGCCCGCGCCATGGGACTGGCCGCGCACGCCGTCCCGGTCGACGCCGGCGACCGTGTCGACCGTGCCCTGAAGCTTGAATGGCCCGCCGAAGTCGGCGTCGGGGAGTGTGTGCTCGACCTCCCCGCGTGATCAGACGGAGATCTCGCGTGACTGAACGGCGAACTCGCGTGATCAGACGGCGAACTCGTGTGTTCGCCTCTCAATCACGCGAGATCTCCGTTCAATCACGTGAGATCCGCCTCCAAGCACGCGAGATCGCTGTTCGTGCTACGGGCTCGACCGTTCGCCGAACGCGCAGAGCGGGATAACCCCTGCTTGGACCCCATCTCGATCGCTCGTCGAGTGCTTCGAAATCGGTGAAGCGTTTGCTGGCGAGCAGAGGAAAAGCGACAGCGAATCCGAGGTTGGTCTGATGCAGCTACGAACAGTCGCCACGGCGGCGAACGAGAAAGGCGTCACCGAACCCGGTCGGCTCCCCGAGCCGGCGTCTCCCTTGCAACCTGCGGTGCTGCAGGCCATCTCAGCGATGCACGCGAGGTACTTCGACCCGATCACGCTGGGGGATCTGGCATCCGAGGTCTTCGTCAGCCCGTTCCACTTCTCCCGGATCTTCACCAAGGCGACCGGGGTGACCCCCGGGCGGTACCTCACCGCGATCCGGCTCTTCGAAGCGAAACGACTGCTGCTCACGACATCGTTGACGGTGTCGGACATCGTCTGCAGTGTCGGTTACAGCAGTGTGGGCACCTTCACCAGCCGCTTCACCCGTGCGGTCGGGATGACCCCGACCCAGTACCGCGACCCGGAGGTCGGCGAACTGCTCGTCGCGCTGGCCCCGCACTTCCAGCGACTGCCGTCGCTGGAAGCCCTGCACAGCGCCGGAATGGGCTGCGCGTCGATGCGCACCGGCACCGGGACGATCAGTGTGCGCGTCGAGACCCCACGCGGGGCGGGTCCGGCGAGTGTCCTCATCGGACTGTTCGGCGAGTCGATCCCGCAGTGCGGCCCGGTCGCGTTCGGCGGACGGGCGAACGTCCTTTCCGCGGACATCGAGATCCAGAACGTTCCCGAAGGCCGGTGGACCGTCATCGCGGTCGCCGAGCACGCCGCCGGGACCGCCGCGTCGTCGTTCTCCGTCGGCACCCTGCCCGGCCGCGTCGACATCACCCGGTACGGCCGCGTCCACCTGCGGATGCCGATGCGCACCCCGCAGCCGACCGACGCGCCGATGGCGATCACGCTCGCCGGAAACCCGACGTCGACCGGGAACCGCATGACCATGCCCGCTCCCGACTATCTCCGCGCGGCGGCCTGAATCAGGGCTATTCCCGGTTCTCCCGGTTCAAGCAAACCGGGAGAACCGCGGGCGCAACCGTGGAGTAGCTGCCCTGTCATCACGCATGTGAGCCTTTAAGCAGTCCGCAAAATTCAAATCCACCCGTTAGGGGGAGAGTGCGTTGGGCAATGGTTGGCGCACGTTCAGACGTCGCATGATCACGCCGGATGTCTCCGAGACGTCGCTGGACAAGCGGGGTTTCCACAAGAAGAGCCCAGCCGCTCAAGAATTGCTGGAGACCGTCGGGGAGAAGTTCCTCCTCGGTTACGCGAACGCGGTGGAAGCGCGTTCTGTCGAGCAGGCGGAAGAATGGCTGAGGCGAATTCCGGTCAAATTCCGCGGCTTCGCCTACGAAGGCGCAGGAATGGGCTACGGAATGCTGGACGGCCTGCCGGGGGGAGGCCGCGGGCATATCGCGGACTTCCTCGACGGTCCGGGTGAGAAGCACGACTACATCATCTACGTCGGCGTCGGCTGGGCGATGGCGCGGCTGCCCCGCTTCCGCTGGCCCTCCGCCGAGGACTTCGACCCGTTGCTGCGCTGGCTGGTGCTCGACGGGTACGGGTTCCACCAGGCCTACTTCAAGACCGCCAAGTACATCGACGGCCAGTTCCAGGACCCGAACTTCACCTGGCCCGCGGGCAACAACGGTTACTCGTTGCGGGCGATCGACCAGGGCATCGGCCGGGCGCTGTGGTTCATCTGCGGCACCGACGTCGATCTGGTCACCGACACCATCGCGAGATTCCCGAAGCAGCGCCACGGAGACCTCTACGCCGGGATCGGGCTCGCCTCGACCTACGCGTGCGGTGTCACTGGCGACGAACTGCTGAAGCTGGCCGAGTTCGCCGGTGAACACCGCGGGAACCTGGCCCAGGGCAGTGCTTTCGCCGCCGAAGCCCGCGTTCGCGCCGGGCTGCTGATCCCCGAGACCGAAGTCGCCACCCAGGCGATCTGCGGGCTGCCGGCCGAGCGCGCCGCGGCCATCACCCAGGAAGTTCGCCCCGCCGTGGTCGTCGACGGTGAGCTCCCGCATTTCGAGACCTGGCGACGGCGCATCGCCGAAGCGATTCTCTCTGGAGGTGCAGGTAAATGACCGCGACCTTGGGCTGGCTCCGCAAGCAGCTTGCGGGCATCGTGGCGCTGTTGCTGATGGCGGGACTGTTCGTGGTGGCACAGCTGCCAACGGTCTCGACCGCCGACGCCGACACCATGGCTTCGAAGTACGCGTTCGAGCCGCTGACGATCGCCCTGCCGGAGGCGGCGAAGAGCCAGTCGATCCGGACGGTGAACAAGGAATACGAGCACATCCGCGCCTGGATCTCGTCGGTCGGCGCCGCGATCGCGGTCAACGACCTCGACGGCGACAAGCTGGCCAACGACCTGTGCTTCGTCGACCCGCGCAGCGACCAGGTGGTCGTCACCCCCACGCCGGGCAAGGGCGGCGATCGGTACGCGCCGTTCGCGCTCGACGCGGCGCCGCTGCCGATGGGCAAGTACATCGCCCCGATGGGCTGTGTGCCGGGCGACTTCAACGAGGACGGCCGGGTCGACCTGCTGGCCTACTACTGGGGCCGCACGCCGATCACCTTCCTGGCGAAGCCGGGTGCCACGAAGCTCGAGCCGAAGGCCTACGAGCCGGTGGAACTGGTGCCGGGCAACAACTCCAAGAACGGCGAGTACTCCGGTCCACTGTGGAACACCAACGCCGCCTCGGTCGGTGACTTCGACGGCGACGGCCACCAGGACATCTTCATCGGCAACTACTTCCCCGACAGCGCGGTGCTGGACGATCGCGTCGAGGGCGGGGTCGAGATGAACAAGTCGATGTCGCACGCCGACAACGCGGGTGGCAAGTACATCCTGCGGTTCACCGGCGCCACCCAGGGCGCCAAGCCGAGCGCGACCTTCGCCCTCGACGACAAGGCCATCCCCGCCGACGCACAGGGCGGCTGGTCGCTCGCGGCCAGCGCCACCGACGTCGACGGCGACAACCTGCCGGAGCTCTACATCGGCAACGATTTCGGCCACGACCGCCTGCTGTACAACAAGTCCCGCCCCGGTCACGTCGAATTCGCCGAGGTCAAGGGCGTCCGCGGCGCCACCGATCCGAAGTCCAAAGTGGTCGGCAACGACTCCTTCAAGGGCATGGGCGTCGACTTCGGCGACCTGAACCACGACGGTCTCTACGACATGTACGTCAGCAACATCACGACGTCGTGGGGCATCGAGGAAAGCCACTTCCAGTTCATGAACACCGCCAAGGACACCGCGGACCTGCGTGGCCGTCTCCAGGGGGGCGAGGCACCGTGGGTCGACCGCAGCGCACAGGCGGGCACCGCGTGGTCCGGCTGGGGCTGGGACGTCAAGATCGCCGACTACAACAACAGCGGCGAATCGGTGATCACCCAGGCGACCGGTTTCGTCAAGGGTGACGTCAACCGCTGGCCGCAGTTGCAGGAACTGGCGACGTCCAACGACGAACTGCTGAAGCACCCGTACTTCTGGCCGAACATGGTCGCCGGTGACGACGTCGGCGGCGACCACACCCTGCACTTCTGGGCCAAGAGCCCCGACGGCCGCTACACCGACCTGGCCCCGCGCCTCGGTCTCGCGGTCCCGGTGCCCACCCGTGGTATCGCCACCGGTGACGCCGACGGTGACGGCAAGCTCGACTTCGCCGTGGCCCGCCAGTGGGAGCAGCCGATCTTCTACCGCAACGTCAGTGCCGACACCGGTTCGTACCTGAACCTGAGGCTGCTCCACGACATCCCGGCCGCGGCCGGGGCGCTGAAGGCGGGCGGCACGGCGGCGATCGGCGCACAGGTCACCGTCATCACCCCCGACGGCAAGAAGTACATCGACCGCGTCGACGGCGGCAGCGGCCACTCCGGCAAGCGCAGCCACGAAGTGCAGATCGGACTCGGCAAGGTCACCGGGCCGGTGAAGGTCTGCGTGCAGTGGCGCGACCTGACCGGGCAGATTCGCACGCAGGAGATCCAGCTGGCCCCCGGTAGCCACACGCTCCAGCTCGGCTCCCAGGTGAAGGGGAAGTAGTCGTCATGGCAGAGCAGACAATCGCCGCACCGAAGAGCAACAAGACGATCACGGCCCTTCGCCGGTTCGCGATTTCGATCACGGTCTTCAACATCATCGGCTACACCGTGCTCGGTTTCGAGCAGCCGTGGGTCTATCCGTTCATCGCCCTCGGCACCGCCTACACCACGGAAATCCTGCTGGAGATCATCGGGGCGCGTGTACAGGGCCGCGACGTTCGCTTCCGCGGCAACGGTTTCAAGGGACTGGTGGAGTTCCTGTTCCCGGCGCACATCACCGGTCTCGCGCTCAACATGCTGACCTACGTCAACGACCAGGTTCTCGTGATGATCTTCGGCGTGGTGGTCGCCGTCGGCGCCAAGTGGGTCCTCCAGGCCCCGGTGCGCGGCAGGCTCCGCCACTACATGAACCCGTCGAACTTCGGCATCACGATCATCCTGCTGGTGTTCCCCTGGGCGAGCATCGCGCCGCCCTACCACTTCACCGAGCAGGTCGACTCGTGGGTCGGCTGGCTGATCGTCGGCATCATCATGGTGTCGGGCACCGTGCTCAACGCCATGCTGACCCAGCGGATGTGGCTGATCGGCGCGTGGCTCATCACCTTCGCGCTCCAGGCGATCATCCGAGGTCTGGTGTTCGACACCGCGATCCCCGGCGCGCTCGGGATGATGACCGGGGTGGCGTTCGTGCTCTACACGAACTACATGGTCACCGACCCCGGCACGACCCCGTCGAAGCCCGCGTCGCAGATCCTGTTCGGTTCGGGTGTGGCGATCGCCTACGGGTTCTTCATGGTGGTCCACGTGGCGTACGGCCTGTTCCTCGCCACCGCCCTGGTCTGCCTGATCCGCGGCCTGTTCCTGTGGGGCCTGCACTTCTCGCAGAAAGCCACCGCGATGTGGGAGGCTGAGCAGGCGAAGACGGCCGAGGTCACGACCCTGCCCAAGCCTGCCGGGAAGCCGGAAACCGAAGAAACCGGGGCCGTGGCGGCATGACCTCCAGTGCGGAAATCACCCGGGGGGCGCGTCTCGCGCCCCCCGGGCCGCCGCGCCGAGCGACCTTCGGTCTGCTGAAGAAGCTTTTCACCGACCGGCTGGCGCTCATGTCGGACTCGGCGGAGGCACATGGGGACGTCGTCCGGATCGCGATCGGTCCGAAGACGATGTACCTGGTGAACCACCCCGATCTGGCGAAACACGTGCTCGCGGACAACGCGGCCAACTATCACAAGGGAATCGGCCTCCAGGAGGCACGGCGGGCGCTCGGCGACGGGCTGCTCACCAGCGACGGCGAGGTCTGGAAGAAACAGCGCCGCACGATCCAGCCGGTGTTCCAGCCCAAGCGGATCGCGCGGCAGGCCTCGGTCGTCGCGAACGAGGTCGAAGGTCTCGTGAAACGCTTGCGGGACACAGGCGGGCCGATCGAGATTCTGCACGAGATGACCGGACTGACCCTCGGTGTGCTCGGCAAGACACTGCTCGACGCGGATCTCGGCGAGTTCACCTCGCTGGGCCACTCCTTCGAGGCCGTGCAGGACCAGGCGATGTTCGAAGCGGTGACGCTGAGCATGGTCCCGCAGTGGGCTCCGCTGAAGAAGCAACTGCGGTTCCGGGAATCGCGGGACGACCTCCGCCGCATCGCCGAGGAACTCGTCGAGGAGCGGTTCGCGAACCCGGTCGAGAACGGCGAAGACGTCCTGTCTCGCCTGATCGCGACCGACGGGACCCGCGAGCAGATGCGGGACGAGCTGATCACCCTGCTGCTGGCCGGGCACGAGACGACGGCGAGCACGCTGGGCTGGGCGTTCCACCTGCTCGACGAGCATCCCGACGTCGCGGCGAAACTCCGCGCCGAGGCCGATTCGGTGCTGGGCGACCAGTTGCCCACTTATGAGGATCTGCACCGGTTGCGGTACACGGCGAGGGTTGTCGAGGAGGTCATGCGGCTGTATCCGCCGGTGTGGCTGCTGCCGCGGGTCGCGCAGGCCGACGACGAGATCGGCGGCTACCACATCCCCGCCGGGTCCGACGTCGTCGTCGTGCCCTACACGCTGCACCGGCACCCGGACTTCTGGCCGGAGCCGGAGAAGTTCGACCCGGACCGGTTCGATCCGGACCGGCCGAGCGGCCGTCCCCGGTACGCCTACATCCCGTTCGGCGCCGGGCCGCGGTTCTGCATCGGCAACAGCCTCGGTGTGATGGAGGCCGTTTTCGTGCTGACGATGGTCCTGCGGGACCTCGAGCTCAGGAAGCTCCCTGGCTACGACGTGGTTCCCGAGGCGATGCTGTCGCTCCGGGTGCGCGGCGGGCTGCCGATGACCGTGCACACCAGGAACAGGAGGTAGGCGCCGTGGATCCGGACGAACAGGTCAAGGTGTCCACTTTGGAGGCCTACGCCGACACGATCCTTCCCGGGGAGAAGCGTTTCCCCGAGGATCACGCGATCGCCGGCGCCGCGCCGGGGCCGGGCGCGGTCGTGGCGGGCGCGCTCGAACTGCTGCACACCGAGGCGACCGGGGTGACCGTCGGACTTCCCTATTTGGCACAGTCCCTCAACGATCACGCGAAGGTCTACGCCAAGGAAAACGACCTCACACTGGACGAGACGCTGCCGACGTTCGTCGCACTGTCCTTCGAGGACAGGACGGCGCTGGTGAAGTCCCTGACCGCGCCGGGGCATCCGGAGAAGGACGGCTGGGTCAGCCTCGCCCTGTTCTGCAACATGTCCTTCGACTGCGCGGCGCACAAGCACACCGCCGAAGCCATCGCCGAGGGCCACCCAGGCCTCCTCGCGATGGGATACACCGCGCCGGACGAAGACGGCCTGTGGCGGTTCCCGAAGTTCTCCTACCGCCGCGAACTGGCGCGGCTCCACCCTGACACCACGCCTTCCGGGAGCCCCGCATGAGCGAGCCCGCGAGCGAATCATCAGAACAGTGCCCGTTCATGCGACGCAAAGCGGCCCATTACGAGGAGAAGGCATGAACGCTTACGACAAGACCGACGTCGTCATCGTCGGCAGCGGGTTCGGCGGCTCGATCCCCGCGTACCACCTGGCCGCGGGCGGGGCGAAGGTCACCGTGCTGGAACGCGGGCCGTGGCTGGAAGCGCAGGAGTTCGAGCACGACTACCTGCTCGGCTCCTCATACACCAGGGCGTTCGACTTCGTCGTCGGTGACGGGATGAGCGTGCTGGGCGGCAACTGCGTCGGCGGCGGCAGCGTGGTGTACTTCGCCGCGATGCCGAGGGCGCCGAAGTTCGTCTTCGAGCGCCACGGCAGCATCGGGCGTCGCATGTGGCCCTCGGTGCTGACGCGGGACACGCTGGAACCCTGGTACGACCGGGTTTCGGATTCACTTCCGGTGTCCAAACAGGACTGGAACGACGTCTCGTACGCGGGCGGGCTGTGGGCGGCGTTCTGCGACCACTCCGGTCGTACCGCCAACCCGGCGCCGGTCGCGGTGGACAACGACCGGTGCGTGAACTGCAACTTCATGATGGCGGGCTGCCGGTTCGACGCGAAACGCTCGCTGCTGACCAACTACCTCCCCGGCGCGCTGGCGCACGGCGCGCAGATCCGGCCACTGCACGAGGTCCAGCGGATCGAGCGGATCGACGACGGCGACTACCGCGTCCACTTCACCATCGTCGACGACTCCGACTACCGCGTGCAGACCGACAGCGGAACGATCGACGCGAAGGTCGTCATCATCGCGGCCGGTGCCGGAGCGACACCGGTGATCCTGCAGCGTTCGGAGTCCGCGCTGGGCACCATGCCGCACGCGGTCGGCCGGTACTTCTCGGGCAACGGTGAGCGGCTCAACACCGCGATCATCAACGAGGAGCGGGTCCGCGAGGTGCTCGGACTGTCCCGTGAGGACGGCAAGGTCTACGAGGCCAACCACATCGGCAAGGGCCCGACCGTGGCGAACTGGGACAAGCTCGACGGTTCGCTGCCCGAGTACGAGCGGTACTCCTTGGAGCAGCTGTACTTCCCGCCCGGGCTCGGCACGATCCTCGCGCAGGTGCCCGACGGTGACGAACCGCGCTGGTTCGGGGCGCAGAAGAAGGAGATCCTCAAGCAGTGGGCCTCCTGGCTGACGATTTTCTTGATGACCGAGGACGACAACGAGGGCGTCTTCGGCGCGCCACCGCCCACCGGCAACGCCTACCGCATCTCGCAGCAGATGCTCGGCCGCGGCCCGCTGAAGTACGACCCGACACCGAACACCCTGCACGGCTGGTCGCTGGCCGACGCGGAGTGCAAGGAGATTCTGGAGAAGGACGGCCTGGCGAAGGTCGCGCCGTGGACGAACGACGTCGTCGGCGCGTACACCGTGCACCCGCTGGCGTCGTGCCGGATCGGTGACGACCCGGAGACCTCGGCACTGCACCCGAACCACGAACTCCGCAACCACCCCGGGATCTTCGTGACCGACAGCGCCTCCGTGCCGGGCGCGCTGACGGTGAACCCGGCGATGACGATCGCGGCGCTGGCCGAACGGTCGGTGCCGGGGATCGTGCGGGCGCTGCAGGCACGCGGCGTCGACGTCTCCTACGGCGCTCCGGCTCCGGACGGTTCCATCACCGGACGGCGGGCGGTCAGCAGGCTTCCCGTGGTGACCGGCTGATCATGGCGCCGACGCTGGTGAGATTCGCGCTGCGGCGGGTGTCACGCGAGGTCCGTTACGTCCGGCCGATCTCGTTCGGCCGGGCGTCCGGGCTCGTGCGCGACGTCTACCGCCAGCTCGAACGGGACTTCGGCATGCTGGCCCCGCCGGTCGCCCTGCATTCGCCGTCACCGACGGTTCTCGCGGCCACTTGGACGATGCTGCGGGAATCGCTGGTGGCGGCGGGGGAGACGAGCCGGGCGGACCGGGAGGTGGTCGCTTCCCTGGTGTCGCAGGCGAACTCGTGTCCGTACTGTGTCGAAGTGCACGGGATGGCGCTGGATTCGCTCGGGCGGTCCTCGGTGGCTTCGGCGATCGCGGCGGGTGAGGCGGTGCCGGATCCTCTCGACGGCGCCTTGTCGGCGGCGGCTCGAGCGGAGCTGACCGCGGTCGCGTTCACGTTCCATTACCTGAACCGGGCGGTGAGCGTGTTCCTCGGGCCGTCGCCACTGCCTTCTTCCGTGCCGGATTCCGCGCGTTCTCGGGCCAAGGCTGTGCTGGGTCGGTTCCTTCGTCCCGTGGAGGACGCTTCGCCGGGACTTTCCCTGGATCTCCTACCCGCGGGTTCGCGAGTTTTCTCGTGGGCCGCGGGCAATCCGGTCGTCGAGGATGCCTTCTCGCGTGCTGAATCGGCTTTCGCTTCGGTGGGGATCTCTCCTGCCGTACGGAATACCGTGCGCCGTACTTTGTCCACTTGGGACGGAGTGCCGCCGGGGCTGAGTCGGTCCTGGGTGGACACCGTCGATGATCCCGTGACTCGCTTGGCTTTGGTGGTCGCGAAAGCGCCCTATCAGGTCGATGACACCTTGGTGGCCAGTGCGGGTTTGGACGATCGAGAACTGATCGAGCTGGTGGGGTGGGCGAGTTTCGTCGCCGCTGCTCACCGCGTGTCGCTCACCTCGATCCGAAAGGCCGCCTGATACCGCAAGTAGTCGGCTACTTGCGTGGCTTCATGTACTTGGTCAGACCATGAAGTCCTGTCCATTCAGGCCTTCAACAACATGAGAGAAGACTCCGCTACCTGCCCCGGTTCATGCTTGACCGGACTGCAGATGCGGACGGCGCCCGTGTTCCTGGGAACAGAGACCGGTGCCGGAACCGGATTCCATGACTTGAGTGGTTGAGAGCTAGGGGAGTGCGGTGGCATGAGCGTTGAGCGGATTTCGATTGTCGGTATCGGTCTCCGATACCCGGACGCCGGTTCCCCGGATGAACTGTGGGAGAACGTCCTCGCCGGCCGCCGGGCGTTCCGGAGACTGCCCGACGAGCGGATGAACCGCGAGGACTACTACTCGCCAGACGCAGGGGCTCCGGACCGTTTCTACGCCCAGAAGGCCGCGGTCCTCCGCGACTACGAGTTCGACCGGATCAAGTACAAGGTCGCGGGCAGCACGTTCCGGTCCACCGACACCACACACTGGCTCGCCCTCGACGTCGCCGCGCAGGCCTTGGCGGACGCGGGATTCCCGGAGGGTGACGGGCTGCCGAGGCCCGCCACCGGTGTGGTCATCGGCAACAGTCTCACCGGCGAGTTCTCGCGGGCCAACATCATGCGGCTGCGGTGGCCGTACGTGCGCCGCACGGTCGCGGCGGCGCTCGCCGAGCGAGGCTGGGCCGAGGGCGACACCGCCGAGTTCCTCCACGACCTCGAGTCGCAGTACAAGGCGCCGTTCCCCGAGATCGACGAGGATTCGCTCGCGGGCGGGCTGGCGAACACGATCGCCGGCCGCGTCTGCAACTTCTTCGACTTCGGCGGCGGCGGGTTCACTGTGGACGGTGCCTGCTCCTCGTCGCTGCTTTCCGTTGTCACCGCGGCGAACGCGCTGTGCGAGGGTGATCTCGACGTCGCCGTCGCGGGCGGTGTCGACTTGTCGATCGACCCCTTCGAGGTGATCGGGTTCGCCAAGACCGGCGCGCTCGCCAAGCGCGAGATGAAGGTCTACGACGCCGACTCCAACGGTTTCTGGCCCGGCGAAGGGTCCGGCATGCTCGTGCTGATGCGCGAGGACGACGCCATCGCGCAGGGCAAGCGGATCTACGCCTCCATCGGTGGCTGGGGTGTCTCGTCCGACGGCAAGGGCGGCATCACGCGGCCTGAGGCGTCGGGGCACCGGCTGGCGCTGAAGCGGGCCTACGACAAGGCCGGCTACGGCGTCGAGACCGTCTCCTATTTCGAGGGGCACGGCACCGGGACCGCGTTGGGCGACGCTACCGAGATCGAGGCGCTCTCCACCGCTCGCCGCGACGCCGATCCGCTCGCCGACCGTGCCGCGCTGAGCACGATCAAGGGCAACATCGGGCACACCAAGGCCGCCGCCGGTGTCGCCGGGCTGATCAAGGCGACACTGGCGGTCTACCACCAGGTCATCCCGCCCGCGACCGGCCACTTCGAACCGCACGAGTCGCTGGTCGGTGACTCCGCGCGGATGTACGTCCCGGCCGAGGCCGGGTTGTGGCCTCCGGATCACCCCGTCCGCGCGGGTGTTTCCGCGATGGGTTTCGGCGGGATCAACTCGCACGTCACCGTCACGGAGGCGCCGGGTGCCGCCCGGCGCAAGGAACTCGACGAGAAGACCCGGTCACTGGTCGCCGGACGGCAGGACAGCGAGCTGCTGCTGCTCGACGCCGACGACGCCGCGTCGTTACGCGGTCAGGTGACCGGACTGCTGGAAGTAGTCCCGAAGCTTTCGCTCGCGGAACTGGCGGACCTCGCCGGCACGCTTTCCACGGAACTGTCCGGAAAGCCGGTGCGGGCGGCGGTCGTCGCGACCAACCCGGAGGACGCCGAGCGCAAGCTGTCCAAGCTGCTCGACCTCCTCGGCGAAGGCGAGCCGGAGGTCTTCTCCGCCGGTGAAGGCATCTTCGTGAGCTCGCGCTCCAAGGGGCCGAGGATCGGCTTCCTGTTCCCCGGCCAGGGTTCCGGGCAGGGCACGGTCGGCGCGGTGCGGAAACGCTTCGCCAACGCCGACGACATCTACCGTGCCGCCGGTCTGTCCACTGGCGCCGACCAGGTCGCCACCGACGTCGCGCAGCCGCGCATCGTCACCGGCTCGCTGGCCGGGCTCCGGGTCCTGAAAAGCCTCGGGATCGAAGCGCAGACGGTGGCGGGCCACAGCCTCGGCGAGCTGACCGCGCTGCACTGGGGTGGCGCGCTCACCGAACGCGAAGTCCTCAAACTGGCCAAGGTCCGCGGCAAGGTGATGGCCGGAGCGAGCGCCGGAAACGGTGCCATGGCGGGAATCGCGGCCGCACCGAACGTCGTCGAGCGGATCGCCGACGGCGAGGACGTGGTCATCGCCGGATACAACGCGCCCGAGCAGACCGTCCTTTCCGGACCGGCGGACGCCATCGAACGGGTGGTCGTGCTGGCCCGCGCCGAGGGCATCACGGCGACCCGGATCAACGTTTCGCACGCGTTCCACTCGCCCGCGGTCGAACCGGCCGCCGAGGCGCTGACCGGGGAACTCGCCGCGTTCGACTTCACACGGCTCGACAGGCCCGTCGTGTCCACTGTGACCGGTGACGTCCTGCACGCCGCCGAGGACCTGCGTGATCTGCTGCGCGACCAGGTGGTCCTGCCGGTGCGCTTCCGTGAGGCGGCCGCGAAGGTCGCCGAGCGCAGCGACCTGGTGATCGAGGTCGGGCCCGGCCGGGTGCTCACCGGGCTGTTCGGCGAGATCGCGCCCGGCACCCCGGTGCTCGCGATCGACACCGACAGCCCGACGCTGGCCGCGGTGCTGAAGGTCGCCGGTGCCGCGTTCGCCTTCGGTGCCCCGCTGGACACCACGGCGCTGTTCGCGGGCCGTATCGTCCGGTCCCTGCCGGTCGACGGTGTTTTCAACTTCCTGGCCAGCCCGTGCGAGGCCGCGCCGTCCATCGGCGCGGAACTGGCTCGCGACCGCGTCGCCGAAACCACCGAAGTCGCGGCGGGGGAGGCCTCGGAAAACGGTGGCAGCAGCACGCTCGACCTGCTGCGCAAACTCGCCTCCGAACGGGTCGAACTGCCGCTCGAAGCGGTCACCGCCGACACACATCCGCTCGACGACCTGCACCTTTCGTCGATCACCGTCGGTCAGCTCGTCAACGACGTGACCCGCGCGCTCGGCCGCCCGGCGCTGGAGGGTATGCCGAACTTCGCGACCGTCTGTCTCGGTGAACTCGCCGAGATGATCGACGAACTCGCGCAGACCGCCAAACCCGCCGACAGCAACCAGGCCGAGGTCGCCGGCGTCGGACCGTGGGTCCGGCCGTTCGCGGTCGAATACGTGGTCACGCCGAGACCCGCGCCCGACCTGCCCCCCGGCATCTCCACCGCCGACTGGACGGCGTTCGCGTCCGAAGGTCACCCCCTGGCCGAGCCGTTGCGCGCGGCGCTGGCCAACGCGGGCGTCGGAGACGGTGTCCTCCTGTGCCTGAACGAGGACAGCGACGCCGGTGACGTCGGGTTGTTCCTGGACGCGGGCCGTGCGGTGCTGGCCGCGCCCAACGGCACACGGTTCGTCGTGGTGCAGCACGGCCTCGGCGCTTCCGGTCTGGCGAAGACGCTGCGGCTGGAAGACCCGTCCGCCCGCACCACCATCGTCGACCTCGCCGACGTCAACCCCGTCGACCCCGAAGCGATCGGCGCCGCGGTGTCCACAGTGGTCACCGAGGTCGCGGCGACGAACGACTTCAGCGAAGTCCGCTACGACTCGGCGGGTGTCCGCTCGGTGCCGAAGCTCGCCGCGCTCGCACCGTCCGAGGCCGAGGGAACCCCGCTGGGCACCGACGACGTCCTGCTCGTCACCGGCGGCGGCAAGGGCATCACCGCGGAAAGCGCGTTGGCGCTGGCCAAGGACTCCGGCGCGAAACTGGCACTGCTCGGCCGGAGCGATCCGGCCGACGACGCCGAACTGTCGGAAAACCTCGGCCGGATGACGGCGGCGGGCATCACCTACCGCTACGAACGCGCCGACGTCACCGCCGCCCAGCAGGTGGCGGACGCCATCGGCCGGATACAGGCCGAGTTCGGCCCGGTCACCGCGGTCCTGCACGGCGCGGGCCGCAACGAGCCCGCGGCGCTGTTCTCCTTGACCGAGGAGACCTTCCGCAAGACGCTGGCGCCGAAGATCGGCGGCCTCAACGCCGTCCTCGACGCCGTGGACAAGGACAAGATCAAGCTGCTGGTCACCTTCGGCAGCATCATCGGACGGGCGGGCCTGCGCGGTGAGGCGCACTACGCCACGGCCAACGACTGGATGACGGAACTGACCGTGCGGTTCGGCCGTGAGCACCCCCGGGCGCGGGCGATCGCACTCGAATGGTCGGTCTGGTCCGGGACGGGGATGGGCGAAAAGCTCGGTGTCGTCAGCGCCTTGATGCGCGACGGCATCACCCCCATCCCGACCGAGGAGGGCATCGAGATCCTCCGCCAGGTCGTCGGCGATCCGGCCGCCCCGTCGGTACTGGTCGTCTGCGGCCGTACCGCGGGGCTGGCCACCCTGCCGGTGGAGAAGCGCGAACTGCCGCTGACCCGCTTCGTGGACCGTGCGGTGGTGCACTACCCGGGGGTCGAGCTGATCACCGAGGCCGACCTGTCGGCGGGCAGCGACCCGTACCTGGCCGACCACCTGCTCGACGGTCAGCTGCTGTTCCCGGCCGTGATCGGCATGGAGGCGATGACCCAGGTCGCCAAGGCCACGCTGGCCGTGGAAAGTTTGCCGGCACCGGTGTTCTCGGACGTGGAGTTCCTGCGCCCGATCATCGTCTCGCCGGGCGGGTCGACCACCATCCGGCTCGCCGCGCTGGCCAGGGACGCCGAAACAGTGGACGTGGTGCTGCGCAGCGGGGAGACCGGGTTCAGCGCCGATCACTTCCGCGCCCGGCTGCGGTTCAGCAGGCCGGATCCGCTCGGCGAGACCGTCGTCCGCGACGTCGCGCTGCCGCCGGTCCCGGTCGACCCGACGACCGAGCTCTACGGCACGGTTCTCTTCCAGGGCAAGCGGTTCCAGCGGGTCACCGGCTACCGCCGGGCCAGCGCGCGGCACGCGGTCGCGGAGATCGCGACCGGCGCCGAGGTCGACTGGTTCGCGCCGTTCCTCCCGCAGGAGCAGCTCCTGGCCGACCCGGGCACCCGCGACGCGATGATGCACGCGATCCAGTGCTGTGTCCCGGACGCGACCCTGCTGCCGCAAGGCATCGAGCGGCTGTACCTCGCCGAACCCGGCGAGCAGGACCCGGAATACGTGCTCCTCGACGCCCGCGAGCGTTCGCAGGACGGCGACAGCTACGTCTACGACCTCGACGTCCGCAACCCGGACGGGAAGCTCGTCGAACGCTGGGAAGGCTTGAAACTGCGCGCGGTTCGCAAGCGTGACGGTGAAGGGCCTTGGGTCCCGTCGATGCTCGGGTCCTATTTGGAGCGTGCGGCGGAACGGCTGCTCGGCTCGTCCCGAGCGATCGTCGTCGAACCGGACCCGATCGGTGTGCCGGTCGAGACCACGCCGGAACGGCGGGCGCAGACAGCACTGGCGGCGGGCCGCGCCGTCGACGCCCCGCTCGAGATCCGCTACCGCCCGGACGGGAAACCGGAGGCCGACGGCGTCGAGGTGAGCGCGTCCCACAGCGCCGACCTGACCCTGGCGATCGCCGGCACCGGCCGGATCGCGTGCGACGTCGAGACGGCGATCGAACGGACGCCGGAGGACTGGGCAGGCCTGCTCGGCGAGGACCTGCTTTCGGTGGGCGAACTGCTCGCCGCCGACGCCCGCGAGCCGCTTTCGGTCGCGCACACGCGGGTCTGGAGCGCGCTGGAATGTGTGCGCAAGACCGGCGACATGACACAGGCGCTCACCGTGCACCGGGTCGACCCGGACGGCTGGGCGGTGCTTTCCCACGGTAACGCCCGCATCGCCACCTGGGCGACGACCGTCAACGACCGGACCGATCCCGTCGTCTTCGCGGTGCTCCAGGGAGAGGAAGACTGACATGGCCGACTACTACGAGATCCTCCATACGGTCGGATTCGAAGAGACCAACCTGGTGGGCAACGTCTACTACGTGAACTACGTGCGCTGGCAGGGCCGGTGCCGCGAGATGTTCCTGAAGGACAAGGCACCCGCGGTACTCGCGGAGGTCCGCCACGACCTCAAGCTGTTCACGCTCAAGGTCGACTGCGAGTTCTTCGCGGAGATCACCGCGTTCGACGAGCTGTCCATCCGGCTGCGGCTGGAGGAGCTGACCCAGACCCAGATCCAGTTCACCTTCGACTACGTCCACCTCACCGACGAAGGTGAGCGGCTGGTCGCGCGGGGACGGCAGCGGATCGCGTGCATGCGCGGGCCCAACACGGCGACGGTGCCCAGCCGGGTCCCGGAGCAGCTGCGTGAGGCGCTGGCCCCGTACGCGGTCGACGGCAAGGGGGAGTGACGTGGGCGCTGTGGACCCCGCGGTGGGATCTCCGGAGCCTTCGCGGCCGGTGCTGAAACGCCTGCCGACGCCCGCGACGCGGCGCCGGTTGTCCGCGCAGGCCGGGTTGCGGGAGGTGATGGGCCAGTTCGCCACCGGGGTCACCGTGCTGACCGCCGGGGGCGAACGGGCCCACGGGATGACCGCCAACGCCGTCACCTCCGTGTCGCTCGAACCGCCGATGGTGCTGTGCTGCGTTTCCCGCGCGGCCCGGATGCACGAAGCGATCGTGACGGCCGGCTCCTACGCGGTGACAGTGCTGGCGTCGGACCAGAAGGAACTGGCGAAGTACTTCGCCGACTGGCGCCGTCCGGCTGGGCTCGCGCAGTTCGACTCGGTGGACTGGACGGCCGGGCCGCAGACCGGCGCCCCGCTGCTCGGCGGCGCTCTGGCGTGGCTGGAATGCGAACTGGCCGAGGTCTACGAAGGCGGTGACCACTCGATCTTCCTTGGCAAGGTGGTCGCTTCCAGCCGCGGCACCGCGCAGGACTCGCTGGTCTTCTACGGCGGCGGCTACCACCAGATCGACGGCCGCGTGCGAGCGTCGGCCTGAGAGAGAGGAATTGTCATGACCACCAACGAATCCGCCACGCCTGCCCCGGCCCTCTCGCCCGAGCGGCCGCCCGTGGTGACCACGATGCCTCGGCTCGGGCGGGGGGTGTGCTGGCGCGACATCGTGCGCGAGATCGAACTGGACGAGCTCGAGCGTGAGGCGCGGATGAAGGAGGCGGCGTGACCCTGCAAGGCGATCCGGGCGCTCAGCGCACGGAGGACTCCGAGGTGGTGCCGCTGCCGGAAGACCGGCTGCGGCACCACCGGATCCCGAGGGCGACCGACGGGCAGGTGATCCCGCTCGCCCGCGGCGCCGAACCGGTCTGGGTGACTCCCAAACCGACGATGCCGCTGTTGCGTGGCCAGCGTGACGAATTGCGTGAGCACATCGTCGACGGACGGCTCGACGGCGTCCGGCGGCAGCACTCGCTCGGCAAGCACACCGCGCGTGAGCGGCTGGATCTGCTGCTGGACCCCGATTCCTTCACCGAGGTCGAGCTGTACCGGCGGCATCAGGCGAGCGGGCTCGGGCTGGCGGAGAACCGGCCGTACACCGACGGCGTCGTCGCCGGTTCGGGCACCATCGACGGACGGCGGGTGTTCGTCTACGCGCAGGACTTCACCGTCTTCGGCGGGTCGCTCGGCGAGGCGCACGCGGCGAAGATCCACAAGGTGATGGACCTGGCGATCTCCACCGGTTCGCCGTTGATCGGGCTCAACGACAGCGGGGGAGCGCGGATCCAGGAAGGCGTCATGGCGCTCAACGGCTACGGCGGCATCTTCCGCCGTCAGGTCGAGGCGTCCGGCGTCATCCCGCAGATCAGCGTGGTGCTGGGGCCGTGCGCGGGCGGGGCGGCGTATTCGCCCGCGCTCGCGGATTTCGTCTTCATGGTGCGCGACACCGCCCGGATGTACCTGACCGGGCCGGACGTCGTCGAAACCGTGACCGGGGAACGCGTCAGCCACGACGAACTGGGTGGCGCGGACGTGCACGGCGCGTCGTCCGGCGTGGCGACCGTGGTGCACGACGACGAGGAGACCTGCCTAGCCGACGTCCGCTACCTGGTGTCGCTGCTGCCGTCGAACTACCTGGAGCCCGCACCGCGCGAGCCGTCGCAGGACGCGGGCAAGGACCGGCGGCCGCGGTTCGCCGAGCTCGTCCCCGTGGAGCCGAACAAGCCCTACGACATGCGGGACGTCTTCGCGGAACTGGCCGACGACGGCGAGTTCTTCGAGCTGCACGAGCGGTGGGCGCAGAACGTACTGTGCGCGCTCGCGCGGGTCGACGGACGCGTGGTCGGCCTGGTCGGCAACCAGCCGGTGGTGTTCGCCGGCGTGCTCGACGGCCCGGCGTCGCAGAAGGCGGCGCGGTTCGTGCGGTTCTGCGACGCGTTCGGCATCCCGCTGGTGACCCTCGTGGACGTCCCCGGCTTCCTGCCCGGCGTCGAGCAGGAGCACTCCGGGATCATCCGGCACGGCGCGCAACTGCTGCACGCCTACTGCGAGGCGACCGTGCCGAGGATCCAGGTCATCCTGCGCAAGGCCTACGGCGGCGCGTACATCGTGATGGACTCGCGGTCCATCGGGACCGACTTGTCACTGGCCTGGCCGACCAACCAGATCGCCGTGATGGGTGCCGAGGGCGCGGTGAACGTGCTGTTCCGCAAGGACCTCGCGGCCGCGGCGGACCCGGACACGCTGCGCGCCCACCTGGTCGGGGAGTACACCGCGGAGTTCATGAACCCGCAATACGCCGCCGAACGGGGCCTCGTGGACGACATCATCGACCCGGCGGACACCCGCTCCGCCGTCGCCAGGGCGCTGGACATGCTGCAGGACAAGCGGAAGGCGGCGCCTCAGCGCAAGCACGGCAACCACCCGATCTGAGGGGAGGACCATGTCACCGTCCGAAAAGGACACCGCACCGGTCTTCCGGGTCCTGCGGGGGGACCCGGAAGACGCCGAACTGGCGGCGCTCGTCGCCGTCGTCACCGCGCTCGCGGCGGCGGCACCCCCGCCGCCCGCACCCGCGTGTTCAGCCTGGTCCCCACCCGCTCCGGCGACCTGGCGTACCTCCGCCCTGCGCTGAAACCCGCACCTCGCGTGATCGGACGGACGACACGCGTGATGGGACGGCGAACTCGCGTGATCAGACGGACAACTGGTGAGTTGTCCGTCTGATCACGCGAGTTCGCCGTCTGCTCACGCGTGTCGTCCTCTTTGTGCCGCGCTCACGGCCGGTCCCGTTGCTCGGGGACGGCCGGATCGGGCCATGACAGGCCCAGCAGGTCGATGTCCAGTTCGTCGTCGGCGTAGATCTCGTACGGGTCGAGGCGCTCGGTCATGGCGTACTCCTAGGGTTTTCAGGTATCCCCAGGGCATCACCGGTACCCCCTCATCGGCGACTTGTTATCTGCTCATGCGGATCTTCAGCGGTCCTCGAGCACACCACGATCGGCTTCCGACCGGACGGGTCCATCCTTGGTTGTCAAGTGAGCTCTTCATCGAAGGCCGGGAGGAACGTCATGACGGCACAGATGCGAATTTGGGTCGTGGCCGATGATTTCGACCCGCGCGGGATCACCGGGACCGAGGAGACGGCCACCGCCTGGGAACCGAGGCGGAGCGCCGAAAAGGAGCCCCCGGCCGACCACATCGTCCTTGGCTACAACTAGCGCCATGAGCCACGACCAGCAGAGACAGCAAGAACAAAGAAGACCACCGGGTATCGCGCGCGGGAGAATGAAGATTCCCCGTGACCCGGCGAGACCTCGAGGAGGCCTTCGGATGGCTATGCGCCTCCAGCTCACGTCGGGTTTGCAGGTGCTGGAAGAATGGGCGATCAACGCCCCGCAGGCCGACCGCAATGTTATCTACGAAGCTCTCTTCGCGGTAGCCGACGGATCCGCTTTCCTCATCTACGACATTTTCGGAGATGGCCGGGATCCGCATCAGTTCATTATTCTGGTGAAACACGACCTCGTCATCAGAATAGGGCTCTGTAGCGCCGATTCCTCGTTCGAGATCGTCTATATCGGCGCACTGGAGCAGGGTACGCCCGCCGCGGTCTGGGCTGAGGACTCCGACGGCTCCTGACCTGGTAAGCAGGTGGGTGAGCCCGAGAAGACCAGGCTCCATGCCGCCGAACGGCCCAGTCCCGGCACTTGTACCGGCAGTCTTTCGCAGTAGTGGATCATGTGTTCCTCATCTTGACATCTTCCACTTCGGCATGAAATTCTTCGGTTGTCTGCGGATTAAGAAATTCTGCCGTATGAAAATTGTGGTTATCGAGGTCTGGAGGCAGGAAAGATGTCGTCACCTGAATTCGCGGGACTGGACGTTTCCACGCGGGTACGTGCGCGTGACATTCAGATGGCAGGCGTCGCCGACGTCCGTCGCCGGGTGCTGATGATCTCCGGCGCGATCGACACCACCGACCACGACGTCTCCGTCAGCGTCAACCTGCCGGAGCCGGGCCGCTGGCAGGTGATCAAATCCGAGACCAACCTGACCGACAAGACCTGGGTCGCGATGCAGGTCGTCACCGACGAGGACTCGACCTTCGTCGACGACGCCGACACCCTCGTGCTTTCCCGCCAGTTCTCGAAGTCCTTCATGACGCCGGACCTGCGCCGCCTCACCTTCTACGACGGCGAGGTCCGCCCCGGTGAGGCCGTGCTGAAGGTGTACTCGCTGGACGCGGGCGGCCGGAAGCCGACCTACTCCTACTCCCGCTACAGCCCGATCGCGACCGACACCGCCGAGCGGTCCCAGCAGACACTGGACGAACTGATCAGCAACGGGATGAAGCAGCGTCCCGTGATCGAGCTGATCGTCCCGGTGACCGTGATCGGCTGAGTGTCCCGGTGATCACCTTCGTTCCGGGACCCCATCTGCTCGAATCGCCGCGCGGCCGGGAGTGGCCGGTCCTGCCCGCCACCCGCGCGGCCACCACCCCCGAACCGCCGCGCGGCGCCGACGTCGTCATCGTCGGTGCCGGCCCCGCCGGGCTCGCGGTCGCCTCCGCGCTGTGGCACCACGGCGTGCGCGACATCGTCGTCGTCGACCGCGACGGCCGCCCCTGTGGCCGGTTCTTCGACCGTGTCGACCTGCTCGGCCAGCGCGTGCTGCGATCGCCGTACGAACACCACCCCGGCGTCGAGGGCTACCGCGACTGCGAACTGCTGGACTTCGCCCGGCTGCACTGGTCGGTGCTGACCCCGGTGGAGCGCCGGGAGATCCGGATGGCCCAGGCCGGGCATCGCTCGGTCGTCCCCGTCGACGTCTTCGAGGCCTACTGCACGCATCTGGCCGCAAGCCACCACGTCACGGAACGGACCTGGCGCGGTTCGGTCCGCGAGGTGCTGCCGACGTCGCAAGCCGTCACCGTGCGCGCCGACCGGTTCTCCGTCACCGCGCGCCACGCGGTGCTGTGCCTCGGCGAGGAGCGCCGGTCCGCACCGGACCCCTGGTGGGGCGGCGGTTATCCGCCGCGTGGCGTGAGCTACTGGGACGAACCCGTTCCCAGCGGCGGAAAGCGGCTCGCCGTCGTCGGTGCCGGCCTGACCGCCGCGCATCTGATCACCAACGGTCTCGCCCAAGGCCGAGAGGTGCACTGGGTCGTCCGTGAAGCGGGCGAGCGGTACCAGTGCGCCGACGTCAACTCGTCGTTCTTCCGTCCCGAAGGCCGTGCTCGCTTCGACGGCGTGAGCTGGTCCGACCGGCTCGAACTGATGGGCCGGTTCCGCCGCGCGTCGATCATGTTCGAGTTCAGGCCGATACTCGAAGCGGCCGAAGCCGAAGGGCGGCTGGTCGTGCATCGCGGCAAGGCGATCACGAAGGTGACGCCGGGCGTGGGCCTCCACCTCGAAGACGGCTCGGCGGTCACGGTCGATCACGCCGTCTTGGCACTGGGCACGACACCGTCGATCGGCGACGGCCTGATGCCCGACGAGGCCGTCCTGGAACGCGGCGGCTGGCCTCGGCTGGACGAGCGCACGTTCGCCTACGTCGGCGCCCCCCGGGTCTTCGCCGTCGGCGCGGCCGCGGGGATGGCCTTGGGCCCGGCCGCTCGCAACATCGACGGTCACCGCGTCGCCACCGCACGGGTCGCGGCCGCCGTCGCCGAAAACCTGCGGCGGGACGCCCCGCTGCGCGCCGCGAAGGACGTCGCCCGTGTCTGAGCCCTACGACTCCCGGTTCACCCTGCCCTCGGTCGACGACGACCCGTCGACCGAGGCGGGCGTGATCCTGATGGGTTTGGACGCCGAGCGCCTGCTCGCCGGTGTCGGGCTCGCGCGGATCGCCGACGAGCCCGCACTGGTCGCACTGGCCGTGGACCAGGCCCGGCACGACGCGCTCGCCCTGGACATCGACGCGCTGATCGAAGCCGGGATCACCCGCTGGCGTGCGGTCCGCCCGCTGATCGCGGCGGGTCCGGAGATGACGGCGGCCGGTTCCCTTCGCAAAGAATGGGTACAGACCACCGCGCGGGTCACCGCCACGGTACCCGGGTCGGGACCGGCTTCGGTCGCCTGCCTGGCGGCCTGCTGGCTGCGCCGCGACGACGTCGACAGGTTCGCCGAACACGCGCGGACGCCGGAAAAGGGGAGTGGTACAAGCGATGTCCTATCTCGAGTCTTTGCCGACTGACGCCACGCTGCTGCAGGTCTTCCAGAAGTTCCCCGCCCCGGCGTCGAAACTGCTGGACTTCCACGAACTGATCATGCGGGCGCCCTCGGCGTTCGGCGCGGGGGAGCGGGAACTGATCGCCGCGTACGTCTCCGGCGTCAACGATTGCCGGTACTGTCACGGGGTCCACACCGTCACCGCGGAGGCTTTCGGTGTGCCGGAAGGACTTCTGGCCGCCGCACTGGCCGATCTAGACTCCTCGCCCGTGGACGAACGCATGAAGCCCGTGCTGGCCTACGTGGGCAAGCTGACGCGGACGCCGTCGAAAGTGACCGACGCCGACGCCGAAGCCGTGTTCGCGGCGGGCTGGGACGAGACCGCGCTGCACGACGCCGTCCTCGTCTGCGCCTTGTTCAACTTCATGAACCGGATGGTCGAGGGACTCGGGATCCGCGCCGACGCCGCGTACGCGAAGACGTCGGGCGTGCGGCTGATGGAGGGCGGGTACGCGGGTCTGGCGAGGCTACTCGCCGAGGCTAACGATTAAGCCATTCGTGTCATAATCTCGGTCAATTGACCACACTCGGTCACTGTCGCTCGAGAGGTGGCACCGGTCGCGTTCGGTAATCGGATCTCGGGCCTGTCGCGCCGCCCGACGGCCAGGATCGCGGAAGCGGAGCAGTCCAGGAGAACCTTCTGGCGTAGGTGAAAAGCACACTCTCGCGATGATTCCTGGCACTGGCCGCGTACCGGCCCCGGGAAGCACGATTTCTTCATCGAAGGAAGTCCATCGCAACGCCTGGGAGCAACTCGATGAAGAACGCAGTGACCGACAACGTCCGCTCGCTTCTCGCCGTCCGAGGGATCGACACCGATTCCGCCGGGGGCCAGGTCGACCTGGTGATCGACCGTTTCGACAACTGGACGAACCGGCCGGGCGGCCAGGTCTTCGACTGCTTCACCGGCGCCTGTTGTACCGCTCCGCCCCTGGCCGAGGCGAGCTGAGCGCACCCCGCCCGCCGCCACTCGCGTCCCGAGCGCGAGTGGCGGCACGCGTGTTCATCCATGTGGCGACGGAAAGTCACCGACAGACTGCGGAAGCCGTAGTCGCAGGACACTTTTGCCCTAACCTCGCCGAAGCGGACCAAACAAACTCACCACCCGAACGGTGGAACGCGTTCCGTCCAACCGTGTTTATCTTGGGGGCCACGGGGGTGTGCGGGGAGGGCGGGCGCGATGGTGATCAGAGTTCTCGTGGCCGAAGACATGCACATCGTCAGGGGCGCGCTCGTGGCGCTGCTGCGGCTGGAGCCGGACATCGAGGTGGTGTCCGAAGTGGCGTCCGGTGACGAGATCCTGTCCGCCGCGCGGACTTCGCGCACCCAGGTCGCCGTCATCGACATCGATCTCCCCGGCAAGGACGGTCTCACCGCGGCCACCGAACTCCACGAGCAGCTTCCCGAGGTCAGAACCCTGATCTTGACCAGCCTCGGCAGGCCGGGCACGCTCCGCCGGGCCCTGGCGGCCAAAGTGAACGGGTTCCTGTTGAAGGACGCCCCCGCGGAGAAACTCGCCAACGCCGTGCGCGGCGTGGCGGCCGGACGGCGGATGGTCGACGGCGATCTGGCGCTCGCCGCCTGGGACACCGTGGAATGCCCGCTGACCCCGCGCGAGATCGACGTCCTGCGGCTGACCGCGGAAGGCCGCGACACCCTGGAGGTCGCGGCGAAGGCCTTTCTCTCCACCGGAACCGTGCGCAACTACCTGACCACGATCGTTTCGAAGCTCAACGCGCGCAACCGGGTCGACGCGATCCGCATCGCCAAAGAGTCCGGCTGGATCTAGACCGTGTCCGGCGGCGATCTCGCGTGCTCAAACCCCGCACACGTGAGTGCGGTGTCCAGTCACGCGAGTTACGCCCTGAGCACGTGAGTCGGGCGGAGGGTCAGACCGGGACCACCGCGCGCAGCCGGAACCGCCCGTCGGCCTCCACGCCGGCGGTCAGCTCGCCGCCGAGTCCGGCGACGCGGTCGGACATGTTCGTGATGCCACTGCCCGCGGCCTCGACCCGCACCGGTTTCCCCGTCTTCGGCCGCCCGTTTTCGACGCCGTCGTTGACGATGTCCAGTGAGACGCCGTCGCCGATCCGCCGCACGGCGATCTCGCAGCGTTCGACCTTGCTGTGCCGCAACACATTCGTGACGCCCTCGCGCAGCACCACGGCCAGCACGGTGCGCACCGTCGACGGCAGGTCCTCGTGCTCGATCTCCAGCCGCACCTGGACGTCCGCGGCCACCAGCACCGCCTGCGCCGATCGGGACTCCTGGTCCAGCGACAGTTCCCGGTAGCCGCTCGCCACCGAGCGGACGTCGGTCAGGGCCTGCCGGGTCAGCCCGAGGATCTCCAGCAGCTCGTCGGAGGCCCGATTCGTGTCGATGTCCATGATCCGGCTGGTCAGCTCACTCTTCAGCGCGATCGCCGAAAGGCTCATCCCGAGCAGGTCGTGCAGGTCGCGGGCGAAACGCAGCCGCTCCTCCGCGACCGCGACCTCGGCGAGCCGTTTCCTGGTCTCGCCCAGTTCGGTCACCAGCCGGATCAGCCAGATCAGCCCGAAGACCATCAGCCCGGTGTTCAGGATGGACGCGAAACTGTAGAAGCCGCCGAGGAAGTCGGTGCCGTATTCGATCCGGATCAGCACGACACCGGCGGCGGTCGCGGCGAACGCCGTCCACCCCGCCAGCGGCGGCAGCACCAGCAGCGCGGTGCCGGCGAACAGGCTGGGCAGGCTCTGCCAGGTGCTCCCGAGCGGGATCAGTGGCAGGAAGACCAGGCAGGCCTGGACGAACAGCAGCGCGTAGCTCTGCCGTGAGCGCAGCCGGACGTTCGGCCGGGCGAAATAGGACAGTTGCAGCGCGATCAGCGCGGTGAGGTAGCCGGCGGTGAACGCGATGTACCAGGTGTCCTCGGTCAGCGCGATCCAGAAGTCATGCCCGGTCAGCATGAAGGACCGGGTCAGCGCGGAAAGACCGAAAAGGATGAAGACCACCGTCAGCGTCCATTGGACGTTCCTGGCGTCGATCCTGGACCAGTGGCCCGGCCCCTGTGCCAGCGCCGTCTCGGCAGGTTCGACCTGATCAGGCACCGGGAGTTCGGCGTGCAACCGCCACCGGCCCGCCGCGTCGGGGCCCGCGCTCAACGTGCCGCCGTGCCCGGAGACCTCTTCGGTCACCTCGCGCAGGCTCTCGGCTGTTTCCTCCGGGACGTCCTCGTGCGCCGTCCCGTCGTGGACGATCTCCAGCGAGACCCGGCCCTCGTTCTCGCGCACGGTTATCTCGCAGTGCTCGACGCCGGTGTAGCGGAGCACGTTCGTGACGCCCTCCCGCAGCACCTTCGCCAGCAGCGTGCGCAGCTTCACCGGCAGCTCGACCTGTTCGAGGTCGACCCGCACGGCGACGTTCGACGCCGAGAGCAGCGAGACCGCGGTCCGTGATTCCTTGTCGAGCGACAGCTCCCGGTAACCCCTGGCCACCGAGCGCACGTCGGACAGCGTCCGCTGGGCGATCCCGGTGATCTCAGCGAGTTCTTCGCGCGCCTGGTCCAGCGACTTGCGCAGCAGCCGGTGCACCAGTTCACCCTTGAGGGCGATCGCGGAAAGGCTGAGGCCGAGCAGGTCGTGCAGGTCCCTCGCGAACGCCAGCCGCTGTTCGGCCACGGCGCGGCGCGCCAGTTCGGTCCTGGCCTGGTGCAGTTCGGTCACCAGCCGCGCGAGCCAGGTCAGCAGGTACACGACCAGCGCGTAAAAGATCGCGGTGATGCTGTCGAACACCGCGCCGAGCACGGTGTCGTCGTAGGTCCACAGGATCCACGTCGTGCCCGCCATGAACACGGTGAACACCGTCCAGCCCGTACGCGGCCGGAAGAGCAGCAGCGCGCTGCCCGCCGCGAGGGTGGTCAGCGAGCTCAGCGCCGCCTCGAAGTGCAGGGTCGGCAGGTAGGCCAGGCACGCCTGGACCACCAGCATGCCCTTCGCGAGCTTCGTGTCCAGTCGGACCGCGGGACGGCTGAAGTACAGCAGCTGGATCGCCAGCACAGGCCCGACGTACAGCACCGCGAGCAGTCCATGCCAGAAGTCCACCCCCGGCCGCAGTAGCACCGCGAGGAGGCCGAACAGGCAGGAGTTGACGAAGACGACGGTGATGATCAGTCCGGCGAGGAACAGCGCGCGCCGGGGGCGCCGATCGATCCCGGCGGTCCCCAGAGGTTCGGCGGTCACCGCGAGCTGTTCCGGCACAGGCACCCCAGTAATAACAGGAGACGTCTTACGCTTCGTCGTGCTTCGCCCTCACGACGGCCGAGGGCGGGCGCCGCACGACCTTCCATCGCGGTGTATTCGGATCCTAACCCATGCTCGTTACCCCGGTTGATCGTTCAGGGTAAGGGAGAACGGCGAACAGGGAGACGTTTCCCCGCCGGGGACAGGGAAAATCCCGCCGTCACCCGTGCGGGTGTGGGACGTTCGCACCACGCGAACGATCGCGGAACACGCCACGATGGAAGAGGCGGGCTCCACTGTGTACCGAAAGCGTGTACCGACAGCGTGTACCGACAGCGTGAACCGACAGCGTGAACGCCACGCCGGGTGGCCTGTCGCGGCGGGAGCGGGCCGGTGGCCCTAAGCTCGGCGCATGGCCAGGTATTTCGACGTACATCCGGAAAATCCGCAACGGCGCGCGATCGGACAGGTCGTCGACATCCTGCGCGGAGACGGACTGATCGCGTACCCGACAGACTCCTGCTTCGCACTGGGCTGCCAGCTGGGGAACAAGGACGGCATCGACCGCATCCGGAGCATCCGCAAGCTCGACGACCGCCATCACTTCACCCTGGTGTGCCAGGACTTCGCCCAGTTGGGCCAGTTCGTGCACATCGACAACGCGGTCTTCCGGGCGATCAAGGCGTCCACACCGGGCAGTTACACGTTCATCCTCCCGGCAACCAAGGAGGTACCGCGCCGCCTGCTGCACGCCAAGAAGAAGACTGTCGGCGTGCGCATCCCGGACCACGTGGTCACCCAGGCGCTGCTGGGCGAACTCGGCGAACCGCTGTTGTCGAGCACGCTGCTGCTGCCCGACCAGGAGGAGCCGATGACCCAGGGCTGGGACATCAAGGAGCGGCTGGAGCACGTGGTGGACGCGGTGATCGACTCCGGCGAGTGCGGGGTCGAACCCACCACGGTCATCGATTTCTCGGCAGGTGAACCGGAGATCGTGCGGCGCGGCGCCGGCGACACCTCGCGTTTCGAGTGACCGCGGCGGGACCGGTCGCCCAGGTCCCGCCGCGCAAGCCTCTTCAGTGCGTGACGAGCCCTTCGGCCTTCGACGGCGCCGAAGGGATGTGGAACAGCCGCGTGAACAGCTCCAGATGCGCCGGGTCACCCTTGATGGCCACCGCGCCGCAGGTGAGCGCGCTCGTGGCGTCCAGCTCGCCGTTCAGCAACTTGAGCATGAGCGGGCCACTCGGCTCGATGACGATGTCCGGGTCGGGGTGCGGGCCCTCGCCCGCGGTCACCGCGCCGTCCTCGACCACCGCGTGGACGATCATCTGGTCGCCGTAATGCAGCTCGAACGACCCGTGGACGCCGTGCGCCTCGTCCGGCTGGAACGTCGTGTACAGCGACAGGATGGCCGCGTCGAGGGTGAACAGGTCGTCCGCCCCGGGGTCGGTGAGCGAACGGGCGCCCCACAGGCCCAGCTGCAGCAGGATCTGGTCGAGGTCGTTGCCGTACTCGGTCAGCTCGTAGACCACCCCGGCGTCGAGCTGGGAGAGCACCCGGCGCTGGACGACGCCATGCCGCTCGAGTTCGTTGAGCCGGGTCGACAGGATGCTCGTCGGGATCTTCGGGAGGCCCTGCTGCAACTCGTCGAAACGCTTCGGGCCGAGCACCAGGTCGCGGATCACGAGCAGGGACCAGCGTTCCCCGATGATCTCGAGCGCGCGGGCGAGGCCACAGAACTGGCCGTAGGTGCGAGCGGTCATGCTTGACTCCTCAACTTCCTTGATCTGGCGGGTGGTGTTCGTTCGCCGGTCCGGCGATCAGCGGATCGGATGTCCCTCGGAGAGCAGTTCGCGGTGCAGCTCTCGCAGTTCGGCGCAGGGTTCCACCCCCAGTTCGTCGTCGAGCCTCGCCCGTAGCCACTCGTAGGACGCCAGCGCGTCGCTGCGCCGCCCGCTGAGCCCCAGCGCGCGGATCAGCTGGGCGTGCAGGGTTTCGTCGAACGGGTTCGCGGTGGTCAGCGACCGCAGCACCCCGAGCATCTCCCGGTGCCGCCCGGCGCGGATCTCGGCTTCGATCCACAGGTCACGGGCGTTGCGCCGGTGTTCGAGCAGATAGACGGTGTAGGCGGCCAGCGTCGGTCCACAGTGGATGTTGGCGAGCGGGGGACCGGACCACAGGTCCAGCGCGGTACGGAACGCGTGCGCGGCCGCCGCGTTGTCGCCGTCGGCCAGCAGGTCTCGGCCGAAGCGGTGCAGTCGCTGGAACTCCGACACGTCGACCACGGCGGGGTCGACGTCCAACCGGTACCCTGGCGGGCTGGTGACCAGCAGATCACCGCCGGGGCCGAGGTGACGGCGGAGGTGGTGGACGTAGGTGTGCAGGGTCCGGCGGACGCTGCGTGGGGGAGTGTCGTTCCACAGCTCGTGGACCAGGGAATCGACGTGGACCGTCTTGCCGGGGCGGACGAGCAGCATCGCCAGCAGCTGCAGGAGTTTCGGCGTGGTCGGTGCGCGATCGGCCCCGCCGGCGTGCAGTTCGAGCGGGCCGAGGAGCCGCGCGCGCACCGCGACGTTCGCGACGTGTCCCGGTTCGGTACTCATCCCGTGCATCCCCTGCCCCTCCGGCGGACTCCCCCTCTGTGACGGTGACAGAGGGAGAACCTTCGGAACAGTGCCGGAAACACCCGGGGAACCGTGATTTCTTCGTTGCGTCGTATGCGATCGTCACGACTTGGAGCGCGGGACCGTTCGTGACAAACGAGAAGACGCGCACGTTGGTCAAAGCCATTCGGAGTCGGTGGCGATGCGGATGGCGTCGACCCGGTTGCGGGCGTTGAGTTTCGTGACCACCGTGGCGAGGTAGTTCCGCACGGTTCCCGGTGACAGGAACAGTTCCGCCGCGATGTCGGCGACGGTGCGACCGTTCGCGGCGAGACGGAGGATCTCGGCTTCCCGTGGCGTCAGTGGGCAATCTTCCGTTTCCCAGGCGGAAAGCGCGAGTTCACTGTCGATGACGCGGCGGCCGATGGCGACCGAGCGGACGGCGTTCGCGAGCTTGTCGGCGGGCGCGTCCTTGAGCAGGAAGCCGTTGACCTTCGCGTCGAGCGCGCGGCGCACGGTGCCCGGACGGCCGAGTGAGGTGAGGATCAGCGTACGGACGCCGGGAAGTTGCTGGTAGAGCTCGGAAGCGGCGGTGAGTCCGTCCTTGGCCGGCAGGTCGATGTCGATGATCGCGACGTCCGGGAGGTACTCCGCGGCCATCGGGAGGATCTTGTCCCCCGAGCAGACCTCCGCGACGACCTCGATGTCCTGCTCGAGGTTCAGCAGCGCGACCAAGGCGCCGCGGACCATGTGCATATCTTCGGCCAATAGGACTCGGATCACTCCGACCTCCTCTTCCCCAAATGCGCTAACTCTCAGTGTACATAGCAAACCCGGAAGAGTGAATCTGAATCGCACGATACAAGGTTGTGCTTTTTTCTGCGTCCTGCTCAGCCGATCAGGGCCCTGATGAGCTGCGACGATGTCAAAGCTTCGAAGATCATGCCCTGCCATGAAAGAGCGACTGATCGATTACCCAGCGTCAGGCCAGTAGACGGTAAAATTGCCGCCATAAGGACTTTCCATTCCCGGGTGAGTACGTTCCACTCCGGTGAATTCGCCCGGCGAACGGGTGAAATCGCCATTTTCGACGGCGGGGGATGGACTGTTCGGCGGTACCGGCGCCGACCTCGATCGACCGTCGAGCGGTCGCCGACCACAACGTGGTCTCCTCGGCAAGAGCCGAGTTCGCGCGCGAAGCCGCCACTATCCACAAAGGACGTATGTGATGAGTTCATTGCCGGGTGCCCTGCGCAAGGTCCTGTTCGCACCCTCGCTGGCTTCGGTCGGTTTCGAGGGACGAGGCTTCGGGGTCCCGCCGACGCCGGCGACCGCCCGGCTGGAGTCGATCCCGCAGTCGGTGGTGTGCGGGTTCGAGTGGGGGATCGACGCGCCGGCGCTGTGGGAGGCTGAGCGACGGCTGGACATGGTCGAGCCGGAGATGCGCGGGTTCGCCTACGAAGGCGCGGCGATGGCGTTCACCATCCTCGACGTCATGCCCGGCGGCCGGAGGGACCGCACGGCCGAGCTGATGAGCGGCCCCGGCCTCCCGCACGTGTTCCTGACCTACATCGGCATCGGGTTCGCGATGGCCCGGCTGCCGCGGCCGCTGTGGAAGAAGGTGCTGCCGGACCTGGACGGCGTCCCGTTCCACCCGACGATGAGCTGGCTGGCGGTCGACGGCTACGCCTTCGACCGCGCCTACTTCGACACGCGCAAGTGGGTCGACGAGCAGTTCGTCCCCAAGCCGTACCCGTGGGCTGGCGCACCAGCGTACTTCCCGCGCGCCTGTGACCAGGGTATCGGTCGGGCGCTGTGGTTCATCAACGGCGCCGACCCGGTGAAGGTCGCCGCGGCGGTGAAACGCTTCCCGGCCGAACGCCGTCCGGACCTGTGGAGCGGGGTCGGGCTGGCCTCGACCTTCGCGGGCGGCTGCGATCAGCCGGGGCTGACCAGGCTGCGCGAGTCGGCGGGGGAGCACCAGGACGAACTCGGCCTCGGCGTCGTGTTCGCGGTGAAGGCGAGGACGTTCTCGTCGTTCGTCCCGCCGCACACCCGCCGCGCGGCGCGGACGCTGGCCGGGCTGAGCATCGAGGAGGCCGTCGACCTCGCGGACTCGACCGAGGTCACCGCGAACGCCGCGGACGGGACGCCCGCCTACGAACTCTGGCGGCGGAACATCCGGGATGGCTTCGCTCCCTCGGCGGGCCGCCTTTCTGCCTAGTGTCGCGTGATCCTGCTTGTTTGACGTTGGGTTTCGTTCCTCGGACGGCGATCTCGCGTGCTCAGACGGCGGTTACGCGTAATTGGACGGCGATCTCCGGAGATCGCCGTCTGATCACGCGTAAGACCTGCAGGATCATGGGACACCAGTGGTCAGAACTCGAGTGTGCGGGGTTCAAGCACGCGAGTTACGTCTCTGCACACGTGAGTGCGGTGTCTGAGCACACCTGGGGCGCCACTCGGTGACGCAGAAGGGGCCTCTGAGACGGATCGCGTCTCGAAGGCCCCTTCTCGATACTGAGGGTCAGGCGGCGTGCTTGAACGGCTCCGGCCGTCGCCGCAGGTCGGGCAGCGCGAGCAGGACCGGCGGGTCGAACAGGCGCTTGGGGCGCATCCGCAGGTCCGCCAGCCTCGCGGTGACGCCCGGTTCGACGGTGATCGGGCCGTGGTGGCCGGTGAAGCCGGTGCCGCGGCGCGTGAGCGGTCCGGTCACGCAGTGCGCGACGAGGTGCCAGGTGCCTTCCGGGACATCGGTGAGCTGATAGGGGCCGGGGACGTCGATGACCGTGTGGCGCACGGGAGCGCCCTCGGGGATACGCGTCGGGAAGAGGCCGATGAAGACGAGGCCGGGCGAGATCTCCGGCGGCGCCGACACGAAACCGCGGACGATCGCGGGCTTCGCGCCGGGAAGGGCTTCGCCGGCCAGCCGTCGCTGGAAACCGCCCTGCTGGCGGTACGCGGAGGGGGAGAGGCCGACGCGGCCGCTGAACCGCGTGCTGAAGGTGCCGACACTGTTGTAGCCAACGCGGTGGCTGATGTCGGCGACCGTGATCGAGGTCGTCAGCAGCAGGCGCTTGGCCTCGTCGAGCCGCAGCGCGGACAGGAACCGGCCGGGCGAGACGCCGGTGGCCTGCTGGAACACCCTGGTGAAATGGAATTTGCTGAACGTCGCGGCGCGGGCGATGTCGTCGATAGTGAGCTCTTCGCCCAGTTTCTCGTTCATGGCCCCAATGGCTCGCTCCACGGCTCGCCGGACAGTCGCATCCATTGTACCGTCCTTTCGCTCGAGGAATTCTGGCGTGCTTTACGGTTTCGACAGTAGTGTCCGCCGCCGCTTCTCCTGAAGTGCTTGATTCACCGCCGCATATGGATTCATGTGCGCGGCGACGTGAAAATTTCACGGGGTCCGGCGAGGGTGGGGGTCACCGGCGGCTTATGCGAAAACCACAGGTCGGCGATGGTGTGAACACTGGAGCTGCACGGCCGGGGGCCGCAAAATTCCTGGTAGCGCATTCACGCCGGAACTACCCCGGCCGTGTTGGCGCGGTCCGAAGAACGTATTCCCGCGGCAACACAGAACCGGCCCTTGACCGCGTCCCCCCGCGGCGGTCAAGGGCCGGTTTCCATTTCGCGGGACGGGTGTGTGAGGATAGTATTGTCGGCTCGTGGGGCGAGGCGCAGGCGAAAGGCAGATGGGGTCGATGATCAAGGTCCTGGTGGCAGAGGACATGCACATTGTCCGTGGGGCCCTGGTCGCGTTGCTCGGGCTGGAAGCCGACATCGAGGTCGTCGCGGAATGCGCCAGCGGTGACGAGATCCTTCCGCTCGCCCAGTCCACGCACCCCGACATCGCGCTCATCGACATCGACCTGCCCGGCAAGGACGGGCTCACCGCCGCCGCCGAACTGCACGAACAACTGCCAGGGGTTCGCACGCTGATCCTCACCTCACTCGGCAGCCCTGGAACCCTTCGGCGGGCGCTGGCCGCGAAGGTCAACGGCTTCCTGCGCAAGGACGCGCCTGCCGACAGGCTGGCCAACGCGGTCCGCGGGGTCGCCGCCGGGCGCCGCGTCGTCGACGGTGATCTGGCGCTCGCCGCCTGGGACAGCGAGGAATGCCCGCTCACGGCACGGGAGATCGAAGTGCTCCGGCTGGCGTCGGTCGGTTCCGACCCGACCGAGATCGCGGCCGAACTGTTTTTGTCCGCCGGAACCGTGCGGAACTACTTGACGACGATCGTGTCGAAGCTCAGCGCGCGCAACCGGGTCGACGCGGTGCGGATCGCGCGGGAGTCCGGCTGGCTGTGACGCCGGTTCACCTGGCCGGGACGTTCATCGTCGCGAAGGCGAGATGCGCGGCGAATTCGCCGGGGGAGGCCGCCTCCGCGAACAACCGGCGTTGCCGGGTCGCGCCGGTCCCGTGCTCGAAAAGCGAGTGCAACCCCTGCTCGACATCGTCGAGGTCGCCGGCCGCCTTGAGCGCCGGCCGGACGAAATCGACGAGCCTGCCGAGAAGATCGCGCTGATCGGCCTCCCTGCCGGTGAAGACGTCGATACCCGGCCCGTCGAGGCCCCGGCGTGCGGCGGCCGTCAGTGCCGCGCCGATCCGGGCATTGCGAACTCGTGGAAGTCCCGTCGTCCCGGCGCAGGTCGCGACCAGCCCGCGCACCAGCGCCGCGAGGAGCACGGCGTCGTCGACGGCCAGGCAGACGTCGGCGATCCTGACCTCCACCGTGGGATGGCGAGGGGAAAGCCTGGCATAGAAGTAGACGCCGCCCGCGTCGAGGGCGGTGCCGTGGCGCAAGGCGTCCCCGACACTGCGGTCGTAGGCGGCCGCACCAGGCCATTCGTCGGGCGGTTTCGCCGTCGGCCACCGGTCCCAGATCGGGAACCGCCTGCTCGACCACCCGGAATCGGCGCCGTTCTCGACCGGGGAGTTGACACTGATCGCCAGCAACGGGGCGAGCCACGGCCGCAACCCGGCGAGGACCCGCGCGCCGAGATCCCGCGACGGCAAACCGACGTGCACATGGCAGGCACACGTCCCCGCGTCGTCGATCAGGTCGGGGAACGCCTTGGCCATGCGCCGGTACCGGGGTTCGGGCGTGAGCGTGTCCCCCCGCAGACCGGCGGGGGGCATCCCCGTCGCCACCATCAGGCAGCCGTCGGCCTCCGCCGCTCTCGCGACGGTCTGCCGCAGCCGTGTCAGTTCCGAGCGCACCTCGTCCAGGCTGTGGCAGATCCCGGACGCGGTCTCGATCTGGAACAGCATCAGCTCACCGGTGACGTCCGGCTCGGCGAGGTGTTCGAGAAGTTCGGGCGCGCGTAACGCGACCGAGCCGTCCAGCGGATCGAGGAGGACGAACTCTTCTTCCACGCCAAGGGTGAACATCGTGCCGTCAACCGCCATGGCTCCCCGTCTCTGGTGGTTTTTCGCCGGTACCGATGAATCTGCCCCTCTCGGCGTCGCGAAGAAAGGGCCGGTGTGCTGAACTTCGTTGCGGGGAGGGTGTTTCGCGACTCACTGACGGTCTAGCCTGAATCCATGATCAACCCGTATCCTCCCGCGGAGCCTTACGACAAGGGACTGCTCGATGTAGGTGACGGAAACCTCGTCTACTGGGAGACCAGCGGGAACCCGGACGGGAAACCGGCGGTCATGCTGCACGGTGGCCCAGGTCAGGGGTGCACGCCGGGCATGCGGCGGATGTTCGACCCGGCCCGCTACCGCGCGGTGCTGTTCGACCAGCGCGGCTGCGGCCGCAGCACCCCGCACGCGAGCGACCCGGCGACCGGCATGCGGCACAACACGACGGACCACCTCGTCGCCGACCTGGAACGATTGCGCGAACATCTGGGGATCGAACGCTGGCTCGTCACCGGTGGCTCGTGGGGCACGACGCTGGCACTCGTCTACGCCGAACGGTTTCCGGAGCGGGTCACGGAGATCATCGTCAGCGCCATCAGCACCACACGGAGTTCCGAGATCGACTGGCTGTATCGCGGCGTAGGCCGGTTCTTCCCCGAAGAGTGGGCGCGCTTCCGTGGCGACCTTTCCGGTGACCTGGTCGCGGCCTACGCGCGGCTCATGGAAGATCCCGACCCACACGTGCGGACCGAGGCGGCTCGGTCATGGTGCGGGTGGGAGGACACCGTGCTGTCGCTGGAGCCCGGCGCGACCGTCCACAATGGCCCGATCGGCGAGTGGGAGCTGGCTTTCGCTCGCATCGTCACGCACTACTACTCGCATCTTGGCTGGCTGGAGCCCGGCGCGGTGATCCGCGACGGGAGTCTGTTGCGGGAAATTCCCGGCGTGCTGATCCACGGCCGCCAGGATTTGAGCTGCCCGGTGGACACGGCCTGGGAACTCGCCCGAGCCTGGCCCGGCGCGGAATTGCTGATCGATGACGGGTCGGGCCATCGGTCGAGTGACGTGAAACGGGCCTGGAAACTGGCGGCGCTGGACCGATTCGCCGGTCGTGAGTGGTGAGGACGGTCAGGGCCAAGAGTGTCTCAGGTGCCTACCGGGTGCCGTGTCGCGAAAGCCACTTTCGGAACATCAGACGTCCCGAAAGTGGCTTTCGCGACACCCGGCTTATGTCCTGAAGTGCAGGCTGGCGGTGAAATCGCAAGTAGTCGACTAAATGCGATCACCACGACCACGCCCTCAGGCGGCCGCGCGGCGGATGACGATATCGTCGAGCCGCGTGCGGGCGTAGACCTTGACGCCGCCTTCGCCGCTGTCCTCGCCGAAGGAGCTGTGCACCGAACCCTTGGTGCTCTTGGCATCCACCGACGCGGTGTCTCCGTCGACACCGACTTCGATGCCCCCGGACGCGTTCGCCAGTTCGGCGCCGCGCGACAGCCTGCCGACCCGGATCGGGCAGTTGGCCGCCTTCGCGACGACGTCGCCGTCGGCGCGGTCGATGTCGAAACTTCCGCTCGAGCCGGAGAGATCCAGATCGGCGTGGGCGTGCCCGATCCAGACCTTCCCGGTGGACCCCGCGTACCGGACCGTGCCCTTGGCCTCGCCGATCCGCAGGCCGGCCGCGCCACCTTCGAGGTCGACGGTTCCGGCGACGTACCCGAACGCGACCTCGCCCGCCGCCAGGTTGCCCCGCACCGTCGCGACGCGGTCGACCTGGACCCGGCCCGACGCCACCTCCAGCACGCAGTCGCCGAACCGGCCTTCGGCGCGCACGTCCGACCACGCCGTGTTCAGGACCAGCCGGGAACCGTCGGGCACCTCGATCGTGATCGCGACCGAACCCGCCTTGCTTTTGGCTTTCTTCGTCTCGATCGACAGCTCTCCGCCCGCGAAGCCGACCTTCACGTCCGACTTGCTCGTGCTGTCGATCGGCTCGACCAGCACCACCGTGTCCGAACGTTCGCTCGCGGCGACACGCACCCGGGCACCCGCGGTGGTCAGCGTGACGGTGATCGGCTTCGGAGTGGGGAAGACAGACATGATGGAAACTCCCTCTTGGTGGTGATCTCTCGGTGATGAGAGCAACGATCACCGACCGGACTGACACCGGACCGCCATGGCACTGACACGCCGGGGACACGCCCTAAGAAGGCACTTTGACGTCTTCGGGCGCCTTGTCCGCCCGTAGCCCTCGCCAGGTCGTATGCCGTAGCCGCCTGTCCGGGGTCCAGTTCCGGTGCAAGACCTCCCCGACGAGTTTCGGCGCCACCCAGTGCACCCGCCGCGCCCGATCACGCGGGACCTCCGAAGCGAAGGGTGGCGTCTTCCGCTCCAGCGGGGTGAGCCGGCCATGCAGCTCTTCGAGGGCCTCGTCGCTGAACCCGGTCCCGACGTCCCCGACGTACCGCAGCTCACCGGCCTCGTCGTGCGCGCCCAGCAGCAGCGCGCCGAATGTCCCCGCGCGCCGTCCCTCACCGGGGCGCCAGCCGCCGATCACGACTTCTTGGGTGTGCCACAGCGCCCGTTTGATCCACTGCCGCGTCCGCTTGCCGGGGTAGTACCGGCTGTCGAGCTTCTTCGCGATCAGCCCTTCGAGCCCGTGTCGCCGGACGACTTCGAGCAGCCGATCGGGCGAGATGTCGTCGTCGGTGTAACCCGGTGGGATGACGATGCGGCCGCCGCCACCCAACGACGTCACGAGTTCGCGACGGGCCGCGTAGGGCTCGTCGAGCAGGACGGTGCCGTCGAGAAGCAGCACGTCGAAGGCGAAGAAGTGCACTGGGCTGCGCTCCAGCAGCGACGCGTCCGGCGTGCGCAGGTGCCGCGTCTGCAGCAGCGGGAAACTCGGCCGCCCCTGGTCGTCGAGGACGACGATCTCGCCGTCGAGGACGGCTTCGTGGCCGTCCAGGGCTTCGCCGGTCACGTCCGGGTACGTCGCCGTGATGTCGAGGCCGCGCCGGCTGGTCAGGCGTGTCTCGCCGTCGCGCGCGACCCGCAGGCAGCAGCGGTAGCCGTCCCATTTGTATTCGTACCCCCACCCGCCGGTGGGCAGGTCACCGTCGGTCGCCAGCATCGGGGCGATCGCGTCCGGTAAGGTACTCATGCCTCACGGTACCCCGGAAACCCCGCCGGTGATCTATCGTCGAAGGGTGCCTGATGAGCGGATAACGGTCGAGGTCGAGGGACGGCGGCTGGGGCTGTCCAATCTGGACAAGGTGCTCTACCCGGCGCACGGTTTCACCAAACGCGAGGTCCTCGACTACTACCGCCGCATCGCCCCCGTCATGCTCCCGCATCTGCGCGAACGCGCCGCCACGTTCCGCCGGTTCCCGGACGGCGTCGACGGCGAACCGTTCTACGAGAAGAACGTTTCCCGGCACGCGCCCGAGTGGGTGCGCACCGCGCGGCTCACCAACCGCGGCCGCCGGGGCGGGGAGGAAACGCTCGACTACCCGGTGGTCGGCGACCTCCCGACGCTGATGTGGGCGGCCAATCTCGCCGCGCTGGAACTGCATATTCCACAATGGACGGTCGGGCCGCGCGGCGCGCGGAAAGCACCCGATCTGCTGGTGTTCGACCTCGATCCCGGTCTGCCCGCGGACGTCGTCGACTGCTGCCGGGTCGCCGAGACGCTCAGCGAACTGCTGACCGAAGACGGCCTGACCGTGTACGCGAAGACCAGTGGCAACAAGGGAATGCAGCTGTACTGCCCGGTGCGCACCCGCTCCGGTGAACGCACCTCCGAATACGCCAAGGCGGTCGCGGAGGAGCTCGCGCGCCGGTCACCGGAAACCGTGGTCGCCCGCATGACGAAGGCGATCCGCCCCGGCCGCGTCTTCATCGACTGGAGCCAGAACAACCCCGCCAAGACCACCATCGCGCCTTATTCGCTGCGCGGCCGCGCCATCCCGACCGTCTCCACCCCGGTGACCTGGGAGGAGGTCGAGGCCTGCCGCAAGGCCGCCGACCTGCTGTTCACCGCCGAGCAGGTGATCGAACGCGTGGAGGAGATGGGTGACCTGTTCGGCGACATCACCGAGCACCGCGCGGCCGTTCCCGCTCGTTGACCCGGATAGACCACTGTGGACTCCAGCCCGTTCCGCATACCGTCGACGGAGCGGGCGGGCGGGGCTGCGTGCCCACCGGGCTCGTACCTCCGGGGCCGGTGAGGAGGTGGCTGTTGACCGGGTGTCACACACTGGCCGAGACCGAGAACGCCGTGCGGGCCAAGCTGGGCGGCATCCCCCTCTTGTGGGAGCGGATGGAGGGCGGCCAACCTTCACCGCGCGGCCACGGCGGTACGGCTGCACTTCGAGAACTCGGTCCTGCGCACCGCGGGGCTCACCTGGACCGCGTTCGTGGTGCTCTGGGTGAGGAAGACCCTGGAAGCGCACGGGACTGGTCACCAGGCGCAAACATCCCGTCGAGGGACGGCTGGGGCTGCTCGCGCTGACGGCGGAGGGCGAACGGCTGCTGCGGGAGATCGTCAAGCAACTGGAGGACAAGGGCGAGTAGCGGCGTCAGGCGGTGGCGACGCGGGGGAGCTGGCCCCTACCGAAGACGGTTGCGCGAGGCCTCCGGCGACTCCTACGTTTTTTGGAGCCGAACGATCGAAGGGCGCCCTTGATGGACTTCCGGTACTGGCTCGGTCAGGCGTTGACGTCGAACGAAGCGTGGGCGGAGATGTTCACCCCCATGCGGCCGCATCCCTCGCTGGAGATCCCTGACGGGCGATTCGAGATCGCGTTCGAGGAACTCACCGAGCGGCTTAAGGACAATTACCCGTTCTTCCACCCGTCCTACGCGGGCCAGATGCTCAAACCGCCGCATCCGGCCGCGGTGGTCGGCTACCTGACCGCGATGCTGGTCAACCCCAACAACCACGCGCTCGACGGCGGGCCCGCGACGGCCGAGATGGAGCGTGAGGTCGTCCGGCAGCTGGCCACGATGTTCGGTTATACGGAGCACCTCGGGCATCTGACCACCAGCGGCACCGTGGCGAACCTCGAGGCGCTGTTCGTCGCGCGGGAGACACATCCGGGCAAGGGGATCGCCTACAGCGCCGAGGCGCACTACACACACGGCCGGATGTGCGGCGTACTCGGTGTCGAGGGCCACACGGTACCTGTCGACGCCCGCGGCGCGATGGACCTCGACGCGCTCGAAGACCTGCTGCGTACCGGGAAGATCGGCACCGTGGTGCTCACCGCGGGCACGACCGGGCTCGGCACGGTGGAGCCGGTCCACGAGTCGCTGGCGCTGCGCGAACGGTACGGCGTCCGGGTGCACGTCGACGCCGCCTACGGTGGGTTCTTCCGGCTCCTGTCCGGTTTGGACGGTCCAGAGGGGCTGCCAGGAGCCCCGTGGCTCGCCATCGCCGAGGCCGATTCGATCGTCATCGACCCGCACAAGCACGGACTCCAGCCCTACGGCTGCGGCGCGGTGCTGTTCAAGGATCCCGAGACGGCCCGGTTCTTCCTGCACGATTCGCCGTACACCTACTTCACCTCGGAAGACCTGCACCTCGGCGAGATCAGCCTCGAATGCTCCCGGGCGGGCGCGGCGGCCGCCGCGTTGTGGCTCACCTTCCGGGTGCTGCCGCCCACTCCAGACGGGCTGGGCCGGGTGCTCGCGGCCGGGCGGCGCGCGGCGTTGCGGTGGGCGAAACTGCTGGAGGACTCCGAGCGGTTCGACCTGTACCAGCCACCGGAACTCGACATCGTCACCTACTTCCCGCGCACGGAACCGCTTTCCCTGTCGAAGATCGATCAGGCGAGCACCCGGATCCTTCGCACCGGCATGGCCGCGGCGAAGGATCCGGTGTTCCTCAGCACGCTGCGGGTGAGCGCGCCGCGGTTCGGCCTGCGTCACACCGGGGTCGACGCGGACGCGGACGGCGCGCGGATTCTGCGTAGCGTGCTGATGAAGCCCGAAAGCGAGGACCACGTCGACCGGCTCCACGAACGGCTGGAAGAGTTGTCCCACGGTTGAGCACCGGACACCGCCGCTGACGCCGACGAAGGGACCCTTCATGCCCGCACCAGGCCCCGCCGAACCCGTGACCGAGATCGAGACCCGGTCACTCGGCACCGGCTTCCGGCGGCGGCACGTCACCATGCTGGCCATCAGCGGGGCGATCGGCGCCGGGCTGTTCGTGGGCACTGGCGCGGGTATCAAGACCGGTGGTCCCGGCATCCTGCTGTCCTACGTGGTCGCCGGCCTGCTCATGGTGCTCGTCATGCGCATGCTGGGCGAGATGGCGGCCGCCGAGCCGAGCAGCGGTTCGTTCTCGGTGTACGCGGAGAAGGCGCTCGGGCGCTGGGCCGGGTTCACCGTCGGCTGGCTGTACTGGTCGCTGCTGGTGGTCGTGGTGGCCGCCGAGGCGACCGCGGCGGCGGGGATCGCGAACGGGCTACTGCCCGTGATTCCGCAGTGGACCTGGGTGCTGCTGTTCATGGCGGTGCTGACCATGGTGAACCTGTTCGCCGTGCGCTCGTTCGGGGAGTTCGAGTTCTGGTTCGGCGCGATCAAGGTGACCGCCGTGGTCGGCTTCCTGGTCCTCGGCACGCTGGCGGTGTTCGGAATCCTTCCTGGCACGTCACCCGTCGGCTTGAGCAATCTCACCGGGCACGGCGGTTTCCTGCCCAATGGCCTGCAGGGCGTGCTGACCGGCCTGCTCGCGGTCGCGTTCTCCTTCGGCGGCATGGAACTGGTCACCATCGCCGCGGCGGAGTCCGACGACCCGGCGGGTTCGATCCGCCGGACCACGCGCACGGTCATCGTGCGGCTGCTGCTGTTCTACATCGGTTCCGTGGCGCTGATGGTCTTGTTGCTGCCGTGGGAATCCGCGTCGGCCAACGCCAGCCCGTTCGTGACCATCCTGGAGCAGATCGGGGTGCCGTCGGCGGCGTTGCTGATGAGTTTCGTCGTGCTGACCTCGCTGCTCTCGGCGTTGAACGCGAACCTCTACGGCGCCTCGCGAATGGTGTTTTCCCTGGCCTCACGGGGTGAAGCGCCGCGCGCGATGCTGAGGCTGTCCGGTGCCGGAGTCCCGCGGACGGCGGTGCTGGCGTCGGTGGCCTTCGGCTTCGTGGCCGTCCTGCTGAACTTCCTTGCCCCGGAACACGTTCTGCCGTTCCTGCTGAACGCCATCGGGGCAAACATCCTGCTGGTCTGGATCTTCGTCGCCATCTCCCAGCTGAGGCTGCGGAAAGCGGCGGAACGGGACGGCACGGCCGCGGACCTTCCGGTGCGGATGTGGGGCTTCCCGTATCTGAGCTGGGTCGCGCTGATCGCGATGGCGGGCGTCCTCATTCTCATGTGGACGGACGCGAGCGCGCGGGCGCAGCTGTTCACCAGTGGTGCGGTGGCCGTGCTGATCGTGGTGATCAGCCTGCTCAGGCGACGTCCGAGACGCTGAACAGTTCGCGCTCCACGCGGCTGAGGGCCAGCCGCACCGCGCCGAGCGCCACCGAATCGTCGCCGAGCATCGACGTCTCGACGCGCACCGGGAACAGGCACAGGCGAGCCAGTTCGGTGCGCAGCGGCGCCGTCAGCAGGTCTCCGGCTTGAGCGAGCCCACCGCCGATCACGACCAGCTGCGGGTCGACGGTGAGCACGGCCGCGGCGACGCCGACGCACAGATCCGTCACGAAGGCGGCCACGATCGCCTCGGCCTCGGGATCGCCATCGCGCAGGGCCTCGAAGATCCGCCTGGTGGCCTCGGCGGATCCGGAGCCGTCGCCGAACGCGAGGAGCCGGTCGAGCGCCGTGTACCAGCCGACCTGCCGCAGGGCGCCGATTTCGCCCGCCGCGCCGTTGTGCCCGGCGTGCAGGTTCCCGTCGAGCAGCAGACCCAGCGAGACGGTCCGCCCGGCCCGCACGTAGACGACGTCGTCGACGCCGTGCGCGACCCCGCGCCAGTGCTCGGCCAGTGTCGCGAGCTTGGTGTCGTTGCCCGCCAGGACCGGGCATCCGCCGCCGAACTCGGCGGGCAGGTCGAGCCCCGTCCAGCCGGGCAGTCGTTCGCCGCGGACGACCTTGCCGCCGGACACCACGCCGGTGGTGCCGACGCCGAGCACCCGGACGTTCGGCAGGCCCTCGACGGCGGCGCCGAGCACCCGGTGCGCGACGCCGAGGCGGTCGGGCGCGGCCATCGCCGGGGTGAGGTCGGCCCTCGCCCGTCCGACGACGTCGCCGCGCAGATCGGCGACCAGGCACAACGCCTTGTGCGGGCCGATCTCGAGTCCGGCGACGTGCCCGGCCTCGGGACGGAAGCGATACCGCTTGGCGGGCCTGCCGACCGGTCTCGGCGCGTCGGGGGACAGGGACACCTCTTCGATCAGCCCCTGTTCACCGAGGTCGGTGGCGATCTCTTCGACCGTCGGCCGGGAGACCTCGCTCGCCTTGACCAGTTCCGTGAGGGTGAGTTCTTCGGCGGCGTACAGCGCCCGAAGGACCGCTATGGCGTTGAGTCGCCGCAGCAGTGACGGATCCCCTCCGGAAAGTCTGGCCATCAGGTCCTCAGGCGTTGACGCGCTGATCGTACCGGGCCCGCGCGACGGCGATCTCGCTCTGATGGTCCTCGGTCCAGGTGACCAGAGACTGGATGGTCTGATGCAGCGTGATGCCCAGCGGTGTCAGCGCGTACTCGACCCGGGGCGGCACGACCGGATAGACGGTCCGGTTCACGAGCCCGTCGCGTTCGAGGTGACGCAGTGTGGTGGTGAGCATGCGCTGGCTGATGCCGTCGATCTTGTACTTCAGCTCGGTGAACCGGAGGGTGTTCACGTCGAGCAGCGCGATCACCAGGAGCGACCATTTGTCCGCCACCCGGTCCAGGATCTGGCGGACCTCGCAGTCCTCGCGGGTGTCCCACTGGAAGGCCTCGTAGTCCGCCTCGGTGAGTTCACAACGACTGGGTGAGTTCAAAGTGCCTTCTTCCATGGTCACTGATGGTGTCGGAAGATCCCCTTGGTTACAAGAGGGAACCGACCGGCTGATGAGTAACCGTCGGTCCCGTGTCCACTTGAGGGAGATCCGACCTTGAACACAACGCGAACGCCGCCGCGCGCCGCCGACCGGATGAGCGGGCGGGCCTGGGGCGTGCTCTTGGTGCTGTGCGGCGCCATTTTCCTGGAGGGCATCGACGTCGCGATGCTGAACGTGGCGTTGCCGTCCATCCGGGCCGAACTCGGCCTGTCGACCGCGATGCTGAGCGGCGTGGTGAGCGCCTACGTGCTCGGCTACGGCGGGCTGATGCTGCTGGGCGGGCGCGCCGCCGACATCTACGGCCGCCGTCGCATGTTCCTGACCTGGCTGGTGGTGTTCCTCGTCTTCTCGGGGCTCGGCGGGTTCGCCACCGAGGGCTGGATGCTGCTGCTCGCCCGGTTCGTCACCGGTGTCGCGGCGGCCTTCATGACCCCGGCCGGCCTGTCGATCATCACCACGAGCTTCGAGCAAGGCCCCGAACGCACCAAGGCACTGCTGTTCTACGCCGGCACCGCGGCGGGCGGTTTCTCGCTCGGCCTGGTCATCGGCGGCCTGCTGACCAGGATCGACTGGCGCTGGGTGTTCTTCACGCCGGTGATCCTGTCCGCCGTCATCCTGGCCGCCGCGCTCTGGCTCATCAAGGAACCCGCACGACCGGAACGCGTCCCGCGGCGCTTGGACCTCGGCGGAGCCGTCACCGTGACCGTGGCGATGTTGCTGATCGCGTACGCGGTGGTCCGGCTGGAACACCCCGCACAGGGCTGGGGCTGGACGGCCGCGTCCTTCACCGGGGGAGTGGCCGCGCTGGCGGCCTTCGTGGCCATCGAACGCCGCTCGCCCGCGCCACTGGTGCGGCTGGGCATCCTGAGGTCGGGTCCGCTGGTGCGGGCCAACGCCAGTGCGCTGCTCTATGCCGGTTCGTTCTTCGGGTTCCAGTTCCTCGTCACGCTGTACCTTCAGGAACTCCGGGGCTGGTCGACGCTCGAGACGAGCTTGGCGCTGCTGGCGACCGGGATCGACGCGATCCTCGCACCGACGCTGACCCCCCGGCTGGTGGCGAAGTTCGGCAACACGCGGGTGATCTTCGGCGGCCTCGTGCTCGCCATCGTGGCGTACGCGCTCTTCCTGCCGCTGGGCCTGGACTGGACGTACGCGGCGATGTTCCCGTCGATGATCCTCCTTGGCCTCGGGTTCGCCCTCGCCTACGGCCCGCTGACGATCGTCGCCACCGACGGGATCGCCGAGGACGAACAGGGACTGGCGGGCGGCCTGCTGTACACGTCCTTCCAGTTCGGCGCGGCCCTCGGGTTGTCCGCGGCGACCGCCGTCAACGTCGCCGCCCTCGGCGATGGTTCGCGGGAAGCCGCGCTCGGCGGTTTCCGGGCGGCCTTGGTGGTGCCGCTGGTGATGGCCGTCCTCGCCGCGATCGTCATCGCTTCCGGACGTCAGCTCGCTTCGACGAAGGACGCCAGATTGGCCAAGGAGGAGGCGATCCCGGCCTCGTGATCCGCCTGGCCGATGCCGACAGGCACGCCTGTCGCGGTGACGGTCACTTCGGTGCCGTCACCGGCGGAGGTGAGCTGCCAGGTCATCGTCATGGTACCCGCGAAGGCCGGGTCGTCGGCCTCGAAGACGGCCTCCTGCACCACGCGTTCCGGCGGCAGCAGTTCGGCGAACCCGACCTCGACGACGTCCGTCGCGTCCGAACTCTTACCGGGGGCGTCGGAGGCGTCGAGATAGGTGAGGGTCATCCGGAAGCCACCGCCGGGCCGGGGATCCCAGTGTTCGACGCGGCCGCGCATGCCCTCGGGTGGCAGCCAGGCCTCGAGGGCCGCGCGGTCGAGGAGTGCGTTGTAGACGGTCGCGGGCGGTGCGGCGATCACCCGGCCGCCGTTGTCGATCCTGTCCATCCTCCCGATTCTAGGGCCGATACGCTGCCGTTGACGGATCACATCGAGCGGTGGCCCGGGGAGGGGTGATCCACATCGAGTACGTCATCGCCTGGTCCGCCTTCCTCGGCGGCTGGTTTCTGGTCGCCGGTCCCCTGTACCAGGGCGCGCTCGAACTCCGCGAGGAAGGCGAACGGCTCGACGACCTGCGTTCGGTCGAGACGCGCCGTCCCACCGGCGGCACCTCCATGTCGCGCTGGTGGTGGCTGGTACCGCCGGTGGCCGTCATCAAGGAACGCCGTCGCCGGAAGAAGGCGCAGCGCGAGTTCATGAAGACGCTCACGGCAGGCCAGCGGCGCACCATGACCACATTCGCCAACAAGGCCAAAGGCTGGTTCATCGTGTGCGCGGGCGCCTTCTTCATCGCCCTCAAGGAGACGTGGCACCTCAATCACCTGTACCACTGGCCCTTGTGGACCTACATCGCGCTCGTGCTCGTCCCGCTGGTACTGAGCTTCGTCCACACGTCACGGGGCATCCGGCTGACCGTGCTCCTCATGGGTGCGGAGGAGTGATGGTGTCGCGAGTGATCGACTCGACCTTCTCCTGCGCCTTCTTGGCATCGGTGACCCAGAGCTTGTAGAAGTCGAACGGGCAGTCCGCCACGCCCTTGTCACCCTCGTCCGCGTCCTGCACGCCCGTGTATCCGCGGTGCAGCAGCTTGAAGATGTGGTTCTGCGACTGATCGTAGGTGCGTGCGTCGCGGATCGCCGACACCGACAGTTGCGCGTACTGGATCCCGAATTCCTCCTCGCCGGTCTCGCCGAGCGTGCGGCCGTCGAAGCCGATGATCGCGGAATGGCCGAAGTACGAGTACACGCCGTCGAATCCGGCGGCGTTCGCCACGGCCACGTAACAGTTGTTGGCCCACGCCATCGCCTTGGCCATCAGTACCTGCTGTTCCTTGGCCGGGTACATGTAGCCCTGGCACCGCACGATCAGTTCGGCGCCCTTCATCGCGCAGTCACGCCAGATCTCCGGGTAGTTCCCGTCGTCGCAGATGATCAGCGAGATCTTCATGCCCTTGGGGCCGTCGCTGACGTAGGTCTCGTCGCCCGGGTACCAGCCCTCGATCGGGCACCACGGAAGGATCTTCCGGTACCTCTGGACGATCTCGCCTCGGTCGTTGATGAGCACGAGGGTGTTGTACGGGGGTTTGTCCGGGTGGTCCTCGTGCCGCTCGCCGGTGATGGAGAAAACGCCCCAGGTCTGGGCTTCCCGGCAGGCGGCCGCGAAGATCTCGGTCTCCTCGCCGGGAATCGTCGCCGCGGTCTCGTACATCTCCTTGGGGTCGTACATGATGCCCTGCGTCGAGTACTCCGGGAACACCACGAGGTCCATGCCCGGCAGCCCGGATTTCATGCCCACCACCATTTCGGCGATCTTTCGGGCGTTGGCGAGGACTTCGGCCTTGGTATGCAGGCGCGGCATCTTGTAGTTGACCACCGCGACGCCGACCGTGTCCGGGCTGGCGGAAATGTCACCGTGTCGCATGAAGACTCCTTTTCTCCGAACGGTCTTTCAGGACGTCGAGAGAACCTGCGATGGCGACCAGCACCACCGCGATCGCGGCCGCCAGCAGCGCTGTCCCGCCGTCACTGCGGTAGGCGCGCCGGTCAGCCCGAGGAAGGCGGGCACCGTGCAGGTCGGCTGGCTGAGCAGGAGGACGGTCCAGCCGGTGAATCGCGTCAGCTGCTCCTTTCCGAGGCCCAGCACCAGAAAGAACAAGGTCCACAACAGCGACCAGGACAGCCAGATGACACCGAAAACCGGATCGTTGTCGTGCCAGAAGGCGATTCCCGCGTACACCGCGGCGGCGCCCGCCACGAAGAGCGAGAACCAGCCGATGCCTTCGGGTGCCAGGCCGGCGAGGTTCGCGATGCCGATGTACAGGTAGGTGAAGCCGAACAGGTACAGACCGGACGCGGCGAGGATCGCGTCCGGATTCCCGTCCGCCTGGACGATCAGCACGGTCGGGGTGACGCACTGCAGCGCGCCAACGAACAGGTTCAGCACCGCCGCCGACCGCGACGGTATCCGGCCGAGCAGCATCAGGCCGTTGATCATCAAGGCGGCGCCGACGTAGAGCAGGCCAACGTTGCCCATGCCCACCTCCGCCTCTTCACCTGAAATATTTCCAGATGAAAGTATGTGGCGTGTCGGACCGAGTCAAGGGGTGAGGGGGTCAGAGCCGGGTGAGGACTTCGAAGTCGTAGCCGTCGGCAACAGCGAGATGGACGTGCTGGTCGGCCTGCTGCCCGCGGAACTCGATCGTGCCGCGGGGACCGTGATAGGCGACGCCGTCGATCGCCGCGTTGAGCGCGGGCAGTTCCGGCGTACCCGCGCGGCGGACGAGTTCCGCCAGCGTGTGCAGTCCCTCGTAACAGGATTCGGCGGCGTTGTTCAAGGCCGGGGCGCCGGGACCGTTGCGGTCGACGTAGCGGCCGAGCAGGTCCATCGCGTCGGCGGTGACCATGGACCGGAAGTACGCCGCGGAGACGTAGAGATTTTCGGTGGCGTTCGCGCCGCTCGCTAGAAGCATGTTCTCTTCCATCAGCGGGCTGAACCGGATCAGCCGGTCGCTGAGGCCCTGGGCGGCGAAGGCCCGGTTGAAGCGCACCGCGTCCTGCCCGACCAGCAACATGAGTACACCGTCGCTTGTGGACTGTTCGACCGAACGGACCACTGTGGACATGTCGCCCGCGCCGAGCCCGACGAACGCCTCGCCGGTGATGCGCAGCCCGAGATCCTTGGCGTAGTGCCGGATCGCCCGCGTCGACCGGTGTGGCCAGACGTAGTCGTCACCGACGACGAACCAGCGCCGTGCGCCGAGATGGTCACGCAGCCAGCGCAGTGCCGGTTCGATCTGACAGCGCGGCGTCTCGCCCGTGCAGAAGATGCCCGAGCGGCGCTCGCCGCCTTCGTAAAGCGAGGTGTACACGTACGGCACCCTGTCGGCCACGACCGGCGCGAGCGCGTGCCGGATCGACGAGATGTGCCAGCCGCTCACCGCGTCGATTCGTCCCGCGTCGACCAGGCGGCGCAAGTCGTCGGCTACTTGCGCGGGGGAACCTCCGCCGTCGACCACCTCCGCCTCGACCTGCCTGCCGAGGATGCCGCCGGATTCGTTCAGTTCGTGGACGGCCAGGTCGGTGATCGCCTCGCAGGAGGGGCCGAACAGCCCGGCGGGCCCCTGCAGCGGTACCACCATGGCGACGCGCCAGGTGTCGTCGCGGGTCCGCGTGGCGAGGCGTAGGGGCATGGCGCTCCGTGCGGTGGCCCAGTAAGGTCAAAGTGCTTTCACCTGGAAGTATCGCGAGGGTGTCCGGTTTTGGCAAGGGGACGGGATATGGGGACACGCGGCGTCACGACCGCCGGACTGTCGCTCATCGGCTCGCTCACCCGTGCCGCGAGGGCCGCCGCAGCCAGTGTGGAGCAGGTGCTCGCCAAGGAGGGGCTCACTCTGGACCAGTGGCTGGTGCTGGACGCGCTGAGCGGCAAGGGTGGCCTCTCCATGGCCGAAATCGCCGACCGGACGCTGGCCACCGCCCCGACGCTGACCAGGGTCGTCGACAGACTGGTGACCACCGCGCAGGCCTACCGCGAGGTCGACGCCGCCGACCGGCGCCGGGTGCTCGTCCACCTCAGCGCCCGTGGCCGCACGACGCACCGGCGCGTGGCCGCGAAGGTGTCCGAGGTGGAAGCCCGGCTCGACGTGACGGATGAAGTGCTCATGGCGTTGCGGGGTCTCGGCGGCTGAAGCCCCGGTCGTCAGGCGTGCGGCGGACCCTGCGGCGGGTACGGCATCGACTGAGCCGGTGGTTTCGTCTTCATCACCGCGACGATGCCGATGACACCGGCGACGACGAGCGCGGCGAACACGAACACCGCGGCTACCAGGTACACCACGCGGAAGCCGACAGCGTCCGAGAGCAGCCCGCCGAGGACCGGTGCGATCGCCAAGGCAAGGACACCGAGCCCCGCGGTCACCCCGGCCGCGGCGCCGCGGCCGGTGCGCAGCCGCCGGAGCAGCGCGATGGTCACGCCGATGACCGCGCCCGCGCCGAGTCCGTTGAGCACCCGCGCGACCAGGAACAGGACGCCCTCGGGGGTGAAGGCGACCAGCACCACACCGAGGAGCATCGAGCAGATCGCGGGCACGGTCACCGCCGTCGGGAAGCGCGCTCCGAGCAGCAGGCCTGCCGGGAAGGCGATCGCGGCCGCGACGAGGTACGCGACCAGTCCACTCAGCAGCAGGGCCTGGTTGGACATGCCCAGCTCGATCTGCAGGGTCGCCCGGCCGTCGAAGCGGTAGATCACGGTAAGCAGGAACAGGCCGATGAGCGCGGCGAACCCGGGCCCGATGAGCAGCCACCATGGCGGTCCGGCGGTCGGATGCGGGTCGCGCTGCGTCGGCACGTACATGCGCACAACCTATAGCGCCTAACGATGTGGATGAACCACTTCCCGGGGAAGGCGGCGGAGGGGCGCACAGGACGCTCGTCCCGCCCGGTGTGACTGTGACCAACAACTGAGGATCTTCGACATCTGTTCCCGTTGGAAACACGCGGCTTTCCGGCGCTTGGGTGATGTTCTGCCGCGTTACGGGCCGTAACCGGAGACGCCTGTTCGAAGTCGCCGCTGGGACATCACGTGATGCCCCAGCGGCGGACCTGCTCGGACTCATCCGCGTCCGAGTTGCCTGGTCAAGATGCCTCTTGACCAGGTGCGACGTGCCCCCGGCAGGACTTGAACCTGCGACCTAGAGATTAGAAGGCTCTTGCTCTATCCAGCTGAGCTACGAGGGCCGACGTCGGCGACGTTGGGTGTCGCCCAGCACCGGCAGCTTAGCCGTCGCCAACCTGTCGATCGTTCGACACCGCCAGATCGTTTCAGGTCGAGCCCACTGTTTTTCGGAACGCCCGTGAGCGCGTCACGACGCGGGGTGACGCGCCCACGGGCCGGGGCCGCTTCGGGGGAGCGGCCCCTGGGTTCGTGCAGGTCGCGAGTCGACTCTTCGGCGAGCGACCGGCACGAACCGCCGGGGTGGTCAATCCCAGATCTTGAGGGCGCGAATCACGAACGGTCCCTGCGGTACGTAGGTGCCGCCACCCGGATAGGTGATAAAATCTCCTTCGGTCGTGCATTCTTCACTCTGATAAATCGTGACGTCCCTGCTCAACCGGTTCACGAACGAATGTCCGTCGAATCCTGCGGGCAGGGGAATGCATTCCTCGGGATTGGCGGTTCGCAGGTCGAATTCGTGCACGGTGCCGCTGAATGATTCTTCGCTCCAGACGCAGAACTCGCCCTTCTGACAGTCGGGTGCGGGCGGCGCGGTGGTGGCGCTCGCGACTCCGGTACTGGTCAGCAGGCCGAGCATGGTCAGCAGGAGTACCTGCGGGAGGCGTGCGCGCAGGTTCGTCAAACGTCGTTGCATGGCTGGGTTCTCCCCCGTGGATCGGCGGCTCGATCGCCGTCGGTGAATGTGTGATTCCACGATGACCCGGCGGGAAGGCTTTGTCAGCCCGCATTTCTACTGTTGTGGATAAGTAGTTGTGCGCCGCTCGATCGGGGCTAGTTGTCCACAGATCACCGAGACCGCATTGCGCTTGCCGAAATCAGCTGCTAGGCGGGCGCGGTCGACTCGCGGACGACCAGTTCGGTGGGGATCTCGGCGGGCGCGGGCGTCTTTTCCCCGCGCAGCAGGGTCAGGACCAGGTCGCCTGCCGCCCGCCCCTTGGCGGCGAGGTCCTGCCGGACCGTCGTCAGCGGTGGTTCGGACCACCGGGCGGGCGGGACGTCGTCGAAACCCACAACGGAAAGATCGCCAGGAACGGACAGCCCGAGGTTTCTCGCCGCCGAGATCGCCGCCAGTGCCAGCAGATCCGACATGCACAACAGCGCGGTCGGACGTGGCTGCCGGTCGAGCAGTCCGAAAGCGCTTGGAAGGGCTTCCTCGACCGAGAGTCCGGACGCCTCCCAGATCGGCACGTCCGCCACCGGGACACCCGCCTCGGCCAGCGTCTCCAGGTAGCCCGCCACCCGCTCGCGGTTGTCGTGGAACCGGCCGTTCCCGGCCTCCGCCGCGCTCAGTTCGCCGCCGCGTGGCGCCGAGAGGCACTGCGCCGAGAAGATCCCGATCCGCCGGTGCCCGAGGTCGAGCAGGTGCCGGGCCGCCGCGGCCGCCCCCGCACGGTCCGCCACCCCGATCCTGGCCGAACCGCGGATATGCGGCTGGTCGATCACCACCAGCGGCATGCCACGGTCACGGACCGCGCTCAGCGCCGGCGCCCCGTCGGCCAGCGAATACGCCACCGCGATGTCGGCTTGCGCGGTCAGGATCCGCTCCGCGCGCGGGCCGCCGCTCTCGCCGTCGCCGGGAAGCAGCAGGAGGGCGTGGCCCTCGGGGTCGACGACGGTCGAGAGCGCGTCGAGGGTGAGCGACAGCGCTGGGTCCGAGAAGGCCGTCGAAAGGTTCGTGTCAAGCAGGACGGCGATCGCGCCGGTGCGGCTCGTCGCCAGGCTGCGCGCCGTCGGGTTCGGGCCCGCGTACCCGATTTTCTTCGCCGCGCGCAGCACCTCTTCGCGCAGTTGGGCGGACAGCTGATCGGGCCGGTTGTAGGCGTTGGAGACGGTCGCCCGCGATACCCCGACGGCGTCGGCGACATCGTCCAACGTCGGCCTACGCCGTCGCGTCGTGGTCACCGCCGCAGTCTAGTCCCGGGCGGAACCGGTAGACTTTCTGAAGCGCTTAAGTCATTCTGGGGTAACAAGATTCGGAAGGAGACTGGGGTTTATGCGTGACCGTACGGCCGTTTTCGTCGTGTTCGCGCTCAACGGGGCCGCGCTCGGCTCCTGGGCGCCGCGGACTCCGGCGCTGTCGGAAAGAGTGAACGCCTCACCGGGTGTTTTCGGCCTGGCCCTGCTGGGTGCCGCCGTCGGTATGTTGATCGCGGCCTCGGTTTCGGGGCGGCTGATCGAGCGGCACGGTGCCCGCGCGGTGGTCGCGGGCAGCACGATCATCGCCTGCGCCGCGTTGCCGATGATCGGCTTCTCGACGTCGGTCATCCTGCTCGCCGGGGCGCTGTTCGTCCTCGGCGCGAGCGTCGGCGCGCTGGACGTCGCGATGAACGTCGCGGGCGTCGAGGTGGAGCGTCGGTCAGGGCGGGCCATCATGCCGATCCTGCATGCCGGGTTCAGCTTCGGAGCGCTGGCGGGCTCCGTCGCCGCCGGTTTCGCCGCTTCGCACCAGTGGTCGCCGGGTCGCCATCTCACCATCGCCGCGTTGGCGGCGCTGGTGGTGCTCGCCTTCGTCGTCGCGGCCGTGCCTGGCGCGCGGCCCGCACACGCCGGACCCGTCGAGAAGCCGCGGGTACCGCCGATCAAACGTCCCGTCCTCTGGCTGCTCGCCGCCATCGCGCTGTTCTCGGCGATCGCGGAAGGCGCGAGTTCGGACTGGTCCGCCCTGCTGATGACATCCGTGCACGGCGTCGGCGACGGCGCCGCGGCCTTCGCCTACTCCGGTTTCGCCCTGGCCATGGCGCTTGCCAGGCTCGCGGGCGCTTGGCTTCAGCGCCGCTTCGGCGCGACTCGCGCGCTGGCGGTGGGCGCCGGCGTCGCCGCGGCCGGACTCGTGCTCGCCGCGCTGGCTCGCCAGCCTGTGTTCGGATTCGTCGGCTTCGCGTTGGCGGGAGCCGGGCTGGCCGCGGCCTTCCCGATCGCGTTGAGCCTCGCGGGGGCGTCCGGCAAACGCGCCGACGGCACCGGCGGAGAGCGGGAGCTGGCCTTCGTCACCGCGATCGCCTACACCGGCTTCCTCGCCGGGCCGCCGCTGATCGGCGGAATCGCGCAGGTGACGTCGTTTTCGGTGTCGTTCTTGTTCGTCGGCTTGACCGCCGCGCTGATCGTGCCGTCCGCGCTGGCCGCGGCGCGGGCGGCGAAACGAGAGGAGATGCCCGAACCCGTCGCCCGTTGACATCCTCGCCAGGACGCGGGCAAGCTGATTGCTCGTAAACTGAAATGAATGCGACTCGCTCGCTGTTTCAGGATGGCTGATCCGGGGAGGGGCGGCGTGAGGGTGCTGATGCTCGGGGGCGGCGTAGGGGTCCTGACCGGTCGTCACCAGGTTCCCGGGATCCCGGCGCGGCTGGTGCAGACCGCGTTGCCCCGGCTCGTGCTGGTCCCGGTGGTGTTCCGGCTGGTGATGCTCGTGCAGGCGCTGTGGGCGGCGGGCTTCGGCGGTCCGTCGGTGCTGTGGACTTTCGCGGTGCTGTACCTGGTGCCGAACGTCGCCGAAGCCGCCTGGATCTTCCGCTTGTCCGCCCGCGATCCCGCTGGTACGCGCCTCGTACCGGTGGCCGACGCCGGGGTCGCCGTGCTCCTGACCCTGGGTGCCGCGCTGATCGCGCAGGACATCGCGATCACGTCGATCATCTGGACCCATCTGATGGGCACGGTGATGATCTGGACCCTGCTGCGCGGCGCGCTGGCGGGATCGCTGGTCGTCGGCGGCGGAGTGGTTCTGCACGCCGTGCTGGACCCGGCCTCCTCGCTCGGTCTCTTCCTCACTCTCGCGACCGCGCTGGTGGCGTCGCTCGCGATCGTCGGCCTGGTCGGCGCGTCGATGCGGTTCGCGCTCGGGTTCGGGGAGCAGCAGGGCCGGGCGGCGGAACGCGAACGGCACCGCCGCGACGTCCATGACACTGTCCTTCAGGTGATGGAGTCGTTCGCGATCCCCGCGCCTGCCGACGAACTCGACCCGGCGGCCAGCCTCGACCGGGTTCGCCGCACCGCCCGCGCCCAGGCGCTGCGCCTCCGGATCAGTCTCGAGCACGAACCGGCGGAGCCGGTCGGACTGCACCAGCGACTACGGCTGCTCGCCGCCGAAATGGCCCTTGAAGGCCTGCGAGCCGAGGTCGTCATCCAGGACGACTGTGGTCCGGCTCTCGCGGAGGAATCCGCCATGGCCCTGCACGACGCGGCGAGGGAAGCCTTGCGCAACACACTGAAGCACTCCGGGACCAGACGGGCCGTCGTCAGCGTCGAAGAGATCGGCGGCGGGGTTTCCCTGACGGTGCGCGATCACGGCGCCGGTTTCGACGTCGGCGACCGGCGGCACGGGTTCGGGCTCGAGAACTCGATCATCGCGCGGATGGCGGAAATCGGTGGCTTCGCGCGGATCGAATCCAGCCCGGGTTTGGGGACGAGAGTGGTGCTCCTCGCTCCATCAATCCTGCGTGTCCCCGTCGGGTGAGTCCCGCCATTGGCGGAACGGCCGGTCCAGCGTCCATTCGTCATCCTTGCGTTCGACGACGCGATATTCGCAGGTCGACGGGTTGGACAGGGACTCGAACAGCTCGATGCTCCAGCCGAAGAGACGGCGGCACAGCAACCGGATCGTCAGGCCGTGCGAGACGACCAGCACGGTCTTGGGGTGATGTTCGCCGCAGGCCGCCAGCTCGCTGAGGAAGGCCGCGACCCGGTCGTCCACGTCCGCGCCGGACTCGCCGAACGGGAGCCGGTAGAAGAAGTGCCCGAACTCGTGACGGCGTTGCTTCTGGACCTCCTGCCCCAGCGGGTCCTGGAGGTTGCCCCAGTCCTGTTCCCGCAGCCTCGGCTCCGGCACGATCCGCTCGCAGACGTCACGGATGTCCAGTAGTCGCAACGTTTCCCGCGTCCGCAGATAGGGGCTGACGTAGACCGCCGGGCGCTCGCCGTCGAGGAGGTCCCTGAGCTCCGGGCCAGCCCGCCGAGCCTGCTCGCGGCCGGCGTCGGTCAGGGGGAGGGAGTGGTCGGGGATCCGGGTGTAAGCGAGTTCGTCGACGTTGCCGAGCGACTCGGCGTGCCTCAACAGGATGATCCGCACGCCGCCATCTTGCCCCTTGCGCGCCCGGCTTACCCTCGTGACGTGCCTTCAGACCCCGAGACGAAACCGGCCCCACCCGCGCGGAAGGCCGGTGTCCTGCCGCTGGTGTCGATCGGGGCGCTCCTGGCCGCGGTGGTGGCCGTCGGCCTGGTCGCGCTGACCGGCGGCGCCGGTTACGTCATCGCAGGCCTGCCGGATCCGGGGCTGGTGACGCGCTACGGCATCACCGTCGTCCGGGTGCTGGCCGAGGCGGCTTCGGTGCTGTGCGTGGGTTCACTGCTGCTCGCCGCGTTCCTCGTCCCGCCGCAGAAGTCCGGCACGCTCGCGGCGGACGGCTACTCGGCCATCCGCGTCGCGGGCGCCGCCGCCTGGGTCTGGTTCTTCGCCGCCGCCGCGTCGATCTTCTTCTCCGCGGCCGACGGCGCGGGTCGCCCGTTCACCGAGGTGCTTTCGCCGCAGGTGCTGATCGACCTCGTGGACGCCATCGAGCAGCCCAAGGCGTGGCTGTTCACCGCGCTGATCGCGCTGCTGGTCGCACTCGGCTGCCGTCTCGCGCTGACCTGGGGCTGGACGACGGTGGTCTTCTTCCTGTCCGTCGGAGGCCTGATCCCCGTCGCGGTCACCGGGCATTCCGCGAGCGGCGGCTCGCACGACATGGCGACCAACAGCCTGCTGTACCACCTGGTCGCCGCCGCGCTGTGGGTCGGCGGCCTGGTGGCGCTGCTCGCGCTCGGCTGGCGCCGCGGCGAGAACCTCGAGCTCGCCGCGACCCGGTTCTCCAAGCTGGCACTAATCTGCTGGATCGTGATGGCGCTCTCCGGCCTCGTCAACGCACTGGTGCGGATCAGGATCGCCGACCTGTTCACCACCGACTACGGCCTCCTCGTGGTCGCGAAGATCGTGGCTTTGCTGCTGCTCGGCGTCTTCGGGCATCAGCAACGACAAAAGGGCGTGGCCGGGCTGGTGAACGGCGCGGGTGGCGGGCAGTTGCTGCGGCTCGCCGCGGTCGAGGTGCTGATCATGTTCATCACGATCGGCATCGCGACCGGGCTCGCGAAAACCCCTCCGCCGCAGGAATCGTTCACCCAGCCATCGACGACGGAACTGCTGATCGGCTACGACCTTTCCGGTCCGCCGACCGTCTTCCGGCTGCTCACGGACTGGCGGTTCGACCTCGTCTACGGCACTCTCGCGATCGTTCTCGCCGGGCTGTACCTCGCCGGCGTCCGGCGGCTGCGGCGCCGCGGCGACACCTGGGCCACCGGCCGGACCGTCGCGTGGCTCGCGGGCTGTTTCGTGCTGCTGATCGCGACGTCGTCCGGCGTCGGGCGGTACGCGCCCGCGATGTTCAGCGTGCACATGGGCAACCACATGCTGCTGTCCATGGTGGCGCCGGTGCTGTTCGTACTCGGCGGACCCGTGACGCTCGCGCTGCGCGCGCTACCCGCAGCCGGTAAGGAAGCCCCGCCCGGACCGCGTGAATGGCTGCTCGCCTTCGTGCACTCGCCGCTTTCGCGGTTCCTGACCCATCCGATCGTCGCGCTGCTGCTGTTTGTCGGTTCTTTCTACGGCCTGTACTTCTCGGGACTGTTCGACTCCGCGCTGAACTACCACTGGGCGCATCTGGCGATGAACGCGCATTTCCTGCTCGCCGGATACGTCTTCTACTGGCCGGTGATCGGTGTCGACCCCGCGCCACGACGGCTCCCGCCGCTGGGACGGCTGGGGATGATGTTCGCCGCCATGCCGTTCCACGCGTTCTTCGGGATCGCGCTGATGAGCATGCAGACCGTGCTCGGCCAGGACTTCTACCGGTCGCTGAAGCTGCCGTGGGTCACCGATCTGCTGACCGACCAGCGGCTCGGGGGCGGGATCGCGTGGGCGTCCGGTGAGGTGCCGGTCCTGCTGGTACTCGTCGCGCTGCTGGTGCAGTGGGCGCGGCAGGACGAGCGGGAGGCTCGACGCCGGGACCGCCGCGAGGACGCCTCGGGGGACGCGGATCTGAACGCCTACAACGCGATGCTGAAGAACCTCGCGGATCGGGGCCAGGGGCCGGGGCAGGGCTCTTGACCGGTGAAGTCCGTGAAGGACTCCTTAAGGGACCCAGAGTCCCTCGAAGTTCCCCTCACCCGTCCAGGAACGTCGCTTCAGGTCTCAGCCATCCCGCCAACCACCTCGGCTCAGCCGAGGAAACTCGCCCTTCACGTGCAGGGCGTCGGTACCAAGTCGGTCGGGACTGGTGACTTGGAGTCTGAGAAGTAGGCGACGGTGGCGTGTTCGTGGGCGGGCCGGTTGCGGGTGAAGGCTCCCTTCGCCGCGTCTGAGGCAGTGAAGGGAGCCTTCACCCAGGCGTCGGGACGGCGACCCCCGGGTATCGCACACTGCGGGCCGATGTCCCAATGCGGCAATGGGGACACTGAGCGTCTCCAATGTGGCATTGGGGGCAGCGGCCGCGAACAGCGCGGTAATGCTCCCCTCGGCCCCCAAGCGCGGCCTATCACAAGTCCCCGCCCAGTCGGCGACTTCCGCCCGAGTTGTCCACAGGAAGCCCGCCCTGCCCGGAGTTGTCCACAGATCCCGTTCACGCCCTTTGCCGGTCCTTGATTCGAGGCAGTCTGTGATCAAGGGAAACACCGAGGAGAAAGGCGAGTGTGATGGCGATGGGCGAAACGTGGGTGACCATGATCGGCAACCTGACCAGCGAACCGGTCCACCATCCGGAACGGATTCACGGGCACGATGTCGTGTCGTTCGGCTTGCGGAGTGTCGAACGCCGGTACGACAAGGAAAGGGGGGAGTGGGGTGAGGGACGGCAGCTCGCGGTCAAGGTCACCTGCTGGCGGAAGCTGGCGATGGCGGCCTTTTCCTGCCTGAGCAAAGGTGATCCGGTGATCGTGGCCGGACGGCTGCGTGGTGCCGAGACCGCGGAGGAGATCCCGGCACCTCTCGGTCTACCTGAGCTTGAGGCCTTCTCCATCGGCCCCAACCTCGCGCGCTGCTCGGCCGAGATCCGGCGGATCGGGCGCGACCGGCCCAGGGCGATCCCGCTACCGCCGCCGCCAGCCGGGAATCCCATGGTCACCGCGCTGGAGGACGCACCCGTGGCTTGAGAATTCCGATGCTCACTCAGTGATATCGGGCTGACTGTCGGTAGTTCGGTGGTGACCGCCGTCAAGGCCGCGATCGGCTCGCTCTACGATCGCTTGTATGGCCGAGTTCATCTACACCATGAAGAAGGTGCGCAAGACCGTCGGGGACAAGGTCATCCTCGACGACGTCAGCACCGCGTTCTACCCCGGCGCCAAGATCGGCGTGGTGGGGCCGAACGGCGCGGGTAAGTCCACCGTTCTGAAGATCATGGCGGGGATCGAGCAGGCCAGCAACGGCGAAGCCTTCCTCCAGCCTGGCGCCAGCGTCGGCATCCTCATGCAGGAGCCGGAGCTCAACGAGGAAAAGACCGTCCGCGAGAACGTCGAAGAGGGCCTTGGTGACATCAAGGTCAAACTCAACCGCTTCAACGAGGTCGCCGAGCTGATGGCGACCGACTACAGCGACGAGCTGATGGAGGAGATGGGCAAGCTCCAGGAGGACCTCGACCACGCCGACGCGTGGGAGATCGACTCCGCGGTGGAGCAGGCGATGGACGCTCTGCGCTGCCCGCCGCCGGAAGAGCCGGTCACGCACCTCTCCGGTGGTGAGCGCCGCCGGGTCGCGCTGTGCAAGCTGCTCCTGTCCGCGCCCGACCTGCTGCTCCTCGACGAGCCAACCAACCATCTGGACGCCGAAAGCGTGCTGTGGCTGGAACAGTTCCTCGCGAACTACGCCGGTGCCGTCCTCGCCGTCACCCACGACCGGTACTTCCTGGACAACGTCGCGCAGTGGATCATGGAGCTCGACCGTGGCCACGTCGTCGGCTACGAGGGCAACTACTCGACGTACCTGGAGAAGAAGGGCGAGCGTCTCGCCATCCAGGGCAAGAAGGACGCCAAGCTCGCCAAGCGACTGAAGTCCGAGCTCGAATGGGTCCGGTCGAACGCCAAGGCGCGCCAGACCAAGTCGCGGTCCCGGCTCGACCGCTACGAGGAGATGGCCGCGGAGGCGGACAAGTACCGCAAGCTTGACTTCGAGGAGATCCAGATCCCGCCGGGGCCCCGGTTGGGCAGCGTGGTCGTCGAGGTCGAGAAGCTGCGCAAGGGTTTCGACGACCGTGTGCTGATCGACGGCCTGTCGTTCGACCTGCCGCGTAACGGCATCGTCGGCGTGATCGGGCCGAACGGTGTCGGCAAGACGACCCTGTTCAAGACGATCGTCGGGCTCGAGGAGCCGGACGACGGCCAGGTCAAGATCGGCGAGACGGTCAAACTGTCCTATGTGGACCAGAACCGTGGCGGGATCGACCCGAAGAAGACGGTATGGGAGGTGGTTTCGGACAAGCTGGACTACATCCACGTCGGGCAGACCGAAATGCCCTCGCGTGCCTACGTCAGCGCGTTCGGCTTCAAGGGCCCGGACCAGCAGAAACCGGCGGGAGTGCTCTCCGGCGGTGAGCGCAACCGGCTGAACCTGGCGCTGACCCTCAAGCAGGGCGGGAACCTGATCCTGCTCGACGAGCCGACGAACGACCTGGACGTCGAGACCCTTGGCTCGCTGGAGAACGCCCTCGAACAGTTCCCCGGCTGCGCCGTGGTCATCTCGCACGACCGGTGGTTCCTCGACCGGGTCGCGACGCACATCCTCGCCTGGGAAGGCACCGACGAGAACCCCTCGCAATGGTTCTGGTTCGAAGGTAACTTCGAGGGCTACGAGAAGAACAAGATCGAACGTCTCGGTGCCGAGGCGGCTCGGCCGCACCGCGTCACCCATCGCAAGCTGACCCGCGACTGAGGGCCGGGGGTTCCCCGTGGAAGCCAGCAAGCGCCGACGGCCGGGCTCGCCCACCACCATGGTGGGTGGGCGGACGGCTGTCACCGGGGGAACCCTGTCCGCTGTCGGCAGGCTGATCGAACGAGCGGACGCCCTGCACCTGAGGGCGCCCGAACTCGCCCTGGTCCTCGGGGAGCGCGCGGCCGCGCTCGCCGAGGCGGCCGGTGCCGACGAGCAGTGGATCCGCGCGGAGAGCCTGGTCGTGACCGCTCGGGTGCGGCTCGGTGGCCGTCCTCGGACGGTCGGCCGGGCGGTGGCCGCCCTGCGCGCCGCCGAGCACGCGGGTTACGGCGACATCGCCGCTCGGCTGAGGATCGACCTCGCGGTCTGCGCGCGCAGCGTCGGCATCCCGCTGACCGGGCTGGCCGCGCTGCGTCCGCTGCTGGCGGATCCGTCGGTCTCACCGGCGCACCGGGCCGAAGCGATGTGTCACCTCGTCGGCTGCCTGGCGCAGTTCGGCCGCAAGGCGGAACTCGACCGGGTGCTTGCCGAGGCGGACAAACTCGTGCTCGGCGACGGCTCGATGACGGCGGATTCACAGCTGCTGACCCGCGCGTTGCTGCGGGTCGGGGTGTCGGCGCACCGTCGTCGTCACGGAGATCTGACGTCGGCGGCCGACGCCGCGCGGACCGGACTGGGCATGCTCGAAAAGCTCGGAAACCCCGACGACGACGGAGGTCTCGTCCGGATCCGGCTGATCCTGCAACTCGTCTGCACGTTGCTGGACCGGGGCGACACGGAGATGGCGATGGAGGCCGCGCAGCCGATCCTCGCCGCGCCCGTTCGCGCAGCCGGGGTCTCGCCTGCCGCATGGCTGCGGCTGGCGGTGGCCACCCGTGTCCTGCTGCCAGCGGGATCCGGGGAAGCCGCGGGCACGCTCGTGCGCGAAGCGGTCGCCGGGGCCGAGGACCACAACCTGCACGCCGTCACGGCACGGCTGTGGCTGGAACTCGCGCAGATCGAGGAACGGCTCGGCCGGGCCGAGGAGGCCATCGGCTGCATGCACCGTTCGCGTGCCGCCGAGCATCTGCACGCCCGCGCGCGCAGGCAGGCGTGCAACGTCCTGCTCGGCGAGTTCGGCGCGGCCGAGAACGCCGCGGTCGACCTCGACGACGTCCTGCGGGCCGTCGCCGCGCGGCCGTCCGTCGCCGCGGCACCCGCGCCGGTTCCGGCGGAGGTGACCGCGGTGATGGCGCCGATCGACGTCGCGCCCTCGAAACGGGCCGCGGCCGAGCCTCCGGTTCGTCGTGAACCGCCGCGGCCGGTGCGGCAGCACAGGCAGCCGGAGCCCGCGCCGGTGCGGAACACGCCGGTCGAGCCTCCGCGTCCTGCCGTACCTCCGCGTCCGGCGGAACCTTCCGTGGCGCCTGCCGCCGAAAAGACGGAAGCGCCAGTGTTGAAGCCGCCGCCGCGCCCTGAGACGTCTCGTGAATCTGCGGCGTCAGCCAGCGACTGGCGTCGCCGGGTGCCGAAGAAGCCTCAGCAACCCAAGGCGGCGATCAGGTTCGAGCCCAAGATCGAACCCGTCGTATCGAAACTGATGCCGCCGCCCCCGGAACCGGCGCCACGCCCTGAGCCGGTATCGCGTCCCGAGCCGGAGCCCGGGCGCCGCAGCCGTCCGGAGGTGCCCGCCGCTCGTGAGACCGTCGCCCGCGAGACGGTCGCTGCCGATCCCACGGTCGCCTGGCCCGAGACACCGGTCCCGGCCGCGCGGCGGCGGCGATCCGAGGTACCCGTCCGGTACGAGGAACCGGAACCCGTGGTCCCGGAACTGCTTCTGGCTCCCGAACCCGCCGCCGAACCCCGGCCGCGGATCGCGGCGGAGGCCGAACCGCCGCGTCCGCCGGGGACCGCCGCCCCGTTGTGGGAGAGCGACGAATGGGCCGCCGAGGAGCGTGTCCGCCGGTCCGCCGCGCCCGTTTCGCGCACGACCAGGCACGACGCCGAACACGGTTCCGTGGCGGCGAGATCGGTGCTGGACCGACTCGGGATCTCCAGCACCGGCGGGCACGGTGGTGGCCGTCGCCGCGCGGACAGCGGCGCGGATCCCGTGCACCCCGAGCCCGTCGCCGAGGAACCCGCCGATACCGGACGCGGCCGCCGGGAGCAGCCTCCGGTGGAGTACGCCGAACCCGCCGTCCCGCTCGCGCCGCCGCCCCGGGAGGACCCGGCGCCGTCGTTCGGCGGTGCGCCTCCGGAAGACACCCGGGAAAGCACTCGGCAGGGTGCCAAGGACGAGGTCGCGGATCCGTGGCTGCCACGCCTGCGGATGCCGCCGGCGCTGGACCCCTTGACCGACACCGGTTCTTGGCGGCCCATCACGCCGTTCCCGGAAAGCTACGCCCGCGCGATCGCGGAGGACGAGCCGCCGCCGGACGCCGGTCTCGCCGACCTGCTAGCCCGCGCGCTCGCCGAGCATCAGGCGGGGACCGCGAGTGCCGCCGCGCTCGTGAAACAACTCGGGTCCCAGGACTCGGGAAAGCGTCCGGTCAACGGCCGCGACCGGCACCGCGCCAACGGGAGCGACTGACCGCGCGAGAGCAAAGGTCCCCTGCTGCGGGGCTGGAAGAAGCCCGAGCCCGGCTTAAACGATTCAGTCGACCGGATGAGGCCGCCTGTCGTTCGTCCGATCGGCAAGGGGTGCTGGTCACCCCCGGTGCGGCAGGACTTGGGCAGGGCCGGACAGACCGCTTATGTGACCCGTCAGTAGCTGAACCGATCACGGCGATTCCGGTATCTGAGCAGGGAAATCTTCGCCGGGCGGGAATGACCCGGCCTTGTGGAGCCGACTGTCCGGAGCTGTAGGTTGGGTCTGGTCCGGTACGCCAGGCGTGCCGGTCGCGGTGTCAATCTCGCTACAGTGGAGAGTTGCCTCAAATGAGCTCGACGGGAGTCTCGTCCCCGCCCGGAAAAGATGTCGGCACCGAAGAGGGCGCCCGGCGCCGGTCGGCGAACCCGGAGCAGATCCGGGACGACCTGATCGACGCCGCCGCGGCGTATGCCCCGGAGATCGGCGACCTGATCCGCCTGTACTACCGGCACATCCCCGCTGAAGAGATCCTCGGTGACGACCCGGTCGACCTCGTCGGCGCCGTTCGTTCGCACCTGCAGCTGGCCAAGGACCGGATGCCCGGCCGTCCAGCGGTGCGCCTGCTGAACCCGACGGGCCCGGAAGACGGCTGGACGCGTGAGGCCACCGTCGTGCAGGTCGTCACGGACGACATGCCTTACCTCGTGGATTCCGTCGCGGCCGAGTTCGCCCGTGACGGGGTGCAGGTGCAGCGCATCGTGCACCCGATCGTCGTGGTCAGCCGCGATCTGACCGGCGAGTTGCTGGCGGTCCACCCGGACGCCGATCCGGCGGAGCCGCCGCCGAATTCGGCGGCCGAGTCGTGGATGTACATCGAGATCGACCTGGTGACGGACCCGAACCGCGCCCGCGAGCTGGACAACCGGCTCTCGTCGGTGCTGGGCGACGTGCGCGAGGTGGTCGAGGACACCGACAAGATGGCGGAGACGGCACGTCGTCTCGCCGACCAGCTGGACGCGGACCCGCCGAAGCTGTCCACGCGTGAGGTCGCCGAGGGCGCGCGGCTGTTGCGCTGGCTCGCCGACGGTCACTTCACCTTCCTCGGCTACCGCCGCTACGAACTGATCGACAGCCCTCATCCGGACAGCGACGAGCCCGCCCTGCGCGCGGTGCTCGCGACCGGACTGGGCGTGCTGCGCCAGGACAGCCTGGCCGCGCGCAGCCTCACCGCCGGTCCCGACACGGCGGCGTCCGCGCTCGCGCCGACGCTGCTGGTGCTGACACAGGCGAGCGCGCCGTCCACCGTGCACCGCCCGGTGTACCCGTACTACGTCGGCGTGAAAACGTTCGACGACAAGGGAAACGTCACCGGCGAACACCGCTTCCTCGGCATGTTCACCACCACCGCCCTGCACGAGAACGTGCTGGACATCCCGGTGGTGTGCAACCGGGTCCGCGAGGTCATCCACCGCGCGGGCTTCCCGATGGAGTCCTTCTCCGGCCAGCGGATGCTCGAGGTGTTGCAGAACTGGCCGCGCGCGGACCTGTTCTCGGCCGACACCGACTCGCTGTACTCCACGACGACCGGCGCGATCACGCTGTCGGATCGCCGACGGCTGCGATTGTTCCTGCGCCGTGACCCGTACGGCCGTTTCTACTCCTGCCTCGTGTACCTCCCGCGCGACCGCTACACGACCCGTTCGCGGCTCGCGATGCAGGAGGTCCTGCTCGACGAACTCGAAGGCACGCAACTGGAATACAGCGCGCGCATCGGGGAGACCGTGCTCGCGCAGGTGCATTTCATCGTGCACACCGACCCCTCGCAGCGGTCCGAGCCGGACACCCTGCGCATCCAGGAACGGCTCAACGAAGCCGTCCGCGGCTGGGACGACAGGATGGTCGAGGCGATCCTCGCCGAGCGTCGAGAGCGCGCCGGAGACAGCGGCGTCGCGATCGGCCTGCTGGGCGAGGAGTCCGCGGGCGAACAAGGCCAGCGGTTCGCCGCGGTGTTCCCCGAGGGCTACAAGGAGGACTTCTCCGCACTCGAAGCGCTCGCGGACCTCCGTGCCCTGGAGTCGCTGACCGATGAGGGCGACCTCTCGATGTCGTTCTACCTGCCCGCCGACGCCGAGCCGGGGGAGCGGCGCTTCAAGCTGTACCTGCGCGGCGAGGGTGTCACGCTCTCGCAGGTGCTCCCGGTCCTGCAGCGGATGGGCGTCGAGGTCGTCGACGAACGGCCGTACGAACTGCGCCGCGAGGACGGCGGCCGGTCCTGGATCTACGACTTCGGCCTGCGCATCGACCCGCAGGTGCTCGACCACGCCGACCACGACCTCCGGACCCGCTTCCAGGACGCGTTCCACGCCGCCTGGCGTGGCGACTGCGAGGTCGACGGCTTCAACGGTCTCGTCCTGCGCGCCGGGCTCACCTGGCGCCAGGCGGTCATCCTGCGGGCCTACTCGCGGTATCTGCGCCAGACGAAGATCCCGTTCTCGCAGGAGTACATCGAGGACACCGTCCTCGCGCACACCGACATCGCCACCGCGCTGGTGCGGCTGTTCGAGTCCCGCTTCGACCTTTCGCTCGGCACCGAGGTCCGCGCGTCGCAAACCGACCAGCTCACCGCCGAGATCGGCAAGCTGGTCGACGAGGTGACCAGCCTCGACGAGGACCGGATCCTGCGGCGGCTGATGGCGGTCATCCTCGCCACGCTGCGCACGAACTACCACGTGACCGACGGGGAGGGGAACTCCCGGCAGTACCTGGCGCTCAAGCTCGACCCGAGCGCGGTGCCCGAACTGCCCGAACCGCGGCCGAAGTACGAGATCTTCGTGTACTCGCCCCGGATCGAGGGTGTGCACCTGCGCTTCGGTGACGTCGCGCGCGGTGGCCTGCGGTGGTCCGACCGCCGGGAGGACTTCCGTACGGAGATCCTCGGCCTGGTCAAGGCACAGGCGGTCAAGAACGCGGTCATCGTGCCTGTCGGCGCGAAGGGTGGCTTCGTCGTGAAGCGGCCGCCGACGGCCACCGGTGACCCGGGCCTGGACCGCGACGCCCAGCTGAACGAGGGCATCGCCTGCTACCGGATGTTCATCTCCGGCTTGCTGGACGTGACCGACAACCGCGTCGAGGGCAAGACCGTGCCGGCGCCGGGCGTGGTCCGCCACGATGGCGACGACAGCTACCTCGTCGTCGCGGCGGACAAGGGCACCGCGAAGTTCTCCGACATCGCGAACGAGGTCTCGGCGAACTACGGGTTCTGGCTCGGCGACGCCTTCGCCTCCGGTGGCTCGGTCGGCTACGACCACAAGGCCATGGGCATCACCGCGAAGGGTGCTTGGGAAAGCGTCAAGCGCAACTTCCGTGAGCTGGGCAAGGACACCCAGACCGAGGACTTCACCGTCGTCGGCATCGGCGACATGATGGGCGACGTCTTCGGCAACGGAATGCTGCTCTCGGAGCACATCCGGCTGGTGGCCGCCTTCAACCACCTGCACATCTTCCTCGACCCGAACCCGGATTCGGCGACCTCGTTCGCCGAGCGCCGCAGGTTGTTCGACCTGCCGCGTTCGTCGTGGGAGGACTACGACCGCTCGCTGATCAGTGAGGGCGGCGGAATCTACTCGCGGTCGGCGAAGACGATCCCGGTCAGCCCCCAGGTCCGCGAAGCGCTCGGGCTCGGTGAGGACGTCACGAAGCTGGCCCCGCACGACCTCATGCAGGCGATCCTGCTGTCGCCGGTCGAACTGCTGTGGAACGGCGGCATCGGCACCTACGTCAAGGCCGAGAACGAGACCCACGCGGACGCGGGCGACAAGGCCAACGACGCCTTGCGGGTCAACGGGAACCAGCTCCGCGTCAAGGTCGTCGGCGAGGGCGGGAACCTGGGACTGACGCAGCTAGGCCGGATCGAGTTCGCCCGCACCGGCGGGAAGATCAACACCGACGCGCTCGACAACTCGGCGGGCGTCGACTGCTCCGACCACGAGGTCAACATCAAGATCCTGCTGGACCACCTGGTCTCGACCGGATCGCTGGGGGCCGAGCAGCGCAACGAGCTGCTGGAGCAGATGACCGACGAGGTCGGCGAGCTGGTGCTGGCCGACAACTACCGGCAGAACGCCGTGCTCGGCGTCAGCAAGGCGCACGCCGGGCCGATGGTCTCGGTGCACCAAAGGCTTGTCGCGGCCCTGGTCGCGAAGGGCGCCTTCGACCGCAAGCTCGAAGCGTTCCCGAGTTCGGCGGAGTTCCGCGCGCTGGAGAAGGCGAACGAGGGCCTCACCTCGCCGGAGCTGGCGACGCTGCTCGCGCACGTCAAGCTCGATCTCAAAGAGGAGTTGCTGGCGAGCGAACTGCCGGACTCGGAGGTGTTCTCGCGCCGTCTGCCCGAGTACTTCCCGAAGCCGCTTCGGGAGCGTTTCGGCGACGCGATCTTCCAGCACCCGCTGAAGCGCGAGATCATCACGACGATGGTGGCCAACGAGGTGGTCGACGGCGCTGGGATCTCCTACGTCTTCCGCCTGATGGAGGAGATGAACGCGACGGCGACCGACGCCGTCCGCGCGTACGCCGTGGTCACCCACGTGTACGACCTGCCCTCGCTGTGGGCCCAGATCGACACGCTGGACAACATCGTGCCGACCGAGGTCGCGGACGAGATGATGCTGGAGACCCGCAGGCTGCTCGACCGCGCCGCCCGCTGGTTCCTCACCAACCGGCCACAGCCGCTGGCCCCGCTCGCCGAGATCAACCGGTTCGGCCGGGTCGTCGGTGAGCTGGCCCCGCGGGCGCACGAGTTGCTTCGCGGTGTCGAGTGCGAGTCGGTGGACGCGAACACCGAGCGACTGGTGGGGAAGGGTGTCCCGGCGGAACTGGCGGGGCGCGTGGCACTCCTGCTGCACACCTTCGGCCTGCTCGACATCACCGATGTCGCGGAGATGGCCGAGCAGCAGGCGGGGATCGACGCGGTGCACACCCCGTCGGAAACCGCGAGCCTGTACTACGCGCTCTCCGACCACCTCGGCGTCGACAAGATGCTGACGTCGATCAGCGGCTTGGAACGCGGCAACCGCTGGCACGCCCTCGCGCGGCTCGCGCTGCGGGACGACGTGTACGGCTCGCTGCGGGCGATCACCCTGGACGCGTTGAAGCACAGCGATTCGGGCACCGGCCCGGACGAGAAGATCGCGCACTGGGAAAAGGCGAACGCTTCGCGGTTGCAGCGGGCCCGCGTCGCCCTGGACGAAATCAGCCAGTTCGGCAAACTCGACCTGGCGACGCTGTCGGTGGCGGCGAGGCAGATCCGGAGCACGGTGAGGTAGTGAGCTACATTTCCCTGATCCGGCCGCGCTGGTCGGATATGGACGTCTACGGGCACGTCAACCACGCGAACATGGTGACCCTGCTCGAAGAGGCGCGGATCCCCCTGTTGTTCGGGGACGCCGTCCGGGCCGGGCTCACCGAACTGCCCAAGGGTATCGTGGTGGTGAAGCTGGCCGTCCATTACCGTTCGCCGATCGTGGTGTCCGATCAGGACATCCGGGTGGAGATCTCGTTGAAGGACTTGAAGCACGCCAGCTTCACCCTCGGCTACCAGGTGCACGCCGGGCCCGCCGAGGTCGACAAGGTCGCGGTCACCGCGGAGACGGTGCTCGCGCCGTTCGACACCGGGTCGGAGCGGCCCCGTCGCCTGACCGAGGACGAACGCGCCTTCCTGGAGAAGGGGTTCGCGGATGCCTGAGCTCGTCATCCCGGACGCGGGCGACCGCGAAACGCTCGGAGCGTTCGTGGCCAGGGCCGTCCGGCTCGACCAGAACACGCTGGTGCGGCTGCGGCAGCGTGGTGACGGCGTCGTCGAGGCGTGGAGCACGACCCCGTTCGAGGTGCTCGCCACCAGGGCCGTCGCCGGTGACGTCACGCCGTCGGACGTCACGGTGTCCGGGAACGAGTTGCTCGCCGCGCTGACCATCGCCGGCGGCGAACGGATGGATCCGGGCCCGGCCCGCGACCTGATGTGGCACTCCGAACTGCCCGCCGCCGGACGCTGGCAGCTGGTGGACGAACTGCCGGCGACGGTGCTCTCCGAACTGGCCGACCGCGGTGTCACGCTGGCCCGTGACAACGTCGGCCCGCACGGCAACCCGCCCGCTTCGCTGATGGACCAGGCGGTGCTCACCGTCACCGGTGGCGAGGTGGAGATCAAGGTCCAGATGCGGTGCCTGTTCGCGTTGTCCGGGATGGGCTTCCTGGACTCGTCGATCGCCGACGACGTCGTCCGGGTCACCGCGACGGATTCGTGGATGCGCATCGACGCCCGGTACGGCGCCGTCCTCAAGCGCCGCCACGCGCTCCTGCCGCTGCTGTTCTGACAGGGTTCTTACCGCTTCGCACCGCGGGTGGCTTCCGGCCGCCCGCGGTGTCAGGCTGTCCCCATGAGCGACAAGGACGCCGGTAAGGACGGGGAGGACCCGACCGCGGACTTCCTCGCCGAGGTCAGGCAGGAGGAGACCCCGTGGCGGACCGAGCGGCCGCCTGGTGAGGAGGCACCGGAACGCGCCGAACGCCCGGAGAAGTGGGGCCGCGCCAAAGCTGCCGGACGGACCGCGGCGAAGGCGGCGCCCTACGTCCAGGCCGCCGCGCTGGCGACCTGGATCGTCTCGGGCACCCTCGACGACTCCGGCGATCCCGGCTACGGAGACATGGGCGCCTCCGGCGACGCCTGACCCCCGCAATTAGTCCTCTAGTTGCGGTAGTTCGTGCTGCCAACTACCGCAACTAGAGGACTAATTGCGGAGGGGTCAGAGCTTTGCGCGCATCGTCTTCATGCGCTCGATCTCGGCGGACTGGCCGGTGATCACCTCCTGCGCCATTTCCTGCGCCTTGATCTCCACCCCCTTGCCGAGCTGGGTCTCGGCCATGGTCAGCGCGCCCGTGTGGTGCGCGATCATCAGGTCGAGGAACAGCTTCTCGAACGCCACACCGCTCGCCGCGCGCAGATCCGCCAGCTGGGCGTCGGTCGCCATTCCCGGCATCAGCGCGTGATCGTGATGGCCGCCGTGGCCCTCGCCGGGCACAGGCTTGCCGCGGTCGGCCAGCCACGTCTTCATCATCGCGACTTCGCCGTCCTGCGCGACCGAGATCCGGCCCGCGATCGCCCGGATCTGCTCGTTCGCCGTCTTGGCCGGCACCAGGTCGGTCATCACCTTCGCCTGCTGGTGGTGGGGGATCATCATCGTCATGTACTCGACGTCGGCCTCGCCCGCCTTATCGCGATTCACCGGGCCAGGGGTGCCGGTGCCCGCCTGCTCACCCGGCTTCCCGGGGACGATCACCGGTGCGCTCTGGGCCGGTGAGGCGGGAAGTTCGTCGGCGGAGCAGCCAGAGACGGCGAAAGCGGCAGCGAGCAGTGCCGATGTCAAACTTTTTCTCATCCCGGAATTCCTCCGTTGGTCGGTATCTGCTGAGCCTAAATAAGTAATAAGGTCCGCGTAAAGCTGGGTGGAAGGAGAGCCATATCGTGCTGCAGCCTGGGCTGAAACGCCGCTTGACCAGGGTCCTCGTATCGGCGGCAGCGGTCGCCGCCCTCGGGGCCTCCAGTGCGCTCGCCGCGCCGGCCGTCGTCGCGGAGCCGTCGGCGACCACGATTCCGGGGGTGGACGAGATCGTCCACAGCCCGAATCTCCGGTCGATCGCGAACATTCCGCAGCAGGGACCGTTCACCGAGGACTCGACCGGTACCGACATCGCGTTCACCAAGGGTCACGCGATCATCGGCACGTACGACGGCTTCAACGTCTTCGACGTCCGCAACCCCTACCGCCCGAAGATCGTCAGCCAGGTCCTCTGCCCCGGCGGGCAGAACGACGTGTCGATCTCCGGTGACCTGCTCTTCCTGTCGACCGACGCCTCGCGCAGCGACGACTCGTGCAACAGCGTCGCGAAGCCCGCGTCGGACAAGACGGCGTGGGAGGGCATCAAGATCTTCGACATCTCGAACCTCGCCGCGCCGAAGTACGTCGCGGCGGTCGAGACCGACTGTGGTTCGCACACCAACACCCTGGTGCCGGACAAGCGCGGCAAGGACGTGTACATCTACGTCTCGTCGTACGCGCCGGCGGCGAACCTGCCCGACTGCCAGCCGCCGCACGACAAGCTGTCGATCATCAAGGTCCCGGTGAAGGATCCGGCGACGGCTTCACTCGTCGCGACCCCGGTGCTGTTCCCGATCGACGGCGGCAACCCCGGCGGCCCCAACCCCGACGGCACCCGCCGGTCGGCGACCACCGGCTGCCACGACCTGACGGCGCTGCCGGAGAAGGACCTCATGGCCGGTGCCTGCATGGGTGACGGCGTCCTGATCGACATCTCCGACCGGCTCAAGCCGCGTGTCATCAACCGTGTCCAGGACAACGTGAACTTCGCGTTCTGGCACAGCGCCACCTTCAACAACGACGCCACCAAGGTCGTTTTCACCGACGAGCTCGGCGGCGGCGGCATGGCGACCTGCCTGGAGAAGTTCGGCCCCACCCGCGGCGCCAACGGCATCTACGAGATCACCGGCCGCGGCGACAACCGCAAGCTGGAGTTCCGCAGCTACTACAAGATCCCGCGTCTCCAGTCCGAGACCGAGAACTGCGTGGCGCACAACGGTTCGCTGGTTCCGGTGCCGGGCAAGGACATCATGGTCCAGTCCTGGTACCAGGGCGGTGTCTCGGTGTGGGACTTCACCGACTCGAAGAAGCCGAAGGAGATCGCGTACTGGGAGCGGGGCCCGCTCTCGAACGAGAAGCTCGTCGGCGGTGGAACCTGGTCGGCGTACTGGTACAACGGCTACATCTTCTCGTCCGACATCGTGAAGGGCCTGGACGTCCTGGACCTCAACGACTGGCGGACCTTCCCGGCGAAGCTCGTCCGGCAGAACCAGTTCAACGCCCAGACGCAGTACAAGCTGCACCCGGGCTCCAACTGATCCACTGATCCACCTGTGAAATGAACGGACCTTTCATCACACATCCTGTGATGAAAGGTCCGTTCATCACATCCGGGGCCGGGCGCTCAGACCAGCCAGACAGCCGCGTCCGGCGGCAGTTTCCCGTCCACCAGCGGCACGCTCGACAGCAGCACCTCACCCGGCGGCAGCGCGATCGGGCTCGCCGACGTGTTCAGTGCGCAGATCAGCCCGCCGCCTCGCCGCCGGAACGCGAAACACCCGGCCGGGGCGCCGTACCACTCGAGGTCTTCGCCGCTGAAAGCCCTGTGCGACTTACGGGTCTCGATCGCCCGCCGGTACAGCGACAGCGTCGACGCGGGATCCTCCAGCTGAGCTTCCACGGTCACCGACGCCCACGAAGCGGGCATGGGCAGCCACGTCCGCGGATTCCGCGAGAAGCCGAACGGCGGCCGGTCGCCTTCCCACGGTATCGGCACACGCGACGCGTCCCGGCCGAATTCGGCGCCGGAGATCTTGGCGCGCGGGTCCGCGAGCGCGTCGGGCGGGAGGTCGACGTTGCCGAGTCCCAGTTCCTCACCGTTGTACAGATAGATCGTCCCTGGCAGCGCGAGTTCGACGAGCGCCATCGCCCGCGCCCGCCGCACGCCTCGTTCACCGTCGCCGTACCGGCTGACCTGCCGCCAGACGTCGTGGTTGCTCAGCGTCCAGGTGGCAGGGGCCCCGGCCGACTTCGGCACCGCCAAGGAACGCTCGATGGCGGTCCGCAACGCGTCCGCGTCGAAATGCGTGAGCACGAGCCGGAAGTTGAACGCCAGGTGCAGTTCGTCCGGCCGCAGATAGCGCGCGAGCCGTTCCTCGTCGGTCACCCAGATCTCGCCGACGGCCATCGCGTCCGGGTACTCGTCGAGCACCTTGCGGATCATCTGGTGGATCTCGTGGACGCGGTCGTTGTCGAACCGCGGGTCGTAGAACTCGCTCGGCCCGATCGGGTTCACCCTCGGGTCCATGTCCGGCAGGCCCGGCGGTTTCGCCATGCCGTGCGCGACGTCGACGCGGAAACCGTCCACCCCGTGGTCCAGCCAGAACCGCAGGGTGCGCTCCAGATCGGCGGCGACCTCGTGGTTGGCCCAGTTCAGATCCGGTTGCCGCGGCGAGAACAGGTGCAGGTACCACTGGCCGTCCGGGATCCGGGTCCACGCCGGCCCGCCGAACGCGCTGACCCAGTTGTTCGGCGGCCGCTCGCCGCGCGGGCCGAGCCCGTCACGGAAGATGTAGCGGTCCCGTTCCGGGCTACCCGGCGGCGCCGCCATCGCCGATTTGAACCAGGCGTGGGTGTTGCTGGTGTGGTTGGGGACGACGTCGATGGTGACCTTGATGCCGCGTTTGTGCGCCTCGGTCAGCAGCACGTCGAAGTCGCCGAGGGTGCCGAACATCGGGTCGACGTCGCGCGGGTCGGCGATGTCGTACCCGTGGTCGGCCATGGGCGAGCGGTAGAACGGCGTCAGCCACAGCGCGTCGACCCCGAGCAGCTCCAGGTACCCGAGCTTGCCTCGGATGCCTTCGAGGTCACCGACGCCGTCCCCGTCGGAATCGGCGAACGAGCGCACGTAGACCTGGTAGAAGACCGCCTGGTCCCACCAAGTCACGCCGCGCTCCATCACACGAAACTGTTCATCATGCTGTTGGCGGCCATCTCCAGGTACGCCCACAGCTGCCCGCGGTAGGGCTCCTCGATGTTCTCCTCGTCGACCGCGATCTTGATGCAGCGCAGCCAGGCGTCGCGTTCGATCGGGCCGATCTTGAACGGACCGTGCCGCATCCGCAGCCGAGGGTGGCCGCGCTGATCCGAGTAGGTGTGCGGGCCGCCCCAGTACTGCATGAGGAACAGCCGGAAGCGCTCCTCGGCCGGGCCGAGGTCCTCCTCGGGGTACAGCGGCCGAAGCACTTCGTCGACCGCCACCTCGGCGTAGAACCGCGCGACGATCCGGGTGAACACCGGTTCACCGCCGATCGCCTCGTACAAGGTCGTGGGGTCTGGTTCGCTCACGGACACAGCTCCATTCTGCCCTTGTCCTACTGGGCCGCGGGGCCGGACGACATAAAGCGCCCCAGAGGTGGTTCGAATCCCGCTTCGTCGAGCGCGGCGAGCAGGTGCGCCCGCAGCGCGCGCTGTACCGCCCACTGCTTGCCAGGCCGGACCTTCACGGTCAGGCGGACCTTGATGCCCTCCGGTGTCACGGTCTCCACACCGAGCATCTCGGGCGGCTCCAGCACGTTGGGTGCCAGCACCTCGTTCTCCAGGAGTGACTTCGACTTCGCGGCCATCAGCGCGGTGGCCTTCTCGACGTCGGCGGAGTAGCTGAGCGGGACGTCGACGACGGCCACGGCGAAGCCCTGGCTCGAGTTGCCGACCCGCAGCACCTCACCGTTGCGGACGTACCAGACGGTGCCGTTGATGTCACGCAGGGTGGTGATCCGGAGGCCGACGGCCTCGACGGTGCCGGAGGCCTCACCGACGTCGACGACGTCGCCGACGCCGTACTGGTCCTCGATCATCATGAAGATGCCGGAGAGGAAGTCCTTGACGAGATTCTGCGCGCCGAAACCGAGCGCGACACCGACGATGCTGAAGGAGGCGATGATCGGCGCCAGGTTGATGCCCAATTCACCCAGCACGAGGATGAACGCGATGCCGTAGATCAGTAACGTCGCCATCGACTTGAGCACCGAGCCGATCGTGGCGGCGCGCTGGCGGCGTCGTTTTATCACCGCCGACCCGAGCACCTCGGGAGCTTTCTCCCGCAGCGGTCTCAACAGGGCGGGCAGTTTCTTGGAGCCGCTCGGCATCCGCGTCACGCGGTTGATCACGCGCCAGACCAGGTACCGCAGCAGGAACGCCACGGCCATGATCATCAGGATCCTGATCGGCTTCGTCAGCACCCAGCCCGCCGACGCGGAGAGCCATTCGTTTTTTGTGACCTGGAACACCTGGTAGCACAGGCTGCCGACTTCTCGTGTGCAAGCCGGGGGTTCGGTAGGCAGCAGGTTCACGAAGAAGAAATGTCCTTTCGTGCTCGGCGGGGTTCGTTCGCGCTGTTCGGCTCGGCGGGATTCGAAATACCCGATTTCGGATGGCCGCCGGGTCGCGCGCATGTGACACGTCCAGTAACACACGTGCACTTTGGGGCTGATCTGTGGTCGACTATGCCTGCACCGGTGGAGGTGGTCGAGTGCCAGACCGACAACCCATCCCCCTCGGCGTCCCGAGCCAAGCCTTGGCCGGACAGGCGCCGGAGGTCGTGCTGCGCGCCCATCCGGGAGGTGCCCCCTCGCACGGGGCCCCGCCGGCAGGGCCGGGAACGCGACCAGGGGGTGTTGCCCGCCCGCCCGGACAGCGTAGAGGGCGGGATCCGTCGACTTCGGCGGCACCCACTACGACTACGGCGTCGTCCTGGGGTCGCAGACGGGTATTGCTGTTGAACGCCACGTTCGAGCCGCTCACGGCGCTGCCGTTGCGGCGCGCGGTGGTCCTCGTGATGTGCGGCAAGGCAGAGGTGGTGCACGGCGACCCCGCGGGGCACGAACTGCACGCCGCTTCGGTCTCGCTGCCCGTGCCCTCGGTGATCCGGCTGAGCACCTACGTACGCGTGCCTTACCGCGCGCAGGTGCCGCTGACCCGGGCCGGGCTCATGCATCGCGACCGGTACCGCTGCGCCTACTGCGGAGGGCGGGCCGAGACGATCGACCACGTCATCCCGCGCAGCCGTGGCGGTCCCCACGGCTGGACGAACTGCGTGGCCTGCTGCGCCAAGTGCAACCATCGGAAGGCGGACAAGCTGCTCTCCGAGATCGGCTGGCGCCTGCGCGTCGTGCCGAGGGCCCCGCACGGGCCGCACTGGCGGCTGCTCGCCCATTCCAAGGAGGCCGACCCGTTGTGGCGGCCGTACCTGGGAACCGCGGCTTGACCCTGTCCTGAACACGTCGGCGCCCCGGCTGCCTTTCGGCGGCCGGGGCGAGCCGATGATGCCGTGGTGAAGCTCTGCATCGCTACAGGTACGCCGGTCTTGCTCCTGCTCAGGCGGCCAGGGAGAAGTCGCTCTGGCAGGTGACGCGCGTGCCACGGGTGACGCGGGTGCCACGAGTGACCCGGGTTCCGCTGGTGACACGAGTGCCGGCGGTGCCGCGAGTGACGCGCGTGCCACGGGTGACGCGAGTTCCGGCGGTGACCCGCGTGCCCCGTGTCACGCGGGTGCCACGGGTGACCCGGGTTCCGGCGGTGACCCGCGTACCGCGAGTGACACGAGTACCGCGCGTAACCCGTGTGCCCGCCGTCACACGCGTTCCGGGGATGAATCCAGTTTCGAAGAGTGACGAAATGGTGTCGATGATCGCCTGGCCGGGTGTCTGGGTGCTCTGCATGACATGTCCTCCTGCGACCGGTGCGTTACCTGCTGGGGTGAGAGAGCTGGGCGCAAGGCCCGTACAGGTGAAAAAGCTACGAGGATTTCAAGGTCGCTACAAGACGACAGCGCCGGGTGCGGCCGCCCGTACGTTGAGTTGCAACCTTTCGGCCTTGAGGGCTTCGGCCCAATGTGGGAGCGCTTTCGCGGCAAGCGGCGGACGGCCCCCTCCGGACGACGAGTGGTACGTGCCGGGCCGCACGCCCGTGCGACCGGGTGCGGCCCTTCGGTATCGGATACGCTCACGCGCGTGAACCTTGTCGAGACGATCCTGGTCTTCGCGGTGATCCCCTTGGCCATCTACGCGATTTGCGGGGTGGCCACGCTGCGGTCGAAGGGCGCGGGCGTCGCCCGGTACCGGCCGGGGCAGCCGTGGGAGTACCCGGCCATGTGGTGGAGCGCCAACCCCGACGGTGTCGGCGCCAGGCATTCGCACGCGAACGTGGGCGGCGCGACCGCCGTCGGCGCGTCGGACGGAACTACGGTGACGGGAGGCGCTCGTGGCAACTGGTGAACTGACCCATTCGTCCACCGCTGTTGACGAAGAGCCCGGTTACGGCGCCGCCGTTACCTCGAGCGGCCGGGTTTCCGCCGCCAAGATGTACGAACCGGCTGGGCCGATCAGTCCATTCACGATCCAGCAGCTTGCCCGGCTGGACGAGGCACTGACGCTGGCCAGCCGCGAAACCGGCCTCGACTTCAGTGTGTACCTCGGCGAGCTCGGCGAAGACACCCGCGCGACCGCCGAAGGCCTCCTGGCCTCGACCGACGCCCCGGCCGACTCCGTGGTCGTCGCCGTGTCACCCGGCCAGCGCGCCATCGAGATCGTGACGGGTTCGCAGGCCCGGCACCGCCTGCCCGACCGCGGCGCGAAGCTCGCCGTGGCCAGCATGGTGGCCTCCTTCAAGGAAGGCGACCTCGTCGGCGGCCTCGTGAACGCCCTGCGGATGCTGAGCGACCAGGCCGGCAGCCCCAGGGGCTGAAGGGGACTTTCCCCGCATAAGTCCAGGCGTGGGCGCGGAGCGCCTCCGTTGAGGGTGGTGGCGGGGGCATGGATGGAGTAAGGAAGGGGCCCTTCGCCGCATCACATGCGGTGAAGGGCCCCTTCAACTCGTTCTAGACCCCGGCCTGCGAGTCGAACTCACGGGCGGCCAGCGCCCGCACGATCCCGGCCCGGCCTTCCGACACGAGACGGCGCAGCGCGGCGGGGTGGTCTTCCCCGGCCAGCCACACGTCCGACGCCTCGACGGTCGGCGCTTCGACCGCCCAAGACGGGTACAGCCCGACCACGGTCGGCTGGGCCCGCTCGCTGGAGCGCCGCTGCCACACCTCGTCGATGACGTCGAAGTAGCGCGTCACGTAGTCGCCGAGCAGGTGCTTCTGGCCCGGGTGGGAGAAGCCGGTGATGAGCGAGTCGCTGACCGCGTTGGGCAGCTCGTCGTCGTACACCGCCCGCTCCCACGCGTCGGCCTTCGCCTCGTCGGTCGGCCGCAGCGCCCGTGAGCGCTCCGCCTGACGCCGTCCGGCGGCGGTGTCGTCCTTGGCGAGTTCCGCGTCGATCTCGGGGTTCTCCGCCTTGCCATGCGCGACCAGTGCCTGCAGCAGCCGCCAGCGCAGGTCGGTGTCGACGGTCAGGCCCGCCAAAGGCGCCGTGCCGTCGAGCCAGCCCGCGATGATCTGCAGCGTCTTCTCGTCGAGCACGCAACCCGCGAGCGAGTTCACGAAGGCGAGCTGGTGGTCCGAACCGGCCTCCGCGCCCTGCGCCAGCTCCAGCAGCCGCGAGCTGAACTCCGGCCAGCCCTTGTCCGCCGCCCACGCCTTGTTCGCGTACGAGTTCAGCGCCGTCTGCGCCTGCAGCAGCAGCCGCTGCACCACACCGACCTCGGTCTCGGTGTGCACGCCGCGCTGGACCAGCGTGACGAAGTCGCGGGCCTTGAGCTCGGCCTCGCGCGTCATCTCCCACGCCGCCGACCAGCACAGCGTGCGGGGGAGCGGGTCGGTGATGTCGGCGATGCGGTCGATCAGCGTGGTCAGCGACGCCGGGTCGAGCCGCATCGTGCAGTAGGTCAGGTCGTCGTCGTTGACCAGCACGAGCTTGCCCGCGGGGAGACCGACCAGCTCCGGCACCTCGGTGCGCTCGCCGTCGACGTCGAGTTCGACGCGGTGCTTGCGGACGATCTTGCCGTTCTCGTCCTCGTCGTAGACACCGACCGCGACGCGGTGCGTACGCAGCTCACCGGCGCCCGGCTTGGCACCGGTCTGGGTGACGGCGAAGGCGGTGTACGCGCCATCGGCGCCGATCTCGTAGCGCGGGCTCAGCGAGTTGAGACCGGTGGTCTCCAGCCACTGCGCGCTCCACCAGGACAGGTCGCGGCCGGACGCCTCTTCCAGCGCGCCCAGCAGGTCCGCGAGGGTCGCGTTGCCCCAGGCGTGCTTGCCGAAGTAGACCTTCAGGCCTTCGAGGAAGTGGTCGAGCCCGACGTAGGCGACGAGCTGCTTCAGGACACTCGCGCCCTTGGCGTAGGTGATGCCGTCGAAGTTCACCTCGACCGCGTGCAGGTCGACGATGTCGGCGGCGATCGGGTGCGTCGAGGGCAGCTGGTCCTGCCGGTACGCCCACGACTTTTCGATGTTCGCGAAGCTGGTCCACGCGTTCTTGTACTCGGTGGCCTCGGCCTGGGCCAGCACGCTCGCGAAGGTCGCGAACGACTCGTTCAGCCACAGGTCGTCCCACCAGCGCATGGTGACCAGGTCGCCGAACCACATGTGCGCCATCTCGTGCAGCAGCGTCTCGGCGCGGCGCTCGTAGGCGTAGCGCGTGACGCGGCTCCGGAAGACGTAGTCCTCCAGGAAGGTGACGGCACCGGCGTTCTCCATCGCGCCCGCGTTGAACTCGGGCACGAACAGCTGGTCGTACTTGGAGAACGGGTACGGGGTCGCGAACTTCTCGTGGTAGAAGGCGAAACCCTGCTTGGTCTCGGTGAACAGCTTGTCCGCGTCCATGTGCTCGGCGAGCGAGGAGCGGCAGTAGATGCCGAGCGGGATCGTGCCGAGCTCGTCGGAGTGCTCGTCGCGCCACTCGCTGTACGGGCCCGCGATCAGCGCGACCAGGTAGGTCGAGATCCGCTCGGAGACGGCGAAGACGGTGCGAACGGCCCCTTCCGGGGTCTCGTCGGCCGACTCCACCAGCGCGTTCGAAATGACCTTCCAGTCCTGCGGCGCGATCACGGTGAGCCGGTAGACCGACTTGAGGTCAGGCTGGTCGAAGCAGGCGAACATGCGCTTGGCGTCGGCGGTCTCGAACTGGGTGTAGAGGTAGACGCCGTCGTCGACCGGGTCGACGAACCGGTGCAGGCCTTCGCCGGTGTTCATGTACCGGCAGACCGCGTCCACGACGAGTTCGTTCGACTCGGCGAGGCCAGGGAGCTCGACGCCCTTGTCCTCGACGTACCCGCTGACGTCGAGGTCCGCCCCGTTGAGGACGGCCGACTCGATCCCCTCGGCGACGATGTCGATCCACGACGCTTCGCCGCTTCTGGCGCTCGCGAACTTGATCTTCGTCTTCGACGTGAAGGTCTTCTCACCGGGACCGCCGCGGCCGTCGGTCAGATCGAGCGCGATGTCGTAGGACTCGACGTCGAGCAGGTCCGCGCGCAGCTTGGCTTGGTCTCGGGTCAGGTTGGGGGCGGGCACTGGCACCTCTGGTCATCGGTATCGGTTTTGGTTTCCAACTACAGGCATCCAATCATGCGGAGGCCGGTGCTGACGACGGGAACAACGCCGATGGCCCCGATGTTGGCCGCTGTGTAGCACTCTGTGGCTACCGGCCCACCCCAAGACGATGGCACCGGGAGAACTTGATGACCGCCCCGTCCGAGACGACCAAGGTCGACTTCTACTTCGATCCGATCTGCCCCTTCGCCTGGATCAGCTCGCGCTGGATCCTCGAAGTGGCGAAGCACCGCGACCTCGACCTGAGGTTCCGGATCATGAGCCTGTCCGAGCTCAACAGCGGCCGTGAAGACCTTCCTGAGCAGTACAAGGAGCTTCTCGACCGTGGCTGGGGACCGGTCCGTGTCGCGACCGCGCTGGCACAGAAGAACGGCGAGGAGGCCCTGCGCGACTTCTACACGGAGTTCGGCACCCGCCATCACAACCAGGGTGACAAGGACATTCCGAAGGTCATCACGGAGACCCTCAAGGCCATCGGCGCCCCGGCCGAGCTGGCAGGCGCCGCGGAGTCGACCGAGTACGACGATGCGCTGAAAAAGAGTCACTACGAAGGTATGAATCCGGTCGGAATGGACGTCGGCACCCCGACCATCCACATCGACGGCGTCGCCTTCTTCGGCCCGGTCCTCAGCTCGATCCCGCGCGGCGAGGACGCCGTCAAGGTCTTCGATGGCGCCCGCGCGCTGGCGAGCTACCCGGACTTCTTCGAGCTGAAGCGCACCCGGACCGGGGATCTCAACTTCGACTAAGGGGTCGCGAGTGCGGCCTTGGTGACATCGCCGGGGTAGGAGGACCTCGCGACGGCTTCGTCCGTCGTGAGGTCGCCCGAGGCGATCTGTGTCTTGAGCGCGACGAGTTCCCGCAACCCCTCACGGTGTTTCTCGATGAAGGCGATGTCGACCGGGTCTCCGTGTCCGGCCACGATGACCTTGGGTTCCAGCGCGAGGATCGCGTCCATCACGCCGGCCCACTCCGTAAGGGAGCTGTCCTCGGTGAAGGAGAACGCGCTGAAGCCCGCTTCGGCGTTCTCGACGGCGTCGCCCGCGTAGATGATCCCGGCGTCAGGTACGTGCACGAACAAATCGTGATCGGTGTGAGCGCGGCCGAGGAAGCGCAGCACGACAACGCGGCCGCCGAGGTCGATCTCGGCGGTGTCGACGACCGGACGATCCGGCATGGTGAGTTCGGTGCGTTCCAGCGCCTCCGCCATTTCGGGGCGGTTTTGGGCTAGGTAGTACGCGATCCACTTGCGCCGCGCGCCCTCACCGTAGGTGGTCAGCTCGGCCAGGCACCCTTCGTGTGCCCAGACGTCACAGGGCAGGAACGCCGTCGTGCCGAAGGCGTGATCGAAATGCGCGTGGGTGTAGACGACCGACCACGGCAGCGGCGTGATCTCCCGCACCGCCGCGGCGAGTTCGGCGCCCTGCTCGACGTCGCCGCGGACGTCGACGACCAGGCAGCGGTCAGTGCCGACGACCAGGCCGACGGTCAGGTCCAGCTCCTCGTGACGGCGGGCGTACACGCCGTCCGCGAGTTCGAGCCAAGTCACGAATCCTCCAGTATTCCCTTGCGCAGCACCGGAACCGTGCTGCTCGTGTCGAGCCGTGCGGCGAGGGTCACGTCGTTCCCGTGTCCGGCCGCAGCGAGCTCACGCCCTGAGGAGCACTCTGCCAGTGCTTCGCCGACGTCGGTCACTTTCGCTGCGATGGCCGCGAGACGGGCTTCGGCGGACAGCCGGCCGTAGTCGCTCAGCGCGGCCACGATCGCGCCCGCGCCGAGGTGGTCTTCGACGCAGGGCCGCAGCGGTCCGAAGGTCTTGGTCTCGGTGTGCATGTCGATGCCCCAGCGTTCCCCGGCCGGGATGACGCCGATCGGCCTGCCGTCCGCGAGTCCGGCCGCGTGGGCGGCGACGGCGGAGGCGTTGCGCAGGCAGCCCGCCAGGACTTCGGCGCCGGTCGTGGCGGCGGCGTCGCAGAGCGTGGCGCCGTTGGGGGAGGGGAGCGCGAGGAGCGTGCCGGAAGGGATCTCGATCACAGACGAAGGTCGCAAGGTCCACTCGTTTCACCCGTGAGGATGGCGCTTCGCTCTTTCGCGGCTTGTTCACCGCGATGGTCGCGCCAGCGGACGGGCAGCACCCGTCCGCCGTTGCCGAGGACTAGATCCGTTGTGGTGCAGAAGGAAAGTACGTCGACGATGATCAGAACGGCGCAGTCTCCGCCGAGGACGCAGACGCCTTCGGGTCCCCATTCGAGTCTGATGTCGGATCCGCGCTGGCCCCAGATGTCCACCCCCAGAGCATGCCCGAGAAGCCTTGTGATGGCAGACTTCGCGCTGTGCGTGTCTACCTTGGCTCTGACCATGCCGGTTTCGAACTGAAGAACCACCTCGTGGCCCACCTCAAGGAACAGGGCCACGACGTCGAGGACGTCGGTCCCTTCGTCTACGACGCGGCGGACGACTACCCCGCCTTCTGCATCGAGGCGGCCCGCCGGGTCGTCGCGGACGAGGGCAGCCTCGGCATCGTCGTCGGCGGTTCCGGCAACGGCGAGCAGATCGCGGCCAACAAGGTCAAGGGTGCTCGCGCCGGCCTCGCGTGGAGCGTCGAGACCGCGAAGCTCACCCGCGAGCACAACCACGCCCAGCTGATCGGCGTCGGCGCGCGGATGCACACCACCGAAGAGGCCACCGAGATCGTCGAGGCGTTCCTCGCGACCCCGCCGAGCCCGGACGCGCGCCACGGCCGCCGCGTCCAGCAGATCCTGGACTACGAGAACACCGGCTGGCCGCCGCCGCTGCCCGAGCACTGACATGCCCGAGGGGCACACGCTCCATCGACTGGCACGTCTGCACAAACGCCGTTTCGCCGGCCACCCTGTCGAAGTGAGCAGCCCGCAGGGACGCTTCGGCACCGAAGCGTCCCGTTTGGACGGCAGGGTACTGGTGAAGGCCGAGGCGTACGGGAAACACCTGTTCCACGACTACGGTCCACACGGGACAGTGCATATCCACCTCGGCCTGTACGGCACGTTCTCCGACGAGCCGCTGCCGGTGGCCGAACCGGTCGGTCAGGTGCGGATGCGCCTGGTCGGCCCGACGCATTCCGCCGACCTGCGCGGACCGAACCAATGCGAACTCCTGGACGCACCGCGCGTCGACGCGATCAAGGCCCGGCTGGGGCCGGACCCACTGCGCCGGGACGCGAAGCCGGACAAGGCGTGGGAGCGGATCACGCGGTCCAAGACGTCCATCGCGGCTTTGCTGATGGACCAGTCCGTACTGGCGGGCGTCGGCAACGTGTACCGCGCCGAGGTGCTGTTCCGGCACGGCGTCGCCCCGCTCCTCCCGGGCCGTGCGCTCGATCGCGGGCTGTGGGACGACATGTGGGCGGATCTCGTGACGCTCATGCGGCACGGTGTCCGGGTGGGACGGATCGACACGGTCGCGCCCGAGCACCTGCCCAAGGCGACCGGCCGCGCGCCGCGGCAGGACCGGCACGGGGGTGAGGTCTACGTGTACCGCCGGGCCGGGGAGCCGTGTCTGGTGTGCGGGACGCCGGTGCTGCGCAGCGACCTGGCCGCGCGGAACCTGTTTTGGTGCCCCACCTGTCAGCCAGCCTGAGGATGCTGGGAACGGGGCCGTTCATAGCATCGAGGCTGTGGGTGGGCCCCACGCCTGGTTCGCGGACTCTGCGCGACAAGGTGACCGGCTCTTTGCCCGCCTGAAGTACATGAAGCCCCCTTTGCTTGCGCCAGGCGCAAGCAAAGGGGCCTTCATTCACTTGGTGGGGGCGCTGGTGATGCTGGGACGCGCCCCGGGTCGGTGAGGGGAACTTCGAGGGACCCAGAGTCCCTTAGGGAGTCCTTCACGGACTTGACCCGGGGCTCCCGACTGGCGGGGGTTCGAAGGCCTCCATCCCTGCCTTGAGAGTGGGGAAGGGGTCTTTCTCGCACCGTTGTTGTGGCTGGTGGGGTGGCTGTGGCCAGGGGTGGCGTTCCGGGCCGGGTGAGGGGAACTTCGAGGGCCCCAGAGTCCCTTAAGGAGTCCTTCACGGACTTGACCCGACCGGCAGCCGAACCCGGCCGACACCGAACGACACAGGAAGAAGGCCTGCTATGAACGGGACTTTCATTGCAAAATTTGCAATGAAGTCCCGTTCTTCTCATCTCTCAGGGCTTAGAAGTCGAACCCGCCACCGTCGAAGCCGCCGCCATCGAACCCGCCACCGTCGAACCCACCGGCGTCCCCGCCCGTGTCTCCACCGGCGTCGCCACCCGCGTCACCGCCGCCGTCGGCCGCCCCGGCGTCTCCCTGGCCCGCGTCGTGGCCCGACTCCCAGGCCGACGCGCTCGCGATCCCTGCCATACCGGAGAACATCGCGCTGAACAGCAGCATCGAACCGAGACCCCAGGCACCGGCGACGAGCGCGGGCTTCCACCACGGCTCGCTGTACCAGCCCTGCGGCACCGGACGGCCGGCCACACGGCCACCGGGGTAGTAGTGCGGCGTCCGCTGGCTCGGGTCCGGCGAAGCCTCGTAGTGCTCGCCCTCGACGTCGACAGAGCGGTGTTCGGTGACCTTGCCGGCACGGTCGCGCTCCTCGCTGCCGGGCAGCTCCGGACCGGGGTCCATGCCCATCGCGAGCCGGGCCGCGCGGACGTAGTAGAGGCCTTCGATGGCCGTCTCGCGCACGAGCCGGGCCTGCTCGATGGTCTGCGCCTGCTCCATCTGGGAGCCTGCCGCGGTGAAGCGTTCGGACGCGTCCGCCATCGCCTGCTGGGAGGCGATGTCCGTGCCGGTGATGTTCATGACCTGACCGCCGAGTCGCTCGACGAGGCGCCGTGCGTCGGCTTTCGCGTCGTCCAGCTGGCGCTTCTTGGCCGCCGCCTGGGATTTCGCGAAGTAGATGCCGCCGCCGACCACCACGACGAGGAGCACGATCAGGAAGATCGCGGTGCCCATGGGTTCACTCCAGGAATCGTTCGGCCTTTTGCCTGGTCAACGCGGCCGGTGCGCCGGCGGTTCCCGCCAGTGCTCTCGGTCACCGCGCACACTGGCGGGCCAAACTAGAACACGTTATAGTTCGCCCTCATGAAGTTCACCCTGTCGATCGCGATGAATCCACTCGATCAGCTGGGCGAGCTCGCCCGTGCCGCCGAAGAGGTGGGGTTCTCCTCGATCGCGCTCCCGGATTCCCTGTTCTATTCCGAAACCGTCTCGGCCGACTATCCGTACACACCGGACGGCAGCCGGTTCTGGACCGAGGAGACGCCGTGGGCCGATCCGCTGGTCGCGGCCGCCTCGATGGGCGCGGTCACCGAACGGCTCACGTTCTACACCTCTGTGCTCAAACTCGGCTCCCGCAATCCGGTCCTGCTGGCACGCCAGGTCAACTCGGTCGCGGCGCTGACCGGCGGCCGCTTCGGCCTCGGGCTCGGCGTCGGCTGGTCGCCGGAGGAGTTCCGCTGGTGCGGCGCCCCGTACGAGAAGCGCGGCAAGCGCGTGGACGAGGCCATCGAGGTGCTGCGGCTGATCCTCGACGGCGGGATGGTCGAGTTTCACGGCGAGTTCTTTGACTTCGACAAGCTCCAGATGAGCCCGACGCCGCCGTCGCGCGTGCCGTTCTACATCGGCGGCCACACCGACGTCGCGCTGCGCCGGGCCGCCAGGGTCGCCGACGGCTGGTCGTCGGCGATGATGAGGTTCGACGACCTCCGCGAAACGATCGCGAAGCTGCGCGGGCTGCTGGCCGAACAGGGCCGCGCCGAAGACCCCTTCGAGTACCAGGCCGTCTGCATCGACAAGTTCGGTCTCGACGGCTACCGCGAGCAGGGCGACCTCGGCGTCACCGACGTCATCACCATGCCGTGGGTGTTCGACGGCCTCGGTTTCGACGCCGAAGTCGGCCCGAAACTCCATTCCATCAAGAAGTTCGGCGACGAGATCATCGCTAAGATCGGAGACTGAGCCATGGGTGTCGACGTCTGCTGGGATCCGGCCGCCACACAGCCGCCCGCGCGCCAGGCCGCGTTCCGCTCGATGACCGCCGTGACCGCCGGCGACAAGGCCGCCTGGCTCGAACTCTTCGCCGGGGACGCCGTCGTCGAGGACCCGATCGGCCCGTCCATGTTCGACGAGGAGGGCAAGGGGCACCACGGGCAAGACGGGATCAGTGCCTTCTGGGACAAGACGATCGCGAACGTCGAGCGCTTCCAGTTCACCATCCGCGATTCCCACGCGGCCGGTGACGAGGTCGCGAACGTCGGGACGATCACGACGTACCTGCCAGGGGGTTATCGCGTCGACACCGACGGCGTGTTCGTCTACCGGGTGCGCGAGGACGGGCTGATCGTGTCGATGCGGGCGTTCTGGGAGACCGAGCGCGCCATGGCCACCGCCAGGAAAGCCGATGAGTGACATACGGGCTTGACCGCTCTTCGTAAAGAACACTTCGGCCACGACGATCAGCACCACCGCGTCGGCGCTGGGCCACGGCGGGGCGCCGTCGTACGACTTGAAAGACGTGTGGTCGAAGGCGACCCGGATGACCGTCGGGAAGATCAGCGGCACGGCACCATCGTCTGCCGCGTCATTCGGTGAGCCGCTCCGCGCGCCGGGACAGGTACTGCTTTTCGGGTTCGCTTGCGGTCTTACCGGCGGCCCGGAGGTAGGCCTCGCGTGCGGCGCCGGTGTCTCCGGCCAGTTCCAGCAGATGCCCGCGGACGGAATCGAGGCGGTGTGTCTGGCTCATCCGGCCGTCGTCGTCGAGGGTGGCGAGCAGTTCGAGGCCCGCCGCCGGGCCGTTGACCTCGGCGACCGCGACGGCACGGTTGAGCGTGACGATCGGGCCGGGCGAGACCTTCTCGAGGACGTCGTAGAGTGCGAGGATCTGTGACCAGTCGGTGCCTGCCGCGGTGGCCGCCTCGTCGTGGACGGCGGCGATCGCGGCCTGCACCTGGTACGGCCCGACCGGGCCCGCTTCCAGCGCCGCGCTCACCAGCGAGACCCCTTCGGCGATGACTTCCGCGTTCCAGAGCGAGCGGTCCTGGTCGGCGAGGGGGATGAGCGAGCCGTCCTCACCGGCACGGGCGGCGCGGCGGGCGTCGGTCAGCAGCATGAGTGCGAGCAGCCCGGTGACCTCGTCCTCGTCGGGCATGAGCCGCCGGAGCAACCTGGTCAGCCGGATCGCCTCGGCGGTCAGATCGGCGCGGTGCAGGTCGGGGCCGCCGCTGGTCGTGTAGCCCTCGTTGAAGATCAGGTACAGCACGTGGAGGACGACGCGGAGCCGTTCGGCGAGTTCGGCGGACGGCGGCAGGACGAACTCCGCGCCCGCCTTCCTGATGGTCTGTTTCGCACGGCTGATCCGCTGGGCCAGCGTCGATTCCGGGACCAGGAAAGCGGTCGCGATCTCGCCGGTGGTCAGGCCGCCGACCGCGCGCAGCGTCAGCGCGAGTTGTGACGACGCGGACAGGGAAGGGTGGCAGCACAGGAAGAGCACGGTGAGCGTGTCGTCCGATGAGGACACTGTGGACGCTTCGCCCGGACCGGCCAGGTCCATCACCGCGGAGTTCTCTTCGCGACGGCGGCGGGCGCTCTCGCTGCGCCACTCGTCGACAAGGCGCCGTGACGCGACCGTCGCGAGCCAGGACTTCGGACTGTCCGGGATGCCTTGCTCCGGCCACTGTTGCGAGGCCGAGAGGAGCGCTTCCTGGACGGCGTCCTCGCAAGCGTCGAACTGCCCGTGCCTGCGCACCAGCAACCCGATGACCTGTGGGGCCAGCTCCCTCAAGAGTGCTTCCACCTGACGATCGTCTTTCACGCCGCCAGTCTTACCGCAATTCGTCCTCTAGTTGCGGTAGTTGCACGCGCAAGGACCGCAACTAGAGGACGAAACGCGGGGGCAGGCGGCGGGGCAGGTCGTCGTAGTTGTCGACGGCGTAATACTGGGTGGGCCTAGCGCTCCCCTCATGCGGGAGCTGGTCAGACGTTCAGCCGTCGCACGAACCGGGCGCTGTCTTCGCAGCGATCCTGGTATCCCCGCGCCCGGTAGAAGGCGTGCGCGCCGGTCCGGTGGCGGGAACTGGTGACCTCCATGGTGTTGCAGCCCAAGCGCAGCGCCTCCGCTTCGGCCGCGGCGACCAGCTCACGTCCGATCCCCGCGCCGCGCTGGGCCCCGTCCACCACCAAGGCCACGATCCGTCCTCCGGAGCCTTCCTTCTCGAGAAAAGGGATCGCGACCACCGCGACCACACCGACCACCGTGCCGTCCGATTCGGCGACGAACGCGGCACCTTCGGGATGACGGGACCAACGCTCGAGGCGGCGGCGCACGCCGGCCTCGCTGTTGTCCGGGTAGCCCAGCTCGGCGAGCAGCGCGGTCACGGCGGGAGCGTCGGTGGTGCGGGCGGGGCGGATCTCCATGATCTTCATCCTGCCCGGATGCGCGGTGGCCGACCAGCGTCGGGGCTCGTGCGGCTCAGGACTTCGCCGAAGCGCTGAGCGGCTCTGTCCTATTCGGTCGCGACGGCAAACTCCGAGCGGGCTGGAGGGTGCGAGGCGGCAGGCGAAAATCCGCAAAGCGGAGTGTCGCTGAGTGCCGCACTAGCTTCCGGGCCGAGTCTTCCGGCCCAAATAAGAGGTACAATCGCAGGTCAAAGACCTATGGTCGGGATGACAGGATTTGAACCTGCGACCCTCCGCTCCCAAAGCGGATGCGCTACCAAGCTGCGCCACATCCCGTGACTCCCCGATCTTCCCGGGGGGTGTACACACAGCCTAGCGGGTCACGCTAAGCTGCTTTCGCACCCGGTACTCCGGGGGCACGCGGGTGTAGCTCAATGGTAGAGCCCTAGTCTTCCAAACTAGCTACGCGGGTTCGATTCCCGTCACCCGCTCCACCGCTTCGAAGGAGACCCGCAGGCTTCTGGCCTGCGGGTTCTTTCGTTTCCGGAGCGAGCTGGAGTGGGCTTCAGGACGGTGCTGCCGACCCGCGCCGGTCCGAATACGGGGGTGTATGGAAATAGGGACACTCAACGTCCCTATTTCCACACACCCCTCCGGACACCGGCCACGCCCACCCGACCGATACCCGGGCGCCACGTACTTCGGACTTCAGTCACCGGCCTCCGAGGGCGACACGGCCTGCGAGAGGCCGCTGGAGGCGGCGTCGGCCTCGAGGTGCACAGCGATCAGGTCCAGCAGCTTGTCGGTGTCGACAGGCTTGGTCACGTAGTCGTCCGCCCCCGAAGCCAGCGTCCGCGCCTTGTCCTCCGCGGTCGCCTTCGCTGTGACAGCGATCACGGGCAGGTCTTCGTGTGCGGCCTCGGCCCGGATCGCGGTGATCGTGGCGTTGCCGTCCAGTTCGGGCATCATCACGTCCATCAGGACCAGTGCGGTGTCCTCGTGCCGTTCCAGGGCCCGGATGCCCGCGACACCGGTCTCGGCGTAGATGACTTCCAGGCCGTTGCGCTCCAGGACGGCGGCCAGCGCGAAGACGTTGCGCAGGTCGTCGTCGACGATCAGGATCTTCTCGCCGTGGAACCGCTGTGAGGGCGCGGGAGGGGCCACCCGCGGCACGGCCATGATCAGCGGGACACCGCCTGCCGCCGCGGTCGGGACGATCAAGTTCGACGCGCTGACCGGCAGGTACAGGGTGAACGTGCTGCCCTTGCCGGGTTCGCTGCGGACGCGCAGTTCGCCGCCGAGCAGTTCCGTCAGCTGCTGGCTGATCGACAGGCCCAGCCCGGTGCCGCCGTACTTACGGCTGGTGGTGCCGTCGGCCTGGCGGAACGCGTCGAAGATGATCGCGAGTTTGTCCGGCGCGATGCCGATCCCCGTGTCCTCGACGGCGAACGCGAGGACGCCGGGGGCCTGCCGTAGTGATTCGGCTTCCACTTCACCCGCGTCGGCCATCCGGATGTGCAGGCGCACGCCGCCCTCGTCGGTGAACTTCGCCGCGTTCGACAGCAGGTTCCGCAGCACCTGCTGCAAGCGATGTTCGTCGGTGTGGATCGACGACGGCACCGGTGGGTCGATCAGGACGGCGAACTCCAGGCCCTTGTCCGAGGTGAGCGGACGGCAGATCGATTCGACGTACTCGACCACTTCGGGCAGCGTGACGTCGGACATCTGGAGATCGAGATGCCCGGCCTCGACCTTGGCCATGTCGAGGATGTCGTTGATCAGCTGTTGCAGGTCGCTGCCCGCCGAGTAGATCGTCCGCGCGAACTGGATCTGCTTCTCCGACAGGTTCCCGTCCGGGTTCTCCGAAAGCAGTTTCGCGAGGATCAGCGCACTGTTGAGCGGGGTCCGCAGCTCGTGCGACATATTCGCCATGAACTCGGATTTGTACTGCGACGCCATGGTCAGCTGCCCGGCGCGCTCTTCGAGTTCCTGCCGCGCCTGCTCGATCTCGCTGTTCTTGACCTCGATGTCGCGGTTCTGCTGCGCCAGCAGCGCCGCCTTCTCCGCGAGATCCGTGTTGGACCGGCGCAGTTCTCGTTGCTGCGCCTGCAACTGCTCGGACCGCGCGCGCAGTTCCTGTGCCAGGCGCTGGGATTCGGTCAGCAGCGCCTCGGTGCGCGAGTTCGACTGGATGGTGCTGACGTTGACCGCGATGGTCTCCTTCAGCTGCTCCAGCAGATCGATGTGGACGGTGCTGAACGCGTTGATCGTCGCCAGTTCCAGCACGCCGAGCACCTCGCCCTGGAACAGCACCGGCAGCACGATCACGTTCACCGGCGCGGCCGAGCCGAGGCCCGACGAGATGAGCGCGTACTCCGGCGGCGCTTCGTGGACCAGTATCGTGCGGCGGTCGACGGCTGCCTGGCCGATGAGCGACTCGCCGGGGGAGAAGCGAAGCCCCGCTTGGGATTTCGCCAGCCCGTAGGTGGCGATGCTTTCCAGGACCGTTTCCTCTTGCTCGTCCTCGCGGGCGAGGAAGAACGCGCCCTGCTGCGCGGACACCAGCGGCGTCAGCTCGGACAGAATCAGCGAAGCCACCGAAGCGAGATCGCGGTGCCCCTGCATGAGCGCGGACAGCCGGGCCAGGTTGGTCTTGAGCCAGTCCTGTTCGCGGTTGGCGCGGGTGGTCTCCTTCAGGTTCGCGATCATCTGGTTGATGTTGTCCTTGAGCTCGGCCACCTCCCCGGACGCGTCGACGGTGATGTGCCGGGTCAGGTCGCCCGCGGTCACCGCGGTGGCCACCTGCGCGATCGCCCGCACCTGGGTGGTCAGGTTCCCGGCCAGCTGGTTCACACCCTCGGTCAGCCGCGACCACGTGCCGGCGACGCCGGGCACCTCCGCCTGCCCGCCGAGCGTGCCGTCCGTGCCCACCTCGCGCGCGACACGCGTGACCTCGGAAGCGAACGACGACAGCTGGTCGACCATCGTGTTGATGGTCGTCTTGAGTTCCAGGATCTCGCCGCGGGCGTCGATGTCGATCTTCTTCGACAGATCGCCCTGCGCCACCGCGGTGGTCACGGTCGCGATGCTGCGGACCTGGCCGGTCAGGTTGTCGGCCATGACGTTCACGTTGTCCGTCAACGCCTTCCACGTGCCCGCCACGTTCGGGACGCGGGCCTGACCACCGAGGATGCCTTCGGTGCCCACCTCGCGGGCGACGCGCGTGACCTCGTCGGCGAACGCGCGCAGCGTCTCGACCATGCTGTTGATCGTCTCGGCGAGGACGGCGACCTCGCCCTGCGCGTCGATCGCGATCTTCTTCGACAGGTCCCCGTTCGCCACCGCTGTCGTCACCGTGGCGATGCTCCGCACCTGATCGGTGAGGTTGTCGGCCATGACGTTGACGTTGTCGGTGAGGTCCTTCCAGGTCCCGGCGACGCCGCGCACCTGCGCCTGGCCGCCGAGTTTGCCTTCGGTACCCACCTCACGGGAGACCCGGGTGACTTCGTCGGCGAAGGCCGAGAGCTGGTCGACCATGATGTTGACGGTGTTCTTGAGCTCCAGGATCTCGCCGCGCGCGTCGACGATGATCTTCTGCGTCAGGTCGCCCTTCGCGACGGCGGTGGTGACCTGGGCGATGTTGCGCACCTGGTCGGTCAGGTTGTTCGCCATGAAGTTGACGTTGTCGGTCAGGTCCTTCCACGTCCCGGCCACGCCGGGCACGGTGGCCTGGCCGCCGAGCCGTCCGTCGCTGCCGACCTCGCGGGCGACGCGGGTGACTTCGTCGGCGAAGGCCGACAGCTGGTCGACCATGGTGTTCAGCGTGTTCTTGAGTTCGAGGATCTCGCCCTTGGCGTCGACGGCGATCTTCTGTGACAGGTCGCCCTTGGCCACCGCCGTCGCCACCTGGGCGATGTTGCGGACCTGCGCGGTGAGGTTGTTCGCCATGAAGTTGACCGACCCGGTGAGGTCGCGCCAGGTCCCGGCGACACCGGGCACCTGCGCCTGGCCGCCGAGCTGACCTTCCGTGCCGACCTCGCGCGCCACCCGGGTGACTTCGTCGGCGAACGACGACAGCTGGTCGACCATCGTGTTGACGGTCGTCTTCAGTTCGAGGATCTCGCCGCGCGCGTCGACCGTGATCTTCTGCGTCAGGTCGCCCTTCGCCACCGCCGTGGTGACCTGGGCGATGTTGCGGACCTGGTCGGTCAGGTTGTCGGCCATCTGGTTCACCGAGTCGGTGAGCCCGCGCCAGGTCCCGGCGACGCCCGGCACCGTCGCCTGGCCGCCGAGACGCCCTTCGCTACCCACCTCGCGCGCGACCCGCGTGACTTCGTCGGCGAAGGCCGACAGCTGGTCGACCATGGTGTTCAGCGTGTTCTTGAGTTCGAGGATCTCGCCGCGCGCGTCGACGTTGATCTTCTGTGACAGGTCGCCCTCGGCCACCGCCGTCGCCACCTGGGCGATGTTGCGGACCTGGTCGGTGAGGTTGTCCGCCATCAGGTTCACCGAGTCGGTGAGGTCGCGCCACGTGCCCGCCGCGCCGGGGACCTGCGCCTGGCCGCCGAGACGGCCTTCGCTACCCACCTCACGGGAGACCCGGGTGACTTCGTCGGCGAAGGCCGAGAGCTGGTCGACCATGATGTTGACGGTGTTCTTGAGTTCCAGGATCTCGCCGCGCGCGTCGACGTTGATCTTCTGGGTCAGATCGCCCCGCGCCACCGCGGTGGTCACCTGGGCGATGTTGCGGACCTGGTCGGTCAGGTTGCTGGCCATGACGTTGACGTTGTCGGTCAGGTCACGCCAGGTGCCCGCCACGCCCGGGACCTCGGCCTGGCCGCCGAGACGGCCTTCGGTGGCGATCTCGCGGGCCACTCTGGTGACCTCGGTCGCGAACCGGGAAAGCTGTTTGATCAGGCCGTTCAACGTCTTCGCCACCTCGGCGAACTGACCCTGCAACGGCCGCCCGCCGACCTCCAGCGGCATCGACTCCGACAGGTCGCCCTCGGCGACCGCGCCGAGGACCCGGTTGAGCTCGGCCGTCGGCCTGCTCACGTCCTCGATCAGCCCGTTGACCACGTCGACCGCGGTGGCCCAGCCGCCGGGGCCGATCTCGGCCGCGACGCGCTCGGTCAGCCTGCCTTCCTTGCCGACCGCCTCGCGGACGCGCAGGAGCTCGCTCACCAGCCGCTGGTTGCGTTCGGCGATGTCGTTGAAGGCGACGGCGAGCTGGGCCGTGAGCCCGTCGCCGTGCGCTACGAACCGCCGCCGAAAGTTGCCGTCCCCGAGGTCGCGGGCCGCCGAGAGCAGGCGTTCCAGGGTCGCTTCGTCCACCTGGGCGCCACCACCTTTCACGGGGGTCCGGTCCCTTTGGGAGTGCTGTGTCATCTGTGTCGACCCTCTCCACCACGCATGCCAAGCCATGGTCGTCGCATCAGCGTGCCATGATCCGACCTACACTTCGAGCCAGTCCGCCCGCTCACACTGCGCTACCCGCCAGGCAGGAGGAGGTCCGGGAATGGTGTCACGGCCGGCCCCGGCCTCGACGTCGCTCCCCTCGGAGCCGTCGTCCACGACGAGCGAGGGAGCGCTGCCCGAATCCGGGAGGTTCTGGCGCGAGCTGCTCGAAGACGTGCGTGACGCGGTGCTCGTGCAGGACGTCGGCGGCACGCTGCGCTGGTCGAATCCGGCCGCCCGTGAGCTGTTCGGCGGCGGCCGCCCGGTGCTGACCGCCGAAGGACCCGACGTCGGCCATGTCGAGCACACCGGCCGCCGGTTCCCTGCGCGAATCCGGACGTTGCCCGGAGGCTGGCACGCGTGGACGGTGACCTCAGCGGTCGCGGCCGACGGCCCGCGTGTCGACGGCTTCCTCGCCGCTTCGGCGCCACGGCTGGCCTCCACACGGGGACGGCACGGGACGGCGAAGGTGATCGCCGAGGTCGCGGCGGCCGAACTCGCCGACTGCGTGTTCGTCCTGCTGCCGGCCACCCGCGGCCGGTGGGAGTGGTGGAGCTGCGATCACCGCACCAACCACGGTCACGGCCATATCCGCCGTGTCCCGGCCCAGCTGGCGCCGGTGCTCGCCGGAACCTTCGCCGCCACCGACGAACCCGAGGCCAAGACCGTTCCGGCGGAAGAGGTCGCGGCGCTGCCCGCGGTCGTCGCGGAACGGCTCGCCGTCCATCAGTCGGTCACCGTGGTCTCGCTGGGACTCGACGGTGGTGCCGGGGTCACCGGCGCGGTCGTGCTCGGCAGGCGCGGCACACCCGCGTTCGGCGACGACCACCCGCGCGCGGTGGCCGAGTTCGCCCGTGCGGCCGGGACCGCGCTGGCGAACGCGCACCGCTATGCCCGCCAGGAAGAGGCCACCCGCGGCCTGGAGACCACGTTGCGCCCGACGCCGCCGCCGGAAGTCCCCGGCGCCAAGTTCGATGTCTGGTACGAGCCGTCGGCCGGGCTGCTCGACGTCGGCGGTGACTTCTACGACGTCCTTCCACGCGAGGACGGCGGCGCGATGTTCGTCCTCGGCGACGTCTGCGGCAAGGGCGCCGAGGCGGCCGCGCTCACCGGCCGGGTCCGGCAGACCCTCGCCGCACTCAACCTCGTCGAGCGCGACAACACGACGTTGCTGAGCCTGCTCAACTCCCTGCTCATCACCGGCGGCAGCGGCCGGTTCGCCACGCTGGTGCTCGGTTCGGTGCTGGCGGGCGAAGACGGTCTCGGTGTCACCTTGGCTTCCGGCGGACATCCCGCGCCGCTGGTGGTGCGCCGCCGCGGTGGGGTCGACGAGATCACCTTGCCCGGCACCCTGGTCGGGATCTCTCCGCAGGCCCGTTTCGCCGAGACGGCCGTCAAGCTGGCCGAAGGCGACGTCTGCCTGCTTTACACCGACGGGATCACCGAAGCACGCCACCACGAGCGGCCGTCGGACCTGTTCGGCGACGAACGGCTGCGCGAACTGCTGACCCGCTGCCGGGGCCTGTCCGGCCACGAGGTCGTCGGCCGGGTCCGGTCCGCGGTGCGGGATTGGCTCGGCAGCGGGACACACGACGACATCGCGGTCCTCGCCATCGAGGCCTCAAGACCCACCCAGTAGCCGCACCACCGCCCGCTCCACGATGTCACGGGCCTCAGTGGGATCGGCTGCCTTCTCCGCTCGTCGCGTCGCGCGCTCGATGGTCCGATCCTCGTGGTACGCCGTGATCACGCGAGGGTCCACATAGGACCGACGGGCGACGGCGGGCGTGTTGCCGAGGCCCTCGGCGACTTCGGTCATCACGGTCTTCTCGATCCGATTCAGGCCGCGCCGGCTGGACGGCTTTTCCTGTCCCGCGAAGGCGGCCGCGGCGAGCACGGTGGCGTTCCACGTGCGCAGATCCTTCGCGGTGAAGTCCTCGCCCACGAGTTCCTTGAGCCGTTCGTTGATGTCGTCGGCCCGGACCTCCTGCCACCCGCGGCCGTCGCGATAGGCGAGCAGGCGCACCTCCCCACCACGCGCCCGTCGCAGCGACCGGACCAGCCGCACGAGACCGTCGTCGCGCAGCCGGACCTTCCGCTGGATCCCGCCCTTCGCGGGGTAGTCGCAGAGCAGGCAGCCTTCGCTGACCGAGACGTGTTCGCACAGCAACGTCGCCACCCCGTGTGTGCCGTTCTCGTCGGCGTAGTCCTCCCCGCCGGTCCTGAACACGCCGAGGTCGAGCATGCGCAGCGCACCGGCGAGCACACGTTCGCGGGTGAGCCCACGGGAATCGAGGTCTTCCTGGACCGCCTCACGCAGCTTGGGCAGCTTCCGGGCCAGCCTGAGGACGCGCTCGTGTTTCTCTTCGTCCCGTGCCCGTCGCCAATCCGGGTGATAGAGGTATTGGCGCCGCCCGGCGTCGTCCACACCGACCGCCTGGACGTGCGCGTTGTCGTACGGCGAGATCCACACGCGCCGCCACGCGGGCGGGATCGCCAGCGCGGTGATCCGCTCGACCACTTCCTTGTCCGCCAGCGGCTCGCCGTCCGGGGCGAGGTAGCCGAAGCCACGCCCTCTGCGCCGCCTCCCGATACCGGGGGACCCCAGGTCCGCTCGCCGAAGTCGCATGAGGACTGATACCCGCCGCGACGCCGGTTCATGCCCATGGTTCGGCGACTCCGCTCCGGGGTAATCCGGGGGCGGAAGACGAGCTCAGGAGGAACCCATGGCGACATCGCTGAAGGGACGCCGCGTGGCCATCCTCGCGGCCGACGGCGTGGAACAGGTCGAACTGGTCGAACCGCGCAAAGCGGTCACCGAAGCCGGGGCCACGGCCGAGGTCGTCTCGCTGGAATCCGGCGAGATCCAAGCCATGAACGGCGACATCGACAAGGCGGACAAGTTCACCGTGGACCGGGTCGTCAAGGACGTCACGGTCGACGACTTCGACGCGCTGGTGCTCCCCGGCGGCACGATGAATCCGGACAATCTGCGCGCTGACGAGAACGCTGTCCGCTTCGTCCGCGATTTCGTGAACAGCGGCAAACCGGTCGGGGTCATCTGCCACGGGCCGTGGACGCTGGTCGAGGCCGACGTCGTCCGTGGCCGCACGCTCACGTCGTATCCCAGCGTGCGCACCGACATCCGCAACGCCGGCGGCACCGTCGTGGACCAGGAGGTCGTCAACGACAACGGCCTGATCTCCAGCCGGAATCCCGACGACCTGCCCGCCTTCTGTGCCGCGATCGTGACGGAATTCGGCAAATGAGCCCGGGTGAACGAGTGGCGCGCGTCACATGATTGAGGGATCGTGGTCGGTAGAGAAGGAGGTGCCACGATGACCGTGCATTCGAGACGCTACGGCCGTCGGTGCCGTCAGCATTTCGACACCGAGCCGGAAACCGGGCAGCGGCGACCCGCCGCTCAGGCCGTGGAGGTCAGGGCGGATGCCACCGACGCCCCGGCCGAGCAGGCCGAAGGCGCCGGTGACGTCCCGCCGGGGAACCCGGGCTCGCTCAACTGAGTGTTCGCCGGTACCAGACCCTGCGCGGGCCCGGGAGGCCGATCCGCGAGACCAGGTCGGTCACCACACCGCCGATGATCAGCCACAGCAGCGCGGCGAGGCCGTCGTTCAGCAGGGTCCGCAGTTTGGGACTGTCCGGCGTGAACAGGTTGCGCAGGCCGAGAGAGACCCCGCGCGACCACTGGTCGATCAGCTGCGCGAACCCGTTGCCGGGATTGGCCTCGCCGAACACGAGCAGAATGTGCAGGATCAGCACCAGCGCGAAGATCCAGCACACCGCGTGGACGAGGGCGTTGACGATCCTTACAACGCGGATCCTGGTCGGTGTCCGCTCGACGATCTCTTCCTGCGGCTCGCGCGGGTCGTTGATATAGGTCATCGCCGTCTCCCATCATCGTCCACAGTGGACATCACAGCGGAGCGGACGCTCAGCCGGGGCCCCGGGTCTTCGTATTCGATTTGATCCGGGTCTTCGACTTGCCTGGCTTTTCCGAGGTGCTCGGATCGCCGCTGGACGCGGTCGCGCCACTCGGTGTCGACGTGACGCCGACATTTCCCAAGGTGCCGGGTGGATTCGCGGAGACCGGCACCACGACCGTGTCATGGGGTGCCTTCGCGCCGCTGGCGGGTATCTCGACGGCCCCCGAGGGCGGTGTCCCCTCCGCCGCCGGGCCGGAGGTGCCGGTCGCCGCCGGAGGGGGCGACCCGCCCGGCTGAACCGGCGGGTTCGGCCCGGTCTGGTTGACCGCCAGCAGTACACCGATGGTGATCGCGGCGGCCGGTGCGCTGATCGCGGCGAGCACCGCCGCGCGCTTGCGGGTAACCGGTGCGAGGTAGGCGACCTTCGTCCCGGTCGAGTCCTCCAGCAGGATCCGCGAGATCGCCGCGGCGGTCGGGCGCTGCGACGGCTTCCGCGCGGTCATCCCGCGTAACAGCGTCGTCATGGTCACCGACAGGCCGGTGGGGATTCGCGGCTGCCGGTGCAGCCTGCCGACCGCGGCCTCGACCGGTGTGCCGATGTACTCCCGTTCCCCGGACAGGCATTCGAGCAGCACCAGCCCGAGCGCGTAGACGTCGGCGGGCGGGCCGATGTTCTCGCCGCGGACCTGTTCGGGCGCCATGTACGCGGCTGTGCCGACCACGCCGCCGGTCTCGGTCACCCTGGTCGCGTCGAAGGCGTGCGCGACCCCGAAATCGCCGATCAGCGGACCGTCGTCGGCCATCAGGATGTTCGCCGGTTTCAGGTCGCGGTGGGTGATTCCGTGCGCGTGGACGTGCGCGAGCGCGTCGGCCAGCCGGGCCGCCAGGTCGACGACCGCGTCCGGGGAGAGCGTGCCGGAACGCAGGCGCTGGGCCAGGTTCGGCCCGTCGACCAGGCGCATCGTGAGATAGCTGTAGCCGTCATCGGAGCCCGCGTCGTACAACGGGACGAGCCCGGGATGACGGACCACGCTGAGGGTTTGGATCTCCTGGTCACGGCGGCGTTCGTCGCGGGTCATCGTGTCGGCGTGGAACAGTTTCAGCGCGACCTCGCGCTGTTCGAGCAGGTCGTGGGCGCGGAAGACACGCGCGGTCGCGCCGCGGCCGAGCAGATCCCCCACCTCGTACCGGCCGGCGAGTTTGCGCGGCAGGTGATCCGGGTCGTGGACGTTCAGGCTGAACCGTCGTTGAGTGGTTCCGGCATCAAGGTCTCCGTCGTCATCACCGCCAGCACGCGGACCCGCGTCGTCCATCGGTGCTACCTCCGTCTCACCGGCCGAACGCCGTATACCCGGTCCGGCTCCGGGCGAAACAAGGTTCGTGAGCTTACCGGACCTATCCGCGGTTCACCCCGAATGGCGGGCAACCCCCGAGGGGGCCGGACGTCTCGTGACCATGAAGCCGAACCGGTGGGCCGCGCTCACCGCCATCGCGGTGACCGCCCTGGCCGCCCTCACTCCGTCCGCCGCCGCCGATTCGTCGGTACCCCAGGGCTTCGCGCCCGCGTCGACGAGCTGGACCGGGCCGCTGCGCGGGTTCGTCCTCGGCTTCGCCCCGTGCGGGACGCCGGGATGGTGCGCGTCCCTGCTGTCGACGGCCGACGGCGGGAAGCGGTGGCGGCGGGTCGGTGCCCCGCCGATCTCGTTGCCGGACAACCACAACCAGGTCAAGCTCACCGTGATCGACGAGCGCGACGTCTTCCTCTCCGACGGCACCCGGTTGCTCGCCAGTCACGACGGCGGCGGTTCCTGGTCCCGCGTCCGGCTCGCCGGAGTTCGGGAGCCCTTCTATATTTCGAAAATCACCGAATCCGGGGCTCGGGTGTTCGCCATGGTCACTGGTTTCGGCACCCCGTCGACGACGACGCTGTACGCCGGGCTCTCCGGCACCCGGGTCCTCCTGCCGGTCCCGGGGTTCACCGTCACCGGCTCCTCGACCTACGGCGACATCGCCACCAGCGGCGGGGTCCAGGTGTCGATGGGGTCAGACTACCGGGTCCAGAAGTATTGGACGTCGTCCGACGGCCTGACGTTCGCGGCCGCGCCGCCGCCCTGCCCGGCGGACAGTTCGGCTTCGTTAAGTGGAGTCCGGCAAGGGCACGTGCTGGCGCTGTGCAGCGGGGGACCGGGGTCGCCACAGCCGGGGGCGACCGTCCGCCGGTTGTGGCGGGCGCCGAAGCTCGGCGGGCAGTTCACCGGAACGGCGCAAGGGCCCACTCTCGGAATCAACCAGAGTTTCAGCGCCGCGTCGCCCGCGGCGGCGACCGTCGCGGCGGAGGGTGGCGGAACCGGATTCCTGCACCGCACCGGCGACGGCGGGGTGACCTGGACGACGATGGTCCTCAGCGACCGCGGTGTTTGCCTCAACGACCTGGACTTCCCGGACGAGCGCGTCGGGGTCGTGGTCGACGGACAGCCCGACGCCGACGGTGGATCTGCCGTCTACCGCACCACTGACGGCGGTGTCACCTGGAGTGAACTCGCCTTCGGGTAAGGCGACGGTGCCCGCACGGATGATCACCGCAGGTAGGCAAGGCCCTTGGGGAGGTTCACTTTGCTACACGCCATGTCGTAACCTGAGTACTGTCCGTCGATGTCGAGGGAGCCGTGGATCGTGTTCGCCGCGATCCGCATGCGGCTGAAGGGTGGAGCGTGTCCATGACTTCGGACGAGGTCCGGGCTGTGTCGAGGCGCCCGCTACCACCCCTCGACTACAGCAAGCCCAATCTCGCCAGGATGAAGGACGCCCTTCTCGGGGGGCACGATCACTACGAGATCGACAGGCAAGCCGTCGAGGCCTTCCTCACGGTGGCCCCCGACGGCGCCGCGGTGGCCAAGGAGTTCCGGTCCTGGGCGAGCCGGGTGGTCCGGTTCCTCGCCGGCACCCGTGAGGTCGACCAGTTCCTCGATCTGGCCTCCGGCATGCCCTACGTCGAGAACACGCACCAGACGGCGCAGCGGTACAACCCCGACGCGCTGGTCATCTACATCGATGACGACCCGGTGGTCCAGGCACACGGACTGGCGTTGCTGGAAGACCACCTCGTGCACGTCAGCGGCGCGGATCCGCTCGATCCCGAGCGGACGCTGAAAGATCCGGTGGTCGCCGAGCATCTCGAACTCGACCGCCCGGTCGCGGTGCTCCTCAACGCGGTGCTGCACCACATCGAGGACCTCGGCGAGGCGCAGGCCGTCGTCCGCGGCTATGTCGACGCCCTCGCCCCTGGGTCGTATTTGCTGCTCACGCACTACTACACCGACGGCGACGGCCCGCGTGGCGCGTTCGCGCGGAAGCTCGACGGCCTGATGGGCGGTATCGGTTATCCCACGGTGCACCGCGGTCGCAAGGAGATCGAGTCGCTGTTCGACGGGCTGGAGATGCTCGAACCCGGTCTCGTCCACCTGCATGAATGGTGGCCGGAAGGCCCGCGTCTGGCGCCGTTGACCCAGCTCAACTACCTGAGCCTCGGCGGCGTGGGGGTCAAGCCTTCAGCGAGCTGAAGAACGCCTTCAGTTCGTCGTGGGCGGTCCCGAAGTCCTCGGTGTTGCCGGTGATCGCCAGTTCCAGCGCCTCGCCGTCGGAGAGTTCCAGTGTCAGGTAGGCGGTGAGCTTCCGGCGGGGGAAACCGCCCGCGACGATGTCCGTGAACGGGATCCGTCGCGCGCCCGGCTCGGCGCGAAGGTCGTCGAGGCCGCGCTCCCGCAGCTTCCGGATCCGCTTGCGGTCCGACACCCCACGCGCTCCGATGAGCCCGGCGACGCCGCGGCGGAGCAGCACCGAACGCGCCATCGGCAGCAGCACCACTTCGGTGTCGCAGACGATCAGGTCGTAGAGCTTCCGCTTGGCCTTCAGCGCGGTGAACATCCCGAGCATCCGGGCCTCGGCGGGATCAGGCTCCCGTTCGGGCTCCTGTTTGCAGAAGTACCCGGCCGGCACGTTCAGCAGTTGCAGGTTGCGGACCAGTTCGTCGACCGCGCGCGGGCTCGCCACGGCCGGGCCGACCAGGTCCGTGACGTCGAACGGCTCGCCGTCGCCGAGACAAAGTTCCCAGCCGCCGCCCCAGTTCAGGCGGTGCGCGGCGACGCCGTTGTCGATCATCGCGGCGGTGACGGTGTCGGCGAACAACTCGGTCAGCAGTTCGCGGCCCTCTTCGCGGGACGGGGCCCGCAGGGGTTTGGCGAGCGCGTCGGCGTCGCCGTCACGCAGGACCCGCACGACCTCGCCGATCGTGCCGCGCGGCGCCAGCCTGCTCTCGATCCCGGCCGAGGTCAGCAGCTTCGCGCCCTCCGCCACCGATGCCCGGCCGGCGCGTTTGACGACCTCGTCCCAGTCCGCCCGCGGCCCCACGTCGCGGACCAGCACGTCCAGTTCCGCCTCGGGGACGTCGACCTTCGGCGCCCCCAGCAGTGACCAGCCCGGCCGCGCGTCCGGCTTCACCGGGTTGTCCGGCACCCCGGACAGTGCGGCGATCCGCCGCTTCGTGGGGGGATGACTGTCGAACTTCGACAGCTCTTCGCCGTCGAGGATGTCTTCGGCGTACTCAATCACCCAGTCCCGCTGGACCGGGTGATTGAGGTACGAACGGAAGCCCAGGAGCACCGCAGGAGTGCGCCTCGCCGCCACGCCGAGCGAGACGTAGCGCTCGGCGTAGTCCTTCCAGAGCGGGGTCAGCGTCGCGACCTTCCGCAGCGCCGTTGCCGCCGTTCGGCTTCCCGCCGCGAGCACCGACGCCTCGTCCGCCTGCAGTTCCTGCCGCCGGTTCGCCGACCGCGCGACCAGGAGGTACAGCTTCGAATACGCGGAAAGCAAGGCCCTGGCTGGACCGCCGTCCAGCCTGTCGACGGTGAAGGCGAGCGTCTGGGTCCCGCGATAGGTCAGCGCGAGCAGGCGGGTGTGGCCGCCGCTGTAGTGGCCGAGTTCGTGCGCGAGCACCGAACGCAGTTCGCTGACGCTCATCGCGGCCAGCAACGGCAGCCCGATCAGCATCGTGCGGCGGCCCGGCCGCAGGCCGAGGAACCGGGCGTCCTCGGAGACCGCCGCGTTGATCTCGCCGATCAGCACGATCTCGTCCGGCGGCCGCGTCTTCACCTGGGCGGCGAGGTCGTCGATCATCTCCCACAACGCCGGATGGGCGTCGCGGTCCAGCCGCGGCCCCTCGATCGGGGGACGCCGCGCCCGCAGCGCGCTCACCAGCCCGAAACCGAGCGCGATCATCATCGCGAGGCCGGCGAGCAGCACGTAGATGCCGGTCTTGCCAGGGATCCGCAGGCCCGCCAGCACACTGGCGACACCCACCGCGACGACCACCACTGGGAACGCCACGAGCAGAAGTGTCGCGAGGACGGCGCGTCCTCGGGCCTGCATCGTCCGGTTACCTCTTTTCGCACAAGTGCCGTCTGTGCGGCCGAATAGTAACCGGCTACCCAGACGACTCGTGCGAGAAGGAAGAGCTACGCCCGCCAGCTGGGAACGGCCGCCGGTGCCGCGGTTCGGGTCGTGGGAAGTCCGTGAAGGACTCCTTGAAGGACTCTGGGTCCCTCAAGGAGTCCTTCACGGACTCGGGCCACTTGTCGCAGCTTCAGCAACCTCATTAGTCACGACAGCGGCACGTGACGGTCCCTTACGCGGCTCAGCCGGGGAAACTCGGACCTTCATATACTCGCGCCGTGTTCGTGATGGGAGCCTTCGTTGCGTCTGACGTGGTGAAGGACGCCTTCGGCCCTGGCCGCCCGCGGGTTGTGGGTGCCGAGTCGCGGTCTCTCGGCCCCGCGCGGACACTGCGTGGCTGATGTCCCCAATGTGGCGTTGGAGGCGCTCAGCGCCCCCAACGCCACATTGGGGACCTTGACAGCTGCGCGTCGGTTACGCGGCGTTGAAGGTGTCGGGATCCGGCCCGGTCCGCTGCCCCCGGTCCAGCACGGACAGCGAGGCGACATCCTCCTCCGACAGACTGAACCCGAAGACGTCGAGGTTCTCCTTGATGCGAGACGGCGTCACGGACTTCGGGATCACGACGTTGCCCAGCTGCAGGTGCCACCGCAGGACGACCTGCGCCGGAGTACGGCCGTGCTTCGACGCCAGCGCCTTGACCGCCTCCTCGCCGAGCAGGTCGCCGCCCTTGGCCAGCGGGCTCCAGGCCTCGGTCGCGATGCCGTGCTTCGCGTCGAATTCGCGCACCTCGGCCTGCTGCAGGTACGGGTGCACCTCGACCTGGTTCACCGCCGGGACGACGGAACCGGCGCCGAGTACCCGTTCGAGGTGGGCGGGCTGGAAGTTGGACACGCCGATCGCGCGTACCCGGCCGTCGGCGTAGAGCTTCTCCAAGGCCTTCCACGTGTCGGTGTAGAGGTCGCGCTCCGGCGTCGGCCAGTGGATGAGGTAGAGGTCCAGCCGGTCGAGGCCGAGTTTGACCAGGCTGGCGTCGAACGCCTTCAGTGTGGCGTCGTAACCCTGTTCGCTGTTCCACAGCTTGGTGGTGATGAACAGCTCGTCGCGGGCGATCCCGGATTCGGCGAGGGCCTTGCCGACGCCGGCTTCGTTGCCGTAGATGGCGGCGGTGTCGATGCTGCGGTACCCGGCGTCCAGCGCGGCCTTGACCGCGGCGGTGGTCTCCTCGTCCGGTACCTGGAAGACGCCGAATCCGAGCTGCGGCATCTCCACCCCGTTGTTGAGCTTGACGGTGGGAATGTCGGTCACTTGCTTTCCTTCCGTGGATATTCGCGGTCAGGCGACGGGGGCCGGTTCGGCGCGACGGACCTTCCGCCGCCCGTGGTCGAGCATGCCTGAGATGACCGCGACCAGCAGTCCGGCGAGCGCGAGCGCGGCCCCGATCCAGCTGGGCGCGGTGTAGCCGAGACCGGCGTCGATGGCCTGGCCGCCGAGCCACGCGCCCGCGGCGTTGCCGAGGTTGAACGCGGCGATGTTGGCGGCCGACGCCAGCGCGGGTGCGCCTTCGGCCTTGTCCATGACGCGGGCCTGCAACGGTGCGACGGTCGCGAAACCGGCGGCGCCGAAGACGGCGATGGTGATCGCGGCGGGCAGCTGGGCGTGCGCGGTGAAGACGAACACGACCAGCACGGCCGCGAGCGCGGCGAGGATGACGTACAGACTGGGCATCAGTGCCCGGTCGGCCGCTTTGCCACCGAGCAGGTTGCCGACGAACAGGCCACCGCCGAACAGCACGAGCAACCAGGTCACCGCTCCGGGCGAGAAACCGGCGACCTCGGTCATCATCGGGGCGATGTAGGTGAAGGACGCGAACACCCCGGCGAACCCGAGCGCGGTCATCGCCAGCGCGAGCCACACCTGCGGACGCTTGAAGACGGCGAGTTCGCTGCGCAGTCCCGCGCTTCGCGTCGTCGTCTGGACCGGCACCAGCGCGAGGATCCCGATCAGGCCGATCACGCCGAGGACGCTGACCGCCCAGAACGTCGAACGCCAGCCGAACGCCTGTCCGAGTGCCGTCCCGGCGGGGACACCGAGGACGTTGGCGACGGTCAGGCCGGTGAACATCATCGCGATGGCGCTGGCCTGTTTGGCAGGCGCGACCAGCGAGGCGGCGACCACCGCGCCGACACCGAAGAACGCGCCGTGCGAGAGTGCCGCGACCACGCGGCCGGTCATCAGCAGGCCGTAGGTGGGAGCCACCGCGGAAACCACGTTGCCGGCGATGAACAGGACCATCAGGCCGACCAGGACTGTCTTGCGTGGCACCCGCGACGCGAGCGCGGTCAGCACCGGGGCGCCGACGACGACGCCGAGCGCGTAACCGGAGATCAGCAGCCCCGCGGAGGGAATCGAGACGCCGAAGTCGCCCGCGACCTCGGGCAACAGGCCCATGATCACGAACTCGGTGGTGCCGATACCGAAGGCGCTGATCGCCAGTGCGAGCAGAGCGGCAGGCATGGGAGCTCACTTCTTCCCGTAGAGTGTTGATAACTGGCGTCGGCAACTACGAGCGTCTGAAATAGTTGCGCGCGCCGTATATTGCACACGCTTGATGATGCACGACGCAACGAAGCTCGGGCAACCGGGGAAGAGGTGAACCGTGTCACTGGCCGACGACGCCGTGGAGGCACGCGCGCAGGGTTGGCGGACCCTCGCCGCACTGCACGCGCGGATAGAGGACGCGCTGGAGCGCGCGCTGGCGCAGCAGCACGAACTGTCCGTCAGCGAGTACACCGTGCTGGACGTGCTCGCCCGGCAGGACGGCTTTCACCTGCGGATGAACCAGCTGTCGAACGCCGTCGTGCTCAGCCAATCGGCGACGACGCGGCTGGTGTCGCGGCTTGAGGACCGAGGGCTGCTGCAGCGGTACCTGTGCCCGGACGACCGGCGGGGGATTTACACGGAGGTCACGCCGTCGGGGCAGGAACTGCTCGCGGCCGCCCGGCCGACGCACGACACCGTCCTCACCGACGCACTCGCCGCCGCCGGAGAACTCCCCGAACTCGCGCCTTTGGTCGCAGCACTCGGAAAACTCACCTTCGCCCGCTCCTGACGCTCCCCGCGTTTCGTCCTCTAGTTGCGGTAGTTGCACAGGCAAGGACCGCAACTAGAGGACGAAACGCGGGCGGGCTGGCAAGGTGAGGACGTGGACGATCTTCTGTTGCGCCGGGTCCGGGTCGGCCTGGCGGGTTCCCTGTCGGACGTGCTGATCAAGGGCGGCCGGATCGCGGCCATCGCGGGCCCGGGTCAAGCGGGTGAAGCGTCGGAGATCCTGGACGGGCACGGCGGCACGCTGCTGCCGGGGCTCGTCGACGCGCACGCGCACACCGCGCAGTGGTCGGCGGCGCGGCGCCGGCTCCCGTTGGGGGAGGCGAGGTCCGCCGCGCACACGGTCGATCTCGTACTCGCCCACCTGCTGGCGAACCCCGTGCCGCCCGGCGATCTCGTGCTCGGCGCCGGGTTCCGCGACGGCCTCTGGCCCGACGTCCCGCACAAGGATCTGTTGCAGAAGGCGCTACCCGGGCACCCCGTCGCCTTGTTCAGCGCCGACCTCCACACGCTGTGGCTCAGCCCCGCCGCGCTGAAGCTCATCGGCCGCGAGCATCCGACCGGCGTGCTGCTGGAAAACGACTGCATGAGCGCGACGGCCGAACTCCCGGTCGCCCCCGACGACGTCATCGACGGCTGGGTCGCCGACGCGCTCGACGCGGCGGCCGCCCGCGGCGTCACCAAGATCGTCGACTACGAGTACGCCGACACCGTCACCGACTGGCGACGGCGGCTGGCGCGGAAACCCTTGCCTGTCAGGGTTTCCTGCGTGATCGCGAAGTACCTGCTCGACACCGCCGTCGAACGTGGCCACCGCACCGGCGACGTCCTCGAGGGCACTGGCGGGCTGCTCACGGTCGGCCCGTTCAAGCTGTTCGTCGACGGTTCGCTGAACACGCGCACCGCGTACTGCGTGGGGCAGTACGCCGGAACCGAGTCCCACGGGCTGCTCGAACTTCCGCCCGAGGAGCTGGAACCGTTGATGCGTAAAGCTTCCGAGTATGGGCTCTTGCCCGCGGTGCACGCGATCGGCGATCACGCCAACAAGATCGCGCTCGACGCTTTCGCCAACGTCGGCTGCGCCGGCCGCGTCGAGCACGCGCAGTTGCTGCGTGCCGAGGACGTCGCGCGGTTCGCCGAACTGGGTGTCGTGGCGAGTGTGCAGCCCGCCCACCAGCCGGACGACCGCGACGTCGCCGACCGGTACTGGCACGGCTGGACCGACCGGGCTTTCCCGTACGGCGCCCTGTATCACGCAGGGGTGACCCTGGAGTTCGGTTCGGACGCTCCGGTCGCGCCGCTGGACCCGTGGGACGCGATCGCGTCGGCGATCAGCCGCACCGACGACGACCGTCCGCCGTGGCATCCCGAGCAGGCGATGCCGCTGGAGGCCGCGCTCGCGGCGGCGTCCGGCGGCCGGTCCTCGGTGGCCGTCGGGGACGTCGCGGACCTGGTCGTCACCGCGGTGGATCCGGCGCGGCTGTCCCCGGCCGGGCTGCGCGACATCCCCATCACCGCCACCGTGCTCGACGGCAAGGTCGCTTTCGTGTCCTGAGTCCTTCCCTTGCCAGGACGCAACGCCCTAATGGGAGGGCATGGATCACCGCCTGCTCGACCGGCTCCGAGACCTCCACGGCTCGCTCGGCAGCGACATCACCTTCGTCACCCGGATGGTCGAGGAGGACACGCCGCGCGCGGACCTCCTCCGAGATCTCGGGGAACGGCTCACCGACCTCGGCGCGGCATTGCTCCGGCGCTCGGACGACGTCGACGCCGACGTGCTCGCGAAACTGCCTGACGACGGCTGGCTTCCCCAAGCCGGCGTGCGTCACCAGGCGCTGGTCGTGGCGCACAACGTCGGTGCGCGGCCGCTGCGGTGCGGGCGCATCTACCTCGGCGTGTGCGGCGCGCCGTGCTTTCCCTTCTACGGCAGGGACCCCTCCGGCCGGACCGGATGGCACGAACGGTGCCGGACCTGTCAAGACCGCCTGTTCCGGTGACGGTGGCTGCGTCCGGCGGCCGGGTGAGGCAGGGTGAGGTGATCGCGGAAGGAGCGCCCATGGGCACCGAGAAGCTGTTCCGGATCGCCATCGCCTTGAAGGGGCTTGACGGCGCCTTGCAGCTGGTGGGCGGGCTCGTCCTGATGATCGTCCCGGCGTCGGTCATCACCGGTTTCGCGCACGCCGTGGTCACTCGTGACCTGCTCGGAGACGCGGAGGGGACGCTGGCCCGGCATCTCGAACTCGCCGCCGGCCACTTCGTCGAAGGCCGGACGTTCGCCGTCGTGTACCTCGTCGCGCACGGGCTCATCAAGCTCGGCCTGGTCTGGGCGCTGGCGCGCAAGGTGATGCGCGCTTACCCCGTGGCCGCGGTGGTGCTTTCGGCGTTCGTGGTCTACGAGATCTTCCGCGCGGTCCACACGCACTCGCTCGCGCTGCCGTTCTTCGCCGCCCTCGACGTCGTGATCGTCGTACTGGTGCTGCGCGAGTACCGGCAGCTGAAACGGGATCGCGTCGCGGCCTGACCGCCCGGTTCAGGCCGCGACGCGAAATTTCTCGGTGGTGGGATCCGCGCGGGGCGGATCCACCACGATCGCGGTGGCGTTGTCGGAGCCACCGAGCGAGATCGCCGTCCGCACCAGCTCCGTGGCCGCCCTGTCCGGCATCCCGAGGATGTCGAGCATGGTCGGCCCGCTGAGCGTCTTGTGCACACCGTCGCTGGTGAGCAGAAGCCCACCGGTCGTGCTGGTGGCCGTGCCGATCTCGTGGGTACCGGCCGTGCGGACGCTGGTGGTGACGACGTGTTCCATCCGCGGTGTCACGGGTTGATCGTGGTCGCGGAAGTACTGCGCGAGCGTATGGTCCTTCGTCACCTGCCGCACGGTGTGCCCGTCCCAAGCGTACGCCCGGGCATCCCCGAGCCATGCGATGCCATACCCCTCGCCGGTCCAGACCGCCACGACGAGGACGCAGTCACCGGTCCCGCCGAACCCGAGGACTGCGCGCTGAGCTGCGAGAACAGCCGCGACCGCGCCCTGGTCGACCGGTGTCCGGACCGCCGCCGAGGCGGCCGTCCGCGCCGCGTGTGCCGCGTTCGGGTGATCTCCGACTCCATCGGCCAGTGCGAACACGATCCCCGCCCCGCCCGCGGCCGCGTACGCCCCGATGGCGTCCGCGTTGTGCTTGCGCGGACCCCGCGCGCTCGCCGTGTGCCAGTGTGGAAGCTCCCTCACGGTCTTCTCCTCACCCCTGGGTGATTCTTTCCCCACTTCCAGAGTCCGCCTGTTCCCTGTGTTCCGCCTGAGGGTTTCGGTGTCAGACGGGCCTGAATGTCCGTGAAGGCCTCCTTCGCTGCTTTCAAGGTCAGGGTCTCGGCAAGTGAGCTTGATCTACAGGCGTTCAGGGACATGCCTCCCTCAAGAACCCCGGCACACGCAGGCACTAGCGATGCCCAAGTCGGCAGGAAAGGAGGCCTCCACGACCTTGGGTGCGCCGTGGTGGGCGCGCTGAACGTTTGGGCGGTCCGACACCCGCGGATCATCGCCGCAGCTGGAAGTCCCCTCGCGTGATCTCCATCGCCTGGCCCGCTGCCGGAGCGCAGCGCCGCGTCACCTGTTCCCGCGACCCGAAGGCGACGAGATCCTTCGTCCCGTTGTCCCGCACGGTGAGGCTGACCGGGTCCCCCGCGACCGCGCCTGTGAAGGCCTCCGCGTCGGTCACCACCCCGGTCACGGTCCCCACCGCGCCTTCGACGCGGACGCAGTCGACCCGCGCGACCAGCCAGCTGAGCCCGCCGTGGACGTGATGCGCCATCCACAGCACGCCTTCACCCGCACGTCCGTTCCCCTTCGCGTGGACGGTGAATTCGAACGTCGTCAGCGGGTTCTGGGTGTCGAGTTCGGCCCGGCCCGTCATCGAGACCGTCCGCGCCGGTTCGGCGCCGGCCGCCGCCCCGGTTCCGACCAGGGTGACCACGGCCACCGAAACACCGGCGAGGGCTTTCTTCATCTTGTTCATACGGCGAGCATCTCGGATCCCAGCCGCGGAGAACTCCCTCTGCGGCTGGGGTTCCGTCCTCCTCGAGAGGGAGCCAGGGCTCAGGGGATCAGGTTGTACACCGTCTGCTCGCCGACCGTGGTGGCCGCGAAGTTCGCCGCGACCCAGTCACCGATCTCGTTCGACCCGCCGCCAGGACCGCCGCCGCGGCCACCCTCGACGTAGTAGGTGATCTCGCCGTCGGCCACGTACTGCTGGAACTCCGCCAGTGTCGGCGCCGGGTCCTGGCCGCTCCAGCCGCCGATGCCGATCACCGCCTTGCCGCTCGCGAGTTCCAGGTTCGCCGCCGACTGCGAACTCGCCGTCGCCGCCGCCCACGTCGTCGTGGTCGCGGCGAGAAGGGTCCCCATCTCCGCCGACGAGCCCTCTTCCATGCCCGGACCGCCGCCCAAGCCGCGATCACCGCCGGTGACCGGTCCGGAGAGCGGGATCGACCCGGAATGCGCCTGCGCGGCCGTTTCCACGGCGAAGGCGGTGGTGCCGAGGCCGACGGTCAGCACGGCCGCCGACGCGATCACGGAGACGAGTCCGCGCATCGGCGGGACACCCACCAGCACGACGGTCGCGGTCACCAGGCCGAGACCGGCGACGGTCCAGCGCAGCGCGGGCAGCCAGTCGGCGTCGCGGTCGAGCAGGATGTACGCCCAGACAGCGCTGGCCGCGATCATCAGCGACAGGAACACCCGCGGCGCGAGATGCGCTCGGCCGCGCCACAGCGAGGTCCCGGAGATCGCCACCACGGCGGCGATCGAGGGCGCCAGCGCGACGGCGTAGTACGGGTGCACGATGCCGCTCATGTAGCTGAACACCAGTGAGGTGACGAGCATCCAGCCGCCCCAGACGATCAGCGCGGCCCTGGTCCGGTCGGTGCCGGCGGCCCGCCGGGTGAACCACAGCCCCGCGACCAGGCCGATCAGCGCGGCGGGCAGCAGCCACGACACCTCGCCGCCGAAGCTGGCGCCGAACATCCGGGTCAGGCCGCTCTCGCCGCCGAAGCCGACGTTCCCGCCGCCCATGCCCCCGCTCGTCCCGCCGACCATGGTGCCGCCGCCCCTGCCGAAGATCCGGCCGAGTCCGTTGTAGCCCAGTGCCAGTTCGAGCAGGCTGTTGTCGGTCGAGCCACCGATGTACGGGCGTGAGCCGGCAGGCCACAGGTCGACCAGCGCGATGAACCAGCCGGCGGACATGATGGTCGCGATCAGAGCTCCGAGAAGGTGAAGCAAACGTTTGCCCAGCGAGGTCGGCGCGGCGATCAGGTAGGCGAGCCCGAACGCGGGCAGCACCAGGGACGCCTGCAGCATCTTGGTCAGGAAGCCGAACCCGATGGCGACCCCGGCCAGTGCCAGCCAGCGCGGGCTCGCCTTTTCGATCGCGCGGACCGAGCAGTACGCGCCCGCGATCAGCAGCAGCGTCAGCAGCGCGTCGGGGTTGTTGAACTTGAACATCAGCGTGGCGACCGGGGTGACGGCGAGCGCCGCCCCGGCGAACAGGCCGGCGACCGGTCCGGAAGTCCGCTTCACCGTCAGGTACAGCAAACCGACGGAAGCGACGCCCATCAGCGCCTGCGGCGCCAGCACGGTGAAACTGGAGAAGCCGAAGAGCCGCGCGAACGCCGTCGTGACCCAGAGCGCGGCTGGGGGTTTGTCGACGGTCAGCACGTTCCCGGAGTCGAGGGAGCCGAACAGCCACGCCTTCCAGTCCTGCGTGCCGGACTGCACCGCCGCGGCGTAGAACGAGTTGCCGTAGCCGGAGGCGGTCAGATTCCAGAAGTACAGCAGTGCGGTGGCGGTGAGCAGCCCGAAGACGGCCGGACGAACACAGCGCCCCGGCGGCTTCGCGACGCTTTCCTCGACCGGACCGGGTTCCACCCGGGAAGCGAGTGCGGTGGTCATGGGTTCAGCTCTCCATCTCGGTGGTGGGCTGACGGCGGGAGCGGAAGACCCAGCCGCGCAGCAACAGGAAACGCACTACGGTGGCCGCGAGGTTCGCGAGCACGAGCGCGGTGATCTCGAGTGGCAGCCCCGGCGTCGTCATCGTGTGCAGCAGCGCCAGCGTGCCGCTGGTGAGCCCGAGCCCGATGCCGAACACGATGAGACCTTGGAACTGGTGCAGTCCGGAGCCTTTCCGGCCGCGGATGCCGAAGGTCAGACGCCGGTTGAGCGTGGTGTTGCCGATCGCCGTCACCAGCAGCGCGACCAGGTTCGCCGCCTGTGCGCCGGTGAACGTCCGCAGCAGCAGGAAAAGCAGGAGGTACGCGACGGTGCTGGCGACGCCGACGGCGGCGAACCGGACCAGTTGCCGCACGAGGCTCGGTGCCACTCCTGGTGCCCGCACCTGGATCGGCGCGCGGCCGAGTTGCTCGCGCAGGCCGCTGATCGGGACCCTGCCGGTCAGCGTCGCCTTCGTCAGCCGCACGATGCCTTTGAGGTCGGCGGTCGCGGTGGCGACGATGTCCACCGACGAGTCCGGGTCGTCGATCCAGTCGACCGGGACTTCGTGGATCCGCAGCCGAGCCTTTTGCGCCAGCACGAGCAGTTCGGTGTCGAAGAACCAGCCGGTGTCGTGGATATGCGGGAGCAGCCGCTCGGCGACGTCGGCGCGGATCGCCTTGAACCCGCATTGCGCGTCGCTGAACCTCGCCGCCAGCGTGCCGCGCAGGATCAGGTTGTAGCAGCGGGAAATGAGTTCCCGTTTCGGTCCGCGCACCACTCGCGCGCCACGGGCGAGCCTGCTGCCGATGGCGAGATCGGAATGTCCGGACAGCAGGGGCGCGACGAGGGGGCCGAGTGCGGCCAGATCGGTCGAAAGGTCGACGTCCATGTAGGCGAGCACCGGAGCGTCCGAAGTGGACCAAACGGCGCGAAGCGCGCGGCCGCGGCCTTTCTCCTCGAGGTGGCGGACTTCGACGTCGTCGAACTCGCGGCTCAGTCGTTCGGCCACGCGCAGGGTGTCGTCCGTGCTGGCATTGTCCGCGACGGTGATCCGGAACGGATACGGGAACTGCTCCACCAGGTGTGCGTGCAGTCGTCGGATGCACGGTTCGAGGTCGGCTTCCTCGTTGTGGACCGGGATGACGACGTCGAGAACGGGGGAGCCGGTCGGGGCGATGGCTGGACGGCGGCCGGGGTCGGCGCCGGAGATGATCGCGGCTGTCATGTCGTCAATCTCGGCCATCGCGCTGAGGCCGGCTTGTGTCCCGCCTGTGCCGTCGCTGTGTTCCGTCACGGGTTTCACCGGCTCAGGTCGTAGACGGTGACACCGTCCACAGTGGTCGATGTGTAGGTCTTCGCGACCCAGGCGGCGATGCGTTCGGCGGCGTCGCTGCCGGTCTCGCCGCGCATCGTCATCCCGTCGCCGAGGAAGTAATGGATCTGTCCACTTCGGACGTGTTCCTGAAACTGTGCCAAGGTGGGAGCCGGATCCGTGCCGTTGAACCCGCCCACGGCCAGCACCGGCGCCCCGCCGCCCAGCTGGTAGCCCGCCGCGTTGTTGGAGCCGACCGTCGCGGCCGTCCACGTGTAGTTCGCACTGTCCTGCCGTAGGAGGGCGGCGAGGTTCTCGCCGGGCAGGCTCGTCCCGAGCAGACCGCCGGGGCCGCCCATGCGTATTCCCCGGCTCGTCTCGGGGCCCGCCGACGGGAGCGCGCCCGAGTGCGGCGTGGCCGCTGTCGCGACCGTGTACACGCCGGTGCCGGTGAGAACGGTGATCAGCGCGCCGACGGCGACCATGCGCCTCGCGACACCGGGTAACCGTGAAGCGAAGAAGACCAGGATCGCGCACAGGAACCCGGCCACGAGAATCGCGATCGCCAACCCCGGGAGCCAGGTGGATTGCCGTGACAGCAGGAGATACGCGGTCAGGGCGGTCAGGCCGATCCCCGCGCTCAAGGTGCCCGCCGCGGCCGGATTCCCGCGGGCGCGCCACAACTGCGTCCCGGCGATCCCGACGAGTGCGGCGATCGACGGGGCGAGCGCGATCGTGTAGTACGCGTGGATGATGCCGCTCATGTAGCTGAACACCCCGGCGGTCACCAGGAACCAGCCGCCCCACAGGATCAGCGCCGCGCGCCCGCGGTCGGTGTGCCGGGCGTGGCGGGTGAACCACAGCCCGGCGGCCAGCGCGCCGACGGCGGCCGGGAGCAGCCAGGCGATCCCGCCCGCCATCTCGGTGCCGAACAACCGGTCCCAGCCGGTGCCGCCCCAGCCGCCGTTGCCACCCCCGCCGACGCTGCCGACCTCGTCGCCGGTGATACGGCCGAAACCGTTGTAGCCGAAGGCGAGTTCCCACAGGCTGTTCTCCTGCGAGCCGCCGATGTACGGCCGGTCGGTGGCGGGCCACGACGCGACGACGGCGAGATACCAGCCGGCGGAGACGATGGTCGCGATCAAAGCTCCGAGCAGATGCAGCAGGCGTTTGCCCCATGACGTCGGCGCGGCGATCAGGTAGGCGAGCCCGAACGCGGGCAGCACCAGGAACGCCTGCAGCATCTTGGCGAGGAAGCCGAACCCGACGGCGGCCCCGGCCAGCGCCAGCCAGCGCGGACTCGCCTTCTCCAGCGCGCGGACGACGCAGTACGCGCCCGCGACCAAGAGCAGGACGAGCAGGGCATCGGGGTTGTTGAACCGGAACATCAGCGCGGCGGCGGGGGTGAGGGCGAGGACGGCGCCCGCCAGCAGACCCGCTGGCGGGCCGGACGTCCGTCGCACCGCGGCGTACAGCAGGGCCACCGAGCCGACACCCATAAGCGCCTGCGGAACGAGAATGCTCCCGGCGTTGACGCCGAACAGGCGGGTGGAAAGGCTCATCACCCACAACGCGGCCGGTGTCTTGTCGACCGTGATCGCGTTCGCGGCGTCGCTCGATCCGAAGAACAGCGCCTTCCAGCTCAGCGATCCGGCCTGCGCCGCCGCCGAGTAGAAGGCGTTGGCCCAGCCGGATTCGCCGAGGTTCCAGAGGTACAGGACAGCGGTCGCGAGCAGGAGCGCGGCGACGGAAGGCCGGACCCAGCGTGGATCTGCCGGTTGTTTCGCCGTCGCGGCGTCTTCGGCGTCTTCGGCGGCGTCGCGAGAGGCGAGAAGGATCATGGGCTTCAGGGTCGAGTGCCGACCTGGGGCGTGGTTGTGCCGAAGCTGTGCACCCGCTGTGAGGAACCGATCACCGGCAGGCGCACGGCGAATTCGGTACGCCCGGGACGGCTGTGCACCTCGATGGTCCCGTGGTGGGCCACCACGATCGCCGACGCGATGGCCATCCCGAGCCCGGTGCTGCCCGCGGTCCGGGAACGCGAAGAGTTCCCGCGGGCGAAGCGTTCGAAGACGCTCGGAAGCAGTTCCGGCGCGATGCCGGGGCCGTTGTCGGTCACCGTCAACACCGCGGCCCCGGCGTGGGAGCGGCCCAGCGCGGTGATCACCGTGGTGCCCGGCGGGGTGTGCGTGCGCGCGTTGGACAGCAGGTTCGCCAGGACCTGGTGCAGGCGCTGGACGTCGCCGTGGACGGTCAGCGGCCCGTCCGGCAGCCGCAGTTCCCAGCGGTGGCCCGGGCCCGCGACGTGCGCGTCGCCGACGGCGTCCGCGGTCAGCCGGGTGAGGTCGGCGGCGCCCGCTTCGAGCGGGCGTCCGGCGTCGAGCCTCGCCAGCAGCAGGAGATCCTCGACCAGCGTCGTCATGCGGGCGGCCTCGGACTGGATGCGGGACATCGAACGCGCGACGTCCGGCGGCACCAGCGCGCTGCCGCGGCCGGCGAGTTCGGCGTACCCGCGGATCGCCGCGAGCGGGGTGCGGAGTTCGTGGCTCGCGTCGGCGACGAACCGGCGGACGCGGGTTTCACTGGCGTGCCGGGCTTCCAGCGCCCGCGCGATGTGGCCGAGCATCAGGTTCAGCGCCGAACCGACCTGGCCGACCTCGGTACGCGGATCGGTGTCGGCCGCGGGCACCCGCACGGAAAGCGCGACCTGGCCGCGGTCGAGCCGCATCGCCGACACCCGGCCCGCGGTCGCCGCGACCCGGTCGAGTGGCCGCAGGGTCCGCCGGACCGCGAACGCGCCGAGGAACCCCGCGCCCGCGACGCCCGCCGCCGCGACCCCGAACAGGATCCACCCGACCGTCGTCAGCGTGTCCTGCATCGGCTCGAGGGGAAGACCCGTGACGACGACCCCGCCGGGGACCGAGACGGCCTGCACCCGGTAGTCGCCGAGCCCGGCGAGCAGCACGGTCGTCGGCGTCCGGTCGACCGGAACCGAGAGCAGCCCGGACTCCTGCCCGGCCGAGAGGCCTTGCGGAAGTCCTTGCGCCGACAGCACTCCGGCGTAGAGCACGCGATCGCCGGTGAAGCGCACGCTCAGCGTCCCCGACGCCTGGCCCGGCGCGTTGAGCGGATTGGGACCGGGGCCGGGCGAGTCGTCCGGCGGCCGGTTCGCGTAGTCGTGGGCACGGGCCGACGCGGCCGAGAGCTGACCGTCGACCTGGTCGGCGAGGAACGACCGCAGCGCGATCTCACTGGCGACGCCGATCACCAGGCAGACGAAGGTGAGCAGCAGCACCATCGAGCCGGTCAGCTTGGTGCGCAGGGAAAGCCGCCCTGGCCGGGACCACCGGCGCGGGCCGGTGGTCGGGACCGATCCGGATGCCATGCCCTCGAGCGTGCGCCGCGGTCGTATGCGCGCGGTGTGTCCCGCCTGTGAGCCGGCTGTGCGCGTGGGTCACAGGAAGGTTTGACGCGCGGCACAGGCCGGGCACAGCCGCGACGCGGGCAGTGGGGTCGACGACGAAGCCACAGGAAAACCGATCATGAACGAGAACACACCGCCCGCTCCGTCCACATCGGACCGGGAAACCCTTGCGCCCGCACGCGGCGGCAAACGCAAGCCGTCGTCGCGGGCGCGGCCGCCGCGGTGCGCGCCGTCGGAGCCGACGGGGGAGGGCCAAGGGCCTCCGCAGGACGTTCCGGAGGGACGCCGCCGGCCAATGAGCCGTGGGTGCCGCCCGAAGGTCCGTGAAAGACTCCTTGAGGGACCCAGGGTCCCTCAAAGTTCCCCTCACTAGGCTTGCTGTGTCACTTTCGCCCCAGCGACACCACCCCCCACAGGAAGGGGGCCTTTCTGTACTGGGGAACGGCAAGTGCGCCCACGGATGACCATCCCGGGGCGGCGATTCACCAGCGACGCCCCGAACCGCGTCAGCACGCGAACGGCCGTCCGCCTCAGCGGTCGTAGTCCACCGACAGTTCGGCCGAAGCCGCCACCGCCCGGCAGGTCAGGATCTGCCCCGCCGCGACTGCTTCGTCCCCGAGCGCGTAGTTCACATCCATCCGCGCGCTGCCTCGCACCACTGTCGCCCGGCACGTCCCGCAAGCCCCGCCGACGCACGCGTACGGCGCGTCGACGCCGCGCCGCAGTGCAGCGCTGAGCACGGTTTCGCCCACCGTCGCGGGGAATTCGGCGGTCTCGCCGCCGGCGGTCACCGTCAGCACCGGGCCCGGTCGTCGCGAGGGGCGGACGGGAAGCGCGCCCTGGAACAGTTCGAAGTGGACGTTCTCCTCGGGGACGTCCTTGTCCGCGAGCGTCCGGCGGACCATGTCGACCAGTTCGCGCGGGCCGCACAGGAACCAGTCGTCCACCTTCGCCGGGTGCAGTCGTGCCTGCAGCAGCGCGCGGAGGCGGGTGCCGTCGAGACGGCCGCGCTGGTAGCGCTCGTACGAGATCGCCAGCGCCTCACCGACGGTGTCGAACGGCTTCTCGAACCGCTGTGTGCGCAGGTCCGGGTCGCGTTCGTCGGTGCGGTAATGCACGACGTGCAGCCGTCCGCCCAATTTCGCCGCGAGGGCGCCGAGTTCGGCGGCGAACATCGTGCTGGCGCCGGAGGTGTTGATGTACAGCAGGGTCGCCTTGCTGTTCGGTTCGTTCAGCAGCGTCGTGGTCAGTATCGACAGGATCGGCGTGATCCCGCTGCCCGCGGCGAGCGCGACGTACCGGCCGGTGCGGCCGTGCGCGGGGGTCAGCGTGAACGCGCCGTCGGGAGGCAGTACTTCCAGTAGGTCGCCCGCCGCCAGTTCGGTGGTGGCGAACGTCGAGAACGCGCCGCCGATCTGGTGCTTGATCGCGATCCGCAGCTCCCCGGAGTCCGGCGTCGAGCAGATCGAGTAGGCCCGCCGTACCTCTTCACCGTCGACTTCGGCGCGGACCACGATGTGCTGGCCCGGAGTGAACAGGAAGGTCTCCCGCAGCCGCTCCGGCACGTCGAACGTCACGGTGACGGCGCCTTCGCACAGCGGCCGGACTTCGGCGACCCGCAGCGGGTGGAACAGGCTCGGCGGCCGGGGCTGGGGAGCGGGCGGCTCTTCGTCGAACGAACCGGTGAGCTGGCGCCATTCGCGGTACTCCGACGACGTCAGTTCGCGGCCCCAAGCGGTCGCGATCGGGACGTCCCTGGCCAGGTAGGCGTCGCGGTTGTCCTTCCACGCGCGCAGGTACCGGTAGAACGGGATCGCCGGGTGGAGATGGTGCACCAGGTGGTAGTTCTGGCACAGCATGATCGGCGTCATCAGCCATTCGAGCCCGACGCGGACGCGGGTGGCGCCGAACCGGTTCTGCCGCTGCGCGCCGAGGTCGTGATGCGGGAGCCAGTCGAACCACCAGGCCAGCACGGCGAGGCCGAGGCGCTGCGGGAGCAAATAGACCACCAGCAGTTCCCAGCCGTGGCCGGACGCGATCAGCCAGGCGAACGCGGCGAGGCTCAGCGCGACCACGGCCGCGGTCTCGATCCGTTCCGACGGCGGCCGCGTGCGCTGCCGCGCCACGTAGAAGCGGGCGTACCAGAAGTCGATGGTCAGCCACCGCAGCGGCAACTGCCACCAGGGGCCGTGCGCGGTCCAGGCGTCGGGATCGGTGTAGGCGTCCTCGTTGGTGTTGCGGTGGTGCTCCAGATGGATGTAGCGCACCAGGGGAAAGGAGCCGTAGCCCGCCACGAACGGCATCGCGAGCCTGCCGAGCAGTTCGTTGACCCAGGTGAGCTGCCCCGCCGCGTGATGCGTCGACTCGTGCAGCACGGTGAACATCGTGAAAGTGACCAGCGCGTGCAGCGGGATGGTCACCCACGACGACCCCGCGTCGTTGACGACCAGCCAGGTGGCGCCCACCCAGACCATGGCCCCGCCGAGGAACAGGAGAACGGTCGGCACCGAGACCACCGGAAGCGGGATCCTCGGGTTGGGCAGACCACGTCTCGCCGGTCTTGCGGTCAGGTCCCCCGTGTCCTCGGACCGGGTGGCGGCGACGGTCATCGATCGGTCCCTCCGTCGATGGCTACCGGGACAAGCTGTCACACCGTAGACAACTGGTACTGGTTTGTAAACTTCGGCTACCTGCTGAAAGGCCTGGTCGCGGCGCCCGATGGTGGAGCGCGGCCCGCATTCCTGTCCAGGACTGGACGGCTTCGTAACAGAGAAGAACTGAAAGCTGGTCCGATCGGGTGGTCCACGCTCTGTTCGCCGGACGGGGCCCGAAAGCTGTGATCCGCCAATGAGGGCGGGCACGACGCGGCCGTGTCGGACTAGACCCGGACCGGTGTGCCCGGTCCTGTGAGTCCGTACGCGGGCTTCGCACCCAGGCGGTCCCCGGCGGCACGGGCGCCACCTGGATCACGAACCCCACCGAAGAGACTCACAGGACACGGCCTAGACTCGGACGGCCCGGTCTGCAAGCTGGCCAGGGCACATCCGCTGTCGACCGCATGCGGATGCCCATCACATCGTTTACCGCTCGAGGAGAATACGTTGAAGAGCACCGTCGAGCAGCTCAGCCCGACGCGAGTCAAGATCAATGTCGAGGTGCCGTTCGACGAGCTCAAGCCGAACTTCGACCGCGCCTACCGCAAGATCGCCCAGCAGGTGCGCATCCCCGGCTTCCGCCCGGGCAAGGCGCCGGCTCGCGTGCTGGAAAGCCGGATCGGGCGCGCCCCGGTGCTCGACGAGGTCGTCAACGAGGTCATCCCGGCCAAGTACATGGAGGCCGTGCGCGCGGGCGAGGTCCGCACGCTGGGCCAGCCCGAGTTCGAGGTGACCAAGCTCGAGGACCGTGAGGTCCTGGAGTTCACCGCCGAAGTCGACATCCGCCCGGAGATCTCGCTGCCCGACCTCGAGGGCTTCGCGGTGAGCGTCGACGACGTCGAACTGACCGACGCCGAGATCGACGAGCAGCTCGACGAGCTGCGTGCCCGCTTCGGCACCCTGACCGGTGTCGAGCGCGCGGCCGAGAACGGCGACTTCGTCTCGATCGACCTCGCGGCCACCGTCGACGGCCAGGAGGTCGAGGAGGCCTCGACCACCGGCCTGTCCTACGAGATCGGCTCCGGCCAGCTCGTCGACGGTATCGACGAGGCGATCATCGGCGCGAACGCGGGCGAGACCAAGACCTTCACCACGAAGCTGGTCGCCGGCGAGCACGCGGGCAAGGACGCCGACGTCACCGTCACCGTGCAGACCATCAAGCAGCGCGAGTTGCCCGAGGCGGACGACGAGTTCGCCCAGCTGGCGAGCGAGTTCGACACGATCGACGAGCTGAAGAGCGACCTTCGCGAGCGCCTCGGCCGCGTCAAGAAGATGCAGCAGGGCGTCCAGGCACGGGACAAAGTCCTCGAGGAACTGCTCGAGCGCACCGAGGTCGCGATCCCGGAGAAGGTCCTCGAAGCCGAGATCGAGAACCGCAAGCACGACGCGATCCACCCCTTCGATCACGACCAGGCGCAGTTCGCCAAGGCGCTGGAGGCCGAAGACCGCACGATCGAAGAGTTCGACACCGAGGTCCGCGAGGAGTCGGAGAAGGCGGTTCGTACCCAGCTGCTGCTGGACAGCATCGCCGACGCCGAGCAGACGTCGGTCAACGACGGCGAGCTCACCGAGCGGATCATCTACCAGGCGCAGCGCTTCGGCGTCAGCCCGGACGAGTACGTCCAGCGGGCGCAGCAGTCCGGTCAGCTGACCGCGATCTACGCAGACGTCCGCCGCGGCAAGGCACTGGCCACCGTGGTTCGCAAGACCACCGTGACCGACGCCTCCGGCACCGCGGTCGACCTCGAAGAGCTTTTCGGCCCCGCACCCGAGGAGACGCAGGTCACCGAGGAGACCGCGAAGACTGCGGCCGAGTAGGGAATAAGCGGCCCGCGCGAAGCGGACCGTAAAGCTGTAAGCGAACTTGGGCGGTGTCAGGCATTCTGCACCGCCCAAGTTCGTTAGGGTCGGTTGCAAGATCTTCAGCATCTGGACACACCAGCAACAGCATCTCCGACAGCAGCAGCTAGACACACAGCGGCGGCAGGCCCAAGGCCACGCCGCCGTCGGCGGAAAAGGCAGGCAGACGTGACGCAGCACACGCCCGAGGCGCGGACCGGTACCGCGGGGCTCAACCTCACCGACTCGGTCTTCGAGCGGTTGCTCCAGGAGCGCATCGTCGTCCTCGGCTCCGAGGTCAACGACGAGGTCGCGAACCGGATCACCGCCCAGTTGTTGCTGCTCGACGCAGACGACTCCGAGTCGGACATCCGCTTCTACATCAACTCGCCAGGTGGCTCGGTCACCGCGGGTTTCGCGATCTACGACACCATGCAGCTGATCCGCCCGGACGTCGCGACCTACGCGATGGGCCTGGCCGCGTCGATGGGGCAGTTCCTGCTGTCCTCCGGCACACCCGGCAAGCGGTACGCGCTGCAGCACGCGCGCATCCTCATGCACCAGCCCTCGGCCGGCGTCGGCGGCACGGCCTCCGACATCGCGATCCAGGCCGAAGTGTTCGGCAAGTGGAAGCAGGAGCTCGCCAAGATCACGGCCGAGCAGACCGGCCAGACCGTCGAGCAGATCGTCAAGGACGGCGACCGTGACCGCTGGTTCACCGCGCAGGAGGCGAAGGACTACGGCTTCGTGGACCAGGTCCTCACGCGCGAGAACCCGCTTCCCAACAGCTGATCCGCGCCGGCACACAGGAGAATTCCAATGAGCAACTTCCAGCTTCCGATCGGGTCGCAGGCGCCGGGGATGCAGTCGCGGCTCCAGCTGCCGCAATCGCGGTACGTCCTGCCCTCCTATGTCGAGCGCACGAGCTACGGCATCAAGGAATCGAACCCGTACAACAAGCTCTACGAAGAGCGTCAGATCATGCTCGGCGTGCAGATCGACGACGCGTCGGCGAACGACGTGATGGTCCAGCTGCTGCACCTCGAGCACGAGGACCCGGACCGCGACATCATGATCCTGATCAACTCGCCCGGTGGTTCGTTCACCGCGCTGATGGCGATCTACGACACGATGCAGTACGTCCGCCCCGACATCGTCACCATGTGCATCGGCCAGGCCGCTTCGGCCGCCGCGGTGCTGCTGGCGGCCGGTACCCCCGGCAAGCGGTTCACGCTGCCGAACTCGCGCGTGCTGATCCACCAGCCCGCCACCGAGGGCACCTACGGCCAGGTGTCGGACCTGGAGATCCAGGCCAACGAGATCCAGCGGGTGCGGCGCCAGATGGAGGTCATCCTGGCGAAGCACACGAACAAGGACGCCGACGACGTCAAGAAGGACATCGAGCGCGACAAGATCCTGACGGCCGATGAGGCCAAGGCGTACGGGATCGTCGACGAGGTCCTCGAGTACCGCAAGGCTTCGAGCAGCTGATCGCGACCGGACCGGTGCGTGTCGGGAGACGACACGCACCGGATCCCTGGTCTATGGTCAGCTTCTGGCGTGCTCAGATGTGACGTTGGTTCTCCCGTCGGCGGCATCGGGCGGGTACCGTCAGTGGCAGTGTGTGAGGCTCCGAGCGGTCATCCGTGACCGGGGCGGTAAGACAGTCAGGCGCGACATCGCGCCGGAGGGGACGAGGTCAACGGCCATGGCACGGATCGGTGACGGCGGCGACCTGCTGAAATGTTCTTTCTGCGGCAAGAGCCAAAAGCAGGTGAAGAAGCTCATTGCCGGCCCCGGGGTCTACATCTGCGATGAGTGCATCGATCTCTGCAACGAGATCATCGAGGAAGAACTGGCCGAGGCCGGTGAGGTCAAGCTCGACGAGCTGCCCAAACCCGCCGAGATCCACGAGTTCCTCGAGCAGTACATCATCGGCCAGGACGACGCGAAGCGTTCGCTGGCCGTGGCGGTGTACAACCACTACAAGCGTGTGCAGTCCGACGACAAGGCCGGGCCGAAGGATTCCAAGGACGAGACCGTCGAACTGGCGAAGTCCAACATCCTGATGCTGGGCCCGACCGGCTGCGGCAAGACCTACCTCGCGCAGACCCTGGCGAAGATGCTGAACGTCCCGTTCGCGATCGCGGACGCCACGGCGCTCACCGAGGCCGGGTACGTGGGCGAGGACGTCGAGAACATCCTGCTCAAGCTGATCCAGGCGGCGGATTACGACGTCAAGCGGGCCGAGACGGGCATCATCTACATCGACGAGGTCGACAAGATCGCCCGGAAGTCGGAGAACCCGTCGATCACCCGCGACGTGTCCGGTGAGGGTGTGCAGCAGGCGCTGCTGAAGATCCTCGAAGGCACCACCGCTTCGGTGCCGCCGCAGGGCGGACGCAAGCACCCGCACCAGGAGTTCATCCAGATCGACACGACGAACGTGCTGTTCATCGTGGCCGGCGCTTTCGCCGGGCTGGAGAAGATCATCAACGAGCGGGTCGGCAAGCGCGGCCTCGGTTTCGGCGCGGAGATCCGCACCAAGGCCGAGATCGACGAGAGCGACATCTTCTCCGACACCATGCCGGAGGACCTGATCAAGTTCGGGTTGATCCCGGAGTTCATCGGCCGCCTCCCGGTCGTGGCGACGGTGACCCACCTGGACAAGGAGTCGCTGGTCAGCATCCTGACCACGCCGCGCAACGCGCTGGTGAAGCAGTACAAGAAGCTCTTCGAGATGGACAACGTCGAGCTGGAGTTCACCAAGACCGCGCTCGAGGCCATCGCCGACCAGGCCGTGCTCCGCGGTACCGGCGCCCGCGGCCTGCGCGCGATCATGGAAGAGGTCCTGCAGCCGGTCATGTACGACATCCCCAGCCGCGACGACGTGGCGAAGGTCGTCATCACCGAGCAGACCGTTCGAGAGAACGTGAACCCGACGATCGTGGCGCGTCAGCCGTCACGCCGTCGCAGCAGCGAGCGCGGCGAGAAGTCCGCCTGAGCGACTGATTCGAAAAGCGACGCCCCGGCCGGATCCTTCCGGCCGGGGCGTCGCTTTCTCCGGGCCGAGATAGGATGCGATGGTGCCGCTGACTCCCACGAAGGACGAGAACGAGGCTCCCGAACTGGCGGCCGCGAGTCCACGCGAGGTCAGGGGACTCGTCGAACTCACCGAACGCATCGTCATCGGGGCCTACCGCCGTCATCTGTGGATCCCGCGTGCACTGACGATCGCGCTGGGCGTGCTGGTGGCGACCTGTCTGGTGGCGGGGGTCGTCCGGTTGTCACCGCTGCCGCTGATCCCGTTGCCGTTGTTCGCCGTTTCGGCGTACACGCTCATCCGGGTCAAGGCGGCGCGAAGCGCGGAGGCGAACCGCGCGCTCGTCGCCTGGACCGGGTTGTTCGCCGGTGCGACGCTCATCGGATTCTGGTTGATCTCGATGGTGGGACGCTGGCTCAGCTGATCGGCCCAGGACCGTTTTCGGGTTTTCCTCCGTTAGCAGGGTTTCAGAATCGTCCCGACGGGGTAAGACGGGTCCGTGACAGTCACCGCAGAAGCCTTCTCTCATGTGGGCCTGCTCTACTCCGGTGACTCCGAGTATCTGAACGGTACGGTTCCGTACATCCTGGAGGGCCTGAAGCTCGACGAACCCGTCGCGGTGGCCGTGCCGGGCCGGAACTTGACGCTCATCGAAGAAGCCCTGGGTGATTCGGCCGCCGAGGTCGAGCTCATCGACATGTCCGAAGTAGGCCGCAACCCGGGCCGCATCCTTCCCGGCGTGCTCCTCGCGTTCGCGGACAGTCGTCCGGGGCCGGTCCGGATCATCGGCGAGCCGATCTGGGCGGAGCGGTCGGCCATCGAGTACCCGGCGTGCGCGCAGCACGAGGCGCTGATCAACTTCGCTTTCGGCGACCGCGACCTCAGCATCCTGTGCCCGTACGACCTGATCCGGCTCGACGACGACGTCCTCGCCGACGCCGAGCGGACCCATCCGACCCTCTCTGGCGCCGACGGCGACCGCCGGAGCGAGGGTTACGCTCCCGACGCCGTCGTCGAGAAGTACAACCTGCCGCTACCCGAACCGCGGGCGGCCGACGCGTTTCGTTTCGATCTCTCCAGGCTCGCCGCGGTGCGTCACTTCGCGCGGGAACGGGCCGAGGAGAGCGGGCTCGTCCCGGACCGCGTCGAGGATCTCGTGCTCGCCGTGGCGGAACTGTCCGCCAACAGCGTGCTGCACGGTTCGGGCCACGGTGTCGTCCGCGTCTGGCGCGACGAGGACCACGTGCTTTGCGAGGTCATCGACGAAGGCACGCTGAACGATCCGCTCGCGGGCCGTCGTCCCGCGTCGCTTGGGCAGATCGGCGGACGTGGCCTGGTGCTGGTGAATCAGGTCGCCGATCTGGTCCGGCAGTACCGGAGACCGGGTTCGACCGTCACCAGGATCTACTTCCGCGTCTGAACCCGGTTCGATCCATTCTCGTGCGTGTCAAGGACGGTCGGACAAGGGGCGGCGCCGGGAACGCGAGCGCCAGCACCCGCTCACTCACGCCTGCCTGCCGGGCCGCAAGTAGAGGACTACTTGCTTTGGGGCGGCGGCGGGGAAGAGCGGGACGTGTCCCCAATGTGGCATTGGGGACACCCGCCACGTTTGTCTGGAGAGACCCGGGTCAGGCGTTCTTCGGGACATGTTTGCCGAGGAACGCGATCAGGCTCGGCACGACCGTGCGGTTGAACGTGTCGCCGTGCTTACCCCGCGCGGTGTGCGCGACCGTCGGCCGCGCTTCGGAGATGAACTTCCGCACCCCGCCGATGAACGGGTCTTCGGTACCGCACCAGACCCCGGTCGGCACCCTCTTCGTGACGTCGATGTGGCGCAACGGATCCAGCGAGCCCCAGTCGGTCGCGTCGCGGAACGCGCGCCGCTTGCTCATCTCCGCCCACGACGTGATCAGCGCGGGCGCGAGCGCCGCGACCGCGGCGGGCGGACGGCGGTGTTCCAGACGCCGCCGCGTGTAGAGCAGCGCGCCGAAGCCGCCCATCGAAAGCCCGGTGGCGGCGAACGGAAGCCCGTCCCGGCCGCCGAGGCCGCGGGCGGCCAGCCAGCGAGGGACCTCTTCGAGCAGCATCGCCATCGGGTTGTCGCCGGGCTGGTTCTCGTGCCAGTAGTGGTCGCCGCCGTCGACCGCGACGAATCCGAACGGGGGCACCGCCTTGCGGGCGACGTCGCTGCCGAGTTGCTTGAGCAGTCCGGTGGGGGCGGCGTGCCGCGCGGTGCCGTGGAGGCCGTGCAGCATCAGCGACATCGGCAGGCCTTTGGGCGGCGCCTTGGTCGGCAGCATCAGTACGAGGTCGACCTCGCGGCCACGGGCTTCGGAGTACACGCGTTCGACGCGGGGGCTGCCGAGCTGGGTGGCCGGAGTCGGCGACGCGACGCCGAGTGCCCGCTGGAGCGCTTCGCTGAACGGCAGGGCTCCGGAGGCCGTTCCGGCGGCGAGCCCCGCGACACCGAGACCGGAGGCGCCGGCGATCAGCACGGAACGACGGCTCAGCCAACGGCGGGCGCCACGCACCCCCGGCAGCGTCGCGTGCCCCTGGTCGTCGTCGTTCACCCGTCCCCGTTCCCCGTTTGATCTTCTACCAGGTCAGACGCGCGCTCCCGCCCAAAGGTTGCACGATTCACCGACCTGTGACCGGGGTATCGCCGGATCAGGTGCCGACGTTTCCCTCTTTCGCGCGCCATGCCTCGATCGAGACCCGCGCGGACCGCGTCGCGGCCTCGAGAGTGTCGCCCAGGCCGACCCCGAGGGCGGTGGCCAGGGGAACCAGGATGTGGTCCACACCATTCTCGCCGTCGCCGAAATGGCCGGCGACCTCCAGCGTGATGTAGCCGTGCACGGCGCTCCAGAGCTGGGCGGCGACGGCGAACTCCGGGGCAGGGCGGAACCGGCCCGCCTCGATCACCCGCTTCGCGCCGCGGACGAGGTAGCCGAAGGCCTCGATGCCCTCCTCGCTGACGTTCTGGCGGGTCTCTTCGTTGGTCATGTCACCCTGGGCGGCCTTCTGCCCACTGGGCTGGCTCTGACCGAAGGTCACCGCGTAGAGCTCCGGGTTCTCCACCACGGTCCGCCGGTATGCCAGGGCCAAGGTGAGGATGTCGGCCACCGGGTCACCGGTCTCGTCGACCTCGCCCAGATTCGCCGACAACCGCCGGAATCCCTCCCGTGCGACCTCGTCCACCAGTGCGCCCATCCCGCCGAAATGGGTGTAGACGGCCATGGTCGACGCGCCGATCTCGGCCGCCAGCTTGCGGGCTTGCAGCGACTCCGGGCCGCAGGTGGAGAGCAGCCGGATCGCCGCCTCGATCAGTTTGGCCTTGACTTCGGCGGCGGCGGGTTTCGGTGACATGCTTGCCAGTATTCCATAACCCTGTTATAAATGTATCCATAACCACGTTATGGTCGCTGCAGTCATCAGATCCAGGGGGCCTGTGATGGGCAACAAGTTCCTCGAGGGCAACTTCGCCCCGGTCAGCCGTGAGCACACGATCACCGAACTGGATGTCACGGGGCACATTCCGGAGTACCTGGACGGGCGCTATCTGCGGAACGGGCCGAACCCGTTGTCCGAAGTGGATCCGGCGACCTTCCACTGGTTCATGGGCGACGGCATGGTGCACGGCGTCCGGCTGCGCGACGGCCACGCCGAGTGGTACCGCAACCGCTGGGTGCGCAACCCCAGGCTGTCGCGGGAACTCGGTGAGCGCTGGGAAGGCGGATCGGTTGCCGGGACCGCGTCCATGGGGGCCAACACGAACGTCATCGGCCACGCGGGCAAGACGCTCGCCCTGATCGAGGGTGGCGCCTCCAGCTTCGAACTGACCGAGGAACTCGACACCGTCGGCGTCTGTGACTTCGACGGCACCCTGCCCGGCGGCTACACCGCCCACCCGAAGCGTGATCCGGAGACCGGTGAACTGCACGCCGTGTCGTACTTCTTCGGGTGGGGCAACAAGGTGCGGTATTCGGTGCTCGACGCGCAGGGTCACGCGCGGCGCAAGGTCGACATCGAGGTCACCGGTTCGCCGATGATGCACGACTTCTCCCTGACCGAGAAGCACGTGGTCTTCTACGACCTCCCGGTCACGTTCGAGACCGAACAGGCCGTCGCCGCGTCCGTGCCTTCGTTCCTGCGCGCGCCCGCCCGGTTGGTGGTGTCGGCGCTGGTGGGCAGGGTGAAGGTGCCGGATCCCCTCAGCGCGAAGCTGCGTGAACGGATCTCTGGCAACGCGGGCCTGCCGTACCGCTGGAACCCGAAGTACCCGGCGCGGATCGGCGTCATGCCGCGGGAGGGCGGCAACGGCGACGTCCGCTGGTTCGAGATCGAGCCGTGCTACGTGTTCCACCCGATGAACGCCTATGACGACGGAGACGACGTCGTGCTGGACGTCGTCCGGCACCCGAAGATGTTCGACAGCGAACTGCTCGGGCCGGCCGAGGGGCCGCCGACCCTGGACCGCTGGACCGTCGATCTCGCCGCGGGCAAGGTCATCGAGGAACGCCTCGACGACCAGGGCCAGGAGTTCCCGCGCGTCGACGAGCGGCTGGTCGGGCGACGGCACCGCTTCGGCTACTCGATATCCACAAAGGACGGATCGGCGTCTTCGGGTGTTTTGTACAAACACGACCTCGGGAAGCAGTCGGTGCAGAGCAGGCGGTTCGGCGACGGCGCGCAGGTGGGGGAGTTCGTGTTCGTTCCGTCCTCTGTGGACGCGGCCGAGGACGAGGGCGTGCTGATGGGGTTCGTCTACGACCCCGCGACGCGGAAGAGTGACCTGACCATCCTGGACGCGGAGACGCTGGAGACCGTCGGTGCCGTGCACCTGCCGGACCGGGTGCCGAACGGCTTCCACGGCAACTGGGTGGCGAGCTGAAGGGGACTTTTCCCGCATGGCACGCGGTGAAGGGCGCTTTCCCCGCATGAGACGCGGGGAAGGTCCCCTTCAGCTCCCGAGCCCGAGCACCCGCTGCTCGCCGGTGTAGAGGTTCATGCTGTCGCCCCGCAGGAAGCCGATGAGGGTCATGCCGTTCTCCTCGGCCAGTTCCGCGGACAGCGACGACGGCGCGGAAACCGCCGCCAGCAGGCCGATCCCGGCCATGGCGGCCTTCTGCACCAGTTCGAACGAGGCGCGGCCGGACACCAGGAGACCGGCGTCCGCCGCGGGGATCCGGCCTTCCTGCAGCGCCCAGCCGAGGACCTTGTCGACGGCGTTGTGCCTGCCGATGTCCTCCCGCACGACGGCGAGGTCCCCCTCGGCGTCGAACAGGGCGGCCGCGTGCAGCCCGCCGGTGCTGGAGAAGACCTTCTGATGGGTGCGCAGCGTGTCCGGGAGCTTCGCCAGCACATCCTTGCTCACCGCGAACTCGGACTTCTCCGGTGAAAACCGGCTTCGGAGCTTGACCGCGTCGAGTGCGGCCTTGCCGCAGACGCCGCACGAGGACGTCGTGTAGAAGTTCCGTTCGACGCCCGTCTCCGGCGGCGCGACGCCTTCGGCCAGTGCGATGTCCAGGACGTTGTAGGTGTTGCGGCCCTGGTCGTCGACGCCGTCGCAGTACCGGGCGACCGCGACGTCCTCGCGAGTGGTGAGCACGCCTTCGGACAGCAGGAACCCGTGCGCCAGTTCGACGTCGTTGCCGGGCGTCCGCATGGTGACGGCGAGTGCCTTGCCGCCGACGCGGATCTCCAGCGGCTCTTCGGCCGCCAGCGTGTCGGGCCGTCGCACGTCCCGGGTCGCGGAGATCATCCGTACCGGACGGCGCACCGTCACCCTGCCCACTTGTCCACCCTTCTGGCCGGTCATTCGACAGTCGAATACTGCAACGCCGGGCATTAAGTAATACATTCCCAGTGCCCACCCCCAGAGTACGGAGGCGCCGGATGGCCATCGGCTTCCTGGACCGTTCACGCATTGTCGCCCCGCCGGGCTGGAGCCGCTGGCTGGTGCCGCCCGCCGCGCTGGCCGTCCACCTGTCGATCGGGCAGGCGTACGCGTGGAGTGTCTTCAAACTCCCGCTGGAGAAGACCCTCGGACTCAGCGGCACACAGAGCGCGCTCCCGTTCCAGCTCGGCATCGTGATGCTCGGGCTCTCGGCGGCGTTCGGCGGGACACTGGTCGAGCGCAACGGCCCGCGCTGGGCGATGTTCGTGTCGACGGTCTGCTTCAGTTCGGGCTTCCTGATCTCCGCGCTCGGCGTGGCGACGTCGCAGTACTGGCTCGTCGTCCTCGGCTGGGGCGGGGTCGGCGGCATCGGGCTCGGCATCGGCTACATCTCGCCGGTGTCGACGCTGATCAAATGGTTCCCCGACCGGCCGGGGATGGCCACCGGCATCGCGATCATGGGCTTCGGCGGCGGCGCGCTGATCGCCTCCCCGTGGTCGACGCAGATGCTGGGCGCGTCGCCGTGGACGATCGGGACGGTCGCGACGGCGTTCCTCGTGCACGGCCTGGTCTACGCGGTCTTCATGACTCTCGGCATCCTGCTGATCCGGGTCCCGGCCGACGACTGGAAGCCGAAGGGCTGGGAGCCGAAGACCGACCACGGCAACGCGATGATCACCACCGCGAACGTGTCGGCGCGCAACGCCATCAAGACACCGCAGTTCTGGCTTCTCTGGGTGGTCCTTTGCTTCAACGTGACCGCGGGCATCGGCATCCTGGAGAAGGCGTCGCCGATGATCGCGGACTTCTTCCGCGAGACCTCGACGCCGGTCGGCACCGCCGCCGCGGCCGGGTTCGTCGCACTGCTCTCGCTCACCAACATGCTCGGCCGGTTCGTCTGGTCGTCCACTTCGGACCTGGTGGGGCGCAAGAACATCTACCGGCTCTACCTCGGCGCCGGTGCCCTGCTGTACCTCGTGATCGCGCTGACCACGAACGCTTCGAAGCTCGTGTTCGTCCTGTGCGCCATGCTGATCCTGTCCTTCTACGGCGGCGGTTTCGCGACAATCCCGGCGTATCTGAAGGACCTCTTCGGCACCTACCAGGTGGGCGCGATCCACGGCAGGCTGCTGACCGCGTGGTCGATGGCGGGGGTGCTCGGGCCGCTGATCGTCAACGCCATCGCCGACAGTCAGAAGTCGGTGGGCAAGGTCGGCCCCGATCTCTACACGACGTCGCTGTTCATCATGATCGGCCTGCTGGTCGTCGGCTTCGTCGCCAACGAACTGGTGCGGCCGGTCAACCCGAAGTTCCACCAGCCGGCGTCGTCCGGCGAGCCCGCGAGGAGTGCGGCCCGATGACCGAACAGGCACCCGAGCGCCGCCGCACCGGGCTGATGGTCTTCGCGTGGCTGTGGGTCGCGCTCCCGTTCGCCTACGGCGTCTACGAACTGTTCCGGAAGGTGGTCCAGCTCTTCGGCGGCTGACCCGCGTAGGGTCGGGCCGTGGGTGTCTTGGTGACCGGGGCGTCGCGCGGTATCGGCCGTGCGATCGCCCGCGCCTTCGCGGAAAAGGGCGACCGTGTCGCCGTCCACTACGCCTCGAATCAGGAGGACGCCGAGCGGACGTTCGGCGGGCTTCCGGGGTCCGGTCACGGTCTTGTCCGGGGTGATCTCTCCGATCCCGACGTGGCGCTCCGGATCGCGGACGAGGCCGAGGCACTGGTCGGTGGGGTCGACGTACTGGTGAACAACGCCGCCCTCGCGCCGTCGTCCGCGTCGGCCCATCCCGTCGCCGAAGTGTCCTACGCGGACTGGCAGCGGATCTGGCGGCGGATGGTCGACGTCAACGTGCTCGGCACGGCGAACGTGACCTACTGCGTGTCGCGGCACATGATCGACCGTGGCGTGCCAGGCCGCGTGGTCAACATCGGCTCGCGGGGCGCCTTCAAGGGTGAGCCCGAGTTCCCGGCGTACGGCGCGAGCAAGGCCGCGCTGCACTCGCTCGGGCAGTCGCTCGCCGTCGCCCTCGCCCCGCACGGGATCGCGGTGACCTCGGTCGCGCCCGGGTTCACCGCCACGGACCGGGTCGCGATCAAGCTCGAAGGCGAGAGCGGCGAAGTCCTGCGCGGGCAGAGCCCGTTCGGCCGGGTCGGTACGCCGGAGGAGGTCGCGGCGGCGGTGCTCTACCTCGCCTCGGCCGAGGCCGCGTGGGCGTCCGGCGCGATCCTCGATTTGAACGGGGCCTCGCATCTGCGGATGTGAAGTGGGTCACCTATGCAGCAACGACCCCCTGCAGTGCGTCAGATGATCGTGCACAAGCTGGGGAAGGTCGTGGTCGCCGTGCTCGCGGTGGCGGTGTTCGGTGGGACCGCGTATGGCTACTCGACGGTGAGTTCGCTGGACGGCGTCACCCGTGAAGACGTGATCGAGTCCCCGGAGAAAGGGGAGCGGCCCGCCGACGGTTCGCTGGACATCCTGCTGGTCGGGCGCGATTCGCGGACCGACGAGCACGGCAACCCGCTGGCCCCGGAGATGCTGCGTGAGCTGCGGGTTGGCGCGAACGGCGACGACCTGACCGACACGCTCATCGTGCTCCGCATCCCCAACGGCCAGCAGGCGGTGAAAGCTTTCTCGATCCCGCGCGACTCCTGGGTCGCGGAGCCGGGGACCAAGGACAAGACCAAGATCAACGGGATCTTCGGTCACGCCAAGTTCGCTTCGGCGACCGAGCAGCGCGCGGCGGGCAAGACCGACAAGGCGGAGATCGACAAGGTGGCGATCACGGCCGCGCGGAAGGCGACCTTGAAGGCCGTCGAGGACCTCACCGGCGTCAAGATCGATCACTTCGCCGAGGTCAACCTGCAGAGTTTCTACGACATCAGCAAGGCCGTCGGCGGGGTCGAGGTGTGCTTGAAGAGGGCCACCAAGGACGTCAAGTCCGGGGCGAACTTCCCGGCGGGGAGGCAGACGATCCAGGGCGCAGACGCGCTGGCCTTCGTCCGCCAGCGGGAGGATCTGCCTCGCAGCGACCTCGACCGCGTACGCCGTCAGCAGGTGTTCCTCGCCGGGCTGGCGAAGCAGGTGCTCTCCGCCGGGACACTCGCCAACCCGGCCCGCGTCTCCGAACTGATCGACGCGGTGAAACGCTCGGTCGTGCTCGACGGCTCGTGGGACCTGTTCGACTTCGTCCGGCAGATGCGGGGCGTCACCGGCGGCGGCATCGCCTTCGACACGATCCCGGTGGTCAACGCCGACTATCGCTACAACCCCAGGCAGCCGGCCGCGACCGCCGTGCAGGTGGATCCCGCCCAGGTGCGCGCTTTCGCCGCGTTGCTGATCGGCGCCCAGCCAACGACACCGCAGACGCCCGCCGGCCCCACGGTCGACGTCGTCAACGCGAGCGGCAAGGACGGTCTCGCCGCTCGCGTCGCGGATGTCTTGGCGGAGAAAGGGTTCGGCAAGGGCGAGACCACGGCCGAGACCGGACGGCGGACCTCCGTCGTCCGGTTCAGCGACGCGTCCGGGCCCGCCGTGGAGATCGCGAAGCTGCTCGGCGGGCTGGAAACCCAGAAGGCCGATTCCGTCGCGGCGGGCCGTGTACAGGTCGTCCTCGGACAGGTCTACAAGGGACCGGGCGTCTCCTCGGGTGGCGGGGCGGCCGGAGTCCGGACCGACCAGCCCATCACCTCCGACGACACCGGGTGCATCAACTGAGCCGGGTCATTTCCCCCGGCGGGATCTTGCCGTTCTTGGCGACCGGAAGGCCGAGCTGGGTCGGCTCGGTGACGACGACCTCCTCGCTGGGAAGGTTGGCCAGCACGGGGTTCTCGCCGATTCGCGGGCGATGTCCCCAGGGTTCATGGGGTGGAATCTAGCGGCTCCAGCCTGACCACGATCGCCTTCGACACCGGGGTGTTCGACTTGTCGGCCACCGAATCCAACGGCACCAGGGTGTTCGCCTCGGGGAAGTACGCCGCGGCACAGCCCCGTGCCGTCGGATACGAGACCACGCGGAAGCTCGGCGCCCGGCGGTCACCGTCCCGCCATTCCGAGACCAGGTCGACCATCGCGCCGTCGGCCAGCCCGAGCGAGACCAGGTCGTCGGGGTTGACCAGCACCACGCGCCGGGCGTCCTCGATCCCGCGGTAGCGGTCGGAAAGGCCGTAGATCGTGGTGTTGTACTGGTCGTGGCTGCGTATCGTCTGCAGCAGCAGCCTGCCTTCGGGCACCTGGGGGTACTCGAGTTCGGAGACGGTGAAGTTCGCCTTGCCGTTGGCGGTCCCGTTGAACTGCCGGGAATCGCGCGGCGCGTTCGGGAGGACGAACCCGTCGGGCTCGCGGACACGGGCGTTGTAGTCGTGGCAGCCGGGGACGACACGCGCGATCCGGTCGCGGACGAGGTCGTAGTCGGTGTGGAAGTCCCGCCACGGTACGGCGTGCCCGGTACCGAACAGCGCTTCCGCGAGGTGGCAGATGATCGCGACCTCCGAAAGCAGGTGCTCACTGGCCGGGGTCAGCCTGCCGCGTGAGGGGTGCACCTGCGACATCGAATCCTCGACGGTGACGAACTGCTCGCCGCCCGCCTGGGTGTCGCGTTCGGTGCGGCCGAGGGTCGGCAGGATCAGCGCGGTCTTGCCGGGGACGACGTGCGAGCGGTTCAGCTTCGTCGACACGTGCGCGGTCAGCGAGCACGACTTGAGCGCCTTCTCGGTCAGCTCGGTGTCCGGGGTGGCGGAGGCGAAGTTGCCGCCGACGGCGAAGAAGACCTTGCCCTTTCCGTCCCGCATCGCGCGGATCGCGGCGACGGTGTCGTAGCCGTGCTCTCGCGGCACCTTGATGCCGAACTCGTCGTCGAGGCTGTCCATGAACGACTCCGGCATCTTCTCCCAGATGCCCATCGTCCGGTCGCCCTGCACGTTGGAGTGCCCGCGCACCGGGCACAGGCCCGCGCCCGGCTCGCCGATCATGCCGCGCACCAGCGCCAGGTTCGCCACCTCGGAGATGGTCTGCACCGCGTGCTTGTGCTGGGTCAGGCCCATCGCCCAGCAGTAGATGGTCCGCTGCGACGTCGCGATCATCCGCGCCAGCCGCTCGATCTGCTCACGCGGCAGCCCGGTCGCCGCGGCGACCTCGGTCCAGTCGATCTCCCGCAGATGGTTCGCGTAGGCGTCGAATCCCTCGGTGGACGACTCGACGAACGCGCGGTCGACGATCGTGCCCGGCGTCTCCCGCTCCCACCGCAGCAGGAGGTGCCCGATCGCCTGGAACAGCGCGAGGTCGCCGCCAAGCCGGATCTGCGCGAACTCGTCCGCCAGCGGGGTGCCCCTGCCGATCACGCCCCGGACGTTCTGCGGGTTCTTGAACCGCATCAGGCCGGCTTCGGGCAACGGGTTCACGGCGACGATCTGCGCGCCGTTGCCCTTGGCCTCTTCCAGCGCGGACAGCATGCGCGGGTGATTGGTGCCGGGGTTCTGGCCGACGACCACGATCAGGTCCGCCCGGTGGATGTCGGCGAGTGTCACCGAGCCCTTGCCGATCCCGGTCGTCGCCGCGAGCGCGGCGCCGGAGGACTCGTGGCACATGTTGGAGCAGTCGGGGAGGTTGTTCGTGCCGTAGGAGCGCACGAGCAACTGGTAGAGGAACGCGGCCTCGTTGCTGGTGCGGCCGGAGGTGTAGAAAATCGCCTCGTTCGGGTCCTGGAGCGCGCGAAGTTCCTCCGCGACCAGGGTGAAGGCGCCGTCCCAGGAGATCGGTTCGTAGTGCGAAGCCCCTTCGCGCAGCACGAACGGCTCGGTGATCCGGCCCTGCTGGCCGAGCCAGAAGTCGGTCTTCTCCGCCAGGTCCTGGATGGAGTGCTCGGCGAAGAACTCGCGGCCGACCCGGCGTTTGGTCGCCTCCTCGGCGACGGCCTTCGCGCCGTTCTCGCAGAACTCCGCGAGCTTGCGGTGCTCGCCGTCGACCTCGCGCGGCTCCGGCCAGGCACAGCCGGGACAGTCGAAGCCGTCGCGCTGGTTCAGCAGGCGCAGCGTCTTGACCGTGCGCGCGGCGCCCATCTGCTCCACGCCGCGTATCAAGGAGACCGCGACCCCGGGGATCCCGGCCGCCCAGCTCTTCGGTTTCCCTACCTCGAGCTGGGTCTCGTCAACGTCGTTCGCGGGTGCTTCGCGGGTCATGCCACCATCGTGCGCCTTGCCGGCCCCGTGCGCGACCGAGGGAGTGTCGTCCATCCAGTCACGCGTGACTGATATTCAGGCACGCCTGTTCGCCGCTAGGCGTCCGTGATGGTCCGCGTGATCTGCGATTCGTCCAGTGGGAACCAGGGCGTGTCGTTGACGCCGCGCTCCTGCACCGCGTTCACCGTCACCGCGGCCACGACCAGCACGACAAGGCCGACGATCGCGGCGATACCCGGCCACCGGTTCGAGCCCGGCTCGCGGTAGCCGCCGACGGACGCCCCGGCCACCTTGCGCTGCTTGCGGCGCTTCTTCTTGAGTTCCTTCTTCGCGCCGAGCCAGGCGTCCAGTTCGGCGTGCTTCTGCCAGTTCGGGTCGACCAGATCCGGATGAGTCTCGATGCGCCGGTCTTCTTCGTCCATCTCGGTCCTCTTCCCCAGGATTCGGCTACTCACAGTTGCCCGTCGACGGCAGGGGTTTCGTCGGGTCGTAGGTGTCGGCTTCGTCGACCGCGATCGCACCGTCGACGGGTTTGCTCTTGTCAGCGTACTGGGGCGCGAGGATGCCGGTCTTGATCGCGTCACACGCCATGTTCGAGTGATAGCCCGAGCCCTCGCCGAAACCGAGCCCGGCGTCGGCCTTCGCGAACGGTGGGGCCTTGCGGATCACGTAGTCCTGCTCCTCGCGGATGAACGGGACTATGTCCGCCGGCGTCCGGGCTTCGCTTGGAAAGGCGTCGAAGGCGTAGGCGGTCGTGTAGCTCGCGTGGACGATCAGCTCGCCCTCGTCGCCGGGCTTCGCCGTGAGGGAGCCGGTCATCCGCGGTCGCACCTGCAGCAGACGGTTCGGGCCGATGAGGGTCAGGTACCTGCCCTTCTCGACGGTGAGCGCGCTCGTGAGCGCCGGTTCGAGCCGGGCGCGTTCGTTCGGGGCAAGCAGGGCGAGCAGTTCCGAGCCGTCCTTGTTCTGCAGGGCCCGGGAGCTGAGCCGCGCGGCCGCGATGGCTTCCGTCACCGTCCGATACGCCGCGTCGACCTCTTTCGCGGTGAAGCCGCCGACGGCCTGCCCCGGCGGCACGGTGATTCCGGCGAGTCCTTCGGCCCAGTTCGCGGCCGGGGTTCGGTCGTAGGGCCGGTTGAGGTCGACCCCGCCGGACAGCGGGACCGCTCTCGGCGCCTGCCCGAAGCCAGGGACGTCGTTGACCCCCGAGCCCCGCACCTGGTGCCCGACGACCGCGGCGGCCACGAGCGCGATCAGCGCCAGTACCAGGACAGGACCGGGGGACACCCGGAAACCGCGGCGCGAAGCCCGCTGCCTGATGTCCTTCTTCGCGCCGAGCCAGTCATCGACGTCGGCGTGCTTGCGCCATTCCGGATCCATCAGATCCGGAGGTGTGGCCAGCCGCCGGTCTTCCACGAGCCCGTCCCTCCCCAGTGTGTGACGACATCACCTCATCGGCTGGGAACGGCCGGCGTTACGGCCGGTGAGGAACTCGCTAGTGAGGGTTCGTAGACTTGTCAACTGTGACCGAGAACGCCCAGCCGCAGCAGACCGACCTACCGGGTGCCTGGAACCCGGCCGACGAAGAAGCCTCGCTCTACCAGCGTTGGGTGGACGCCGGGTACTTCACGGCCGACCCCACGTCGGACAAGCCGCCGTTCACGGTAGTCATCCCGCCCCCGAACGTGACCGGTTCGCTGCACATCGGGCACGCGTTCGAGCACACGCTCATCGACGCCGCCACCCGCTACCACCGCATGCTCGGCGACGAGACGCTGTACCTGCCGGGCATGGACCACGCGAGCATCGCGGTCCACGCGCTGGTCGAGAAGCAGCTCCGCGCCGAAGGCACCAGCCGCCGCGAACTCGGCCGCGAGGCCTTCGTCGAGCGCGTCTGGCAGTGGAAGCAGGAGCACGGCGGCCGGATCCTCGCCCAGATGAGGCGCCTCGGCGAGGGCGTCGACTGGACCCGTGAGCGGTTCACCATGGACGAAGGCCTGTCCAAGGCCGTCAACACGATCTTCAAGAAGCTCTTCGACGACGGCCTGATCTATCGCGCCGAGCGGCTGGTCAACTGGTCGCCGGAGCTGCGGTCGGTGCTGTCCGACGCCGAAGTGAAGCACGAAGAGGTCGAGGGCGAACTCGTCTCCATGCGCTACGGCGACGGGGACGACGCGATCGTCGTGGCCACCACCCGGATGGAGACCATGCTCGGCGACACCGCCGTCGCGGTCCACCCGGACGACGAGCGCTACACGCACCTCGTCGGCACCGAGGTCGAGCTGCCGCTGACCGGGCGCAGGATCCCGATCGTCGCGGACAAGCACGTCGACCCGGAGTTCGGCACCGGCGCGGTCAAGGTGACTCCCGCGCACGATCCGAACGACTTCGAGATCGGCCAGCGCCACGACCTGCCGATGATCACGATCATGGACGAGCAGGGCCGCATCGACGGCACCGGCACCGAGTTCGACGGCATGGACCGCTTCGAGGCCCGTGTCGCGGTGCGGGAGAAGCTGCGCGAGCAGGGCCGCATCGTCGCCGAGAAGCGTCCGTACCTGCACAGTGTCGGGCACTCCGAGCGTTCGAAGGAGCCGATCGAGCCGCGGCTTTCGCTGCAGTGGTTCGTCAAGGTCGGCCCGCTCGCGCAGGCCGCCGGCGACGCGGTGCGCGACGGCCGGGTGAACGTCCATCCGCCGGAGATGGAGAAGCGCTACTTCGACTGGGTCGACAACCTGCACGACTGGTGCATCTCGCGCCAGCTGTGGTGGGGGCACCGCATCCCGGTCTGGTACGGCCCGAACGACGAGGTCGTCTGCGTCGAACCGGACGAGGAGCCGCCTTCGGGCGAGGGCTGGACCCAGGACCCGGACGTCCTCGACACCTGGTTCTCCTCGGGTCTGTGGCCGTTCTCCACCCTCGGCTGGCCGGAGAAGACGCCGGACCTGAACAAGTTCTATCCGACGTCGGTGCTGGTCACCGGCTACGACATCCTGTTCTTCTGGGTCGTGCGGATGATGATGTTCGGCCTTTACGCCACCGGCGAGGCGCCGTTCAAGACCATCGCGCTGCACGGCATGGTCCGTGACCAGTACGGCAAGAAGATGTCGAAGACCGCGGGCAACGGTGTCGACCCCATCGAGTGGATGGACCGCTACGGCACCGACGCGCTGCGCTTCACCCTCACCCGCGGCGCCAACCCGGGCACCGACGTGCCGATCGGCGAGGAATGGGTCGCCGGTTCCCGGAACTTCACCACGAAGCTCTGGAACGCCACCAAGTTCGCCATGATGAACGGCGCGGCCGCGGACGCCCCGCTGCCCGCGCCCGCCGAGCTCACCGAGGCCGACCGCTGGATCCTCGGCAGGCTCGACAGCGTGGTCGAGGACGTCACCGGATACCTGGCGGACTACCAGTTCGCCAAGGCCACCGACACGCTCTACCAGTTCACCTGGACCGAGCTGTGCGACTGGTACCTGGAGCTGTCGAAGGTCCAGGTCTTCCAGGGTGACGAGGCCCGCGTGACGGCGACGCGCGCGGTGCTGGGGCACGTGTTCGACACGGTGCTGAAGCTGCTGCACCCGTTCATCCCGTTCGTCACCGAGAAGCTGTGGACGGCGCTGACCGGCCGCGAGTCGCTCGTCATCGCCCCGTGGCCGGTGGCGGACGGCTCCTACGCCGACGCGGTGGCCGACAAGCGGATCGCCGATGTGCGGAAACTGGTCACCGAGGTCCGCCGGTTCCGTGCCGACCAGGGCCTCAAACCCAGCCAGAAGGTGGCCGCGCGGCTGTCCGGCGACGGCTTCGCCGAGATCACCGGCCACGACGAGCCGATCCGCTCGCTCGTCCGGCTCACCCAGCCCGGGGACGGCTTCGCGCCGAGCGCGTCGCTGGAGGTCGGGCTGTCGGCCGGCGTCGTCACCGTCGAACTGGACCTGTCCGGCACGATCGACGTCGCCGCGGAGCGCAAGCGCCTGCGGAAGGACCTCGGCGTGGCGGAGAAGGAACTGGCGCAGGCCGAGGCCAAGCTCGGCAACCAGGCCTTCATCGACAAGGCGCCGGAGCCGGTGATCGGCAAGATCCGGGCCCGCAAGGACACCGCGGTCGCCGACATCGAGCGCATCAACGCCCGGTTGGCGACGCTGCCTGCCTCCTGACGAGCGCTATGAACGGTCCGTTCCTTGCAAAATTTGCGAGGAACGGACCGTTCATAGCATTCAGCGGAGGTGGCGGAGGATCACGTTGGCGACGCCCGCCATCCCGGTCCGGTAGGGGTGATACGCCGCCGCGGCGAGCAGTTTCGTGTGCTGCCCGTTGATCCACGCGGCCCCCTTCGGCGCGCAGGCGTCATGTCCGGCCGAGGGGCCGAAAGTGTCCACGAAGGAAGCTTTGCCGTCGGCGGCGACGGCCTTCTCGATCGCCGAGTTCAACGCCTTCTCGACGTCGTTGAGCCAGGCGTAGTCGCCCTCGGCGAAGGGCAGGATCTTCGGACAGTAGCCGGATTGCGGCGCGATCCGCGGGTAGCCGATGACGAGCACGTCGGCGCGCGGCGAGCGGGCGTGGATCCCGGCCAGCACTTTCTCGACGTTCTTGCCGGTGTCGGCGAGCTTGGCCTTCATGGTGTCGACGCCGCCGACGGTGAACTTGTCCTGGCAGGGGTTCCCGGTGGGGTCGCTCGCCCGCAGCGACGGGCAGGTGCCGACCAGGGTGCCGAAGACGCCGTAGTCGTTGCCGCCGATGCCGACGGTGACCAGGTCGGTGTTCGCGCGCAGGGCGCTGAACTGGGGCGGATTGCTGCCGAGGAGCACGCTCTGCGGTCGCGTCATGTTGGTGGTGTCCGCACCGCCGCAGCTGATGTCGGTGTAGGAGCGGACCCGCAGCGCCGCGGCGAGGATCGACGGGTAGTTCTGCGTCGATTTGCCGCAGAAGAGTGGATCGAACCGGGGGAGCGGGATGAGCGGTCCGGACGTGTAGGAATCACCCAGCGCGACGTAATTCCGGTAGGACCGCTCGGCGGCGGTGGCCGCCGCGGTGGAGGCGATCAGCAGGACGACGGTCGAGACGGCCGCGAACAGGACGCGTCTGAAGCGCATGAGGACCCCGATCTCCGGACTGGATGGCCCTTCCAAAATGAACCGGATCCAGCCGGGCGAACGCCGCCGATCGGGTAATCGCGTGCCGGGTTCACCCACTTGGGGTGTCACCTGGGGTGATCGTTTTCTGGCTTTCGGTAGACGAGGAGATAGCGGTAGAAGAGCAGGTTCCGGACCTTGCTTCCCGGCAGCAGCCTGGCCGCGTCGCGCCGGATCCGGTGCATCGGCGGGAACGTCTCCACGATCGGCGCCGTCGGCAGCGGATCGATCCCGCCGTTCAGCCGCTCGCCCGCGGACACGATCGCCCTGGCCAGCGCGTTGATCGGCGAGGCGACGATGGAACGGGCGTAGTCGGCGGGCGAGCTGGGTCTGCCGACACCGAGGACGGCCAGCACCCCGCCGGGGACCAGCGCGTCCCGCAGCTTCGTGACCGTGTCGAACGGCACATGATGCAGGGAAGCGAGGCAGGAAACGAAGTCGTAGGCCTCCGTCGGCAGTTTCTCCGTGAGGAAGTCGGCCTGCCGGTAGGAGATCGTGCCTGGACCCGGTGAACCCGCGGCGTGGGCGATGTCGATCATCGGCCCGAACCGGTCGATGGCCTCGACGTGCATGCCCGTCGCCGCGAGCCGCCGGGCGAATCGCCCGCTGCCGCAGCCGACGTCCAGCGCCACGCCGGGGCCGGGAGGCAGCTGGTCGAGCAGCAGCGGGTGGTAGTGGTCGTTGTGGTTGAACCCCATGCGTCGAGAGTGCCAGCAAAGCCGCACGTAGACTCGGGACGACAAGAGCAAGGGTTAGAGGAGAGTTCGTGCCGCGAGGTGACGGCCGGGATTCCGAAGAATTCGCAGAATCCCCGGACCTGGCAGATCTGGACAGTTTCGCCGGTGTGGACGAATTGGGGGCGCGTGCCCACGATCCGTCCGACGACACCGACCCGGATCTGGACGCACCCGACGCCGCGTACCAGGCGGGCGGCGGTGCGGGCGGTGGCATCGGCGGGATCGGGCAGCTGGGGGACAACCTCGCGCTCGGCCCGGTGCCGGACCTCGTCGCCCCGGAGGACGTGGAGCTGCACGAACTGGACGACCAGGGCGACGACCTCGCCCCGGCCGACCCGAACGGGCAGCAGGCACGCCGCGAGCTGCTCGCGGTCGAGGCCGAGCTGAACCTGCGCTGGCCCGAGACCAAGATCGAGCCGTCCCTCGCCCGGATCGCGGCGCTGGTCAACCTCATGGGTGAGCCGCACCGCGGCTACCCGGTGGTGCACGTCGCCGGGACCAACGGCAAGGGCTCGACCACGCGGATGGTCGACGCGCTGCTGACCCGGATGGGCCTGCGCGTCGGCCGGTACACGAGCCCTCATCTGCAGCTGGTCACCGAGCGGATCGCGCTCGACGGCGTCCCGATCTCCGCCGCCGCGTACGTCGACCTGTACCGGGACGTCGCGCCGTACGTGACCATGGTGGACAACGCGGGCGGGCCCGACGCGGTACCGATGAGCAAGTTCGAGGTGCTCACCGGGATGGCGTTCGCGGCCTTCGCCGACGCGCCCGTCGAGGCCGCGGTCGTCGAAACCGGTCTCGGCGGCTCCTGGGACGCCACCAACGTCGTGGACGGCGACGTCGCCGTCATCACGCCGATCGGCGTCGACCATGTCGAGTACTTCGGCGGCGATCCGGCCAAGGCCGCGGTGGAGAAGGCCGGGATCATCAAACCCGGCAGTGTCGCGGTTATCGCCGAGCAGGACCCCGAAGTGCAGAAGATCCTGCTGGAACGCGCCGTCGAGGTCGACGCCAGCGTCGCCCGCGCGGGCAGCGAGTTCGGCGTGCTGGAGCGCGAGGTCGCCGTCGGCGGGCAGATGCTGAAGCTGCAGGGCCTCGGCGGGGTCTACGACGAGATTTTCCTGCCGTTGCACGGCGCGCACCAAGCGGCCAACGCCGCACTCGCGCTGGCCGCCGTCGAAGCGTTCTTCGGCGCGGGCAAGGACAGGAAACTGGTCGTCGAGGCCGTCCGAGAGGCCTTCGCCGAGGTCGAGACCCCCGGCAGGCTGGAGCGGGTCCGCGCCGCACCGACCGTGCTGCTGGACGCGGCCCACAACCCGCACGGTGCCAAGGCGCTCGCCACCACCGTCGCCGAGGAGTTCGCCTTCCGCCGCCTCGTCGCCGTGGTCGGCGTCATGGCCGAGAAGGACGCGCGAGGCATCCTGGACGCCCTCGAACCTGTCGTCTCCGAGATCGTCGTCACCAAGAACTCGTCGCCGCGCGCGATGCCGCTCGACGAACTCAACGAGATCGCCATCTCGATCTTCGGCGAGGACAGGGTGGTCGCCGAGGCTAGCCTGGACACCGCGCTGGAAACCGCCATCGGCCTCGTCGAGCAGAGCGACGACCCCGAGGAACCACTGGCGGGCGGAGGCGTGCTGGTCACCGGCTCGGTCGTCACCGCCGGCGAGGCCAGGACCCTGTTCGGTAAGGAGCCGGCGTGACCGACGAGACCCCGAAGCCGCCCGCGAAGGACCCGATGAAGTCCTTCCGCGGTGTGATGGCAGGCTCGCTGATCATGGAGGGCATCAGCGTCGCGCTCGCGCTGCCGGTGGTGGCGAGACTCGGCGGCGGTGTCGGTTCGTTCACCGGCTGGTCGGTGCTCGTGCTCGCGGTCGGGCTGATCGTGCTGTGCGGTTTCCTGAAGAAGCCTTGGGCGGTGCCCGCGGTGCTCGTCCTCCAGGTCGCGTTGATCGCGTTCTTCGTCGCGCTGCCCGCCGTGGCGATCCTCGGGGTGATCTTCCTCGGGTTCTGGCTGTGGCTGCTGTGGCTGCGGCGGGACGTGGCACGGCGGATGGCCGCCGGAACGCTCCCGAGCCAGCAGCAGGTACCTCAGCAGTAGCCCGCCCCACCGCAACTAGAGGACTACTTGCGCCAGGTACCGACCACCTTGACCCAGTCCGGGCCTACCGCAGCCTCACCACCCGCAGTTCCGGCGACTTCGCGATATCCGCGCCACAGAACCGGCCCCGCACCCAGCCGCCCCGCGAGTACAACCGCGTTTGGTCGGCGAAATGCGGTGAGGTGACATCGGTCGACTGCGAGTACGTCATGATCGTCGAGACGTCCGGGCAGGCCTTGCCGCCGAACCCGACGACCTGCACGAAGCTCGAGCCGTGCACGACCTCGTGGTTGCCCCTGGCCGGGTCCCACCGCGCCGTGATCACGTTGAGCACGCCGAGACCGCCCGGGCCACCGTGGATCGGGATCTGTCGCCCGGCGCGTGTCACCGACTGGTTGTCGCCGAGCCTGCCGTCGACGGGGATGCCGCCGTCACGGAACTCGGCGAGTGTGTCGCCGAAAGCGCTTTGCACCGCGGGGTTTCCGACGGCAAGGGTGTTGGGCGTCGTGACCGGCTGGTTCGGGTCGAACGGGACCTGCCAGCTGCCGCGCAGCCCGCCGATCCGTTCCGCGAACCGCTGGAAGAACAGCGCGCCACGGCTGTCGAGCCGGAACGTGTGGTCCCAGGACGCGAGTGTCGCGCAGGCGTCGCCGACCGGAACCGGTCCAGACGCGGACGGAGCCTGCCCTCCCGGGAAGGCCGCACACATCTTCGCCGTGTCGGCGGCCGCGAGCTCGGCGGTGCGGCTCCGGTCGCGATACAGGGCGTCCTTCATCGACGACGTCGTAAATCTCTTGCCCGCGAAGCCTTCCTCGGCGGTGATCAGCGCTTCCCTCGTCCGGTCGGACCGCTGTGTCCCGATCGTCCCGACGATCCGGGGGTACCCGGTGATCGGGGCGCGGGCGTTGGCCAGCCAGGCGCTGTCGTTGGCGTTGAGTTCGTAGTCACGTCGCTGCTGCAGTGGCAGCCGGGACGGCGCGAACAGACCCGGTTCCAAGGATCCCGGGTCGGAACCCCAGTCGCACGAGGACTTCGAACCGTCCAAAATAGACAGACCGGTGCCTGGGAACAGGGCGCGGCCCAGTGGGGTCCCGCAGTTCGTCGCCCGGTCGTCGGTGACGTGCGGGACGACCTGGATGTCGCTGTAGAGCGCGTTTCCCGCCCTGTCGGCGGCGACGGTGTTGACCCAGGGGACACCCTGCGTGCGTGCGAGCGCCTCGGCGACGTCCTTGGTGCCGCGTGATCCGCTGAGCTCGAACCAGGTGTTGAGACCGCGCAGGTTCCCCGCGTTCCCGTCCCGTAGCGCGTGCGCCGACTTCGCCGTCCACGGCGTGGGCACCCCGAAGGCCGACCCGATCACCTGGCCGTAGCGCGTCCCGTAGAACGTGCGGCCGACCAGCCGCCGCTCGCCGTTCGGCTCCCGGACTTCGACCTTCACCTCACGCGCGGTCATCTTCTCCGGTTCGCCGTCGACGAGGTACGTTGTCGGGTCGCCGGGCGTCAGCGCCACCTCGAAGAGGCCGAACGTGACCGCGGTCGACACCGTATGCGTCCACGCGACGTCGGCGTTGTGCCCGATCTGTGGCAGCGGCAGACCCAGCAGGCTCCCGCCCGCGACGTCGAACCGGCCGGGAATGGTCAGCTGTGACTGCCAGAACCGGCGCCCGCCCTGCCACGGATAATGCGGGTTGCCGAGCAGCAGGCCGCCGCCGGAGCGCGTCCCGTCGGCGCCGATCGCGATGCCGTTGCTGCCCAGTTCGCCCGAGCCCGTGGCCTTGCGGAACCCGTCGGCGATCCGCGGTGCCGCATCCGGTCCCACCGCCGGAACGTCCTTTGTGGACGGCGGCTGTGTCCTGGCGAGGTCGGCGGCGAGCACGCCTTGTCCGCCCACCGAGGTGACGGCGTAGAAGTGCCGGTAGAAGTCCAGTTCGGTGATCGGCCGGACCCAGTCCGCGCCGCGGCACACCGGATCCGAGATCCCCTGGACGCCGGTTTCCTTCAGGTATGCGTTGTAACCCTCGACGTATCCGGCCGCCAACTCACGGACCTCCGTGCGCGGGCCGTGCGGCGCGGGCTGGGCGGCAAGGCGTTCGACGACGCCCGAGTCGTTGATCCGTCGGAAGTGCAGGTCGCTGTCGAGGTTGTTCTTCGCCTCGCTCATCGCCGGATCGCCATGGCCGCCCGCCCCGAGGTACGCGGACCGCCGCGCGGACACCGTCAGATAGGTGTTCGCGAGTACGCAGATGTTGTCCTTCGCCGCGGCGAAGCCGTAGCCGTAACCGAGCCCGTCGAAATCCTTCGCCGCGATGTGCGGGATCCCGTACTCGGTGTAACTGATCACCGCCCTCACGCGACCCAGTTCGTCCGCGGACGAGACCCCCGTCACCAGGCCCGACGTCACCAAAGCCGCTGTGAGCAGCACGAAGCCACGCTGGAATCTTCGCATCGTTCCCCCCTCCGGATCGATCATCCCGAGATCGAAACTACCGGCGGGGACACCGGGCAAACAGCGGCCGATCGGTGGAGGCGGAAATACCGCCCACTCGTTCACCGCCGCGCAAACCGCAGTTGGCCCATCGGCCGTGGCCGCGGGATAGAACCGCGCCATGACCGCAACCCACCACAACCGCCGCACGCTGCTCAAAGCCGGTCTCACCGGCGCCGGGGCCGTCGCGGGCGGACTGCTCCTCCCCGGAACCGCGACCGCGACGCCGGGCGCCGTCCCGCTGATCCGCGGCGACCGCCCGGTGCTCACCCACGGCGTCCAGTCCGGCGACGTCACCACCGGCTCCGGCATCGTCTGGTCGCGCGCCGATCGGCCTTCGCGACTGATCGTGGAGGTCGCGAGAGACCCCTCGTTCCGCCACGCGCGCCGCGTGCGCGGGCCGGTGATGAGCCCGGAGACCGGTGGCACCGGAAAGGTCCGCGTCGCGGGTCTCCTGCCGGGGACCGAGGTTTACTACCGCGTGACCGCCGAAGCCCTCGACGGCCGCACCCGCAGCGAGCCGGTCACCGGCCGGTTCGCCACCGCCCCGTTCGGCCGCTCGGACGTCCGCCTGGTGTGGTCCGGTGACGTCGCCGGGCAGAACTGGGGCATCAACCCCGAACGCGGCGGGATGACGATCTACCGCGCGATGGCCGACCGTCGCCCGGACCTGTTCCTCCACTGTGGAGACACGGTCTACGCCGACGCGCCGCTCACCGAGACCGTCGCGCTGCCCGGCGGGCGCGTGTGGCGCAACATCGTCACCCCGGAGAAGTCGAAGGTCGCCGAGACGCTCGACGAGTACCGCGGCCAGTTCGCGTACAACCTCCTCGACGACAATCTCAAGCGCTTCACCGCGAACGTGCCGTCCTACGTCCAGTGGGACGACCACGAGGTCGTGAACAACTGGTACCCGGGCGAGATCCTCGACGACCGCCCCGAATACACCGAAAAACGCGTCGACGTGCTCGCCGCCCGCGCGTTCCAGGCGTTCCACGAATGGCACCCGATCGACCGGCGCCAGGCCGTCGACGGCCGTGTCCACCGCAACTTCCGGCACGGCTCGCGCGCCGAAATCTTCGTACTGGACATGCGGACGTACAAGGACGCCAACACCGCCGACCAGGCCGAGCCGGGCCGGATCCTCGGCGACCGGCAGGCGCGCTGGCTCGTCGACGCGCTCGACCGCAGCACCGCCACCTGGAAGATCGTCCAGGCCGACCTCCCGATCGGCCTCACCGTCCCGGACGGCAAGGGCATCGAGGGTGTCGCGAACGGCCTGCCCGGCGCGCCCGGCGGCCGCGAGACCGAACTCGCCTGGGTGCTGCGGGAGATCTCACGGCGCCGCGTGCGCAACGTCGTCTGGCTGACCGCGGACGTGCACTACACCGCGGCACACCACTACTCGCCGGATCGCGCGTCGTTCACCGACTTCGACCCGTTCTGGGAGTTCGTCTCCGGCCCGCTCAACGCCGGCGCGTTCGGCCCGAACACGCTCGACCCGACCTTCGGGCCGGAAGCGGTGTTCGTGCACGCCCCGCCCGCCGCGAACACCTCACCCGCGGACGGGTTCCAGCACTTCGGAGAAGTGAACATCGACGGACGGAGCGGTGCGCTCACGGTCGATCTGCGCGACGCGACGGGTGCTTCGCTGTGGTCGAAGACCCTGCGGCCCCAACGCTGAGCAGTTCGGTCAGGACCGCGATGCTGCGGTCGCCGTGCCCGGCCTCGGCGGCCCGCCGCACGAGGTCGTGCATCGGAAGCTGCCAGCCGACGTCGACGCCCTCCTCGGCCAGTTCGAGGTCGGCGGCGGCGCCGGCGTGGAAGATGTCCACCGAGGAGGAGGGATTCGAGTAGTCGCCGCTGTCGATTTCCTTGGCGAGCATCGGCAGGACCGAGATGATCATCTCGAACCATTTGGTGGCGTAGGGCAGGAGCGTCTCCGCTTCGAGCCCGCGTGACCGCAGCAGGGCGGCACCCTGGAAGAACCCGACCAGCGCGGGCAACAGGGTGCCGCCGACGGCCATCTCGTAGAGCGCGGCGAGATCGGTCTCCTCGCCGAGGTGGACGGTGTCGCCGCCCAGCACCCGCAACGTGTCGACGTGCTCGTCGAAGACGGTCTTGTCGCCGCCGTAGTACAGCAGCGTGTCCGGCGCGCCGACGGCCGACGGCACGTTCTTGATCGCGCCGTCGAGGAACCGCGCGCCGTGGCCGGTCGCCCAGTCGGCCATCCGGCGCGCTCCCGCCGGTGAGCCACTGTTCAGGGTGACCAAGGCGCGTCCGGTCAGCGCGGCGGGTTCCAAAGCCGCGACAGTGTCCTCATAGGTGGTCAGGCAGGCGATGATCAGCGGGCTCGCCCGCAGCGCGTCTTCGACCGTCGCGGCACTGCGGGCTCCTTGCGCGACAAGGGGATCGGCCTTCGAAGCCGTCCTGTTCCACACCGTCGTCGGATGCCCGGCCGAAAGGAACGCGCTCGCCAGGGCCGAGCCCATCGAACCGAGACCGACGACGGTCACCGGTGTTTTCGTCATTTTTCACTCCAGTCAAGGGAAATCTGTGGGATGACCTCATGCTGGGGCGTCGCGTACATTTGTACAAGTACCTACTATTTTGCCGGGTACCGACAAAAAGGTAAGTGTGAAGATGACCAAGAACCGCACGTTCACCTGCGGGCTCGACGCCGCGATCGCCGTCATGGGCGGAAAATGGAAAGGGCTCATCCTGTTCGCGCTCCAGGACGGGCCGCTGCGCTTCGGGGAGTTGCGGCGCGAGGTTCCCGGCATCAGCGAACGGGTCCTGATCCTGCAACTGCGCGAGATGGAGGCCACCGGCCTGTTGCATCGCGAGGTATACCACCAGGTTCCGCCGAAGGTGGAGTACTCGCTGACCGCGTTCGGAGATTCGCTCAACACCGCGATGGCCCCACTCGGCGAGTGGGGCGAGGAGAACATCGAGCGCATCGAAGCCATTCCCTGGTCCGACGTGAAGTGAGTGGCGAAGCACCCAGTAGGCTCCGGGCGATTAGCACGAAACCCACCCAAGGAGAAATACCGCCGTGACTGAACGCACGCTGGTCCTCGTCAAACCCGATGGCGTCGCGCGCGGCCTCGTCGGCGAGGTCATCTCGCGCATCGAGCGCAAGGGCCTGAAGCTCGTCGCCCTCGAACTGCGCACCGTCGAGCGCTCGGTCGCCGAGGAGCACTACGCCGAGCACAAGGAGCGCCCGTTCTTCGGCGAACTCCTCGAGTTCATCACCTCGGGCCCGCTGGTCGCGCTCGCCGTCGAGGGCCCCCGCGCCATCGCCGCCTTCCGCCAGCTCGCCGGTGGCACCGACCCGGTCGAGAAGGCCACCCCCGGCACCCTGCGCGGCGACTTCGCCCTGGAGACCCAGTACAACCTGGTGCACGGTTCGGACTCCCCGGAGTCGGCCGAGCGCGAGCTCAAGCTCTGGTTCCCCGAGGCCTGACACACTCGTGGATGGCGCGGGATCACCGCGCCATCCACGGACCCGGGGGTTTGTCGATGACACCGGACGAGTACCTGGCACACCTGCGGAAACTCGTTAGCGGCTTCACACTGGTGGCGCGCACCGGGGACCACGCCGCGCCCGTGCCGTGCTGCGGCGACTGGCGCCTGCGTGATCTGGTCGTCCACCTCGGCAACGTGCATCGCTGGGCGGCCGGGATCGTCCGCACCGGTGACCCCGCCCCGCAGCTCTTCGGAGTCGAGCCGGACGAGGACATCGCCGCCTGGTACGGCGACTGCGCGGACGGCCTCATCGAGGCGTTGCGCGAAGCCTCGCCGGACGACGGTGCCTGGAACTTCACCGCCGCCGCCAAGACCAAGGCCTTCTGGTACCGCCGCCAGGTCCACGAGACCGCGGTGCACCTGCTCGACGCGCACCGCGCGGCCGGGACCGAACACACCCTCGACCCGTCCATCGCCGCCGATGGCGTGGACGAGGTCCTCCTCGGCATGCTGCCGAAGGTGAAGCGCTGGCACACCCCGCCGGTGGTCACCGTTCCGCTGTTGCTGAAGACATCCGACACCGGACACGCCTGGTTGATCACACCGCCGGGAACAGACGGCATCCCCGGCTCGCGGCGGGCCGATCCCGCCGAAACCGCGGAAGCCGTCGTAGAAGGGACCGCGGAAGGGCTGGACCTGCTGCTGTGGCAACGGGTCGGGCTCGCCGAATCGGGTCTCGGGATCACCGGTGACGGCACGGCGGCCGAGACCTTTCTCGCCGGGCCGTTCACGCCCTGATCTTCGGCGCCCTACGCCGTTCGGTTCACGTTCACCTCGAGGTCTTCTCCTGGCGGCTCGCGTCCGCTGTGCTGACCTGAGCCGCCTGTCACTCGATCGTGGGGTACTTCGTGAGAAGATCACGCCTGGTATTGCTCGCCGCCCTGCTGCCCGGATCGTTCGTCGCCGCACCGGCGTCCGCTGATCCGCTGGCCGCTCCGCTGGGGCCCGCGCCCGTCGAAGCCGCCCCCGCTGCCTCGTCGGCGAAGGAGGGCCCGTCCGCGTACGCCGTGGCCGCGCCCGACGACGGTCTCGTCACCACCAGCGCGACTTCGCGCGTGGCGCCCGGCCTGAGTCTCACCGAGTTCGACCGCTACGACCCGGCGGGCTGGATCCGCGGCGACACCCTCGCCGTCGATCTCACCAGCAAGACGCTCAAGCCGACGTATCTCAGCCCTGGCACGGTTTCCGCGCGGACGCCGCTTTCTCGGCAGGTCGCCAGGACCGGCGCGGTCGCCGGGGTCAACGGCGACTTCTTCGACATCAACGCCACCGGAGCACCGATCGGCGTCGGCGTCGACGCCGGGAAACTCCAGACGGCGCCCGCACGCGGCCACAACCTGACCGCGTCGATCACCGAGGAGGGCAAGGCGCGGCTCGCGGAGGTGTTCCTCGAAGCGTCGGTCACCTTGCCCGACGGCGAGGTCGTGCCCGCGTCGAACTTCAACAGCCCGGTGCTGAGCGGGAACGCGATCGGCGTCTACACGCCGCTGTGGGGCGCGGCGTCCCGGCGGACTTCGGTCGCGGGCGCCCAGCGCGTCGTCGAGATCGAACTCCGGGACGGTGTCGTCACACAGGTGCGGCCGCAGCCCGCGGACGGCCCGATCGCCGCCGGCGCGACGGTCCTGCTCGCCCGTGACGGTGGCGTGGACACCTTGTCCGGTCTGAAGACCGGTGACCGGGTGGGTGTCGCGTACGCGCCGAAGAGCGACGCGGGCAAGCTGTCGGTCTCGATCGGCGGGAACATCGTCCTGCTGCGCGACGGCGCGATCCAGCCGGTCGACAACGTGGCCATGCATCCCCGGACCGCGGTCGGGTTCTCCGCCGACGGCACGAAGATGTGGCTGGCCACGGTCGACGGCCGCCAGGCCGACAGCCGCGGCATGACGGAACTGGAACTCGCCCGCCACCTGAAGTCGCTCGGCGCGGACGACGCCATCAACCTCGACGGTGGTGGCTCCTCGACCTTGCTCGCCCGTGAGGAGGGCGAGAAGACGCCGCTGGTCCGCAACTCGCCATCGGACGGCGGGGAACGCCTGGTGCCCAACGGGATCGGCGTCACCACCGTGCCCGGCAGCGGACGCCTCACCGGATTCTCGCCGCGTCCCGCGCGGGACACCGCCGACGCGACGCGGGTGCTTTCCGGACTGACACGCAAACTCGCGGCCGGAGCGCACGACGAGACCGGCGCGGCGGTGGCCGCCAAGGCACAGTGGCTCAGCACGAATCCTTTCCGCGGCACGGTGACCGACGGTGTCTTCACCGCGCACGCCGACCGGCTCCGGCCGGACGCGCCCGCGAACGTCGACGTACTCGCGAAGCGCGGAGGTGTCCTGGGCAAGGCCACGCTGAACGTCCTCGGTTCGCTGGTCCGGCTGGGCACCAGCACCGAACAGGTCGCGCTGTCCGGCGAAGGCGCGAAGAGCACGTTCAAGGTGTTCGGCTACGACGCCGACGGCTACGGCACGTGGATCGAGCCCGACGACGTCAAACTCGATTACGACCCCACGGTGGTGCGGATCGAGCCGTCCGGCGACGGATTCGCGGTCACCGCGCTGAAGGCGTCGGGTGCTTCGGCGATCACCGCAACCGCCGGTGGGAAGTCGACGCACCTCGCGGCGTCCGTCGGCACGGAATCCCGGATGGTGGCGTCTTTGGACGGCCCGGCGGGCTGGACCGCCAGTGTCTTCCCCGCCGTCGTCGGCGCCGCGCTTTCCGAGGCTCCCGGCCGTGAAGGCGGCCGAGGGCTGGCGCTGGACTACCGGCTGAACGGGACCAACGCCACGCGCGCGGCCTACGTCAATTCGGCGGCGCCGATCGCGCTGCCGCCCGGCGCCCAGCGCGTCGGCCTGTGGGTCAACGGCGACGCGAAGGGTGCTTGGCTGCGGGCGGAACTCCGCGACGCCGCCAACGTCCCGTCCATTGTGGACTTGTCGCTGAGCGTCGACTGGACAGGCTGGCGTTACGTCCGCGCGGCGATCCCGGCCGGACTCCCAGACGGGCAGCGGCTGACGAAGTTCTACGCCGTCGAGAACGTCCCGGACCAGCAGTACGAAGGACGGCTGGTCTTCGACGACCTCACCTTCGAGGTCGCGCCCGCGGCCGCCGTCCCGGCCGATTCGGCGCCGCGTGATCCGGCGCTGATCACTGACGGCACGGCGACCGGCGGACTGCGGATCGCCGTGGTCAGCGACGCGCAGTTCACCGCCGACGACCCGAACGGCCCGCTGGTCGTCCAGGCACGGCGCGCGCTGCGCGAGACGGTGGCGGCGAAACCGGATCTCGTGCTGATCAACGGCGACTTCGTCGACCGCGGCACGGCCGCCGATTTCGTGCTGGCTCGCTCGATCATCGAGGAAGAACTCGTCGGCAAGGCACCCTGGTACTACGTCCCTGGCAACCACGAAGCCGATGGCGGGCACGGGATCACCGAGTTCCAGGCGGCGTTCGGGGAGACCCACCGCGTCGTCGACGTCGCCGGGATCCGCCTGGTACTGATGGACTCCTCGCGCGGATCGCTGCGCGCGGGCGGATTCGACCAGATCCGGATGCTGCGCGAGGCGCTCGACGGCGCGAAGACCGACAGGCGCGTCCGCGGCGTGGTCGTCGCGATGCACCACCCGGTCAAGGACCCGAGCCCCACCGGGAACTCGCAACTGGCCGACCGCAAGGAGGCCGCGATGCTGACCGGCTGGCTGACCGCCTTCGAGCGCGAATCGGGGAAGCAGGTGGCCGCGATCGCTTCACACGCGGGCGTCTTCAACCTGTCGCGCGTGGACGGTGTGCCGTACCTGGTGAACGGCAACTCGGGGAAGTCGCCCGCGGCCGCCCCCGGTGACGGCGGTTTCGTCGGCTGGACGATGGTCCGGTTCGAGCCGGGGGACAAGGCACAGCCGGTGCGGTTCGAGACGCGGCCGAACGTCGACGCGCTGACGCTGTCCGGGCCCTCGTCGCTGGCGCGCGGGGAGAAGGCGGACATCCGGGCCGTGGCGGCACAGGGAGCGCGTCAGGTGCCGGTGTCGTACCCGGTCAGTGCGGACTGGAAGGGCGGCTGGGGCACGCACGTCGCCGACGGGTTCCTGCCCGCGATGCCGTGGGACGTCGCGTCCTTCGACCAGGGGACCGGGGTGCTGACGGCGCTGCGGTCGGGGGTGGCGCGGCTCTCGGTCACCGTCAACGGGGTGACGCGGAGCTTGTCGGTCACCGTCCGTTAGCCCTCGCCGATGTGATGAACGGGACTTTCATGGCGAAATTTGCCATGAAAGTCCCGTTCATCTCACGCTTCAGGCGGCTTCGTGCGCCTCTTCGACCGTACCCGGCAAAGCCGGACCACGCGGCGGGATCGCGTCGGCCTTCGCCGGGTCGACCTTCCGCACCGAACCGTCGGCCGCGGTCCGCGCGATCGCGAGCATCGAGGCCAGCGCGTCCTGGATCTGCGCCTGCTCCCGCTCCGGAATGGCGCCGAGTTCGATCAGCACGCTGCCGTTGCCCAGTAGCCCGTACCCGTTGCGCGCGATGCCCTGGTAGTCGCCGCCGGGGTACTGCGAGACATAGCCGCCGTTGCCGTCGATCGACCGCTGCACCACGACCGCGATCTGCTTCGCGAAGTCCACATCGGACTGTTTCACGCCCGCGTTCGTCGGCCACAGCGTCGAAGCGGTGATCTCTTTACCGTTCGCGTCCTGGTACCGGCCTTGCATGTGGTAGTCGACCATGATGTCCGGCTTGAACGAAGCGTTCCGCCGCTGGATCAGGCCCGCCTCGGTGGCCGGGTTGTCCTTCGGTGCCACTGCCGGGTCGTGGTACCGATTGATGTCGTAACCCTTGCCCTTCTCGCCGTACTCGGGGGTGGCGTCCGGGTCGTAGTTGTAGCGCCAGTCGCGCTCGTTCCCGTCGGGGTTGGCGCGCACGACGATGTCGACGGTCACCTTCGACAGCAGCTCCCGCTGCCATGAGCCGCGTTCGACACCGACCTTGCGCAGGAACTCCAGCGCGGCGGGCGTGCCGAGCGGCTCGTCGCCATGCTGCTGGGTGACGTACTGGATCCGCGTCTTGCCGTGGCCGACCCTCGCCGCCCACACCGGACGGCCCTCGTTGCTGCGGCCGATGCCGCTCACCCGGATCTTGCCGTGGCTCAGCAGGGCCAGCTTGTGCAGTTCGAAGGCGAGTTTGGCGGTGGACGGGCGCGGGTCGACGGTCCGGCCGCCCACAGTGGCCTCGGCCGCCTGTGAAGCGGGAGCCACCAGCAGCCCGGCGCTGACGAAAACGGACAACAAGGCGATTCGGGACTTGAGACTCATGGTCGGTGAGTATCGACGAGCCGGGACCGGCCAACAAGGGTGTGGTTAAACCGGTCGAATTTTGTCGGTGCCAGGTCCTAGGGTGCGAACCGTGGGTGACTCAGAGCACGGCCCGGCGATGGTGCAGGCGAAAGCGTTGGTCAAGCGCTTCGGCGATTTCGAGGCCGTACGCGGGATCGATGTCGAGGTCCGCCCCGGGGAGGCGTTCGGTTTCCTCGGGCCGAACGGCGCGGGCAAGTCCTCCACCATGCGGATGATCGCGAGCGTGTCCCCTCGCAGCGACGGTGACCTGCGGGTCCTCGGCATGGATCCGGACGCCGAGGGGCCGAAGATCCGTGCCCGGCTCGGCGTCGTGCCCCAGCAGGACAACCTGGACACCGAGCTCACCGTCCGCCAGAACCTGCAGATCTACGGCCGCTACTTCGGGCTCTCCCGCTCGCACGTGCGGAGCAAGGCCGACGAGCTGATGGAGTTCGCCCAGCTCACCGACCGGGCGGACGCGGAGGTCGATTCGCTCTCCGGCGGGATGAAGCGGCGGCTGACCATCGCGCGCTCCCTGGTCAACGACCCGGAACTGCTCCTGCTCGACGAGCCGACAACGGGGCTGGACCCGCAGGCCCGGCACCTGTTGTGGGACAGGCTGTTCCGGCTCAAGGCGGGCGGGACCACCCTGATCATCACCACGCACTACATGGATGAAGCAGAGCAGCTTTGCGACAGGCTGGTCGTGATGGACAACGGCCGCATCGCCGCCGAGGGCTCGCCCGCCGACCTGATCAGCCGGTACTCCACCCGCGAGGTAGTGGAACTGCGGTTCCCGAACGGCGAGCAGGAGGCCGCGGCGAAGCAGATCGAGGGCCTCGCCGAACGCGTCGAGGTCCTGCCGGACCGTGTCCTGCTCTACACGATGACCGGCGAGGCCACCCTCGAACAGGCGCACGCGCGCGGGCTGCGGCCCCTGTCGAGCCTGGTCCGCCGAAGTTCGCTGGAGGACGTCTTCCTCCGCCTCACCGGCCGGACGCTGGTGGACTGATGACCACAGCGGAGACGAAGGCCTCGACGGGCCGCGTGGTGTCGACCTGGCTCGGCGCCTGGCTGCGGGTCGAGGGGTATTGGATGTGGTACCGCCGGTACTGGCTGTCCACGCTCTACTCGACAGGCCTGCAACCGGTGCTGTTCCTGGCCGCGATGGGGCTCGGCTTCGGCTCGCAGGTGCAAGCGGGCGCCGCGACAGGTGGTTTCTCGTACCTCGAGTACGTCGCGCCCGCGTTGCTCGTCGCCGGCGCCGCGCAGCTGGCGGTGGGGGAGTCCAGTTACCCGGTGCTGTCCGGGTTCAAATGGCAGCAGACCTATGTGGCCGTCACCGCGTCCCCGATCACCCCGGGACAGGTGCTCGGCAGCCAGCTCATCTGGGTCGGGATCCGGCTGGCGCTGGCCGGATCGATCTACGCCGTCATCGCCGCGCTGTTCGGCTCGTGGACGAGCTTCGGCGTGCTCGTGGTCATCCTGATCGGGGTGCTCACCGGAATCGCCTGCGGCACCCCGGTGATGGCGCTGGCCGCGACCACCTTCGACGAGGGCGCGCGGTTCGGCCTCGTGTTCCGGTTCATCCTGATCCCGATGACGTTGTTCTCCGGCACGTTCTTCCCGATAGCCGAACTGCCCGCCCCGCTGAGGTGGATCGCCTGGCTTTCCCCGCTGTGGCACGGAAACGAGGCCGCCAGGGCGGTCAGCCTCGGCTCCGTCGGCCCGCTCGCCACCCTGGGGCACCTCGCCTTCCTGGTCGTGCTGGCCGGGGTGGGCTGGGCATTGGCGCACAAGTACTTCTACCGACGGCTGGTGGTCTGACGTGGCTGTTCTCACCGAGGCGCAGCGACGTGGAAAGCCGAGGCGCGGGGTCCTCCTGCGCGTCCTGCCGCCCGCGATGTACAGCGGCCGCTCGAAGGCGGTGCTGGAACGCACCTTCCTGACCTACTCGCACGTCTGGATGCTGTTCGTGTCCGGCGCCTTCGAGCCGTTGTTCTACCTGATGGCCTTCCAACTGGGCTTCGGCAAACTCGTCGGCGAGGTCGTCGGTCCCGGCGGCCAGACGATGAGCTACGTCGCCTTCGTCGCACCCGGCCTGCTCGCGGCGTCGGCGATGAACGGCGCGATCATGGACTCGACGTACAACCTGTTCTTCAAGCTGAAGTACGCGAAGCTGTACGACGCCATGCTCGCCACCCCGATCGGGCCGTTGGACATCGCGCTCGGCGAGGTCGGCTGGTCGGTGCTGCGCGGCGGGATCTACTCGGTGACCTTCCTCGGCGTGATGACCGCGATGGGCCTGCCCGGGTCCTGGTGGGCGGTGCTGATGATCCCGGCGGCGCTGCTCGTCGCGATGGCCTTCTCCGCGATCGGGATCGTGCTGGTGACCTTCCTGCGGTCGGTGTCGCAGTTCGACTACATCAACCTCGTGCTGATGCCGCTGTTCCTGTTCTCCACGACGTTCTACCCGCTTTCGGTCTATCCCGAGGCGATCCAGTGGATCGTGCGGATCTTCCCGCTGTACCACGGGATCGAGCTGATGCGCGGGCTCTCGGTCGGTGTGCTGTCGTGGAGCATGGTCGGGAACGTGGCGTACTTGGTGGCGCTGGCGGCAGTCGGGATCTACGCGTCTTCGCGACGCTTCGGAAAGTTGCTGCTGCGCTGACCCGCCGAACCGCGTGGTATCGGCACCCTCGTCCGCTCGAAGTACGTGAGGCTTCCTTCCCTACTCTCGAGGTCAGGGTCCCGGCAAAGTCGCGGAGCTGGTCAAGCGGGTCGTGAGTGGCGATTCGGGTTCTCCCCGACCTGTCTTTGCCTACCCGCTGAAACGGTGTCATCCTCCCCGCTCGATGAAGTCGACCTTGATCGACGGAGGATCGGGGACGTTGAGTGTCCCCGATCCTCTGTTGATCAAGGTCCGAGGCCTCGCGCCGTCGGGCTGATCACATGTGGGTAAGCAACTGCCGGTCCGCCCTGACCCGAATTGCCACTCACGACCGAAGGGTGGTTCAGACGTCAAGCGCGGCCGCCCCCGGTGTCGCGAAAGCCACTTTCGCGACACCAGAGGTCCCGAAAGTGGCTTTCGCGACACCGAAACGCAGAGCTGCTGGTGGTAATCCGGGCTTGACATCGCTAATGCCTGCAAAGGGCCGAGCGCATGTCCCTGAACCTCTGTTAATCAAGCTCCGCAACCGGCGTAACCCCGCGGCGAGGTAGGAATTGGGACACTCAACGCCCCCATTCCTACACCGTCAGCCTCACACACAGCGACGAAGAGCCGCCTGACCAGTATCTCTGCGACTTTGCCGGGACCCTGACTCGCAAGGTAGGAAAGGGACCCCTCACACCCTGCCCCGCGTTGCTGGCGGTGGTGCCGAGGCCTACGAACTTTCCCCAAGCGACCCCACGCGGCCCACCGCGAGAAGCCGACTGCTCACCGGGCCGCGTTCGAACCCGTCACCCTCGGCGCCACCGCGGCCAGCGCGTCGACCATCCCGTGCCCGTAGAAGCCGTTGAACCCCGCGTACCCGGTGCAGTACGCGTCCTGCGAGCCGTCGCCGGTCAGGTCGTAGTCGGCGGGACACGCGATCGGCGTCGCCTGCGCGTCCAGCGTCCGCTTCAGCTGGCGGGCGCTGTAGCCGGGACGCGCCGAAGCGAGCAGGGCCGCGACACCGGCGACGTGCGGCGCCGCCATCGACGTCCCGCACAGCGGCGCGTACCCGCCGGGAACGGTCGAAAGCACGCATTGCCCGGCCTCGCCGCCGGGGGCGGTCACGTCGATCACGCTCAGCCCGTACGAGCTGTAGCCGGCCTTGACCCGCTCCGCGCTCACAGACGACACCGCGACGACGTCACGCAGGCCGGCGGGCAGCGCCTGGCAGCCTGCGGCCTGGACTTCGACACCCGAGCGCGGCGACGGCACCAGCCCGACGGCTTCGTTGGTCGCCGCGGCGACGTTGAGCGTGCCCGCCGAGGTCGCGTACTCGACGGCGCGGGCCATCACCTCGTTCACCACCCCCCGTTCGTCGGCGTGGGCGCACGAGAGCGACCACGGGTCGACGAAGTAGCTGCTGTTCGTCACGGCCATGCCCTGTGAGGAGGCCCACATCAGCCCGCAGACGGCTGCCTCGGGGTCGGCGTACCCGCGATCGTCGATCACCTTCACCGAGGCGATCCGCACACCGGGCGCCACCCCGGTGACCCCCTTACCGTCGTCGGCCGCGGCGATGATCCCGGCGACATGGGTGCCGTGCGCCGACGTCGTCGCGGCCCAGTTCCGGTCGGGCGCGCCAGTCAGGCAGCCCGCGGACCTGCCGGGGTCGAGGGCGGTCGTCAGTTCGGGGTGGGTGTCGTCGACGCCGGAATCGAGGACGCCGACGACGACGTCCCGGCTGCCCCGCTCGATCACGCGGGCCTTGTCGGCGCCGATCGCGCGCATGTCCCACTGCTCGTCGGTGCGGTCGGCGGAGGACAGCTTCGCCGGATCCGTCGGTTCGAGTTCGGCGCGTGAGGGTGTGGACCTGGCCGACGGGGTGCCGGCCGCCCGCTGCACCGCCAGCCGCTCCGCCTGCGCGCTGAACGCGGCGGCGGGCCGGACCAGTTCGGTGAAGTCCCGGTCGGCCGAGGTCGCCACGGCCACCGCGATCTGCGGGTAGTAGATCGTCGTGCTGCCGCAGCCGCCGGTGATGGCCGCTCTGGCCTGGGCTTCGGAGATGCCCCGGTCGAAGGCGACGACGTAGCGCAGCGCCCGGCCCTCGGGATGGCACGATGGCACCGCCTCCGCCGTCGCGACGGCGGAGATCGAACCGCAGAGCACCATGAAGGCGCACACGGCCGCTCGCAGGGACCGCCCCAGCAGGGACACCGGACCTCCCACCGGAGAACAGAGGGACTACGGGGATCGCCGCGGCCTTGGCATCGGCACCCCCGAGCGGCACGCTAGCCACCCACGGCCGGGTCGACAAGTTCTCTCGCGAAGTTCGCTCGGCCGGTGGCCGCGGCGCGCCCGGGAGTCAGGTCTGTGGCACCGAGTACACCGGAGTGGGGCCGGGGTGTGGGATACTCGCGTTGGCCGCTGGCCGACGGGCACACGTGAGAGGTGGCGCTCGCGGTCTCGTGGCCCGGTGGTGTGCTGCACATCCTCCACACGCGTCGCCGCTTGCATGCGGCTCGACGATGTGGCGGGCGGCCCGATGTCGCGCACGTGGCCAGCACTCCGCCGAGCAGACCTTCAGCCGTACGCGGCGCCCGGACAATCCCGGCGTCGTCGCGGTGCCGGGCAAGGATTCCCGCTGCTGGTGACCACCACGGCGGAACGAACAGAAAGGGGCCCCTGCGCGGCCGCGTCGAGCCGGTGTGAGCCAGCCGACGCGCCCGGGGGCGGAGGAGATATATGTCGAACGCGGACACACCCGCCGTCACCGGCGGGAATACCGCCACACCCATCGCAGGCCAGCTGGCCGAACTGCCTCCCCGGATCCGGGTGCACGCACTGGCGAAGCTCCTGGGTTCCAACAGCCGTGAACTGATGGCCAAGCTCGGTGAGCTCGGCGAGACCGTTCGCAGCGCGCAGTCCAGCGTCACCCGCGATGTGGCCATCAAGCTCGCCGAAGCCCTCTCCGGCGGAGGCGAGCCCGAGACCACCGAAGCGGCTCCAGCCGCCGAGGCGCCCGTCGTCGAGACCCCGAAGGCTCCCGAGCCCGAGGTGAAGCCCGAGGTCGAGCCGGAGCCCACTCCGCAGGTGGAGACACCTTCGCGGCGTGTTCCGCCCGCGCTGGCCGCCCCGGTGACCCCGGAGCCGCCGCAGCAAACGACCCGTCCGTCGAGGGCGGCCGTGCACGTCCCGGTGTTCGCGGCGCCGTCGCCGCTGTTCCTGCCGCCGGAGCCGGTCGCGGCGAAGCCCGCCCGCAAGCCGGAGCCGGCCTTCACGCAGACCGAAGAGACCGCCTCCGACGAGGACGAGACGCAGGCCGAGCAGTCCGATCGCCACGACGATGCCGACGACGACGGTGACGACGCCAACGGCCGTCGCCGCCGCCGTCGCGGGCGTCGTGGCCGTGGCCGGGGCAAGGGCGGCGACGAGAACTCGGCCGACTCCGAGAACGACGACGAGCAGCCTGAGCCCCCTCGCGGCCGTCAGCCGCGCGGCAAGGACAAGAACAACAAGAACGAGAAGGACGCCGACGCCGAAGAGGCCGAGTCCGAGAACGCCGAAGAGGCGTCCGTCACGTCTGATTCGGCGGAGTCCGATCCGGACAATGACGGCGACTCCGACAACGGCAGCAAGCGCCGCCGTCGCCGCCGCCGTCGCAAGGGCGGGGACGACGACAACGCCGAGGCCATCACCGACGACCCGCCCAACACGGTCGTCCACGTCCGCCAGGCCAAGGCCGCCGAGACCGAGCGTCCGGCCAGGGACGAGGTCCGCAGCGTGCGCGGCTCGACCAGGCTCGAGGCCAAGCGCCAGCGCCGCCGGGACGGCCGCGAGGCGGGCCGCCGCCGCGCGCCGATCCTGTCCGAGGCCGAGTTCCTCGCCCGCCGCGAGTCGGTCGAGCGCACCATGGTCGTCGCCGAGAAGGGCGAGTCCACCCAGATCGGCGTGCTCGAGGACGGCGTTCTGTGCGAGCACTTCGTGACCTCGTCGGGCACCGGCTCGATCGTCGGCAACGTCTACCTCGGCCGCGTGCAGAACGTGCTGCCCTCGATGGAGGCCGCCTTCATCGACATCGGGCGTGGCCGCAACGCCGTGCTCTACGCCGGTGAGGTCGACTGGGACGCCGCCGGTCTCGAGGGCAAGGCCCGCAAGATCGAGCAGGCGCTCTCCACCGGCGACTCCGTGCTGGTCCAGGTCACCAAGGACCCGGTCGGGCACAAGGGCGCCCGGCTGACCACCCAGATCTCGCTGCCGGGCCGCTTCCTGGTCTACGTGCCCGCGGGCGGGGCCACCGGCATCTCCCGGAAGCTCCCGGAGAACGAGCGCCGCCGTCTGAAGGACATCCTCAAGCGCATCGTCCCCGAGGACGCCGGTGTGATCATCCGCACAGCGTCCGAAGGCATCGTCGAGGAGGAGCTGGACCGCGACGTCCGCCGTCTCAAGGCGCAGTGGGACGTCATCAAGGAGAAGGCCGAAGCCGGCAACGGTGGCAAGAAGAACAGCGCCCCGGTCATGCTCTACGAAGAGCCGGACCTGCTGGTCAAGGTCGTGCGCGACCTGTTCACCGAGGACTTCGCCAAGCTGGAGATCCAGGGCGACAAGGCCTGGGACACCATCTACGACTACGTGCAGCACGTGGCGCCGGACCTGGCTGACCGGGTCAAGCGGTACACGGGCACCGGTTCGGCTTTCGCCGATCACCGGATCGACGAGCAGATCACCAAGGCCCTGGACCGCAAGGTCTGGCTGCCCTCGGGTGGCTACCTGGTCATCGACCGCACCGAAGCGATGACCGTCATCGACGTCAACACCGGCAAGTTCACCGGATCGGGTGGAAACCTCGAGGAGACGGTGACCAGGAACAACCTGGAGTCGGCGGAGGAGATCGTCCGCCAGCTCCGGCTCCGGGACATCGGCGGCATCATCGTCATCGACTTCATCGACATGGTGCTCGAATCCAACCGTGAGCTGGTGCTGCGCCGCCTGACCGAATGCCTCGGCCGCGACCGCACCCGGCACCAGGTGGCCGAGGTCACCTCGCTCGGCCTGGTCCAGATGACCCGCAAGAAGATCGGCACCGGGCTGATCGAGGCGTTCTCCACGCCGTGTGAGCACTGCAAGGGCCGCGGCGTGGTCGTCTCGACCGAACCGCAGCGCACCGGTGGTGGCGGCAACGGCCACAGCCACGGCGGTGCCAGTGGCGGCAGCGGCAGCGGTGGTGGCAAGGAGCAGGGCTCCCGCCGGTCCCGTGGCCGCGGCAAGGGTGAAGACCAGAGCCAGAACGAGCCCGCGGCGGCCAAGACCGAGGCCCCGCAGGCTTCCGGTCCGCGTGAGTCGGTGGTCTCGGCGGTCCAAGCCGTGGCCAACGCCGCCAAGGCGGCCAAGGGTGAGCACCCGCACGAGGTCACGGAGAACGTCGAGGGCGTCGCGCTCAACGGCCACGCGCCGCAGGTGGCTGAACAGCCCGCAGAGCAGGCGAAGGAGGCTGAGGGGTCTTCGGAGCCCATTGCCGAAGCGACCGTCGAACAGGCGGCCGAGGCGGCGGCTGAGCCGGTTTCCGAGCCGATCACCGAGGCACCCGCGACCGAACTCGCCGGTGAACCGGTGACGACCTCGGACGACGAGGCCCCGGCCGCGCGCGAAGAAGAGATCTCGGTCGTCGGGGAATCGGGCCCGGAGCCCGAAGCTCCCGAGGTGCCGGTGACTCCTGAGGCTGTTGTGGCACAAGAGCACACCGAACCCGAGGTGGAGGTCCCGGCCCCGGCCGGTCGCTCCACCACCCGCCGCCGTCCGCGACGGGCGGCCTCGCGGCCGGCCGGTCCGCCGGTCAAGGCGTCGGAAAAGAGCTAGTGAACACCGAGGGGCACCCCGGTGTGATCGCACCGGGGAGCCCCCCGTAACCTGTAGAGCGGCCCGCCACTTAGCGGCGGGCACCTTGCGCAGACCTTGGACCGCCGAGAGAGATCCGGTGGGCCGGTCACGCAAGCCCCCACCCGTTGTCGAGTAAGCAGGAGACTTCCGTGTCGGCGTACGCGATCGTCAAGACTGGCGGCAAGCAGTACAAGGTGGCCGTCGGCGACGTCGTCGAGGTCGAGAAGCTCGAAGGCGAGCCGGGTACTGAGCACACCTTCCCCGCAGTCCTTTTTGTGGACGGTGGCGACGTCACCACGGACGCCGACGCACTGGCGAAGGTCTCGGTCATCGGCAAGGTCGTCGAGCAGACCAAGGGTCCGAAGATCCGGATCCACAAGTTCAAGAACAAGACCGGCTACCACAAGCGCCAGGGTCACCGGCAGAAGCTGACCCGCGTCGAGGTCACCGGCATCTCCAAGTAGAACTTTCTCCGGATCTTCGTCAGAAAGAGGATTGAGCCATGGCTCACAAGAAGGGTGCGTCCAGCTCCCGCAACGGTCGCGATTCGAACGCGCAGCGACTGGGCGTCAAGCGCTACGGCGGCCAGGAAGTCAACGCGGGCGAGATCTTGATCCGCCAGCGTGGCACCAAGTTCCACCCCGGCGTGAACGTCGGCCGTGGCGGCGACGACACGCTGTTCGCGCTGGCCGCCGGTGCGGTCCAGTTCGGCGAGAAGCGTGGCCGCAAGACGGTCAACATCGTGCCGTCCGAAGCCTGAATTTCGGCTTCGAGTTAGAACCTCTGACGAGGGGTGGGGCCGGAATATCCGGACCCACCCCTCGTTTGTTTTGTGTATCCCCTTCTCGCGAATGAATAGAGGCAAGTCATGGCGTCCCGTTTCGTGGACCGCGCGGTGATCCATCTGACCGCCGGTGACGGTGGGAACGGCTGCGCCTCGGTGCACCGCGAGAAGTTCAAACCCCTCGGCGGCCCGGACGGCGGCAACGGCGGCAACGGTGGCGACGTGCTGCTGATCGTGGATCCGAACGTCCACACGCTGCTCGACTTCCACTTCCGCCCGCACGCCCGCGCCGGCAACGGCAAGATGGGCCAGGGCGGCAACCGCGCCGGAGCGGCGGGCGACACGCTGGAGATGCGGGTCCCCTCCGGTACCGTCGTGATGACCGAGGGCGGCGAGATCCTGGCCGACCTGGTCGGCTCCGGAGCCACCTTCGTCGCCGCCCAGGGCGGTCGTGGGGGCCTCGGCAACGCGTCGCTGGCCTCCAACACGCGCAAGGCGCCCGGATTCGCGCTGCTGGGCGAGCCGGGAGAGAGCCGGAACCTCGTACTGGAACTGCGTTCGGTCGCCGACGTCGGCCTGCTCGGCTTCCCGTCGGCAGGCAAGTCGTCGCTGATCTCGGTGTTGTCCGCGGCCAAACCGAAGATCGCCGACTACCCGTTCACCACCCTGGTGCCGAACCTGGGCGTGATCACCGCGGGCTCGACCGTGTTCACCATGGCCGACGTCCCCGGCCTGATCCCAGGCGCGAGCGAGGGCAAGGGCCTCGGCCTCGACTTCCTGCGGCACATCGAGCGGTGCGCGGTGCTGGTGCACGTCATCGACTGCGCCACCTTCGAACCCGGGCGCGACCCACTGTCCGATATGGACGCGCTCGAAGAAGAACTCGCCCGCTACACCCCGAGCCTCGGCGGCGACCTCGCCGACCGGCCGCGCGTGGTGGTCCTCAACAAGATCGACGTCCCGGACGCCGCCGAACTCGCCGAGTTCGTCCGCCCGGAACTGGAGGCCCGCGGGCTCAGTGTGTTCGAGATCTCCACGGCTTCCCGACAGGGACTGAAGGAATTGACCTACGCGCTCGCCGCCGTGGTCGAGAAGTATCGCGCCGAGCAGCCGGAACCGGAGCCGGAGAAGGTCGTGCTGCGGCCGATGGCCGTCAACGACGCGGGCTTCACCGTCGAGGTCGACCCCGACGAGGAGGGCGCCTTCATCGTGCGCGGTGTCCGCCCGGAGCGGTGGATCCGCCAGACGACCTTCGGCAACGACGAGGCCGTCGGCTACCTCGCGGACCGGTTGCAGCGGCTCGGCGTCGAAGAGGCGCTGGCCCGCAAGGGCGCCGTGCCGGGAAGCCCGGTCACCATCGGCGACGTCCAGTTCGAATGGGAGCCGTCGACCCCGGCCGGGGTCGCGGTGCACATGTCCGGCCGGGGCACCGACGTCCGGCTGGAGAACAACAGCCGGATCGGTGCTTCCGAGCGCAAGGAAGCCCGCCGGATCCGCCGCGACGGCCCGGACGGAGTCGAAGACGGGGCGGACGACGAGTGAGCTCGACCCGGGCGGCGATCGCCGACGCGAAGCGGGTGGTCGTCAAGGTCGGTTCCTCAGCGCTGACCACCGCCGGAGACGGTCTCGACGTGGCCAGGCTGGACGCGCTGGTCGAAGCGATCGCCGACCGGGTCTCCCGTGGCACGCAGATCGTGCTGGTGTCCTCGGGAGCGATCGGCGCGGGACTGGCGCCGCTCGCGCTCGGCAAGCGACCGCGTGACCTCGCCACCCAGCAGGCCGCGGCCAGCGTCGGGCAACTCGCGCTCGCCCACGCCTACGCCGAGTCGTTCGGCCGGTTTTCCCTGACCGTCGGCCAGGTTCTGCTGACGTCGGACGACGTCGTGCGCCGCGCGCACTACCGCAACGCGCAGAACACGTTCACCCGGCTGCTGGCCCTCGGCGCGGTTCCCGTGGTCAACGAGAACGACACCGTGGCCACCGAAGAGATCCGCTTCGGCGACAACGACCGGCTCGCCGCGCTGGTCGCCCACCTGATCGGCGCCGACGCGCTCGTCCTGCTGTCCGATGTGGACGGTCTGTACGACGGGGATCCCCGTGACGGCGCGACTCGCAAGATCGCCGAGGTCGCCGGGGAGTCCGATGTGGACGGTATCACCGTCGGCATGTCGAGTTCCGGGCTCGGCACCGGCGGCATGGTCTCGAAGCTCGCCGCGGCCCGTACCGCCGCCAGTGCCGGGATCCCGGTCCTCCTCGCCGCCGCTTCCGAGGCCTCACGCGCCCTCACCACGGCCGAGGTCGGCACGGCCTTCGTCGCCGCGGACTCCCGCCTGTCGGCCCGCCGGTTCTGGCTGGGCTACGCCGCCGGCGCGTCCGGGAAACTGCACCTCGACGACGGTGCCGTCACGGCCGTCGTCCGCCGCCGACGGTCCCTGCTCGCCGCCGGGATCACCGGTGTCGACGGTGACTTCCAGGCCGGCGACGTCGTCGACCTGGTGGATCTCCGGCAGCGCACCGTGGCGCGGGGTGTCGTCGCCTTCGACGCGAGGGAGCTGCCCGACCTCATCGGCCGTTCCAGCCACGACCTGCCCGCCGAGCAGCGGCGCGAGGTCGTCCACGCCGACGACCTCGTCCCCCTCCGTCGCTAGGGCACCAGCCCCGGCATGGTCGCGATTTCCTCGAGCTGCTTCGAGGTCAGCGGAGGCTCGGCGCGTTCCACCGGCAGATGGATACCGTCGCCGGATTCCACGACACCGGTGTTGGTGCTGGAGAGATAGATGACGCCGGTCGGCATGGTGAGCTCAGTCGTGCGGACGATCAGGCCTGCTTCGTTGCGGTTGGTCGTCTCCCGCAGGACACCGTCGGCGATCTGGCGCGTGGAGCACGAGACTGTTTTGGGGATGGTCGCGTCTTCGCAGCTCGTCTCCCAATTGTAGATCGGCGGAAGAATGCGAACGAGAACCGAGCCCGCGCCGCGGTCGTCACTCACGCGGACGTCCAGGTAGTAGAGCGTGGACACGGTTCCTTCCTCCTCTACCTGCTTGGCCGTCAGGAGGAACGGATCCGGCGGCGGGATCTCATCAGGCAGGGTGAGCCTTTCGATCCGTGCCCCCGGCGCGACCCGGGATCGCACCGAGGTGTCGACGATGCAGCTCAACCGGGTGAGTAGCTGCTGTGCGGTCTCGTCGGAGGTTCTCGTTCCGCAGCGGGCTCCCGGGACGGGGTCGGCGGGCCGTGGTGGCGGAGGCGGTGACGGTGTGGTCATCACGGAGGTGGCTCCGAGGATCGCCACCACGGCGAACGCGGCACCCGCGATACCGGCCGCCGCGAGGCGGCGTCGCCGCGACCGTCGGCCTGCGGCGAGCACACGGTCGCCGGTGAGCCCGATGGGCGGTTCGGCTTCCGTCACGTACTTCGTCAGCACGGAGCGAACATCGAGGTCATCCATGGTTACTCCTTGCTCGTCGGAGAGGGAAGGACGGCGCGCAGCGCCTCGACCCCGCGGGCGGTCTGGCTTTTGACGGTGCCTTCGGCGACACCGAGCAACGAAGCCACTTCGGCAACCGAGAGGTCTTCAAGGAAGCGAAGAACGACCATCGCGCGCTGACGCGGCGTCAGACCGCTGAGCACCCGTTCCAGGTCGATCCGCTCGTGGCTGTCGTGGTCCGGTGGCGCCGCTCGCTCCGGCGGAGACGAGGTCACCAGCTCCTTGCCGCGTTTGCGCCGTCCGGTGAGGAAAGTGTTCAGCAGAATCCGGCGCGCGTAGGCATCGACGGTATCCGGCCGAACCCGGCGCCATCGTCGGTACAACTGGACGAACGTGGCCTGCACCAGGTCCTCGGCGCCGTGCCAGTCGCCGCACATGCCGAACGCCAGTCGCCGGAACTGCTGCACGCGGGCCTCGAAGTACTCGCTGAAATCGGTGTCTTTCGCTTGTCCCACCGGCCACCCCCTTTCTTTCTGCACTCTTTAGTCCAGGAGGGTGCCGAAAGGTTCAAGTGACAGCGGGGGACCTTTGCTATCGCTTCCCCGGAACGGCGAGGTGACCGACGAGCCGTGCCAGCTGTTCGCCGTAGGTCTTGGCGAATTCGGCCGAGTTCGGGTCTGACCCGAAACGGCTCGTACGGGGTCTTCATGGCGTGGCTGTCCTCGCCGAGCACTGAGCCGAATCCGATGTGCTCGGCCTTATGCTCCTCGCGGAGCCAGCCGGCTGCCCGGCACACGGTGAACATCATCGCGAAATGCTGTGCTCGGGGCGCGCCGACGACGTAAAGCAGATCGGTGACCCCGCGCTGTTCCGTCCAGTAGCGCAGGGTCGCGAGATCGGTGGCCGCATAGCCGTAACCGCCGTCCCGCTTGCGAACGATGAGCGGCAGCGGCTCGCTTCCCGGTTGCGGAAGCCGTCGGGGAAGGCACCGACGGCGCCGTCACTGATCGCGGTCAGTCCCGCGCGGGTCAGATCGTCCACGAGCGCGGCGAGAAACGGGTTGTAGAAGCTCTCTCCGTAGGCATCCCCACTCGACAGGCCGATCCCGAGAAGTTCGTAGACCTGGGTGAAGTGCCGTGTCGACTCGTCGACCAGCTGCCGCCATAACGACAAGGTCTTGTCGTCGCCGCTTTGAAGGAGCACCACACGCTCCCGCGACCGCGTCGCGAAGTCCTCGTCGGTTTCGAACTTCGACCGGGCGGCCTGATAGAAGCCGTTGAGACTCCCGACCGGATAAGGGGCCGACAGGCGTTCGTCGAGCAGCTACTCGATCAGCATGCCGAACGGGGTCCCTCAATCACCGAGATGGTCGTGCGGGATGACGTCGTGCCCGGCGGAACCGCAGCAGCCGCGCGATCGCGTCACCGATGACGGTGGGCCGGAGATGCCCGACATGCAGCTCCTTCGCCACGTTCGGGCTGCTGTAGTCGATGGCTATCCGCCGCGGTCGCGGCGTCACCGCGGCGCCGAGCCGTGGGTCACCGTTGATCGCGGTCGCCCGGTGTTCCGGCCAGGACGAACGCAGTGTGAAGTTGAGGAAGCCCGGTCCCGCGACCGTCGGCGGCTCGATGTCGAGAACGTGGCAAAGGGCTGTCACCACGCGTCGCGCCAATTGCTCGCTTACATCGCCGAACAACATGGTGTCCCTCCTTCGCACTCGTCGTAGGAGCGCGAAGGTATCCACCTCGGTACGCCGTCAGCGACGGAGCTTTCAGCGCAGGTCGCTGCCCTTGGTCTCCGGCAGGGTCCGGATGACGAAGAACGCGATCGCCGCTCCGACGGCCACGTACCAGAAGAACAACGTCGACAGGCCGGCGTCGGACAGCGCGGTGAGCACCAGGGGAGCGGTGCCGCCGAACAGTGCGACGGTCAGGTTGTACCAGGCGCCGATGCCCAGGCCGCGCAGTTCGGTGGGGAACAGTTCGCTCATGATCGCGGGCGCGATCGACGTCATCGCCGTGTACAGGCAGAGCCCGACGCAGAACACGACCAGCAGCCCCGGCAACCCCGGACGGACCAAAGTGGACAGTGGGACGATGAGGATCGCGGTCGCCGCCGACCAGACGAGCAACTGCGGCTTGCGGCCGAAGCGATCGGACAGCGCACCCATCGGGTACTGCAGCGCGACGAACAACGCGGTCGAGATCGACAACGCCAGGAACACATCGACGTCGTCGGCCTTGCGGGTCTTGACCGCGAAGGACGTCAGTGCGCTGAAGAACGTGTAGTAGCAGAGGGTCGACAGCATCGAGAAGCCCACGAGCTGCACGACAGCGCGCGGGTGCTCGCGCAGAGTGGTGCGCAGCGGACGTTCGACCCGGCGCGCGGTCGACTTCTTCTCCTCGAAGATCTCGGTTTCGGCGAGACTGCGCCGGAGCCACAGGCCGATGATGCCGAGGACACCACCAAGCAGGAACGGGATCCGCCAGCCGTACGCGGTCAAGTCCGCTTTGGACATCGTCCGCGCGAGCACGAAACCGAGGATCGAGGCGATCAGGACGGCGGAACCGGTCGAGATGTAGAAGAACGCGGAGTACCGCCCGCGGCGTGTGGGTGGCGCGATCTCACCCAAGTAAGCCGAAGCGTTGGAGACCTCGCCGCCGAGCGACAGTCCTTGCGCCACCCTCGCCAGCAGCAACAGGATCGGGGCCAGCCAGCCGACCTGATCGAACGTCGGCAGGAGGCCGATGGCCACCGAACCGCCCGCCATCAGCACAATGGTCAGGATCATCGCCGGCTTCCGGCCTCTGACGTCGGCGAAGCGGCCGAGCAACATCCCGCCGAGCGGCCGGAAGAAGAACGCCAGCGCGTACGTGGCAAAGGTGTTGATCAGCGCCAGCGCTTCGTTGCCCTTCGGGAAGAACTCGCTGGCGAAGTAGATGCTGAAGGTCGCGTAGATGGTCCAGTCGAACCACTCCAGTGCGTTCCCGACACTGGCGGCGAACAGCTTCTTCACCGGGAGCCGATGCCCTAGCCGCTCCGTTGTTGAGTCCGCCATCGGCACCTCCGTACTCGCGCGTGGACGGAACCTTGCCAGAAAGTTCCCGTGCGGAGAAGAACCTGTCGAATGCTGGGATCAGTTCGAGGTGATCGGGGTGTGTTCGACGGCCCATGCCAGCGCCTTGTCCGCGGCCTCCTTCCAGCTGTCCTGGCCGACGATGTAGTGCGTCTGACCGGCCAACTCGACGTACTCGGTGACCGACGGTGACTTGCGGTACCGCTTGACCATCGAAGGCTGGGCGATGAGGTTCGCGGTACCGACGGTCGTCCTCAGCAGCGGCGCCCGGTCGGGCTTCGCGAAATCGACCTTCGTCACCGCCCGGGGGTTGAACTTGACGAAGGCGCCTTGGAAGTGCACGCGGGCGGCGGTTGTTGGTAACGGCGTAGTGGAACTGCTTTGGCGTGAGCGGGACGGCTTCCTGGGGTTGAACGGGTTTGCCCAACACCGGCCCCGAGGCGATCGCGACCCCGGCGGCGCCGACCCCGCGGTCGAGCGGCAACTGGATGAACACCCCGCCGAACGAGTGGCCGATGATGATCGGCGGCTTGTCCAGCGCCCGGATGATCCGTTCGTAGTGGTCGACGATCTCCCGCAACACCTCCGCGCCGGCTCCGAGGCCGGGCCGATCGGTGCGAGCACCTCGAAGCCGAAGTTCTCGCAGCGCTCGATCCAGTGTTCCCAGCTCAGCGGGGTCATTCAGACTCCGTGCACCAGGACGATCGTGTCGGCGGACGCGGGGCGGATCTTCGTGTTCATTCGGACGTCCGGGCCTACACGAGACAGGGCGTTCTGTCGCATCGTCTCACTCCTTCGGCTTACGGTTCCTGAGTCACGAGGTGCTGGCGAGGGCGAACGGCAGAACGGCGCGGGCCCCGGCCTGGCGGAGCAAGCGCGCGGACAGCGTCGTCGTCCACCCGGTGTCGATCAGATCGTCGACCAGCAGGATCGGGCCCTCGGCCGCGGCGACCTTGGCGGCGAGATCGTCGGGAAGGTCGAGCCGCTTCCACAGATCGGCCAGCCGTTGCGCGCTGTTCGCCTGACGCGGGGGCGGTCCCGCCGAGGCGATGGCGCCCAGGTATTCCAATCGTCCGATCGAGGCCAGCTTCGTCGCCAGACCGTGGACCAGCTGAGGCCGGGTGGCGGACGGTACCTCCACCACCGCGACCGGGCGCTCCGCCCACTGCCAGCCCTTGAGCACCTCGATACAGGCTTGGAAGACCGGATCGGGTAGCTCGGCGTCCGCCGCCGACGGTCCGACCAGTTCGCGCAGTCTCGCACCCCAGCCGACGTCGGTCACCCGGCCCACGACCTGACCGGTTTCGGCCTGCTCGCCCGCCGGCAGCCGTCCGGAAAGCGGGACGTCCAGCCCCGCCATTCCGGTCGGCCACATCTTCCGAGGCGCGACCTCGACCCCCGGCCGGCGCAGGCGTTGCCGGGTGGCGTCGACGACGTCGTCGGAAATCGTGGTGTCCCAATGCTTTCCGGTGCAGTTGTCGCACCGGCCGCAAGGTGTCGCCTCGGGATCGTCCAACTGCTTACGCAGGTACTCCATCCGGCAGCCGCTGGTTTCGAGATAGGCGAGCATGGCGTTCTGTTCGTTGGTCCGCGCCGCGCTCACGCGCGCGTAGCGTTCCTTGTCGTAGCGCCACTCTTCGCCGGTGCCTTCCCAACCGCCCTTCACCCGTCGGACCGCGCCGTCAACGTCCAGCACCTTGAGGACCATCTCCAGCCGGGACCGGGACAGTTCGACGAACGGTTCGAGCGCGGGTGTCGACAGTGGACGGTCCGCGTACGCCAGCGCGTTGAGCACCTGGGTCACCCGTAGTTCGTCCGGGAACGCCAGTGAACCGAAGTACGCCCAGATGTCCTTGTCCTCGTGGCCCGGCAACAGGATCACTTCCGCGCGATCGACGCCACGCCCGGCACGGCCGACCTGCTGGTAGTACGCGATCGGCGAGGACGGGGCGCCGAGGTGGACGACGAATCCCAGGTCCGGCTTGTCGAATCCCATGCCCAGCGCCGATGTGGCCACCAGTGCCTTGACGTTGTTGTTCAGCAGATCGTCTTCGGCCGCTTGCCGGTCCGCCGGGTCGGTCTTGCCGGTGTAGGCGGCGACCGGATAGCCGCGCTCGGTCAGCAGCCCCGCCACGTCGTGGGCGGCCGCGACGGTGAGCGTGTAGATGATCCCGGAGCCCGGCAGCTCTTCCAGGTGTTCGGCCAGCCAGGCGAGCCGGGCTTGCGAAGTAGGCAGCTCGGCCACCGACAGATGGAGGCTTTCGCGGTCCAAGGTGCCGCGCAGGACGAGAGTGCCGCCCCCGTTGCCGATGCCGAGTTGCTCGGCGACGTCGGTCGCCACCCGGTCGTTCGCGGTCGCGGTGGTGGCGAGTACCGGGACGCCCTCGGGCAAATCCTTCAGCAGCGTTCGCAGTCGCCGGTAGTCCGGCCGGAAGTCGTGGCCCCAGTCCGAAATGCAGTGCGCCTCGTCGACGACGAGCAGGCCGGCGCTCGCGGTCAGCTTCGGCAGGACGGTGTCGCGGAAGTCCGGGTTGTTCAGCCGCTCCGGGCTGACCAGCAGGACGTCGACCTCGCCCGCCGCGATCGCGGCCTGGACCTGATCCCACTCCTGCGGGTTCGCGGAGTTCATCGTCACCGCGTGGATACCCGCCTTCGCGGCCGCGGAGATCTGGTTGCGCATCAGGGCCAGCAGGGGCGAGATGATCACGGTCGGGCCTTCGCCGCGTTCTCGCAGCAACGCGGTCGCCAGGAAGTACACCGCCGACTTCCCCCAGCCGGTGCGCTGGACGACGAGCGCGCGACGGCGGTGCGCGACCAGCGCCTCGATGGCCGTCCACTGGTCTTCGCGCAGCCGGGCGCTATCGCCGGCCAGCGCCCGGAGGAGGGTCTCGGCGCGGTCCCGGAGAGTTGAGGTGTCCACGTCCCCACCTCTACCCCATGCCACCGACGAAGTCGCGATCGGCATGTCGTGAACGGACCGTTCATCCACGAAACCGAGGGTAATGTGACCCAGATCACCACCGGTCGGTGGGTCCGGCGACCCGAGCGGGACAGCTCCACCGATGTATAGGCTCACGACCCATGTCACCACGCAGGATCGGGGTCATGGGCGGCACCTTCGACCCCGTGCACCACGGACACCTCGTCGCGGCCAGTGAGGTCCAATCCCGGTTCGCGCTCGACGAGGTCATCTTCGTGCCCACCGGCCAGCCGTGGCAGAAGTCCGACCGGGTCGTCACCCGGGCCGAGGACCGCTATTTGATGACGGTGATCGCGACCGCGTCCAACCCTGTCTTCTCGGTCAGCCGCGTCGACATCGACCGCGTCGGGCAGACCTACACCGTCGACACCCTGCGCGACCTGCGTGCGGAGTATCCGGACGACCAGCTGTTCTTCATCACCGGCGCGGACGCGCTCGAGCAGATCCTCACCTGGCGCAACGCCGACGAGCTGTTCGACCTGGCGCATTTCATCGGCGTCACCAGGCCGGGTTATCGGCTCAATTCGCAGCACCTGCCGAGTGGGAAGGTGAGCCTGGTCGAGGTGACCGCGATGGCGATCTCGTCCACCGCCTGCCGCGAGCGGGTCGAAGGCGGGGAACCCGTCTGGTACCTCGTCCCCGACGGTGTGGTGCGCTACATCGCCAAAAAGGACCTCTATCGCAAAGACCCCCGTGGCTGACCGGGTACTCTCGTCGGGCGCACCTGCGAGTAAAGCCATCTTTTGAGGAGAACTGTGACAGCCACGTCCGAGGCACGAGAGCTGGCCGTAGCGGCCGCCCATGCGGCGGCGGACAAGAAGGCGAGCGACGTGGTCGTGCTGGACGTGTCCGACCAGCTGGTGATCACCGACGCCTTCGTGATCGCGTCCGCGCCCAACGAGCGCCAGGTCGGCGCGATCGTCGACAACGTCGAGGAGCAGCTACGGCTCGGCGGGCACAAGCCCGTTCGCCGTGAGGGCGCCCGCGAGGGCCGTTGGGTCCTGCTGGACTACGTCGACGTCGTCATCCACGTCCAGCACCAGGAGGAACGCTCCTTCTACGGTCTTGAGCGGCTCTGGAAGGACTGCCCGCGGATCGAGGTCGCCGGTTTGGAGACACCCGCCGAGGAGGACCCCGCCGACGCGCAAGGCGCCTCGTGAGTCCGCGGCGGCTGGTGCTCTGGCGCCACGGTGAGACCGACTACAACGCGGCGGGCCGGATGCAGGGGCATCTGGACTCCGCGTTGACGCCGGTCGGCTGGAACCAGGCCCGGTTCGCCGTACCCGCGCTCGCCCGATTCTCACCGGATCTGGTGATCGCCTCGGATCTGCGCCGCGCGACCGACACGGCCACCGTGCTCACGGAGGCCATCGGCGTCCCGCTGCGGATCGACAAGCGCCTTCGGGAAACCCATCTGGGTGAATGGCAGGGCTTCACCGGCCAGCAGGTCGACGAGGCCTACCCTGGCGAACGCGCCCGCTGGCGGGTCGACGCGACCTGGGCGCCGCCCGGCGGCGAGTCGCGAGTGGATGTCGCCGAACGCGCGCTGGAGGTCGTCGCGGATCTGGATCAACCCAATGCCGACGCCGGCGACGCCGTGCTGCTGGCCACGCACGGCGGTCTGATCATCGCGCTGACCGCGAAGCTGCTCGGCCTGCCGGTCTCGTCCTGGCCGTCGCTGGGCGGGATCGCGAACTGCCACTGGGTCGAGCTGACCCGGCGTGACGGCGCCTGGCGCCTGGCCGCCTACAACGCGGGAATCACCGGCTGATCCATGGCCCCGCGCCTGCTGGTGTTCGGCGATTCCCTCAGCTTCCACGGCCCGGACGGCCCGCTCGCCGCCGACGACGCGCGCCTGTGGCCCAACATCGCCGCCGTAGCGCTCGGTGGCGACGCGGACCTCGTCGCCGGGTTCGGCTGGACCGCCCGCGACGCCTGGTGGTCGCTGATCGGCGACCCGCGTGTCTGGGCCGATCTGCACCACGTCGACGCCGTCGTGCTGGCTGTCGGGAGCATGGACACACTGCCCTCGCCATTGCCCACCTACCTGCGCACCGGCCTTCGTTACCTGCGGCCCGACCCGCTGCGGAGAGTGGTCCGCAAGACCTACCTGGCCGCTCAGCCGCGGCTCGCGATCGCCCTTCGGGGACGTCCGGTGGTCTTGCCTTCGAAACTGACCGTCCATTACCTCGACACCGCTGTGGGAGCCCTGCGGGTGCTGCGCCCGGAACTGCCGATCTTCGGCATCTTGCCGTCCGTGCACCGATCCGACGCCTACGGCCGGGTGCACACGGCCCGCGCCGGTGCCGCCGCCGCCATCGCCGGCTGGGGGCGGCGCGCGGACGTGCCACTGCTGGATCTGGAAGCCGTCGTCGGCGACCACGTGCTGAGCGGCCGGGGCAATCCGGACGGGATGCACTGGGGCTGGGAAGGACATGCCGCCGCCGGCGCGGAAATGGCCCGCCTGATGGCCCCGGTGTTGCGCCCCGCGGCAACGTAGGCTGGCTGCCGTGTCGGTAGCCGTAGTCACGGATTCCACCGCCCACCTGCCGGAAGGCTTCGCCGAACGGAACGGGATCCGGGTGGTCCCGCTGCACGTCCTCGTGGACGGCGTCGTCTTCCTCGACGGCGTCGAAATGGGTCCCGCTGCCTTGGCCGAAGCGCTCGGCAAACGCAGCATGGTGACGACGTCCCGGCCGACGCCCGCCGAATTCGTCAAGGAGTTCCGGGCGGCGCTGGCCGACGGCGCGGACGCCGTCGTGTCGGTCCATCTGTCCCGCGAACTGTCCGGGACCTGGGAGGCGGCGGTACTCGCGGCGCAGGAGGTCGGGCCGGACAAGGTGCGTGTGGTCGATTCACGCAGCACCGCGATGGGACTCGGCTTCGCTGCCTTGCGTGCGGCGAGTGCCGCCGCGGACGGGGCCGGTCCGGCCGAGGTGGAGGCGGCGGCGGTCGACGCGGTGAGCCGTTCGGAGACCTTGTTCGCCGTCGAGACCCTCGAGTATCTGCGCCGTGGCGGTCGGATCGGCCCGGCGGCCGCCCTGCTCGGCACGGCGCTCGCGGTGAAACCGGTACTGCACATGTCCGAAGGCAGGATTCAGCCGCTGGAGAAGGTGCGGACGATGAACCGCGCGGTGGCGCGGCTGGTCGAACTCGCGGTGAAGGCGGCCGGCGGAGGACTCGCCGACATCGCCGTCCACCATCTGGCTTCACCGGAGCGCGCCGTCGAACTGGCCAACCGGCTGGAGGAGTCCATCAGCTGTCCGGAGGGGTGTGTGGTGTCGGAGATCGGCGCCGTCATCGGGGCTCACACCGGTCCCGGTGTGCTCGGTGTCGTGATCCAGCGAGCGGGCTGAGGAAAACCCGCAACCATCCCACACGGCACTGACAGAACCCGGTGACGCGGCTCCGGCCGTCGCCGAGTTGTCCACAACACCCCACTTGTCCACAGCCCCGGGATTCACCACTGCCGCCCGCCACCCCCGCTCCGTAGCGTCGTTCACGTGTTCGACCAAACCGCCCGATCATCGGGTTCCTCCGTCAACGCCAGGCTGGCGTGGCTGGCCGCGCAGCTGTCGCCACCCACCCAGGGCCCGCCCGCGGGCAGGCTCGTGCGCCGCTGGGTGCCCGCCCGGTTCACGGCGGACGGGATACCGGTGAAACGGCGGTGGTTCGCCGTGGTGGCCGTGGTCATCGCGGTGGCCGTGATCGTGGCAGGCGCGATCACTTTGTTCGGACACCGGCCAGGGGCGGAGCCCCTTCCGCCCCTGCCGTCGGCCAAGGCCGCCGGAGACGCCCCCGCCGCGGCGGCCAAGGCGCCTCTGGTGGTCAGCGTCGTCGGCCGGGTGGTCAACCCAGGCCTGGTCACGATCCCTTCGGGCGCACGGGTCGCCGATGCCCTCACGGCGGCCGGTGGGGCACAGCCCGGAACGGATCTGACCGGGCTGAACCTGGCCAGGCGGCTCACCGACGGCGAACAGGTGGCCGTCGGTGTCCCAGGGCCCGCCGCGGCGGGCCCTGGGACACCACCGGGAAAGCTCGACCTGAACACGGCCACGGCCGAGCAACTCGACACCCTGCCCGGGGTCGGCGAAGTGATGGCCAAACGCATCGTCGACTGGCGGTCCGGGCACGGCGGGTTCACCACGGTCGAGCAACTCCGTGACGTAGAAGGGATCGGCGAAGCTAAATTCAAGAAAGTCCGGGAGTTGGTGTCCGTCGGATGAACCCGTCCGCCGATCCGTCCGAAGTGGACACCGCGTCGTGGCGAGGTCAGGACCTGCGGCTCGTACCGGCCGCGGCGACGGCCTGGCTGGGCACCCTTTCCGGGCTGCTCGGCGGCTGGTGGATCACGATGCTCTGCGGTGCGGCCGCCGTGGTGCTCGCGATAGCCGCCGGAGTCCGTGCCCACCGGAAGGCGTCCCGGTGGGTGGCGGGCCTGGGTGCGCTGGCGGTCCTCGGCGTGCTCACCGCGGGCCCGGTGGCGCTGCGGATCCGGGCCGCCGAGCATGACGACCTCCGTGCCGCCGCCGTACGGGGGAGTGAGGCCACCATGAGGGTGGTGGTCACCGAGCGGCCACGTCCGGTCCGCGGCGCCGGATACGCCGATCGCCAGGCAGGCACCCGCCTGGTGGTCGTCGCCGCGACGGTGGACGCCGTGGTGGCCGATGAGCGGGCGGTGGATTCGGCAGGCCGGATCCTCCTGCTCGCTCCCGCGGAGGGATGGGCGGACCTGCTGCCCGGGCAGCAGGTCACCGCCTCCGGGCGGCTCGCGCCTGCCAAGGGTGCCGAACTCACGGTCGCGGTCCTCTCGGTGCGCGGACCGCCGTCAGCCCTCGGGCCGGCGCCCTGGTGGCAGCGAGCCGCGGAATCGCTGCGCACCGGGCTCCGGGGCCTGTGCGCCGTCCTCCCGGAGGAACAGGCCGGTCTCGTGCCCGGACTGGTCGTGGGGGACACGAGCACGTTGTCCCCGAGGGTCGAACGTGAGTTCACGGACTCCGGCATGTCCCATCTGATGGCCGTGAGCGGTGGGAATGTGGCGATCGTCTGCGGCTCGATCCTTCTTCTGCTAAGGGCGCTCCGGGTCGGGCCGCGGACGTCCGCCGCCGCGGCCGCCGCGGGGCTCGCCGGTTTCGTGGTCCTCGCCGGGCCCGCGCCCAGCGTGCTCCGCGCCGGGGTGATGGGGGCGGTCGGGTTGCTGGCGCTCGCCCTGGGGCGCAAGGGGTCGGCGCTGCCCGCGATGGCCTTCGCGGTGGCGGGGCTCGTCGTGGCCGATCCCGCGATGGCCGCCGACTTTGGATTCGCCCTTTCGGTGCTGGCCACGGCGGGGCTGGTCCTGTTGGCCCCGCGGTGGGCCGAGTGGCTGGTCGCCCGCGGTGTGCCGTCCGGCTACGCCGAGGGACTGGCCGTCCCGCTGGCCGCGTTCGTAATGACGGCACCGGTCATCGCGGGTATGGCGGGAGCGGTCAGTCTCGTCTCGGTGGTGACCAATGTGCTCGCCGCCCCGGTGGTCGCCCCGGCCACCGTGTTCGGCGTGCTCGCCACCGTCGTCGGACCGTGGTGGCCGTCGGCGGGCAGGCTGTTGGTCCGGCTGACCGAACCCGAGGCGAGTTGGCTCATCACCGTTGCCCGCCACGGCGCTCGCGCGCCGGGAGCGGTCGTGGACTGGCCGGATGGCTGGTGGGGCGGGCTTTTGGCAGCCGGTCTGCTCGTCGTCTTGCTCGTCACCGTCCGGCTGCGTCACACCAGGATCCTGCTGGCGGTCGCCTTGGCGGGCGGACTCCTCGTCTTCGTGCCGGTGCGGGTGCTGGCCCCGGCGTGGCCACCGGCTTCGTGGAGCGCTGTCACCTGCGATGTCGGACAGGGTGACGCCGTCGTCCTCGCCACGGCCGAGCCGGGGAGGGCGGTCCTGGTCGACACCGGGCCGGAACCGGGACCGGTCGACGAATGCCTGAGCAGGCTCGGGGTGGACCGTGTGCCGTTGATCGTGCTGAGCCATCTGCACGCCGACCACATCGGCGGTCTCGAATCCGTTTTCGAGGGCAGGTCGGTCGGTGCGGTCGCCGTCGGCCCGGGCCGGGCTCCCGCCTGGGCGTGGCGGAAGGTCGCCGACGAGACCGCGCGTCGTGGAATTCCCTTGCTGGAACTGGGGATCGGGCAACGGCTGGACTGGCCGGGGCTGTCGCTGGAGGTACTGGGGCCGCGGTATGTCACTCGACGATCGGTCCTCGAACAAGACGGCACGGTGATCAACAACGGCTCCGTCGTCCTGCGGGCCGGGACGCCGGCGGGCCGGTTACTGTTGACCGGCGACGTCGAACTCGCCGCGCAGGCGGACCTGATGGCCGAGGGAACCGATCTGTGTGCCGAGATCCTGAAGGTTCCGCACCACGGAAGCCGTTACACGGCACCGGATTTCCTCAACGCCGTCGCGCCACGGGCCGCGTTGGTGAGTGTCGGTGCCGGAAACACCTATGGTCACCCGAACAAGTCCACTTTGGACAACCTGGCGGCTGTCGGTGCCTCGATCGCCAGAACGGACACGGACGGCGACACCGCGGTCGTCGCCGACGCGCGAGGCCTCGCCTTGGTGCGCAGGGGTGAGCCCCGCGGCCCGCCTCGTTCTTGAGGCGGGCCGGCGGGAACTCAGATGCCGAGTGCCTCGCGGACCGCGTCGGCCGACGCGCTGACGGTCGCTTTCGGGCCGATTTTGTCCTCGACGGCGTCGAGCGTCTTGAGGCCGTCACCGGTGATCAGCAGGACGATCTCCTCGTCCGGGTTGAGTTTGCCGGTCTCGATGAGCTTCTTGGCCGTCGCCACGGTGACCCCACCGGCGGTCTCGGTGAAGACGCCTTCGGTGCGGGCGAGCAGCCGGATACCTTCGACGACCTCTTCGTCGCTGACGTCTTCGATCGAGCCACCGGTGCGCTTGACCACGTCGAGGACATACGGGCCGTCGGCCGGGTTGCCGATCGCCAGCGACCGGGCGATCGTGTCCGGCTTGACCGGCTGGACGACGTCGCGGCCCGCGCGGAACGCCGCCGAGACGGGGGAGCAGCCGGTGGCCTGCGCGCCGAACACCTTGTACGGCGTTTCGTCGACGAGGCCGAGCTGTCCGAACTCGCGGAAACCCTTGTCCACCTTGGTGAGCTGGGAACCGGAGGCGATCGGCACCACGATCTGAGAGGGAAGCCGCCAGCCGAGCTGCTCGGCGACCTCGAAGGCCAGTGTCTTGGAGCCTTCCGAGTAGTAGGGCCGGACGTTCACGTTGACGAACGCCCAGCTTTCCTGCTCGGCGGCGAGCTGGGTGGCGAGCCGGTTCACATCGTCGTAGTTGCCGTCGACCGCGATCAGGTCACCGTCGTACACGGCGGTGGTGAGGATCTTGGCGCGCTCGAGGGTCTTCGGGATCAGCACGACCGACCGCCAGCCGGCGCGGGCGGCCGCGGCGGCGACCGCGTTGGCCAGGTTACCGGTCGACGGACAGGCGAGCACGTCGAACCCGAACTCGCGTGCGGCGGCCAGCGCGACGGCGACCACGCGGTCCTTGAACGAGTGGGTCGGGTTGCCGGTGTCGTCCTTGACCCAGACCTTCTTGACGCCCAACGCCTTCGCGAGCCTGTCGGCCTGGATGAGCCGGGTGGCGCCGGGTTCGGTGTTGGGGATTTCTTCGACGTTCGAGGGAACGGGAAGGAGCTTCTTGTAGCGCCAGATGTTTTTCGGCCCGGCTTCGATGTCCTCGCGGCGCACGCGGCCGAAGTCGTAGGCGACCTCGAGCGGCGAGAAGTCCTCCGCGGAAACGAACTCGGGGGCGAGCGGCTGCCGGTGTCCCTCTTCCTTCGACACCAGTTCGACGGCGGGTCCGAGATCCGGGGTCTTGGTGGTGGAGGTCGTGCCGAGGGTTGCGGTCATCGCGAGGTCCTTCCTCATCTGCCCCGCCGTGGCGGGCCGGAATTGGCACCGTGTTCGTCAGCTATCCCGCGATCGCGGGATGACAGGCTGACGCCGGTTGCCGGGGCTTCATCGGGCCGTTCCCTCTGCCCCTCTGGATGAGCGGTATTCGATTGTCGGCACGCGTGTCATCGCGTCGCCTCGCCAACACCGTACGACATGGGCCTCGCGTGGGGCCACCGTGCCCGGAACACATCACCGGACAAAGCACACGAGAGGAGGAGTGGCAGGATCGTCACCGTGACGACGCAAGCTTCCGCCCCATCGCCGCTGGTCCTGGTTCTCGGTGAGGAAGAGCTGCTGATCGAACGCGCCGTCCGCGGCGCTTCGGACGCGGCCAAAGCGGCCGATCCGACGGCGGACCTCACCCGGATCAGGGTGTCGGACCTCACAGTCCCCGCGCTCGCGGAGATGGTCAGCCCCTCACTGTTCGCCGAGGGCAGGGTGATCGTCCTCGAATCCGCGCATGACATCTCGCAGGAGCTCGCCGACGGGGTGATGGCTTACGTCAAGGCGCCCGCCGACGGCATCGTGCTCGTCGTCGTGCACAGCGGAGGCGGTCGGAGCAAGGCTGCGAAGGCGCTTCCCGCGGCCTTGAAGAAGGCCGGGGCGGAGGTCGTCGAGTGCCCGAAACTGACCAAGCCCGCCGAGCGGGAATCCTTTGTCCGTAACGAGGTCCGCCGGGTCGGCGGGAAGATCGACGGTGCCGCCGTGCTCGCGTTGATCGACGCCGTCGGCTCGGATCTGCGCGAATTGTCGTCGGCCGCGACACAGCTCGTCGCGGACGCCGGGGGAACGGTCGACGAGCAGGCGGTCCGCCGCTACCACCGGGGCCGCGCGGACGTGAACGGGTTCGCTGTCGCCGAGAAGGCCGTCGCCGGGGACATGGCGGCGGCTTTGGAGTCGCTGCGCTGGGCGATGCAGCTGGGTGTTCCGTACGTGCTGGTCGCGGACGCTCTCGCCGACGCCGTCCGGACGATCGCGCGGGTGTCCGGCGCCGGTCGCGGGAACCCGAACCAGATGGCGGGTGAGCTGGGGATGCCGCCGTGGAAGGTGCGCAAGGCGCAGGGGCAGGCCCGCGGCTGGGGGCAGGACGGTCTCGCCACCGCGATGCGGGTCGTCGCCCGGCTCAATGCCGAAGTCAAGGGTGTCGCGGCAGACCCGGAGTACGCACTGGAACGCGCCATCCTGGAAGTCGTCGCCGCCCACGGCACAAGCCGCTGAACATGGCGAAGGGCCCCGGCGACTCGCGTCGCCGGGGCCCTTCGAAAGCCGATCAGAGAGAGTTCGCGCGCTTCGCGAGCGAGGACTTCTTGTTGGCGGCCTGGTTGGCGTGGAGAACGCCCTTGGTCACGGCCTTGTCCAGCTTCTTGGCCGCGTCTTTCTGCAGTTCCAGCGCCTTGGCCTTGTCGCCGGAGTCGGCGGCCTCGCGGAACTTGCGGATCGCGGTCTTCACCGAGGACCGGATCGCCTGGTTGCGCTGACGCGCCTTCTCGTTGGTGGTGATGCGCTTGATCTGCGACTTGATGTTGGCCACGGGGGCGCTCCTCTTGAATCTCTCGGTGGTTTCACCGCCGCGCTGTGACCGGCCCTGCGCGCTCGTGAAAGCGGCGCGGGTTTCCTCCATGACGGAATGCCACACAGCGATGAAGGGGCAAGCTTAACAGTCGTCCGAGGGTGGATCGCGGCCGCCTCCGGACGAGTGTTCGGGGTACGGTGATGAGCGTAGTGCCTAGGGTTCCGTCGCCTGCCCGTTCAGCGAAACACACAATCAGGGCAGGTGGGACAGGTCCGAGCGGCACCATCGGCGGGGCTGGAGGCGCCACCGTTCATCTGACGGGACAAAAGCCTGGAGGACCGATGTTTTCCGTGTGCGCGGAAAACATGAAAGGTCCGTAGTGAACGTCACCGCCCTGTCCCTCGTCATCATCGCCGCCGTCATCCACGCGGGCTGGAACCTGGCCGCCAAACGAATCCGTCGCGGCGGAGCCCGGTTCGTCTGGGCCTACTACAGCCTCTCCGCGGTCCTACTCGCTCCCGCCATGGCGGTCTCACTGGCCGTGGAGCCGCAACGTCCACAGTGGACGTGGCTGCTCGCGGCCGCGGTCACCGCCGTGTTCCACGTCACCTACGGGGTCGTCCTCCAGCGGGGTTACGCAGTCGGGGATCTGTCCGTCGTGTATCCCGTCGCCCGCGGTACCGGGCCGTTGATCTCGGTGCTCGCGGCCGTCGTGCTGCTCGGTGAGCGGCCGGGGCCACTCGGGCTGGTGGGCGCGTTCCTCGTGGTCGCCGGGGTGCTGGTCATCGGTACCGGGCGAGCACCTGCCCACGCCGACGCCGCGGACCGTGTCGCTCGCCGCAAAGGCGTGGGGTACGGGCTCCTGACCGGGCTCACGATCGCCGCCTACACGCTGTGGGACGCGCATTCGGTCACCGGTCTCGGTGTCCCGCTGATCGTCTACTTCGGGACCGGCGCGATCGTGCAGAGCCTGCTCATGACGCCGTACGCGCTGAAGGACCGCGAAGAGGTCTCGTGGCTCTGGCGTGAGCACAAGCGCGAAGTCTTCATCGTCGGCCTGCTCTCGCCGGTCGCCTACCTGCTGATCCTCTACGCCCTCCAGATCGCCCCGGTGAGCCTCGTCGCACCCGCGCGGGAGCTGAGCATCGTTTTGGGCGGCCTGGCCGCCTGGCTGGTCCTGGGTGAGTCGAACGCCGCCCGCAGGCTGGCCGGGTCGGCGGTGGTGCTGGCGGGCATCGCCGCGATTGCGATGGCCTGAACCCATCCGGTAGGGATTGATCCATGGACGTGCTGAGCAGCAGGGTGCTGATCCACCCGGAGGACCCCGACGTGTCGACGGCGTTCTATCGGGACACTCTTGGCCTGGCGATCGACAAAGAGTTCCCCGGCGGGACGGTGTTCTTCGCCGGGAACGGGTCGATCGAGATCGTCGGTACCGGGAAGACCGGCCCGACCCCCGACGTCGGCTTGTGGCTCCAGGTCCGGGACCTGCCCGCGGCGCTCGAGGAACTCGCCGCGAAGGGGTTGGAACCCGTCCGCGGAGCGCGTCGTGAACCCTGGGGTCTGGACGAAGCGTGGATCGCGGATCCGGACGGCACCAGGATCGTGCTGGTCGAGGTACCGCGGGGGCATCCGTTGCGCACCGACCCGCGCTAAGCGGCGGGTTTGACCGCGCGGAGCTGAGCGGCGAGTGAGGCGCCGAAGCCCGGCGGGTCCCAGGTCCAGGTCTGTAAGTCGGTGAAGCCGGCCGCGGCCGCTTCGTCGGCCAGCTCGTGCCGGGACACCGGCAGCCACTTCTCGTGCGCGGAGAGCAGCAGCCTGCCGCCCGGCCGCAGCACGCGGAACAGTTCGTCGAACCCGGCCGCCCGGTTCTCCCACAGCTGCACGTTGTTGACGGTCAGGATCACGTCGACACCTTCGTCCGGCTCACCCGTGGAGTCCGCGGTGCCGCGCCGCAGCTCGACCTTGTCGCCGCACCGGCGGCGGGAGCGGGCGAGCATCTCGGGGGACGGGTCGACGCCGATCACCCGGCCCGCGTGTTCGGCCGCGGCCTCCAGGCCGACACCGGGGCCAGTGCCCACGATGAGGGCTGTTTCGCCGGACTCGATCGACGCCAGTTCGACGACGCGAAGTTCGGTGGCAGCGTTGCCGTGCGCCATCGCCAGGCCACCGAACCGGCCGAGCAGTCCCCTGGGATGGCCGAACGTGTTCTCGAGCATCTGGGTCAGTGAATTACTCATACTTCGAGGGCACCACAGCGTGACACAGGCCGCATCGGGGATGACCCCCACTCGCACCCGGAGCGGCATGGGACCATAGAGCTGGCACACCCCGACCTTCGCGAGGAAACCCGTTGACGACGTTCGCCGACACGACCTTCACGCCCCCGGAGCTCATCCGGAACTTCTGCATCATCGCGCACATCGACCACGGCAAGTCGACCCTGGCCGACCGGATGCTGCAGCTCACCGGCGTGGTCGAGGAACGGGCCATGCGGGCTCAGTACCTCGACCGGATGGACATCGAGCGGGAACGCGGGATCACCATCAAGGCGCAGAACGTGCGCCTGCCCTGGAAGGTCGACGGTCAGGACCACGTCCTGCACATGATCGACACCCCCGGCCACGTCGACTTCACCTACGAGGTCTCTCGCGCGCTCGAAGCGTGTGAAGGGGCGGTTCTGCTGGTCGACGCCGCGCAGGGGATCGAGGCGCAGACACTCGCGAACCTGTACCTCGCGCTGGAGAACAACCTCCAGGTCATCCCGGTGCTCAACAAGATCGACCTGCCGTCCGCCGACCCGGACAAGTACGCCGCGGAGATCGCCCACATCATCGGCTGCGAGCCGTCGGACGTGCTGCGGGTGTCCGCGAAGACCGGCGTCGGGGTCGGGGAGCTCCTCGACGCGGTCGTGAAGCAGGTGCCCGCCCCGCAGGGCGACGCGGACGCTCCGGCAAGGGCGATGATCTTCGACTCGGTGTATGACACCTACCGGGGTGTCGTGACCTACATCAGGGTCGTCGACGGCAAGATCACCCCGCGCGAGCGGATCAAGATGATGTCCACCGGCGCCACCCACGAACTCCTCGAGGTCGGGATCATCTCGCCCGAGCCCAAGGTCAGCAAGGGGCTCGGTGTCGGCGAGGTCGGCTACCTGATCACCGGCGTGAAGGACGTCCGTCAGTCCAAGGTCGGCGACACCGTGACCTCCGAGCGCAACGGTGCGAAGGAGGCCCTCGCGGGCTACCGCGAGCCGAAGCCGATGGTCTACTCCGGCCTGTATCCGGTGGACGGTTCGGACTACCCCGAGCTGCGTGAGGCGCTGGACAAGCTTCAGCTCAACGACGCCGCGCTGGACTACGAGCCGGAGACGTCCGTCGCGCTCGGCTTCGGCTTCCGCTGCGGTTTCCTCGGCCTGCTGCACCTGGAGATCACGCGCGACCGGCTGGAGCGCGAGTTCGGCCTCGACCTGATCTCCACCGCGCCCAACGTGGTCTACGACGTCGTCCTCGACGACGGCAAGGAAATCCACGTGACCAACCCGTCGGACTGGCCGACCGGGAACAAGATCGACAAGGTGCTCGAGCCGGTCAGCAAGGTGAGCATCCTGGCGCCGTCGGAGTTCATCGGCACGATCATGGAACTGTGCCAGAACAAGCGCGGTTCCCTGCTCGGCATGGATTACCTGTCCGAGGACCGGGTCGAACTGCGGTACAACCTGCCGCTGGGTGAGATCATCTTCGACTTCTTCGACACGCTGAAGTCGCGTACGCGCGGCTACGCGTCGCTGGACTACGAAGAGGCGGGCTCGCAGGCGGCGGACCTGGTCAAGGTGGACATCCTGCTTCAGGGCGAGGGTGTCGACGCGTTCTCCGCGATCGTGCACAAGGACGACGCCTACAACTACGGCAACCGCATGGTGAACCGGCTCCGGGAGCTGATCCCGCGGCAGAACTTCGAGGTGCCGATCCAGGCCGCCATCGGGGCCCGCATCATCGCCCGCGAGACCATTCGCGCGATCCGCAAGGACGTGCTCGCGAAGTGCTACGGCGGTGACATCTCGCGTAAGCGCAAGCTGCTGGAAAAGCAGAAGGAAGGCAAGAAGCGGATGAAGACCGTCGGCCGGGTCGAGGTTCCGCAGGAGGCCTTCGTCGCCGCATTGTCCACCGAGGACAGCGGCAAGAAGAAGTAGGTACTACTCGCGAAAGGCCGCCCGGAGCGTTACCGGGCAGCCTTTTTCGTGTCAGCGATTCCCGCTGATGCGGTTCGCCGTGACGAAGACGGCCACGCGGCGTTCGGCGGCCATCACACGGTCGTACTCGTCCCAGTCGTCGTGGGTCCCGGTCGCCGCGACGAACACCTCGCGCAGCAGCCCGGGGAGTCCGCTCGGGTCGAAGTCCGGGTCCGGGTCGTCCGGGCCGATGAGGTGGACGGTGCCCTGGACCGCTGCCCATTCCCAGCCGCGGCGGAAGGTGATCGTGGCGTGGCCCGCCCGGCGGAAAAGGTCTAGTTTCTGCGCCCCGCCCACGGCGACGAAACCGACCCCGGGTGCTTTCGTGACCGGGTCTTCGATCACCCCGGCGTTCACCACCGACGAGTGCACGGTGCCGTCCGCGCGGACCGTCGAGACGGTCGCGAGTCCGTTTTCGCGTAAGGAAAGAGTGCGAACGAGTTCGAGATCAGTGGCCATGGAGCCACCGTAGCGCTCGGTCAGCCGTTCGCGGCCCGGCGAGCGGCCAAGGCGGTCCGGAGGGCGGCGACGGTGGCGTCGAACTCCTGATTCGGCTGCCAGTAGAAACCGGGATTCTCCTCGCTGGTTCCCGAGCCGGAGGCGAAGGGCGATTCCTTCCCCATGCCTTGGAATTTCGTCGGCACCCGTGAGGAAGTTCGGCCCGAGGTCTTCAGCCTTCGAGATCATGATGAACTTCGAGATGTCTCCCCAGGGGATGTGCCGTCGGAGGAAGAACCGGCCTTCTTCACGGACTCGAATCCCGGACGGCCGCTGTGAGAGGACGGGCATCGCCGTCCCGCAGCCCGCCGCCAGCCAGAGAGTCAAGAACGGAATTACGAAAACCAGGGGGCGACCAGGTGCCGATGGCCGTTTGCGCCCCATGCCGCAAAGCTTAGGAGGAAGAGGGACCGGGCCAGTGAGGATCGGAGAATACTCACCGGCCCGGGCCCGGGCTCAGCAGGTGCCGTTGTCGCGCCAGACGCCCCATTGGCCGCCCGCGCCGGGTTCTTCGCCCTGCGTCCACCACTGTGCCGCCCATTTGTGCCCGTTGTGGGAGACAGTGGCCCCGCCGGTGTAGACGGACGCGCGGTCCCACGCCGGGAGCGAACAGGTGCCCGGGTTGCCGGATCCCGTTTCCCAAGGCACCTGGCTCGACGCGTAGTAGCCGATGCCCTGCGCCTGCCAGCGCGGGGCCTGTGCGCCGAGGCGTACCCGGAAGGCGTTCCAGTCGTGGGTCGACCAGGGAGACCAGCCGAGTTCGGCATGCGCCGGGAGCCGCGGGAAGGCCAGGTAGTCGATGTTCGCCGGGGTCACCACGGTTTCGGTCCACAGCGGGGATTCGACGCCGCGGACGGCCGATTCCGGCACCCCGGAGAGGTAAGCGCCCGGGTTCCAGTTGTAGGCGTCCTGTACCTCGATGTAGCCCGCCCACGAGAGTCCGATCGGCGAGCTGGAGTTGTACTTCATGTCCAGGTACGCCTTGTTCGCCGGCGACAGGATCACCTTGCTGCCGCGGGCGACGGCGTTCGAGACCTCGGTGCTGGACGTCGTCGTGCCCCAGAACTGCGGGGTCGCCGTGGCGGGCAGGGTGGCCTTGCCGATTTCGTGCCAGCCGACGACCTGCTTGCCGTTGGCGGCCACCATCGGCAGTACGCGGTTCATGAAGGCGCGGTAGTCCGCGTCGGTGGTGGCTTGGGCCTCGTCACCGCCGAGATGGAAGTACGGGCCGGGGGTCAGCGCGGTGACCTCCCGGATGACGTCGGCGACGAAGGTGTACGTGATCTCCTTCGAGATGCACAGCGAGCTATACCCGACCGCGGTGTCGGTACGCAGCGGGGGAGCGGTGTTGTTGCAGTTCAGTTCGGCGTATGACGCTTGGGCGGCGTTGGTGTGTCCGGGCATGTCGATCTCCGGGATGACCGTGATGAACCGCGAAGCCGCGTAGTTCACGATCTCGGAGTACTGCGCCTTGGTGTAGTAGCCGCCGGCGCCGCCACCGACCTGAGTGCTTCCGCCGTAGGTGGTCAGGCGTGGCCAGCTGTCGATCTGGATCCGCCAGCCCTGGTCGTCGGCCAAGTGCAGGTGCAGGTTGTTGATCTTGTACTGCGCCAGCTGGTCGATGTACCGCTTGACGCTCGCGACCGGGTGGAAGTGCCGAGCGACGTCGAGCATCGCGCCGCGATAGCCGAACCGCGGATAGTCAAGGACGTCGGCGCCCGGGATCGTCCAGGGGCCCTGCTGCACGGTGGCGCTCTCGATCTTGCCGGGCAGCAACTGTCGCAGCGTCTGGACGCCGCCGAAGAGGCCTTGTGCCGTGGACGCGCGCAGGATGACCGAAGCAGACCTCGAGCTCAACTGGTAGCCCTGGTCGCCGACCCGCGCGTCAGCGCCGGACAACAGGAGTGAGATGCCGTCGGCGGGGGTGCCCGCCGGCGCGTCCGAAACGGGCAGGGCGAAGCCGGTGGACTTGCGCAGCACTTCGGCGAGGTAGTCGCCGACCGCCTTGGCGGGCGCCGAACCGGCCTGGGTGTAGATCTTGGTGTTCGCGGTCAGGGAGTGATCCGAGCCGGTGACGGCTTGGGCCGAGACCGGAACGGGGACGATCGCCTGCAGTTTCGGGGTGGTGGCGTCGGCGACGGGGGCTGCTGCGGTGGTGGCGCCGGCGAGCAGCGCCACCCCGACGAAGGCGCGGCCCAGCCGCTTTCTCAAGGTCTTCACCGTGGCCTCCAGGAGACAGGGGGACGTGACCCACGTCACGACTGGAGCGATCGTCGCATTTTCGGCGTGAAAGGTCTAGACCATCAGTGAGAAGTCTTGGAGTGACTCGAAGGTCACATTCCGTGCCGCCGCGAGGGGACTATCGTCGGAATCGTGTTCGAAGACCTGCGTTTCCCGGTGATAGTGGCTCCGATGGCGGGCGGGCCGACCACTCCCGAGCTGGTGGCCGCGGTGACCGCGGCGGGTGGTTTCGGCTTTTTGGCGGGTGGCTACCTGAGCGCTGATGCCCTCGCGGACCGGATGGGAGAAACGGCCGAGCTGACCGGCGAGCCCTTCGGCGTGAACCTGTTCGTCCCGGGTGGCGCCGCGTCGGCGGATCTCGGTGAACACATCGAGCGCTGGCGCGCGGAGGCCGCACGCTACGGCGTCGAGCCCGGCGAGCCTCGCTGGGACGACGACGCGTACGCCGCGAAACTCGCTGTCGCCCTGGAGCGGAAGGTACCGGTGGTGTCCTTCACCTTCGGCACGCCTTCACCTGAGGACGTCGAACGCCTGCACGCCAACGGGAGCAACGTGGCCGTCACCGTCACCAGTCCGGCTGAGGCCGATCAGGCCGTCGCGGTCGGTGCGGACGCCCTCGTGGTCCAGGGATTCGAAGCCGGAGCGCATCGAGGGATCTTCGCTGACGAGCCCGGAGCCGAAGGCGGGGGAGGACAGTACGGCGTACTCAGCCTGCTTCGGCTGGTCTCGGCGCGGACGGACTTGCCGCTTGTCGCGACCGGAGGGCTCGTGCATGGCGCCGACATCGCCGCGGTGCTGGCGGCGGGTGCCGTCGCGGCGCAGCTGGGCACCGCGTTCTTGCTGGCGGACGAGGCCGGGACGCAGCCGGCGCACCGGAAGGCGCTGGCGGACGGCGGCAGGCCGACCGCGTTCACCAGGGCGTTCAGTGGACGTCCCGCCCGCTCGCTGGTCAATCGTGCGGTCGCGGACTTCTCGGCCACGGCGCCGTCGGCGTATCCGGAGGTCAACAACTTGACCAAGCCGATCCGCGCGGCCGCGGGAAAGGCAGGGGACCCCGAAGTGATGTCTCTCTACGCGGGGCAGACCTACGAACTCGCGGGCTCCGGCCCGGCGGCGTCGATCATCGAACGCCTCCAGGCCGAAGCCCGCGAAGCCGCTACGCGTTTGAGTCGTCTCCGCTGACCTGTTTCGCGTCACCATTATTCGCGTTCATCGCGGAGTGACGGCGGCTGTAGGCGAAGTAGATCAACAGGCCGACGACGAACCAGGCCGCGAACCGAAGCCAGGTTTCCGGGTTCAGGAACGTGATCAGCCAGATCGAGAAGACGATGCCGATGATCGGCACGACCGGCATGCCCGGGGTCTTGAACGTACGCGGCAGGTCCGGCTGCTTGTAGCGCAGCACGATCACCGCGATGCAGACGACGACGAACGCGAGCAGGATGCCGATGTTCGTCAGTTCCGCGGCCTCGCCGATGGGCAGCAGCCCGGCGATGATCGCCGACGCGATGCCGAGCACCCAGGTCATCCGGTTCGGCACCTTGCGCACCGGGTGGGTCTTGCCGAACCACTTGGGCAGCAGGCCGTCGCGGCTCATCGAATAGCCGACCCGGCTCGCGCCCATGAGGAAGGTGAACAGCACCGTGGTGATACCGATGATCGCGCCGACCGCGATGATCAGGCCGAGCCACTTCATCCCGACACCGGCGAAGGCGCTGGAGAAGGCGGCTTCGCTGTCGATGTCCTTGTAGTTGACCATCCCGGTCAGGACCAGGCAGGCCAGCACGTAGAGCACCATCGAGATGGCGAGCGAGTAGAGGATCGCCTTCGGCATGTGCTTCTGGGAGTCGGTCGACTCTTCGGCGGCGGTGGACATCGCGTCGTAGCCGAAGACCGCGAAGAACACTGTCGCCGCACCGGTGAACGCGCCGCTGAGGCCGAACGGGAAGAAGTTCGAGTAGTTGTCGGTGTTGATGTGGAAGACGCCGACGACGATCACCAGCAGGACCAGACCGACCTTAAGGTAGACCAGCAGCGTTTCGAACCGGGCCGCGTTCTTCATGCCCTGGTTGAGGATGAAGGCGATCAGCAGGCACAGCAGCACGGCGAACAGGTTGATCTTGTAGGACCCCGGTTCGACGCCTGCCTTTTCGGTGCCCGGCGCGCCCAGCATCCACGTCGGGAGGTCGATGTCGAGGTAGCCGAGTAGCTCGTTGAAATAGCCGGAGATGCCGATCGCGACCACCGCCACGATCGCGGTGTACTCCAGCAGCAGGTCCCAGCCGATGAACCAGCCGACGATCTCGCCGAGCACGGTGTACCCGTAGGTGTAGGCGGATCCGGCGCGGGGGATCAGCCCGGCGAACTCGGCGTAGGAGAACGCGGCGGCCGCGCTGGCGATACCCGCGATGAGGAACGAGATGAGCACGGCGGGTCCGGCCGTCTTGTTCGCGACCGCGCCGGCCAGGGAAAAGATTCCCGCGCCGATGATGCCGCCGACGCCGATCGCGGTCAGCTGGCGCAGGCCCAGCGTGCGCTGAAGCCCGCCGCCGTCACTCAGTTCTTGGATCTGGTCGATCGGTTTGCGGCGGAATACCCCGGACCCCGAGCCCAGGCTGCGCGGTGTGGACATCGTCGTCTCCCAACAGTTGTGCCCTTCGGACTGGGTCACAGTCCGAGTGGAGACTAGGCAAGTGTCGCGAAGCGGCTCCGTTGAGGGTGGTGGTGGGGGCATGGACGGACGTAGCGGGAGACGAGCCATCGCACCTATCCGGCGACGGTGTCCTCGCTCACTTCGGCCGCCACACGAGAGGCGATCTTCGACGGCCTGGCCGCGCCGGCGGAGAAGTAGGTCAGCAGCTCCGAGATCTCGATGGGGTCGTCCAGCTGCGGGCAGTGGCCCCAGTCCTCGCGCACCATCAGCCTGCTGTGCGGGACCAGCGCGTGCAGCTGCCGTCCGGAGGCGGCGCTGACCAGCTTGTCCTTGCCGCAGACGACCACCAGGAGCGGAACTCGGACCTGTTCGAGCCGGTACGCGTCCACGAGTTCTTCGACGAGTTGCCTCGCCTGTTCGAGCCGGGTGGTGGTAGAGCGGTAATCCGGGAACAGCGACGTGAACCGGCGTACCTGGGCGGCGTCCGCGGCGGTGGCGTTGGCGTACAGCAGCCGGGGTACCACCTGCTCGGCGACCGCGCGGACGACGAAACCGGGGATCGGCAGCGGCAACGCCGAATACATCCGCAGCGGCAGCGGATAGCGCGCCATGGTCCGGATCAGCCAGCTGTCCACGAAACCGGGAGCGGCGATCGACACCACGCCCGCGACCGGCAGCCGGTGGTTCTCCGCGGCGCGCAGGCTCATCGTGCCGCCGAGCGAGTTACCCGCGAGCACCACCGTGCCGAGAACGGCCTGTTCCTTGATCACGGCCGCGGCGAAGGCGTCCAGCTGCGGCAGCATCGGGCCCGGCCGCAGTGGTTGTGCGTCACCGAAGCCCGGCAGGTCGACCGCGACCGCCGGAATTCCGGCGGTCGCGAGCAGTTCCAGCACCGGGCGCCAGGTGTCGGCGCTGTCGCAGTAGCCGTGGAGCAGCACCAGTCTCGGCGCCGTGGGCTTGGCGTGCCCGCGCGCGGCCGTCCGCTTGCCGAGCATCCTGCGGGGCGCCCGGTCAGTGGATTCCACTGGCTGCGGCCCGACTTCGAGCACTCTGGTGCGGACACCGGCATAGCGCCGGGAAGAGACGCGGATCGGGTCGGTTTCGGTGGTGGTCCGGCCCCCCGGGTCCGCCGGTTCGGGCCGCTGCGATGCGGTCATGAATCCAGATTAACCACGAGAGGTCGGACTTGGGTCGAACTTTGGTCGTGAAAAGCTCGCCGAGTCATAACGTTCTTGACACTTGACAAGGCCGTAAAATGACGGTTTGACCTGCGGAGATAGGCGCTCATGTGCGTGCTTGATCACGACAAGGGGGAGAACCCACCCCTCCGATCAATGCGTGAAGACCACCTTGCCCGATGTTTCCCCGTCGAGCATGTTCTTAAACCCGGTTTCCGCTTCCGGGAACGGCAATTCCGCGCCGATCTGCGGTCGAACCCCGGTGAGCTCCAGATAAGCGAGGAGATCGGTCAATTCCTCCCTGGTCCCCATCGTCGAACCCGCGATACGCAGTTGCAGAAAGAACACGCGCTGCAACTCCGCGTGAGCGTCCGGTCCGCTGGTCGAGCCCGAAACGACGATGATCCCGCCGGGTTTGAGCGACTTCACCGAGTGCGACCAGGTCGCCTTCCCGACGGTCTCGAAAACCGCGTCGACTCGTTCCGGCAGCCGCGCGCCGGACTCAAAGGTCTGATGTGCGCCCAAATTTTCGGCCAGCGCACGCTTTTCTTCGCTACGCCCCGTCACCCAAACCCGGAATCCGGCCGCGCGCCCGAGCTGCACGAGGGCGGTCGAGACGCCGCCGGAGGCGCCCTGGACGAGCATCGTCTGCCCCGGTCGCAGCCCGGACTTCACGAACAGCATCCGGTAGGCGGTCAGCCAGGCCGTACCCATCGTCGAGGCTTCCGCGAAGGTCAGGCCCGCCGGTTTCGGAACGACGTTGCGCGCCGGGACGACGACCTGCTCGGCGAAGCTGCCCTGGTGTTTCTCGGTCAACAGGCTGCGCTTCGGGTCGAGGGTGTCGTCGCCCTGCCAGCCGGGGGCGTTGATCACGGAGTGGAGGACGACCTCGGTGCCGTCGTCGAGGGTGCCCGCTCCGTCGCAGCCCAGGATCATCGGGAACTGCTCGGGTTTGATGCCGACACCGCGCAGTGTCCACAGGTCGTGCATGTTGAGGCTGGCGGCCTTGACGTTGACCCGCACCCAGCCTTCGGGCACCTCGGGTTCGGGTCGCTCGCCGATCACGAGCGAGTCCAGCGGCTTTTCGGCGTTGGGTTCGGAAGCGTAAACGGCGAACATGTCAGCAACCTACCTGGCCTGACCGACGGTGGCAGCAGGTGCGCGCGTAGGGTCACACTTGTGTTCAACGGGCTTGCTGACTGGTGGGACGGCGTCGAGCTGTGGCTCGCGCAGGCCCCGTTTCCCGTGCAGTTCGTGCTGGTCATGGCGGTCGTCGTGCCGCTGTGCCTGGTCGCGGCCTGGTTGCTCGACACGGTCTTCGGCAAGGTCGCCCGGCTCTTCGGCGCGGCCCGCGATGCGAACGACTCCGACCGGCCATCCTAAGCTGGCGAACCATGTTCAACCGTAGGCGGATCACCGCCGCCCTGATCGGGCTGATCGTGCTGGTGCTCGCCGGCTGGTTCGTCAAGGACGGCATCAGCGGTGACGACACGAAGAGCACTTCGGCTCCGGCGAGTTCGTCCAGCGCGGCCGGAAAGCCGGGCGGGACCGAGGTGAACCAGGGCAAGGTCGCGGGCGAGGAGTCGGGTCTCCCGGTCAAACCGCTCACGGGACTTCCCCCGCAGGCCTCCGACACCTGGAAGCTCATCAAGGCTGGCGGGCCGTACCCGTATCCGCGCAACGACGACGTCACCTTCCAGAACCGGGAGAAGGTCCTGCCCGCCAAGGATTCCGGCTACTACCGGGAGTACACGGTCAAAACGCCGGGCAGCCAGGATCGCGGGGCCAGGCGGCTGGTGACCGGCACCGGCAAGGAGCTGTACTACACCGGTGACCACTACAAGTCCTTCGTCGTAGTGGACGCCGACCGATGAGCGCGGCCGAGAAGAGTGAGGCGGAAAAAGCCGTCGCGCGCGGTGCGCATCCGCATCCGATCGACGGCCGCAAGACGACCGACAAGGCTTCGACGTTGGACGCGATCGCGGAAGCGCTGTCCTTCCCCGGCTACTTCGGGAAGAACCTCGACGCGCTCTACGACTGCCTCACCGACCTGTCCTGGCTGCCGCCTGGTGAGCACGTGCTGATCTGGTCCGAGTCCTCGGTGCTCAGGGAGCGTGATCCGAAGGCGTACCTGGCCGTCCGCAGTGTGCTTTCCGACGCGCAGCGGGCGCTGGGGCCGACCGGTGACCGATCGGACTCCCGGCGCCTCACCGTCGTGCTGCCTGTTTAAGCCTCAGGAACCCAGTTCGGCTTGCGCTTCTGGGCGAAGGCCGTGATGCCCTCCTGGCCCTCTTCGCTCGCGAAGAACCCGGCGGACAGCTTGTTCATGGCCTCGAAGCCTTCGCTCGGGGTTGCCGGGCGAGGCTTGCTGAGCAATTCCTTCGTCGCCGCGAGCGCCTTCGGCCCGCCGAGGGCGAGGGCCTTGACGTAGCGGGCGACCTCGCCGTCGAGTTCGTCGGCGGTGACGGCCGAGTTCAGCAGGCCGATGTCGACGGCGCGCTTCGCGTCGAAGGTGTCGCCGGTCAGGAACAGCTCGTGCGCGGCACGGGCGTTGAGCCGCGGCAGCACGGTCAGCGAGATGACGGCGGGTACGACGCCGATCCGCACTTCGGAGAAGGCGAAAGTCGCTTCGTGCACGGCGACGGCGATGTCGGTCGCGGCCACCATGCCGATCCCGCCCGCTCGCGCGGGGCCTGACAGCTTCGCCACGACCGGCTTGGGGCTGGTCCACAGCTGCTCGAGGATCTTCGGGAACTCGTTGACGCCCTGGTCGCCCGCTCCGGCGCCGCGGGCTTCCTTGAGATCCATCCCGGCGCAGAACACCGGGCCGGTGTGGGTGAGCACGATGACCCGTATCGCGTCGTCCGCCTGCGCCTTGTCCAGCGATTCGCTCAGCTCGCGTCGCAGCTGGGCGGAGAGCGCGTTGCGGTTGTGCGGGGAGTCCAAGGTGATCGTGGCGGTGCCGCCCACCACGTCGTAGTGCACCAGTTCGTCAGCCATGCCACACCTTCGCACAACGCGGTCCGGCCGGGCAGTGGCCTGCGCCACCCCGCGAAAGGGTGGCGCAGGCGTGTTCAGCCGATCGTCGTCGTGGTGAAGGTCAGGCCCGGGTCGCCGTGGCTGCTGCCCGCCAGCTTCGTTTCGATAGTGCCGAACGTCGAGCCGCCCGCGGCACCCGGCGCGACGATAGCCGGGGCGGCGACGTCGGCGTCCTGGTTGAGCTTGAAGGGCGAGCGGGGGCTTCGCTTCACAAGCGAAGACGACGGTGAGTCGTGCTACTCAGGCGGCGAGCCGGGCGGCGGCGACGTCGTAGCGTTCCAGGACGAGTCCGGCGATCCGCGGATCCGGGCCCAGCGGTCCGGCGACGATGACCGACGGGTCGGCTTCACGGGCCAGCCGCGCGATCCGGTCCGGCAGCAGCCCCGGCGCGAGGAACCAGCCCGCGACCGCGAGCCGCCGTGCGCCGTTGAGCCGCAGCCGCGCGATGGCGGCGGGCACGTCCGGCTGGGCGGCGCCGGCGAAGGCGGGCGTCGCGAGCAGCCCGCGCCGCAGGTGCCAGCGGGTGGTGATGCCGGCGACCGCGTCGTTGGCCGCGACGTTCGACGAGCCGACGCCGGCGAGAAGGACGCCCAGTTCCGGGTCGTCGAGGTCGGCGCCCGCCTCGGTGAGCCGGTCCAGCGCGACCGTCTCGACGACCGGGTCGATGCCCAGCACCCCGGAAACCCGCACGTCGAGGCCCGGGCACTCCGCCGTCACCTCGGCGACGAGTGCGGGCAGGTCGACCCGGGCGTGATAGGCCACGCCGAGCAGCAACGGCACCACGACGACCTCGCGATGACCTTCGGCGTACAACTCGCGCAGGGCGTCGGTCAGCAGCGGCTCCGAGAGGTCCAAAAAGGACTCTCGGATGTCGAGGCCCGGTGCCAGGCCGCGGGAAACGTCGAGCAGGGCCCGGATGGTCGCGGCGGACCGCGGGTCGCGGCTGCCGTGTGCGACGGCGACCAGTGGCGGAGTGAGGCTTGGGGTCATGCGAACCTTTCGCCGACGAGTCCGGCGGCGAGGGTGTCGCCGTCCTTCGGGTCGATGACCAGGAACGCGCCCGTCCGCGGGCTGACACCGTAGTCGTCCACGCCGATCGCCTCGGCCAGCCGTAGGGTGACCTGGCCGATGTCGTTGAGCTCCAACGAATCCGGTTCGTCCACACTGGACAACGTCTGCTCGTCGAAACGGGCGTGGAGTTCGCCGACGATGGCCTGCACCGTCCGCGTGCCGTGCTTCACCAGCACCCGGGCGCCCGGTTTGAGCGCCTTGGCCGAGAGCCAGCACAGGGTCGCGGCGATCTCGTCGGTCACTTCCGGCTGCCGGTCGGCGGCGGCGATCAGATCCCCGCGCGAGATGTCGAGGTCGTCCGCGAGCAACAGCGTCACCGAGGCGCCCGCCCCGGCTTCGGCGAGCGGCCCGTCGGCGGTGTCGATGCCCTCCACCCGGCTGCGGAGGCCTTGCGGGAGTACGACGATCTCGTCGCCGGGACGGACGGTGCCCGCCGCGATCTGCCCGGCGTACCCGCGATAGTCGGGGTGGTCGGCCGTACGCGGCCGGATCACGTACTGCACCGGGAACCGGAAAGGCGAATCGTGCGGATCCGGCGCCACCGGCACGGTTTCCAGGTGCTCCAGCAGGGTCGGGCCGGAGTACCACGGAGTCTTGTCCGACTTCTCCGCGACGTTGTCGCCCTCCAACGCCGAAACCGGCACCGCGAGCACGGAACCGCGTTCGTAGCCCAGGGAAGCGGCGTGCTCCGCGAACTCCTCGGCGATCACGGTGAATGTCGCTTCGTCGTAGCCGACGAGGTCGATCTTGTTCACCGCCAGCACCAGATGCGGAACGCCCAGCAGCGCGAGGACCGCGGCGTGGCGCCGCGTCTGCTCGATGACGCCCTTGCGCGCGTCGACCAGCAGCACGGCCAGTTGCGCGGTGGACGCCCCGGTCACCGTGTTCCGCGTGTACTGCACGTGGCCAGGCGTGTCAGCGAGCACGAAGCTGCGCCGCGGTGTCGCGAAATACCGGTACGCCACATCGATCGTGATGCCCTGCTCGCGTTCCGAGCGCAGGCCGTCCACGAGCAGTGAGAGGTCCGGAGTGGACAGTCCTTTGTCGACACTGGCGCGGGTGACCGCGTCCAGCTGGTCGGCGAGGACGGACTTGGTGTCGTAGAGGAGCCGCCCGACCAGGGTCGACTTCCCGTCGTCCACACTGCCCGCGGTCGCGAGCCGGAGAAGGCTGGACATCAGAAGTACCCCTCACGTTTGCGGTCTTCCATCGCCGCCTCCGACATCCGGTCGTCGGCGCGGGTGGCGCCGCGTTCGGTGAGCCGGGAGGCCGAGACCTCGGCGATGACCTCGTCCACCGTGGCGGCGGTCGATTCGATGGCGCCCGTGCACGAACCGTCGCCGACGGTCCGGTAGCGCACGGTCAGTTCGCTGACGTCCTCGCCCGGCCGCGGGCCGCCCCATGGGCCTTCGGTCAGCCACATGCCGTCGCGCTGGTAGACCTCGCGCCGGTGCGCGTAGTAGATCGACGGCAGTTCGACCTTCTCCCGCGCGATGTAGTTCCAGACGTCCGCCTCGGTCCAGTTGGACAGTGGGAAGACGCGGACTTGCTCGCCGGGGCGATGCCGCCCGTTGTAGAGGTTCCACAGTTCGGGGCGCTGCCTGCGCGGCTCCCACTGGCCGAAAGCGTTGCGGAGACTGAAGATCCGCTCTTTGGCGCGCGCCCGTTCCTCGTCGCGGCGTCCGCCGCCGAAGACGGCGTCGAACTTGTTCTCGGAGATCGTGTCGAGCAGCGGCGTGGTCTGCAGCGGGTTGCGCATCCCGTCGGCGCGCTCTTCGAGCCTGCCGTCGTCGATCCAGTCCTGGACCTTCGCCACGACCAGCCGGAGCCCGTGCTGCTCGACCACGCGGTCGCGGAAGTCGATGACCTCGTCGAAGTTGTGCCCGGTGTCCACGTGCAGCAACGGGAACGGCACCGGAGCGGGCCAGAACGCTTTGATCGCCAGGTGCAGCAGGAGCGTCGAGTCCTTGCCGCCGGAGAACAGGATCACCGGCCGGTCGAACTCGCCCGCCACCTCGCGGAAGATGTGGATCGCCTCGGATTCCAGCGCCGCCAGGTTGTCCGTAGCCAGGGGGGCCTGGGGGGTGCCCCCAGGAACCACAGTTGCCGCCGGTTCGAGCGTGGTCATGTCGTCCCTTCTCAGCCGTGCAAGCCGCACTCGGTCTTGCCCTGACCGGCCCACCGTCCGCTGCGCGGGTCCTGGCCCGGAGCGACCTTGGCGGTGCACGGCGCGCAGCCGATCGACAGATAACCGATGGACACCAACGGGTTCTCGAGGATGCCGTGTTCGCTGATGTAGTCCCTGAAATCGTCGTCGGACCACGGCGCGATCGGGTTGATCTTCACCAGCCCGTTGCGGTCGTCCCAGGTGACGATGGGGGTGTCCGCGCGCGTCGGCGCGTCGACGCGGCGGACACCGGTCACCCACGCCGAATACTTCGCCAGTGTGTTCCGAAGCGGAACGACCTTGCGGAGCTGGCAGCACTGGTTCGGGTCGCGTTCGTGCAGTTTCGGGCCGTACTCCGCGTCCTGTTCGGCGACGCTTCGCGCGGCCTCGGCGTTGACGATCCGCACGCCGGGGTAGACCGCCTGCACCGCGTCGCGGGTGCCGATGGTCTCCGGGAAGTGGTAGCCGGTCTGCAGGAACAACACGTCGACGTCGGATTTGACCTGGGTGGCCAGATCGATCAGGACGGCGTCCTGCATGTTCGACGCGACGATGAAGTCGTCGCCGAACGTCTCCGCGGTCCAGCGCAGGGCCTCGGCCGCGGTCGCCTCCGCGAGCTCCTTCGAGGCGCGTTCGGCGAGTGTCTTGTAGTCGGCAGTGGCGGTCATCCTGGTGACACCTCCGGAAAGGACAGTCCGAGGAACTTCACGGTGAAGACCCGGCGGCAGCCCGAGCACAGCCAGGAGCCGCTCTCATCCGGCCGCAGGTCTTCATCGCCACAAAAAGGGCAGTAGTATGGGGTCGTTCGTTCGGTCACTGCAGGACGCCTTCATCGGCCCGCGCGACCCATTGGGCGAACCGCTCACCGGGTTCGCGGCCGGCGAGATAGGCCCGCACGAGCGTTTCGACATAGTCGGTCAGTTCCGACGCGGTCACCTTGTGGCCACGCAGTTTCCGGCCGAACCCAGCGTCCAGGCCGAGCCCGCCGCCGAGGTGCACCTGGAAGCCTTCGACCTGCTTGCCGTCCTCATCGGTGACGATCTGGCCCTTGAGCCCGATGTCGGCGGTCTGGATCCGCGCGCAGGAGTTGGGGCAGCCGTTGAGGTGCACGGTCACCGGGTTCTCGATCTCGGACTGGATGTCGGCGAGGCGCTTCTCCAGCTCGTCGACCAGCTGGATGGCGCGGGCCTTGGTCTCGACGATGGCGAGCTTGCAGTACTCCAGTCCGGTGCAGGCCATGATCCCGCGCCGCCACGGCGACGGCTCGACCTGCAGGCCCAGGTCGGCCAGTTCGGTCTTCAGCCCGCCGACCTCGGCTTCGGGGACGTCGAGGACCACGAGTTTCTGCAGCGGGGTAAGCCTGACGCGGTTCGACCCGGCGCGTTCGGCGGCCTTCGCGACCGCCAGCAGGGTGGCGCCGGAGACGCGGCCCGCGATCGGCGCGGCGCCGACGTAGAACTTGCCGTCGGTCTGCGGGTGCACGCCAACGTGGTCGATCTGCGTGGCGGGGACCTCGGGCGCCGGGCCGTCGGTCAGCTTGCGCTTGAGGTACTCGTCTTCCAGGACTTGGCGGAACTTCGCGGCGCCCCAGTCCTTCACCAGGAACTTGATCCGGGCGCGGGCACGCAGGCGCCGGTAGCCGTAGTCGCGGAAGACGCTGATCACGCCTTCCCAGACGTCGGGGACCTCGTCGAGCGAGACCCAGGTGCCCAGCCGCTGCCCGATCATCGGGTTCGTGGACAGGCCGCCGCCGACCCAGACGTCGAAGCCGGGCCCGTGCTCAGGGTGGTTCACACCGACGAAGGCGACGTCGTGGATCTCGTGCGCGACGTCCTGCTGGCCCGAGATCGCGGTCTTGAACTTGCGTGGCAGGTTCGAGTAGCGCGGGTCGCCGATATAGCGGCGCTTGATCTCGTCGATCGCGGGCGTGCCGTCGATGATCTCGTCCGTGGCGATGCCGGCGACCGGGGAGCCGAGGATGACGCGCGGGCTGTCACCGCAGGCTTCCATCGTGGTCATCCCTGCCTTTTCCAGCTTGGCCCAGATCGTCGGGACGTCCTCGACCTGGATCCAGTGGTACTGGATGTTCTGCCGGTCGGTGATGTCGGCGGTGTCGCGCGCGTGGGTTTGCGAGATCTCGGCGAGCACGGCCAGCTGATCGGTGGTCAGCGCGCCGCCGTCGAGCCGGACCCGCAGCATGAAGAAGCGGTCGTCGAGCTCTTCGGGCTCCAGCGTCGCGGTGCGGCCGCCGTCGATTCCCGGCTTGCGCTGGGTGTAGAGGCCGAACCAGCGGAACCGGCCGCGGAGGTCGCCGGGGTCGATCGAGTCGAACCCGCGATGGGCGTAGATGTTCTCGATCCGCGCCCGGACGTTGAGCGGGTTGTCGTCCTTTTTGGACCGCTCGTTGGGGTTCAGCGGTTCGCGATACCCCAACGCCCACTGTCCCTCGCCCCGTTTTTGTTTGACCCGGGGTGTGCGGGCAGGGGTTTCGCGCGTGGGCGACGACATGGGAATCCTCCGGCAGATCGTGGTGGTGGCGGGGAGTCAGCGGTTCGTCGCACAGAGCGCGCTCGCCACACGACGGAGGTCCACGTGGCGGCGTGCCACGAGGGTGATTCCGGCGCGGGTCATTCATTCAGCGTGCCACGCGCCCACTATGTGGTCCAGGCCGGTCCGAATAGTGGGAACAACCTTCGGGTGTGACTGTTTCCGCTGGTCCAAGGCCCTCTTCGCTAGTCAAGCCCGAGCCCGTTCCTTCCCGCTGTGACGCAGAACGCGCACGCTTCAAGACGGGAGGACGCGGTCCACGAGTATTCGGATGACGTCTTCGTCGGTGACGTCCGCGAGTACCTCCGGCAGGGTGAGCCGTTCGACGGTGAGCCCGGTCAGCGCGAGATACATCAGCAGCACCTCGGCACGTCCGCCCGGCATTCCGGCCGCGACGTGCCAGTCGACGCTCAGGTCGATGCCCTCGCGGATCGTCTTGGTCAGCTCGGCCGCCAGCTCCGGGCGACGGGTGGCTTCGAGCCGGAGTTCGAGCAGGGCGAGATAGGGCTCGCGGTGTCCGGTCAGCCGTCCCATGAGGTCACCGAGCAAAACGCCGACCCGGTCGTGGGACGGTGTCTCCGCCTGCGGGTTCGCCATCACCTCGGCCGGCGCCGACAGCCGTTCGTGCACGCGGACGCCGACCTCGCCGAGCAACTGGTCCCGGTTGCGGAAGTAGTTGGACGTCGTTCCCGGCGGGACGTCCGCCTCGACGTCCACGGCACGGTAGGTGAGCCCGCGCGCGCCCTCGCGGGCCAGGACGGTGATGGCGGCGTCGGTGAGGGCGGTCCGGCGCTCCGGATTGTGTCGCATCGGAACAGTCTCCTTGCCTCGGTCAAACCACTATGGGTATAGTACTACGCATCAAGTGGTTCGACCGGGAGGAAAACACCAGATGCAACTCAGCGGTTTCGGTGCCTGTGTGCTCGTCGACGACATCGCCGGTACCACCGCCTGGTGGAAGCGGCACCTGCGGTTGACGGTGACGATCGAACTGGACTGGTTCTCCAGCCTCAACGTCGGCGTGCCGGGCTATGAAATGAGCTTCGCGAAGCGCGGCCACAAGGCCACGCCAGAGCCTTGGCGGTCGCAGGAGGCCGCAGGCTCGATGGTCGGGCTCATGGTCGCCGACGCGGCGGCCGAGTACGAGCGGCTGCGCGGGGAAGGGGTCAAGATCGTCACGGAACTCGTGGACGAGGAATTCGGTCAGCGGCACTTCTACATCGAGGACCTCAACGGCTTCCTGATCGACATCATCGAGGTGATCCCGCCGTCGCCGGAGTGGCTGGCCGCGAACGGGTTGGCCTAGTACCGGTTCGAGGCGGTCGGCTGCTCGCCGACCGCCAGGGGGCACCTCGCCAACGTGGTCGACGACTGCTCGATCTCCATGGAGACCCTCGTCGAGGTGCACGTCTCCCACCGGTAACGCGTTTTTGTGAAAGCCTCTTTCCCCGGGGAAGGAGGCCTTCGCGGCGTGGGGGACACTGGGGTGTGCCCGCGTTGCTGCCCGAAACCACCACGCCCGTCGAGTCCACGCTCCCCGAGAGCGCGCTGGAAGGGCTCGGCACCCGGCCGTTCGGTGTCTACGTGCACGTCCCGTTCTGCGCGACTCGCTGCGGCTACTGCGACTTCAACACCTACACCGCCGGTGAGCTGGACAGCGACTCGTCGCCGCAGTCCTGGCTCGAAGGCCTCAAACGCGAGTTCGACCTGGCCGCGCGCGTGCTCGGGAAGCCGCCCGCGGTCGACACCGTCTTCGTCGGCGGAGGCACCCCGTCCCTGCTCGGCCCGGACGGCCTTCGCAGCGTTCTCGACGCTGTCCGCGACACGTTCGGCCTCGCGCCGGACGCCGAGGTGACGACGGAGTCCAATCCGGAGTCCACCTCGCCGGAGTTCTTCGCGGGCATCCGTGACGCCGGGTACAACCGGATCTCGCTCGGGATGCAGTCGGCCGCGCAGCACGTCCTGCGGATCCTCGACCGGGTGCACACCGTGGGCCGTCCGGTCGCGGCCGCGGCGGAAGCGCGAGCCGCCGGGTTCGAGCACGTCAACCTCGACGTCATCTACGGCACGCCGGGGGAGCGGGTCGAAGACCTCCAAGCCTCGCTGGACGCGGTGCTCGCCGCCGGTGTCGATCACGTCTCGGCGTACGCGCTGATCGTCGAGGAGGGCACCGCGCTCGCCCGCCGTGTCCGCCGCGGCGAACTGCCCGCGCCGGACGACGACGTGCTCGCCGCCGACTACGAGATGATCGACCGCGTCCTCGCTTCGGCCGGTTTGCGGTGGTACGAGGTGTCCAACTGGGCGACCTCGGAGGAAGCCCGCTGCCGGCACAACATCGGCTACTGGCGCGGCGGCGACTGGTGGGGCGCGGGACCCGGCGCGCACAGTCACGTCGGCGGCGTCCGCTGGTGGAACGTCAAGCACCCGGCCCGCTACGCCGCCTCACTCGCCGCCGGTGACTCACCGGCCGCCGGCCGTGAACTGCTCACCGACGAAGACCGGCACCTGGAGCGCGTGATGCTGGAACTCCGGCTGTCGGAAGGACTTCCGCTCGGCGCCCTCGACGACGACGGCCGTGCCGAAGCCCGGGTCGCCGCCGCCGAGGGGCTGCTCGATCAGTCCGCTTTGGACAGTCAGGGGCGGGCGGTACTGACCGACCGAGGGCGCTTGCTGGCCGACGGGCTGGTGCGCAGGCTTACGTGAATGGTGAGCGACGTTCTGGCGGACTCGTGGGGACGTTGAGCCTTGATCAGGGTCCGGGATGACCACTCACGAGACACCGAGTGCCCGGTCGACCCACCGGCCGACCGGCAACGCCACCACGATCGCCGCCAGTGCCAGGTGCACCAGCATGAACGCGACCGCGACCGGAACGCTCGGCGGTCCGCCGAGGAACACGATCATATGTGACGCCCATTTCAGTTCGGTCGGTTTCGTGCCCGCCGCCCAGACGTCGTTGAGCGCCCAGAAGGTCAGGTCGTTCGCGCCCGAGATCACCACCAGGATCGCGGCGATCCCGGCCTTGAGCACGTTCGCCGTCCGGCCGCCGCCGAGCCGGTACGCCATCAGCCCGAACAGGACGATGAACGTCACGATGAACAGTTCGAACTGGTACACCGGTTGGAAGGCGTTCTCGTCGGTCGCGACGTTACGGGCGAACGCCTGGATCCGCATGATCAGTTCGGTGTCCAAATAGGACATGTAGACGAAAATTGCGAGGACGATCAGTGCCGGACCCCCTTTGGTGCGCGGGAACAGCGCCACCGTCATGGTGTGCCGTAGCTGGCGGGCCACCGACTTCGCCCCGATGTCCGATTTCGGTGGCCGGTTCCGTCCGCGCTGGGCCGAGGCCTACCTCTGGCAGCTCAGCGGGTACCCGGCCTGTGTGCTCGACGAGCGGCTGGACGACGCTGAGCGGCGACAGGCGATCCGCCGGTTCGAGCAGGCGCTCCGCACACACCTCGGTCCGGGGCTGCTGGGTGTGATCTACCGCGCGATGAACCCGGAACTCCTCCCCGCCATGGAGGGTCGTGGCCGGGTGTCCCGCGAGATCGACCCGGCGGCCGTGCTGCTCAACACCTACTCCACTGTGGACGATTGGGAGCGAGGGCTCGGCGACGAGCCCCGGGAGACTCTGCGCGGCCTGCGCGTGGACGAAGACCTGCGCACCGAGGTGGCGCCCGCTCGCCGGGACCTGGACGTCCACGAACTTTCCGCGCTGCTCAACGCGCATCGTGCCCGGCAGGACGACCGGGCATGGGCGGAGGGGCAGCGCTCCCGGATCGGCGGGCTGCACATGGACACCCGGAGCCCGATCGCACCGTCCTATCTGGACGCTCTCGTGCGCCGTCCGGACGTGGTCACCCTTACCTATCGCGACGGATCCGGGCGGCTGCTGGGTTTCGGCACGCTGTTCGACGCCGAGGAAGGGTGCGCGCTGCACCAGTGGGCCGCACTGCCGAGCGCGGGCGGCGGAAGGAAAGGCCTCTATGTCGACTTCTACGCCAGGGGAGTGGAGCACATGATCGTCAACCGGCGCCCCGAACTGACCGCCGGCCGGGCGATGCTGGCCGACAAGGCCGCGCTCGGCTTCGGCACCCGCGCCCTGGTGTCGGTCGCCGTCCCGAGACCGGTGCTGGGCCGATGACCTGGCAGGTGCGGGTGCTCGATCCGCGGATCGATCCCGAACCCGAGGACTGGGCCCGATTCCTGGTCGCGCAACAGGCCCCGGTCCCGTGGGACTACCACCTGCTCCGGGTGGAGTCGCGGTTCTCACGCAGCCCCACCGTGCTCACCGTGATCACCGATGGGGGCAAACCGGTCGCCGCGGTGCTGGCGATGCTGTGTTCTCCCGGCTCCACGGATCGGCCGGGTGCGGTGCACGGGAAGGCGAGGCTGGGGCCGCGCTGGGTGGAGGTGCAGCACGCGTGGCTTTCCGGGTACCCGCCGTGGTTGTTCGCGGACGGGATCGACGCCGCGGACCGGCGGGAGATCATGCGACGGTTCGAGCGGGCCGTCTGCCGCTTCACCGGACCCGGCTGCCTCGGCGTCGTCTACCGCACGGTGCCACCGGAGTCGCTCGACATGCTGACGGGGCGGGGCAGGCCGGTGCGCGACACGATGCCGACTTCGGTGCTGGAGAACCGGTTCGTCGACGTCGAGGGCTGGCTGGCGTCCCTGCGCCGGAGCAGGCGGCTGAGCCTGCGCGGCCAGTCGAAGAAGATCGCCGCCGACCCGGACGTGGTCGTCCGGACCGAAGCCGCCCGCACCGACCTTGACGCTCTCGAACTCGCCACCCTGCTGCGTGAGCACCGGGCGCGGATGGGACCGGTGAAGTTCGACCAGCGCGGCCCGGTCACCGCCGAATACCTCGGCGAACTCGTGCGCAGGCCGGACGTGATCACCTCGACCTACCACGACGGCGCCGGGCGGCTGCTCGCGTTCACCAACGTCCTCGACCACCCGGTGGCGCCACTGCACCAGCACTGGGCCGCGATGGCTCCGGAAGAGGGACGGCCGAAGCACCTCTATTTCGAAGCCGTCGTGCGGAACGTGCGGTACATGATCGAGGGCAACCGGAAGTCGCTGTCGATGGGGCGGGGGCTGACCGACCTCAAGGCCACGCTGGGATTCCAGCCGGTGCCGCTGTTCGGTGTCATCGCGGCGAGACCGGTGACGCGATGGTGATCGAGGTACTCGACCCCCGGCGTGACGCCGAGCCGGCGTATTGGGATTCGCTGCGGGCCAAGGCGGGTCTGCGCGCGGACTGGAGCTGGGAGGTGCTCACCACCCAGGCATGGGCCGCGCGGACCGAGCAACCGGTCGCCGTGCTGCTCGAACGCGGCGAGCCGTGCGGTGTGGTCAGCTGCGCGTGGGTCACGGGCCTCACTCGGCGGTACCGGTTCGCCCGGGCCTCGGGCCGCGGAAGGCTCGGCGGACTCGACGTCCGATCGCCAGGTTCGGGGGCGATCCCGGGCTGGTGGTTCGACGGCGAAGACAGCGACGGCGGTGTCGGCCGCCTGCTCGACTCGTTCGTCCCGGCGATGCGCGCCGAACTTGGTTCCGGGTTGCGGGGGATGTTGATCCGGCAGGTCGGCGAGTCCGGAGTGGACAGTGTGCGGGGTGGGCTGAAGGTGGTGCGCCGGACCGAGGACGTCGCCGTGCTCGATGTCTCGCCGTTCTCGAGCCGGGACGACTGGATGTATTCGCTGGCCAGGAAGCGGAAACAGAACCTGCGCAAGATCTTCCGTACCATCGAGGCCGATCCTTCGATCGGGGTGCGGATACTGTCCGGTGACGGCGCCGACCCGGTCGGGATCGCGGAATTGCTGCGGTACAACGGAACCAAGCACCATGACGTGCCGATCGTGCCGCTCCCGGCGTTCGTGGGCTACGTGAGCGCCCTGCTGCGGCAACCGGACGTGCGCGTCGTCGAGTACCGCGAGAGCGCCACGGGCCGCTTGCTCGCCATCGCGACCATCCTCGATCACCCGACCCGGCCGATCGCCCGGCATTGGGCGGCGCTGCCGACGGAACTGGGCGGACGGCCCAACCTGTACTTCCACTTCTACGGCGAGGCCGTGCGCTGGGCGGTGGAAGCAGGGCGGCACGAGGTGGTCTTCGGCAAGAAGATGTCCGAGGTGAAGTCCTCGCTCGGAGCTCGGCTGGTGCCGCAGTACGCGGCCGCGCTGCTCTCGTGAGTGGTAAGGCAGCGACCGGTCCCGCTGCCGCACCGCGACCCTCACGGTGTGGATTTGGGGACATCAGATGACCCAAATCCACGCAGCCCCTCACCCCGATGCCACCTCTGCCCTACCTCTCAATCACCGTCTTTACCACTAGCGACCCGTGTCAGGCCGACGAGGAACAGGTCGATGGCGAACTCGAACCGTTCCTGCGCGGTCTCCGCGTTGAAGTACTCGCCCGAGCCGAGCAGATTCGGGAAAGTGGCGGGCGGGAACGACGTCATGTACTCCAACATCTGCTTGCCGCGTTCTTCCTGCATGGTGATGTCGATGTCGCCGTACTGCCAGCCGGCGCCTTCGTAGGCGTAAGCCTTGGTGTAGAGCCATAACGCGTCGGCGGCGAAGAGTGCCTGCTTCAGATCGAGGCCGCCGGCGCGCAGGATCGCGAGCATCGCCTCCGCCTGGTGCAACGCGTTCGCGCCGGTCGGTACCGGGATGGCCCACGCGATCTTCGCGATCCCGGGGAACGCCGTCAGCGCGCGGACGTTCTGTCGCAGCAACTCCTTCGCCTGCTCCACCCATCGGCTCCCGTCGGGTTCGGGGATCGGGCCGAAGTCGAGGACGTGGTCGACCATCAGCTCGTGGAGCTCTTCCTTGTTCGCGACGTGGGCGTAGAGCGAGGCGGGGCCGGTTTCCAGCGTCTGGGCCACGCGCCGCATGCTCACCGCCTCCAGCCCTTCGGTGGCGAGAAGGTCCAGTGCCGTCTTCACCACGAGCTCCTGGGACAGCACGGGTTTCTCGGCGCGACGCCGGGGCCTGCTCACTTCGTTCGCCTCCTGTTCCGGGGTTCGCCGGGAACTCTACTTGACGCGAACGCCGTTCGTCTGTAGAACGGTGTTCGTAGAACGAACGCTGTTCGTCTAACTGGAGGGCATCATGACCGAACGAAAGACCGAAGTCCTGGCCGTGCTGGGCCGTCTCGCCGACGCGTGGAACGACGGCGACGCGGCCGCGTATGCGCGGTTGTTCACCGAGGACGCCGACTACGTGACGTTCTTCGGAATGACCATGCCGGGCCGCGCGGTCATCGAAAGCGCGCACCGATCCCTGTTCGAAGGGCTGCTGAAGGGGGCGAAGCTGGTGGCCGGGAGTGGTGAGCCCAAGGTCCGGTTCATCCGGCCGGATGTCGCCATCGTCGTGTCCGGCGGCGGATCGTCACTGGCGGGCGGCAAGCCCGAACCGGGCCGGGAATCGACGCTGACGTACGTGCTGGTGGAGGAATCCGAAGGCTGGCGCGTCGCGTCCTTCCAGAACACCAGGGTGAGTAATCCGGCCGCGAGCGCGGCGTGAAGCCGCTGGTCGAGGTGGCGGCCGTGGTGCCCGCGCCTGCCGACGAGGTCTTCGCCCGTATTGCGGGGATTCTTCGGGAGCAGCCGTACAACCCGCGTTTCGAGGTCGACGCCGAACGTCGCTTCGTCGCCCAGCAGGGCGGTTGGTGGTACCGCGGCGAGTACACCGTCGAGGAGGATCCGGCCGGGGCGCGGGTGACCCATCGGGTGTACAACGTCGCTTCCCGGGGCCGGTGGGCGGTTCCGTTGGCCAACCGGTTCTTCCTCGGATTCGCCGAACGGACCAGGGAGGGTCTTGATCGGATGATGGGAGACCTCACCCTGGTGGGCGGGGAAGAGCGTACGCTCGGTTAGGTTCACCTAACCCAGGAAAGGAATCGTGGATGGCCGAGGCGCGTAAGCCGGCGTCGGCGACCCGGTTGCGGGTGCTGCGCACCGAGCGGATCACCCCGCATATGGTCCGGATCGTCGCTGGGGGCGAAGAGATCGCCTCGTTCCAGCCCAACGAATTCACCGACGCCTACGTCAAGGTGCACTTCCGGGTGCCCGGCGTGACCTATCCCGAGCCGTTCGACCTGGCGCGGGTCCGTGAAGAACTGCCGCGTGAGCAGTGGCCGCGGATGCGCTCCTACACCGTCCGGGCCTTCGACCGGGATCTCGGCGAACTGGTGCTCGACTTCGTCCACCACGGTGACGAGGGCATCGCCGGACCGTGGGCCGCGGCCGCGCAACCCGGTGACGAACTGCTGGTCTCCGGTCCCGGCGGGGCGTACGCGCCGGGCGACGAAGCCGATTGGCATCTGCTCGCTGGGGACGAGAGCGCCCTGCCGGCGATCGCCGCGTCACTCGAGGCGATGCCGGCGGGCGTCCCCGTGCACGCTTTCATCCTCGTGGAGGACGTCGCCGAAGAGCAGTCGTTGACCACCAAGGCCGACACCCGGATCACCTGGCTGTACCGGAGCAAGGGCGACGATCTCGCCGCCGCCGTCCGCGCGCTCGACTGGCGTGACGGCGTAGTGCAGGCGTTCGTCCACGGCGAGGCCGGGTTCGTCCGTGATTTGCGGCGGCACCTGCTGGACGACCGGGGGATGCGGCGCGACCTGCTGTCGATCTCCGGATACTGGCGGTTCGGGACGACCGACGAGGTGTGGCGAGTGGAGAAGCGGGCCGAGCGGAACGCGTAACCTCGGTCGCATGATCGAGCTGAAGGTGGACGTCGACCCGGCCGAGGTGGGTTTCGACGCGGAGCGGTTGCGACGGATCGACAGGCACTTCGACGGATACCTGGAGCGAACTCTGCTCCCCGGGTATCTGGCCGTGGTGACCAGGAACGGGAAGGTCGCGCATCTCGCGTCGAACGGGTTGCGCGACATCGAGGCCGGGCTTCCGGTGGAGACCGACACGATCTGGCGCGTCTACTCGATGACGAAGCCGATCACCTCGGTCGCCGCGATGATGCTCGTCGAAGAGGGGCTCATCGACCTCCGGGACCCGATTTCTCGCTGGCTCCCGGAATTCGCGGAACCGCGAGTCTTCACGACGGGCTCGCCCGTTCGGATGGCGACCGAGCCCGCCACGGAGCCGATCCGGCTCTGGCATCTGCTCACCCACACCGCGGGCTTGACCTACGGGTTCCACCGCACGCATCCGGTCGACGCGCTCTACCGCGAGGCCGGATTCGACTGGGGCACCGCGCCAGGGTTCGATCTCGCCGGTGTCTCCGAGGCGATCGCGCGGCAGCCGCTGCTGTTCCAGCCAGGTTCGGAATGGAACTATTCGGTCGCGACGGACATCCTCGGCAGGCTCATCGAGGTCGTCTCCGGTCAATCCCTCGACACCTTCTTCACCGAGCGGATCTTCACCCCGCTCGGCATGAGCGAGACGGGTTTCCAAGCCGATCCCGGCGTGCTCGACAGGCTGGCCGCGCTCTACGTGCCCCATCCGAAGACGAAGGCGCCGCTGCGCCACGACGAGATGGGCGCCGTCGGCCGCGTCGAGCCCACGTGTCTCTCGGGCGGTGGTGGTCTGGTCTCGACGGCGGGCGATTACCACCGCTTCACGCAGATGCTGGTGCGAGGCGGTGAACTCGACGGTGTCCGGTTGCTCGGTTCGCGCACGGTGGAGGTCATGGCGAGCAACCACCTGCCGGGCGGAGTGGATCTGGAGACCTACGGACGTGCCGCGTTCTCCGAGGCGCCGTACCACGGTTTCGGCTTCGGACTGGGTTTTTCCGTGCTCGACGACCCGGTGAAGGCCAAAACCCTCGCCAGCGCCGGGGAATTCGCCTGGGGCGGCGCGGCGAGCACCGCCTTCTGGGTCGATCCAGGCAAAGACGTCACGGTGCTGTTCTTCACCCAGTTGCTGCCGTCGTCCTCCTATCCGATCCGCGTCGAACTGCGCAACCTGGTGTATCAGGCGCTCGTCGGCTAGACGGTTGATTCCGTGAGGATCGCGTGAAGTGCAACCCCGCGAAGGAATCCTTCCCTTGACCGTCCATAAGGACACTAGTTGTGCGATGCCCGATTGTTCCTCGATTGCCCGTTGCCGGGTCTGCGAGGGCTCATCAAGGCCTCGACATGGCCGTGAAGGCCTCCTTGCCTACCTTGAGGGTAAGCAAGGAGGCCTTCGCTACCTTGACGATACGAACATACGGCATCTGATCGGACGATTTGACTCGAAAAGCGTCCTTTTTAGACAAGCACGGTGCCTCACGTGATTTTCATGGAATCAACCTTCTAGTGTCGCGTGATCCTGCTTGCTTGACGTTTGGTTTCGTTCCTCGGACGGCGATCTCGCGTGATCAGACGGCGGTTACCCGTGATTGGACGGCGATCTCCGGAGATCGCCGTCCAATCACGGGTAAGACCCGCAGGATCACGCGACAATAGGGCGTTTTTTCGGCCGGAGGCCTCGGATTTGTGGAGGCGGGCCGCTGATACAGCTGGTGAGAGACCAGCTGATGTCGCGGCCCGCCTCCGCAAATCCGAAAACACGCTTCGAGAGACACAGCCTAGGAGCCCGCCGTCTCGTGGCAGGCCCGGTTCGACGGTCTCTCCCCACGTGACGACACTCGTTCTCTGTATCGCGAGCCGGTCTACCCGGTCTGGCCTTCGGCTTTCGCCTTCAGGGAACTGTTCTACGCCGCCTGGCTCACCGACGAGCGGATCTCGAGGGACTACCTGGCGTCGAAAGGCGCGTGATCCGGGGAGCAGACGGTGCCGCGTGCCGGAAGGCGTCCGTGGGTCAGGTAGGCGTCGAGGGCCGCGTCGACACAGGCACTGCGGTTCGCGGCGCCGTGCCCCCAGGCGTCCAACGTCAGGAGCCGGGCGTTGCCGAGGACGCGCTCGGTCCGTGTCGCCCCGGCGTACGGCGTCTCGGGGTCGCCCTTTCCGTTGGCCAGCAACAGGATCGGAGCGGTCGGCCGGGTTCCACGGTCCCGTGTAGCGCGCCTGGTCGGCGGCGGGCCAGAAGGCGCACGGCAGCGAAAGATAGGTGTCGTAGGAACCGAAACCGCGGCTCTCACGGTCGGCCGCGCGCGCCGCTTTCGGCCAGGCCGCCGGGTCGCGAGGGTTCGTCGTGTCGGCACAGATCGTCCCGCCGCCGTCCAACGCGGAGTCGAACGGTGGCCTTCGCCGACGCAGCTTTCGTCGCCGCCTGAAGGAATTCCGCCAACGCGGGGGAGTTCGCTTCGTCGGTCAACGCGTTGTGGGTGCGCCGGATGACGTCCTGGTAGGTGATCGCGCCTGGCGCGGCTTCGAGACGGTCGAGTATGCCGTCGTACTTGGCCCGCAGGTCCGTACCGGGTTCGCGGAACGCGCACCGGACATCGGCCGCGCACGTGTCGAGGAACGCCTGCAACGCGCGGTCCGCGTCCCGGAAGCCGCCGAGCCTGGCGCTGAACGGGATGTTCGCGTCCTCCGGGCGGTGTCCCGTGGACCAGGCGATCGGATCGTCGACGGCGTCGAGCGCCATGGTCCCGACGCGGTGCGGGAACAGGTTGGCGTACACCTCACCGAGGTAGGTGCCGTACGAAGGGCCGTAGTAACGCAGGCGGGGCTCACCGGCGGCTTCACGGAGCTTGTCGAGATCCCGGGCGACGTTGGCGGTCGACAAGTGACTCAGCAGCGGCTCGGCGTTGCGGCCGCAGGAGGCGGCGACCGCACGGACGTCGGCGAACTGCCGCGTCTCCTGCTCGGTGGTGATCGGGAACTGGCCCAAAATCCGTTTGAGCGGCTCGGTTTCCGCGTCGCTCGCGAAACAACGGACCGGGGTGCTGGCGCCGACCCCACGTGGGTCGAAACCGACGATGTCGAACTGCCGATGCAGTGTCGGGGTCTGGAATTCGGTGAAGCGGCCGGGGTTCCCGGGGCCGCCCGGGTTGGTGAAGAGGGTTCCTCGTTTGTGTTTCTGGTCCGTGGCCGGAAGACGGCCGAGCGCGATGGTGAGCCGCGGGCCGCCCTGGGCCTGGTAGGACAACGGGACTTCGACTTCGGCGCAGTCGTAACCGGATGGCGAGCCTTCGGGACAGGGTCCCCAGGCGATGCCCTTCGGCGCGGCCGAAGCCGCGGGCGCGATCGTGACGGCGGCGAGTGCGGTGAGGGTGATCAAAGCGGCGATGCGGATTCTGGTCACCCGGCCAGCGTCTCGCCTCGCGGACGCGCGATCCCTGGTGCCCGTACCCGGGAAGAAGGTGGGGCCAGCCCCTCCATGGTCAACATATAGCGCACCGGGGGGCTTGCGGCAAGACCCCGGTGGTGCCGCAGAATCTTCGGCTGTAGCCAGCACAGGCCGAACAGGAGTGAAGATTTGACGGACGTCGACGTGATCATCGTGGGTGCGGGCCCGACCGGTCTGATGCTGGCCGCGGAGCTGCGGCTGGCCGGGGTGTCCCCACTGGTCCTGGAACGGCGGTCGGAACAGGGGAAGACACCGAAGGCCCACGGCCTCAGCGGACAGATCCTGGACCTGCTGAAGTACCGCGGTCTGCTGGACCGGGTGCGGGAGGCCGTCACCGATCCCGCCCCGGTCGACCGGTTCCCGTTCGGTGGGGTGCACGTGGACCTCACCCGGTTCGAGGAGCCGCCGCTGAAGGCGATCCCGCTGCGCCAGCCGATGCTGGAGCGGCTGCTGGAGGAACACGCCGCCGGGCTCGGCGCGGAGGTGCGGCGCGGGCACGAAGTCACCGGGGTGAGCCAGGACGACGAGTCGGTGACCGCCGAGGTGCGCGGTCCGGACGGGCCGTACCAGGTGACCGCCCGCTACCTCGTGGGCTGTGACGGCGGACGCAGTTCCCTCCGGTCGATGGCCGGGATCCCGTTCCCCGGCACCACGTATCCGGAGGTCAACCGGATCGGGCAGGTCAGTGTCCCCGAAGGACTGACCGTGCACGACGACGGCGACATCGAGACGCCGGAGCTGGGCCGGATCAGGGCGGGCTTCACCCGCACCGACAATGGCGTGTTCGCACTCGGCTCGCTCACGCCGGGGATCCTGTTCATCCAGACCACCGAGGACGACCCCGGCGAGGTCGACGACGACGTGCCGATGACCCTGGCCGAACTCGGGGACAGCATCCGCCGCGTGCTCGGCGGGGACGTCCCGCTGGGCGACCCGGTCCGGCTCTCGCGCTACCAGTTCTCCGCCCGCCAGGCGGAGCGCTACCGCGAAGGACGGATCCTGCTGGCGGGTGACGCGGCGCATCTGCTGCCGTCCACCGGTACGGCGATCAACGTCGGCATGTCCGACTCCGTCAACCTCGCCTGGAAACTGGCCGCCGAGGTCCAGGGCCGGGCTCCGGAAGGACTGCTGGACACCTACCACGCGGAACGGCACGCCGCCGGTGCCCGTGCGCTGCTGCAGTCCCAGGCTCAGGTCGCGCTGCGGCGCGGGCACGACGAGGCCGCTGAAGCGCTCCGGACGGTTTTCCAGGAACTGCTGGCCGACGAGCAAGCCGCGCGACGGCTGGCCTCCCATGTCGCCGGGTCCGACCTGCGTTATCCGATGCCCGGCTCCGGGCACGCGCTCGCCGGCACCTTCGTTCCGGATCTCGCGCTGGAGACCGACGAAGGGACTACCAGCGTCGGGGAGCTGCTGCGCTCGGCGCGGCCGGTCCTGCTCGACCTCGCCGGACGGCCGGAACTTCACGGACTCGCCGAAGCGGCAGGCGTCGACGTCCACACCGCCAAGGCCGAGGACCGGCTCGCCGACGTCCTCCTGATCCGCCCCGACGGCTATATCGCCTGGGCGTCGGACGTCGACACCGACGGTCTGCGCGAGGCCCTCGCCGCCTGGTTCGGCGGCTGACTCCCGCAATTAGTCCTCTTCTTGCGATAGTTGCACGCGCAAGGACCGCAAGAAGAGGACTAATCGCGGAGGTCGTCAGTGGCCGACGATTTCCGAGCCGTAGCGCTTCAGGGTTTCTTCGCGCTGGTCGTGCATGAGGTACAGCGCGAACTGGTCCACACCGAGCGAAGCCAGTTCCTCCAGCCGATCCACGTGCGCCGACGACGGCCCGAGCAGGCAGAACCGGTCGACGATCGCGTCCGGCACGAAGTCGGTCGACGGATTCCCGGCCCGCCCGTGGTGCGAGTAGTCGTACCCTTCCCGCTCGCGGATGTAGTCGGTCAACTCGCGGGGCACCGGGCCGGAATCGCCGTAGCGCGCCACGAGATCCGCGACGTGGTTGCCGACCATCCCGCCGAACCAGCGCAGCTGTTCCCGTTGGTGTGCCAGATCATCGCCGACGTACGCCGGTGCCGCGAGGCAGATCGTGATCCCGCCGGGATCCCGGCCTGCCGCGCGGGCCGCCTCGCGGACGGAACCGATCGTCCACCGGGCGATCGCCGGATCCGCGCACTGGAGGATGAAGCCGTCGGCGTGCTCACCGACCGTCTTCAGCGCCTTCGGCCCGTACCCGGCCATCCACATTTCGAGCCTGCCGTTGCGGATCCAGGGGATCTGCACCGGCTTGTCCCGCAACAGGACTTCCCGGCCTTCGGCCAGCTCCTTGACCACGTGCATGCAGTCGCGCACGGTGGCCAGAGTGGACGGTGCCATGCCGACCACCCGGTGCGCCGAGTCGCCGCGGCCGATCCCGCACACCGTCCGGTTGCCGTACATGTCGTTGAGCGTGGCGAAGGTCGACGCCATCACCGACCAGTCCCTGGTGGCCGGGCTGGTCACCATCGGACCCACGATCATCGACGACGTCGCCGCGAGAATCTGCGAGTAGATGACGAACGGTTCCTGCCACAGCACGCACGAATCGAACGTCCAGCCGTAGCGGAAACCCTGGTCCTCGGCTGCCTTCATCAGCCGGACCAGGTCGCGCGCGGGCGGGTCGGTCTGGAGAACTACTCCGAAGTCCATCCGGCCACCGCCTCAGTTCAGGTACTGGTTCAAGTCGCGCGAGAGGAATTTCCCGTGCGTCGTGCTGCCCGAGAAGCCCGACGGCGACACCACCACGCGGCCACGCGAGAGCACGGTCTCGACCTTGCCGGTGATCTCCATTCCTTCGTAGGCCGAGTAGTCCACGTTCATGTGGTGCGTCTCGACCGACAGGGTCTGTTTCGCCGTGGGATCGTAGATGACGATGTCCGCGTCCGAACCCGCCGCGATGACACCCTTGCGCGGATAAAGCCCGAACATCCGCGCCGGGGTGGTCGAACAGGTCTCGACCCACCGGCCGAGGGTGAGTTCGCCCGCCACGACACCCTGGTGCAGCAGGTCCATCCGGTGCTCGACGCCGGGGATCCCGTTCGGGATCGCGCGGAAGTCGCCGCGACCGAGTTCCTTCTGGTCCTTGAAACAGAACGGGCAGTGATCCGTCGACACCACCGAGAGATCGTTCGTGCGTAGTCCTCGCCACAGGTCCGCCTGATGCGATTTTTCGCGCAGCGGGGGAGAGGCGACGTACTTCGAGCCTTCGAAATCCGGTTTCGCCAAGTCCTCGATGGAAAGATAGAGATACTGAGGACACGTCTCCGCGAAGACGTTCTGGCCGTCGTCGCGTGCTTCCGCGACCGCCGCCAGCGCCTGCGACGCCGAGAGGTGCACGATGTACAGCGGCGCCCCGGTCACCTTGGCCAGCTGGATCGCGCGCGAGGTCGCCTCGCCCTCCAGTTCCGGCGGCCGGGTGAGGCCGTGGTGCACCGGGTCGATCTTCCCGGCGGCGAACGCCTGCGCGGCCAGCTGGTCGATCGCGATGCCGTTCTCCGCGTGCATCATGATCGTGGCGCCGATCTCGCGCGCCTTCTGCATGGCCAGCAGGATCTCGCCGTCCGTGGAGTAGAACACTCCCGGATACGCCATGAACATCTTGAAACTGCCGATCCCGCCGTCGACGCAGGCCTGCATCTCCTTCAGCGACGAATCGTCGACGTCGGAGACGATCATGTGGAAACCGTAGTCGACGGCGCAGTTGCCATCGGCCTTCTCGTGCCATTTGTCCATAGTGGACAGCAGCGAGGTTCCCTTGGCCTGGACGGCGAAGTCGATGATCGTGGTCGTGCCACCCCACGCCGCCGCCGTCGTCCCGGTGCCGAAGGAATCGACGGAATGCGTCCCGCCGAACGGCATCTCCATATGGGTGTGCGCGTCGATCCCGCCGGGCAGCACGTACTTCCCGGTGGCGTCGATGACGTGGTCGGCCGGGACCAAAGTTCCGGGTGCGCCGACGGCCACGATCGTCTCGCCGTCGACGAGGACGTCCGCGGCCGACGCTCCCGCGGTGCCGAGTACCTGCCCACCGCTGATGAGGGTGGTCATCACGCCTCCGCGAGGGGTCCGTAGCTGTCGGGGCGGCGGTCTCGGTAGAAGGCCCACAGATCGCGGACCTCGGCGAGTTTCACCATGTCGAGGTCGCGGATGACGATCTCCTCCTCGGTGTCGGAAGCGGCCTCGCCGATCAGCTGACCGCGTGGGTCCGCGAAGTACGACTGGCCGTAGAAATCGTTGTCGCCCAGCGGTTCCACGCCGACCCGGTTGATCGTGCCGACGAAGTACTCGTTCGCGACGGCGGCCGCGGGCTGCTCCAGCCGCCAGAGGTATTCCGACAGTCCCCGGCTGGTCGCCGACGGATTGAACACGATCTTCGCCCCGGCCAGGCCCAGCGCGCGCCAGCCCTCCGGGAAGTGCCGCTCGTAACAGATGTAGACGCCGATGCGGCCGACCGCGGTGTCGAACACCGGGTAGCCCATGTTCCCGGGCCGGAAGTAGAACTTCTCCCAGAAGCCTTTCACCTGCGGGATGTGGTTCTTGCGGTGCTTGCCGAGGTAGGTCCCGTCGGCATCGATCACCGCGGCGGTGTTGTAGTACACGCCGGGCTGCTCGACCTCGTACATCGGAACCACCAGCACGACACCGTGGCGTTCGGCGACCTCCTGCATGAGCTTCGTCGTCGGCCCGTCGGGGATGCCCTCGGTGTAGGAGTAGTAGTCGGTGTCCTGCACTTGGCAGAAATAGGGGCCGTAGAACAACTCCTGCAGGCAAATCACCTGTGCGCCCTGCGAAGCGGCCTTGCCGATGGCTTCGACCGCGCCTCTGATCATCGACTCCTTGTCACCCGTCCACCGCTGCTGGATCAATCCGGCTCGGACCAGGTCGCTCACTTGCTTCCTCCTTCGGATAGGCGGTGCGGTTGTGTTCGGGCAGGGCCAGCAGCAGGTAGACGACGAAGGCGCCCGCCAGTCCGACGACCCAGTTGTAGTCGTAGAGCGGTTTCAGGAACGGGATCAGCCCGTCGGCGGGGAACGGCCCGCCGTACGCGCCACCGACCGAAAGCACGGCGCCGACGAGTGTCGCGACGAGCGCGCGCCAGTTCCAGCCGCCCTTGAACCAGTAGACGCCGCGTTCGGTGTAGAGGTCCCGCAGTTTCAGTTCAGTACGCTTGACCACCCAATAGCCGGCGACGAGCACCCCGGCGACAGCCCCGAGCAGGCCGCCGTAGAAGCCGAGCCACGCGAAGATGTAGATGTTCGGATCGGAGTAGAGCCGCCACGGCTGGATGACGATGCCGATGATCCCGGTGATCAGCCCGCCGACGGCGAAAGTGATCTTCTTCGGGAAGGCGTTGGAGAAGTCGTAGGACGGGCTGACCACGTTGGCCGCGAGGTTCGCCGAGACGGTCGCCAGCACCAGCGCGATCAACGCGACCACGACGACCACGGGGGAATCGAAGCGGTCGGCCAGTTTCGCCGGGTCCCAGATCTGTTCGCCGTAGAGAACACTGCCGCCCGAGGTGGTCAGGATCGCCACGATCGCGATGAACGTCATCGTGGTCGGCAGGCCGAAGATCTGGCCGCGGACCTGCTTGCCCTGGCTGCCGCCGAACCGGGTGAAGTCCGGCATGTTGAGCGAAAGGGTCGACCAGAACGCGATCATCGCCATCAGCGACGGCGCGAACACCTTCCAGAAGTCCGGTCCCCAGCCGAGTTTCCCGGGTTCGGACAGGATCGGGCCGAGTCCGCCCGCCTTGACCAGCACGTAGCCCAGCAGGATCAGGAAGCCGACCGAGACCAGCGGCGCCGTCCAGTTCTCGAACCGGCGGACCGCCTCCATCCCCCGCCAGATGATGAGCATCTGGAACAGCCAGAACAAGCCGAACGAAAGCCACAGCGTCCAGTGCTGGCCGAGGACGACGGTGGAGTCCTTCCAGTCGGAGCCCGCCAGCCGCCCGACGATGATGTAGACGGCCTCACCCCCGACCCAGGTCTGGATGCCGAACCAGCCGCACGCGATGAACGCCCGCAGCAACGCCGCCAGATTCGCGCCGCGCATCCCGAAGAAGGCACGGGCGAACACCGGGAACGGGATGCCGTACTTCGTCCCGGCGTGGCTGTTGAGCAGCATCGGGGCGAGTACGACCAGGTTGCCGATGGTGATCGTCATCAGCGCCTGGACCCAATCCATGCCGAGGGCGATCAAGGAGGCGGCGAGCGCGTACGAGGGAATGTTGTGCGCCATCCCCATCCACAACGCGAAGTAGTTGTAGGTCGTCCAGGTCCGCTTCTCCACCGGGACCGGGGCGAGTTCCTCGTTGTAGAAGCGGCTGTCCCTCAAGGACTCGACCTCGCCGAGTTCTACCCGGCCATCAGGATGCACGAGCTGGGTTCCGCGTGCCGTCGGCTCCATTGCGGAATCGTGCTCGCCCGCGCCGCGCGGGTGGGACTGGCAGACTGTTCACCGTTGATGGCGTCGGAACGCAGACTGTCGATTGCGTTCCCGTCCCCCTGGTGCATGACCTGCGTCACACACACGGACGTAGCAATCAGGCAAACGGGCCGAAACATCTCCACAGGATCTCCACAGCTCACCCGAACGGTCTCCACGGTCGCTGCTTACAGTCATCCCCATGGAACTGGGAGGACGTCGGGTGCTGGTCGTCGAGGACGACGTGACCATCGCCGAAAGCATCGCCGCGCGCCTGCGGGCCGAGGGATTCTCGGTCGATCTGGCGCACGACGGCCCGTCCGGTGTCGAGGTGGACACCGTGCGGGAGCCGGACCTGGTGGTGCTCGACGTGATGCTGCCGGGGTTCGACGGGCTCGAGGTCTGCCGCCGGATCCAGGCCCGCCGTCCGGTCCCGGTGCTGATGCTGACCGCCCGGTCGGACGAGACGGACATGCTGATCGGCCTCGGTGTCGGCGCGGACGACTACCTCACCAAGCCGTTCTCCATGCGGGTGCTCTCGGCCAGGGTGCACGCGCTGCTACGCCGCGTCGACCGGTCCGCCCGCGCCGACGTGGGCGAAGCGGACACGAAGATCGTGCTCGGCGACCTCGAAATCGACGTCGAACAGCGGCGGGTGACGCGGGCGGGCACGCCTGCCCAGCTGACACCGATCGAGTTCGATCTCCTCGTCCATTTCGCGAAGCGGCCGAGGGCGGTGCAGCCGAGGGAACGGCTGCTCAGCGAGGTCTGGGACTGGGACGTCGCGGGCACGGGGTCGGGCACACGCGCGGTCGACAGTCACATCAAGGCGCTGCGCCGCAAACTGGGCGCGGATCTCATCCGCACCGTGCACGGCGTCGGATACGCCCTGGAGGTGGGATCGTGAAGCTCCGCCCGCTGCTCGGCCGGATCGTCGACGCGCTCCCGCGACCGCTCGACCCGGTCCGTTCCATCAAGCTCAAGCTCGCGATCCTGCTGGTGTCCTCCGGCGGGATCGCGTTCGCCTTCTTCAACTGGCAGATCGGCTGGCTGCCGCCCAAGACCACGATGGCCGCGATGGTGCTCGCCGTGGTCACCTCGCAGATACTGGCGCACGGCATGACCCGGCCGCTGCGCGAGATGACCGCCGCCGCCAGGTCGATGGCCAAGGGCGACTACACGCGGCGGGTCCGGGCGACCGCCCGCGACGAGGTCGGCGAACTGGCGCACGCCTTCAATCAGATGGCCGCCGATCTCGACGCCTCGGACCAGCGCCGCCGCGAACTGATCGCGAACGTCTCGCACGAACTCCGCACGCCGATCACCGCGTTGAACGGCGTGCTGGAGAACCTGGTCGACGGGGTCGCCGAACCCGATCCGGCGACGCTGAAGACCGCGCTGCAGCAGACCGAACGGCTCGGCAGGCTCGTCTCGGAACTCCTCGATCTTTCACGGATCGACGCGGGGGCGTTCCCGTTGCAGCTGGAGGAGTTCGATCTCGAACTGCTCCTGGAGGAGGTCGCCGCCGAAGCGGGGGTCACCGCGACCGGCCGCGGCGTGCGGTTCGCGGTCGACGTCCAGCCACCCGGCGCGATGGCCGTCGCCGACCGCGGCCGGCTTTACCAGGTCGTGGTGAACCTGCTCGACAACGCCGTCCGGCACGGACCGGCCGGCGGAGAGGTCCGCGTGCGGGCGGAGGCCCGCGAGGCCGACGTCGTCATCGAGGTCGAGGACGAAGGCCCCGGAATCCCGCCGGGGGAGCGTGACAGCGTCTTCGAACGGTTCACCCGCGGCGAGCGCGCGGGCGGCGGGGGAACCGGGCTCGGCCTCGCGATCGCGCGGTGGGTCGTCGATCTCCACGACGGCAGCATCGCCGTCGTCAGCCCCGAACAGCGGCCGGGCTGCGTCATCCGCGTCGTAATCCCGGTTCCTAGCCGTGGCGGAGCTGAAGGGGACTTTCCCCGCATGTGATGCAGGGAAAGCGCCCTTCGCCGCGTGAGACGAGGGGAAAGGCCCCTTCAGCTTTTTTGGTCAGCTAAATTTGCTTTTGCAAATGGAGGTTCGATGAGCGAAGAACAAGACGACCGGCAAGCGCACGCGTCGCCGCCGCCGGCGGCGACGGCCACCCTGCCGTCCGCGCCGACGGCGCCGGTGCTGATGCGGCCCTCGGTACCGCCGAAGTCGGCGATCGTCCCGCTGCCCGGCTCGGTCGTGCCCGCGGCGGTGGCGGCCGGGTTGATCGCCGCCGTCGCGCTGCCGGACGATCCCGGAGCCGGGTGGTTCGTGGCCGGTCTGGCCTTCGCGGTGGCCGTTTACTTCGCCGACAAGCGGTCTCGTGGCGACGCCGAACCACACTTCCGCCTGGCCAACGCGGTGTGGGCGGCGGCCGCGCTGGGGCTGCTCGCGGTCGGCGCGTTCCGGGCGTCGGTGTGGCTGAACGTGCTGTGCGTGATGGCCGCCTGCGTCGCGGGATCTCTCGCGGTGGTGGGGAAGCGCACCGTGAACACGATCATCTACGACGTCTTCGCGGTCCCGATCGAAGCGCTGCTGTCGATCCCGTGGATCGGGCGCGGACTCGCGAAGCTCGGTAAGAAGCCGGAAAGCCGCACGAGGCCGAGGTTCCTGGTACCGGTGCTGGCGAGCGCCGGACTGCTGCTGGTGTTCGTCCCGCTGCTGCGCGGCGCGGACGCCGTGTTCGCGAGCGTCGTCGACACGGTGATCCCCGAGCTGAGCCCGGGAACCTTCGTGCGCTGGGGTTTCCTGTTCGTCGTTGCCGCGTTCGCCGTCGCCGGGGCCTGCTACCTGCTGGCGGCGCCGCCGTTGCCCGCCGAGGACGACGCGCCGCGCAAACGACTGGGGCACCGGCTCGAATGGACCCTGCCGCTGAGCGTGCTGGTGCTGCTGTTCGCGAGCTTCGTCGTGGTCCGGCTGGTCGTGTTGTTCGGAGGCACCGAATACGTTCTGCGTACGAGTGGCCTGACGGCGGCCGAATACGCCAGGAGCGGGTTCTGGCAGCTGTCCGCCATCACCGTGCTGACCCTGCTGCTGGTCGCCGCGGCGCTGCGGTGGGCGCCGAAATCCTCGGTGGCCGATCGGGGGTGGCAGCGTGGGCTGCTCGGTGTGCTGAGCGTGCTCAGCCTGGTGCTGGTCGCGTCGGCGTTGAGTCGCATGTGGACATATCAGCAGGCGTACGGGTTCACCGTGCTGAGGCTGCTGGTCGAGGTCTGCGAACTCTGGATCGGCGTGATCTTCATGCTGGTACTGGTATCCCTGGTCCCGTTGCGTTCGGCGTGGCTGCCGCGGGCGGCCATCGGCGCCGCCGTCGCCGCCCTGCTGGGGCTGGCGGTGCTGGACCCGGAACGCTTCATCGCCGATCGCAACATCGACCGGATCGTACCCGGCAAGACGCTTGACACCCGCTACCTGTCAGGGTTTTCCACCGACGTCGTCCCCGCGGCGGAACGGCTGCCGGAACCCTTGCGGTCCTGTGTGCTCGGACCGGTCGTGACGGGTAACTCGGAAGATGATTGGCGCGAATGGAACCTGAGCCGGTCCCTCGCGCGTCAGACCCCCGTTGCCACGGTGGGCAGGGCTGAATGCGCTTATCCGGCCCGTCGCTGAGCCGTGGCACCACGGCCTTGATCGCCCTCTTGGGGGTGAGGGCGATCAAGGCGGTGGTCGATCGCCGGGCCACCGAGGGGGTGGCCTGGCGATCAGCTGTTCCTCACCGGTCAGAAGCTGAAGACGCCGTCGGAATCGGCGTCGGCGACGCAGCGGTTCGCGTAGGAGGTGCGGAAGGTGACCGGCTCGCCGCGCCACTTGCCGACCGCGGAGACGTCCACCGGGGCGTACTCCAAAGTGCAGGCGCGCGGTTCCCCGCGTAGCTTGTCGAACTTCCCGTCCACTTTGGACAGGCTGGCGCAGGCGTCACCGCGGTCGGGGTGTGAACCGCCGGTGGGCTGGCAGGTGAGGGAAACGACGCCGATCCGGCCATTCGAGTGGTGGCTGGTCAGCTGGAACATGGATTCGGCGGGCTGCGCGGGTGCCAGGCAGGTGAGCGCGAGGAAGCAGGCGCCGATCGGTTCGAAGAAAGCCATACCATCTCTATCGGCAGACGGGGCCCAGTCACTGTGTTCCACGCTTGGGTGAGATTTGCTCACCCGGTCGTGTGGTCGTCGCTTTCTCGAATGTCGTGGGCGAGCAAGGCGACGTAGAGGGAGAGCATCGATTCCGGCTCTTCCAGGCGCACCCCGAGCACCTGCTCGATCCGGGCGAGCTGCTGGTAGTAGGCGGTGCGGGAGGTGTGCGCGGCCGCCGCGGCCGCCGATTTGTTGCCCCCGTGCTCGCAGTAATGCCTCAACGCCTGAATGAGTCTGCTGCCCTGTGCGGCGTCGCGGCTCAGCAGCGGGCCGAGTTCCCGAGCGGCGAACGCGGTGATCCGTTCGTCGCCCGCCAGCAGGTGCAGCAGCCCGCGCAAGCGGACGTCGTCGAGCCGGTGGAGCACCCGCTCGGCGTTTGCGGTGAGTGCCGCGGCGGCGACCTGGGCGGCTTCGACGAGTGTCCGGCGTGCCTCGGCGGGTCCGGTGCCCGTGGTCCCCACCGCGACCACGGCGGGTGCGCTGGAGCGAGCCTCGTGGACGTCGGTGGCCAGCCGCCGCAGGACCGCGTCGACCCCCGCCTCCGGCGAGAGCGCGATCAGCGCGCGTACCAGTGTGTCGTCGGTGGCCACCAGCGCGGACACCTTGGCACGCCGGGCGGCGAGCGCGGTCGCTTCGGCGAGTTCCCTCAGCAGCACCGGAGTCGACTGCGTGGTACTGGTGGTCGCGGTGATCCTGGGCCGTACGGCGACCCCGACCAGCAGCCGCCCGGTCAGCGGGACGCCCAGCGCGGAGGCCCGCGCGGTCAGTTCGGCGGGTGGCACCGGGTTCGCCAGGAGTTCGGTCAGGATCGCGCGGTGCGCCTGGCGTTCGAGGCTGTCGGTGTCCTTCGCGACGAGCCGGTGGACCGCGAGCGCGGACGCGGCGCGTTCGGCGACCACGACGTGCCGCCGCGACGGTGGATCCCCGCACACGACGATCAGCCGTCCCCAGTCGTGCCCCCGCGCGCCGACCACGGTGACCAGCCAGCCCGCGCCGGCGTGGAAGCCGGTCCGCTCGCCCACCTGCACCGGCCGCGACCGCGACGGCCAGCCGGGCAGCAACTCGCCGGGGTCGGCCCCCGCCGTGTCGTAGGCGAGGACCTCGTGCGACAGCGTCTCCAGCACGACAGGATGTTCGGTGAGCCTCGCGACCTCGCGCAGGATGTCGCCCGGCTCGGCGCCCGCGATCGTCAGCGCGGTGAACGTCTCGTGGACCCGCTCCGCCGCCCGTAGTTCGTCGACCTGGGCGTCGACGATCAGCCCGTTCACCGCTTCGGTGACCGACACGAAGCGCGTCTCCCGCGAAAGGGTGACCAGTGGGACACCGTGCTGGTCCGCGGCCTCGACCAGTGCGGACGGCAGCTGGTCGCTCCAATGCCGGACCAGTTCGACGACGACCCCGGCCACTCCGACACCGGCCAGATCGGCGATGTACCGGGCGAGCGCGGCACCGTCGTCGGGCAGCGCGACCCCGGTGGTGAGCACGAGTTCCCCGCCCCGCAGCAAGGGTGCGATGTCCGCGACTTCGGCGACGTGCGCCCAGCGGACCGGCGCGTCCAGCCCCGCCGCCCCCGCCACCACATGAGGCCTGCCCTGACGCAGCACCGGCAGCGCGAGCACTTCGGCGACGGTCGGGTACATCGGCCTCCCACCTGGTCGGAACGACAGGAGACAGACTGTACGGCCGGGACCGGGAGTCCGTACACGTTGCCGATGGTGTCAGTGTGGCGCGCGCACCCAGACTCGACCGGGAGCAGACACCCACGCCAGGAGGGCACCCGTGACCGACCACATCAACCACTGGATAGACGGCAAACCGTTCGAAGGCGTGAGCGAACGATCCGGTGACGTGTTCGATCCGGCCACCGGTCAGGTACGGGCGAAGGTGCCGTTCGCGGCGCAGGGCGACGTCGACGCCGCCGTCGCGGCCGCGTCACGGGCGCTGCCGGGCTGGCGCGGGACCTCGCTGGCAGGCCGGACGTGCGTGCTGTTCGCCTTCCGTGAGCTGCTTTCGGCGCGGCGTCACGAGCTGGCGAAGATCGTGACGAGCGAGCACGGCAAGGTCGAATCCGACGCGGCGGGCGAAGTCGCGCGCGCCATCGAGAACGTCGAATACGCTTGCGGCGCGGCGCAAATGCTCAAGGGTGGCTTCAGCGAGAACGCCTCCACCGGCGTCGACGTCTACTCGATTTCGCAGCCGCTGGGCGTGGTCGGGGTGATTTCGCCGTTCAACTTCCCGGCCATGGTCCCGCTGTGGTTCGTGCCCAACGCGCTCGCCTGCGGCAACACCGTCGTGCTCAAACCGAGCGAGAAGGACCCGTCCGCGGCCGTGTTCATCGCGGAACTGTTCGCGGAGGCGGGCCTGCCCGACGGCGTCCTCAACGTGCTGCACGGTGACAAGGCCGCCGTCGACGGACTGCTGGAACACCGCGACGTCAAGGCGATCTCGTTCGTGGGGTCGACGCCGATCGCGAAGTACGTCTACGAAACCGGGACCAGGCACGGGAAACGCGTGCAGGCCCTCGGTGGCGCGAAGAACCACATGGTCGTCCTCCCGGACGCCGACCTCGACCTCGCCGCCGACGCGGCCGTCTCCGCGGGCTTCGGCTCGGCGGGGGAGCGGTGTATGGCGGTGTCGGTCGTGGTCGCGATCGACCCGGTCGGCGACGAACTGGTCGCGAAGGTCGCCGAGCGCATCACGCGCCTGCGCGTCGGTGACGGCATGCGTCCCACGTCGGAAATGGGGCCGCTCGTCACGGCCGCGCACCACGAACGCGTCGAGTCCTATGTGGCGGCGGGCGTCGAGGCGGGTGCCCGGCTCGTCGTCGACGGCCGTGGCATCGAGGTCGACGGCGAGGACGGCGGGTTCTGGCTCGGCCCGACACTGTTCGACCACGTCACCCCGGAGATGTCGGTCTACACCGACGAGATCTTCGGGCCGGTGCTCACGGTCGCGCGGGCAGAGGGATACGACGCGGCGCTGGACTTGATCAACGCCAACCCCTACGGCAACGGCACCGCGATCTTCACCAACGACGGACGGGCCGCGCGGCGGTTCCAGAACGAGGTCGAGGTCGGGATGGTCGGCGTGAACGTGCCGATCCCGGTGCCGGTCGGCTACTACTCGTTCGGTGGGTGGAAGGACTCGCTGTTCGGGGACAGCCACGCCTACGGGCCGGAGGGGTTCCACTTCTTCACGCGGACGAAGGTCGTCACTTCGCGGTGGCCGGATCCTTCGCAAGGCGGGGTGAACCTCGGGTTCCCGCGCAACAGCTGACGCCTTCGGCACCCTTGCCGGCCAACAGCGTTTCGGTGCCTACAGCGGGTGAGTCGAGCCGTGGTGTCGTGAAGGCCTCCGTTCTGGTGATCCGGACTTGATATCGCTAGTGCCTGCCAGGTCCGAGTGGGGAAGATCTGGGACGTTGAACGTCCGAAATCCTCCCCGCTCGGCGTGTGCCGGGGGCACTTCCCCCAACCTCTGTTGATCAAGCTCCGCAACCGGTGTGACCTCCGCGACGATGTAGGAATCGGGACTCAACGTCCCATTTTTCATCGTCAGCCTCACAGCGACGACTCGCCGCCGTGAGCCGAGAAGGACCAGGCGCTTTTCCCGCGATCCATGCGGGAAGGCGTCCTGTGGCTCCCCGGGCACTATGCCTTCCGTAAACTCGTTGTGAGGACGAGCCGAGGGAGGTGCGGGTGGCCAACGCGGAAGAGCGCCGCTTCGAAGTGCTGCGCGCGATCGTCGCCGACTACGTGTCGAACCAGGAGCCCGTCGGGTCCAAGGCGATCGTCGACCGGCACAACCTCGGTGTGTCCAGCGCCACCGTGCGCAACGACATGGCGGCGCTGGAAGAAGAGGGCTACATCACACAACCCCACACGAGCGCGGGCCGCATCCCCACCGACAAGGGGTACCGGCTGTTCGTCGACCGCATCGCCGAGGTCAAACCGCTCAGCACGGCCGAACGCCGGGCCATCACGGCCTTCCTCGACAGCGGCACCGACGTCGACGACGTCCTGCGCCGCTCCGTCCGGCTGCTCGCCCAGCTGACCAGGCAGGTCGCGGTCATCCAGTACCCGATGATGACCAACTCCGCCGTCCGTCACCTGGAAGTGGTGCCGCTCACCCCGGCCCGGCTGATGCTGGTGCTGATCACCGACTCCGGCCGCGTCGACCAGCGCACGGTCGACCTCGGGGACGTCATCACCGAGGAGAACGTCGGCAGGCTGCGCACGGTGCTGAACGGGGCACTGGCGGGCCGTCGCCTTTCCGAGGCCGCGGCGGCGGTCGCCGAACTGCCCGAAAAGTCGCCGGGCGAGCTGCGCGACAACCTCACCCGCGTCTGCACCGTACTGGTGGAATCGCTGGTCGAGCACCCCGAAGAACGGCTGGTGCTCGGCGGCACGGCGAACCTCACCCGCAACGTTTCGGACTTCCCCGGATCACTGCGGCAGGTGCTGGAGGCACTCGAGGAGCAGGTCATCGTGCTCAAGCTGCTCGCGGCCGCCCGCAACCCCGGTGCGATCACCGTGCGCATCGGTGAGGAAAATGAGGACGAGCAGATGCGCAGCACCTCGGTGGTGTCCATCGGCTACGGCATGGACGACCTGCTGCTGGGCGGAATGGGCGTCGTCGGGCCGACCAGGATGGACTACCCGAACACCATCGCCGCGGTGCGCGCGGTGGCGAACTACGTGGGGCAGATCCTCTCCGGCCGCTGAACGCGGCGTTGAGGTCGAAGTCAGAAGGAGAAGGCGAAGACGGTGGCGAGGGACTATTACGGCATTCTCGGGGTTGCGAAGAACGCGACGGATCAGGAAATTAAACGCGCTTACCGCAAACTGGCCCGTGAACTGCACCCCGACGTCAACCCGTCGGAGGACGCCCAGCACCGCTTCGGCGAGGTGACCACCGCGTACGAGGTGCTGTCGGACCCGCAGAAGCGCAAGGTCGTCGACCTCGGCGGTGACCCGATGGACGGCGGGGCACGGGGCGGAGGAGGCGGCGACCCGTTCTCCGGCTTCGGCGGTCTAGGCGACATCATGGACGCCTTCTTCGGCGCCTCCGGGGGCGGCGGCCGTGGCCGTGGCCCGCGCAGCCGCGTGCAGCCGGGTTCCGACGCGCTCATCCGCCTCGGCCTGACCCTCGAGGACTGCGCCACCGGTGTCGACCGCGAGATCACCGTCGACACCGCCATCGTCTGCGACCTGTGCCGCGGCGCCGGTTCGACCGAAGGCACCGGCACCCAGACCTGCGACACCTGTGGCGGCGCCGGTGAGGTCCAGTCCGTGCAGCGGTCGTTCCTCGGCCAGGTCGTCACCGCCCGCCCCTGCCCGGTCTGCCGCGGCTTCGGCGAAGTCATCACCGACCCCTGCCGCCAGTGCGGCGGCGACGGCCGCGTCCGCGCCCGCCGCAACGTCACCGCCAAGATCCCGCCGGGCGTCGGCGACGGCATGCGCATCCGGCTCTCCGGCCAGGGCGAGGTCGGCCCCGGCGGCGGCCCGGCAGGCGACCTGTACGTCGAGATCGACGAGACACCGCACGAGGTGTTCGTCCGGCAGGGCAACGACCTGCACTGCAACTTCCGCATCCCGATGACCACCGCCGCCCTCGGCGCCACGGTGCCCATCGAGACACTCATCGACGGCGACTACGAACTCGACATCGAGCCGGGCACCCAGCCCGCCACCGAACTCGTGCTCACCGCCAAGGGCATGCCGCGACTGCGGTCCTCCGGCCGCGTCGACGGCCGAGGTGACCTGCACGTCCACATCGACGTCGTCGTGCCCACCAAACTCGACGACGCCCAGCGCGACCTCCTCGTCGAACTGGCCCAGCAGCGCGGCGAAGACGTGCCTTCGCTCTCCTCGAACGGCTCCAAACCCGGCGGGCTGTTCTCCAAGCTGCGCACCAAGAACCACCGGTAACCCGTGCCCGAGACGACACTGCCGGTCTTCCTCACCGCCGCGCTGCCCGGCTCCGGGCGCACCACGCTCGACGGCGAGGAAGCCCGGCACGCCGCCACCGTCCGGCGGCTGCGCGTCGGCGAACGTCTCGTGCTTTCCGACGGCGAAGGCGCCATGGCGCGCTGTGTCGTCGAAGCCGTCCAAGCCGGCCGAGACGCGGCACTCACCCTCGTCATCGAAGAACACTGGACCGAGGAACCACCCGCACTGCGCGTCATCGTCGCCCAAGCACTCGCCAAAGGCGACCGCGGCGAACTCGCCGTCGAACTCGCAACCGAAGCAGGCGCCGACGCGATCGTCCCCTGGCGCGCCGCCCGCAGCGTCGCCCGCTGGGAAGAAGGAACCCGCGGCGACAAAGCCCTCACCCGCTGGCGCACCACCGCCCGCGCCGCCGCCAAACAAGCCCGCCGCGCCCACGTCCCCGAAGTCGCCGAGCCCGCCACCACCCGCGAACTCGCCGAACTCGCCCAGACCGTTTCCCGCGCACTGGTCCTCGAATCCGGCATGACCGCGAAGCTCACCGAGATCGAACTCCCGCCACAAGGCGACATCCTCCTCATCGTCGGCCCCGAAGGCGGCATCACCGACAAAGAACTCACCACCCTCACCGACGCCGGCGCGACCGCCATCCGGTTGGGCCCCACCGTGTTACGCACCTCCACCGCCGCCGCCGTCGCCCTCGGCGCACTAGGAGTTCTCACCGCCCGCTGGAAGTGAAAAAACACCCCACTAATTTGCGGCGAGTTATGGCGCGATCACGCAAACAGCCGTTACTCTCGTTAACTGACGCGCAACACACGGTTTCGGCGCGCCACTGGGGATGAAACCCAGTCGCGCGCGTGAATCCCCGCCGGGCACCTCCCCCCTCGGTCCGGCGGAGCCGCGGCGACGGTGGAGCGACCCCCAGGCTCCACCGCGCCGCGGCGTCTTCATTTGGGGGCTTCGCAAGCTGCGCCCCAAATTTCGTGCCGCAGCGCGGTTCCGCGTGCCTGCCCGGGGGGCCGAGCCCCCCGGACCCCCCACGGTGCGTGAAGCGGCGGTTGGCAGCCCCGAAGCGGAGCGTAGGGCGGCGGTGGTCTTCGGTATCGGCGTAGGGCCTGGCGGCCCTCGCCTGGTGGGTGTGTGGCGAGCGGCGTAGGGCCTGGCGGCCCTCGCCTGGTGGGTGTGGGGGCGCCCTACGTCGGCGCTGGCGCGCCGGCGTGGGCTGGTGAGGAGCGAGGCTTTCGCAAGTAGTCCTCTGGTTGCGGTCGTGGGGGCTGGGTGTCGTTACTCAGGGCCCGACGGACCCGAAACGCTGCTTACGGCCAGCGGGGCGGAGGGTGGGGTGGGGGATAGGGTGAGGCAATGAGTGACGCGGAGACGTTGTTCGAGCGGATCATCGCGGGGGAGATCCCGTCCGACAAGGTGTACGAGGACGCGACGACGTACGCGTTCCGGGACATAGCGCCGCAGGCGCGGGTCCACGTGCTCGTGGTGCCGAAGAAGCGGTACCGGAACGTGGCCGAACTGGCCGCCGCCGACCCGCAGGTGCTCGCCGACATCGCCTTGGCCGCCAAGGAGGTGGCGGAACTCGAGGGGATCGCCGAATCCGGCTATCGGGTGGTGTTCAACACCGACGGTGACGCCGGGCAGACCGTCTTCCACGTGCACGCGCACGTGCTCGGTGGCGAGCAGCTGGGGCATTTCGGACGCTGAGGCGCGCAGCCGGCGGAAACCGGACTGCGAGCCGACGCCCGCAACCAGTAGCATCGACCTTGTCACTGTCGTTGAAAATCGCAGCGTAAGCGCAGGAAGTAGGCCCGAGGCCACGTGGCCGGAACCGTACCGGGTGAAGCCGCCCGACCCGACGTTCCCACGGACGTCACCGCGACGAAGGCCGACGAGGCCGCCGTCACCGAAGCGGCCCAGTCCCGTTTCCCCATCCCCGACGCCGCCGCGCTCAGCCTGCTCGGCTCGAGGGACGAAAACCTCCGCGTCGCCGAAGAGCTCCTCGCCGCCGACGTCCACGTCCGCGGTAACGAGGTCACCCTGACCGGCGCCCCCGCCGACGTCGCCTTCGCCGAGCGTGTCTTCGCCGAACTCGTGACGCTCGCCGGCCGCGGCCAGCAGGTCGACCCGGCCACCGTCCGCCGTACCGTCGGCATGCTCTCCACCGGTGACCACGAGTCACCGGCCGAAGTGCTGAGCATGAACATCATCTCCCGGCGTGGCAAGACGATCCGGCCCAAGACGCTCAACCAGAAGCGCTACGTCGACGCCATCGACAAGCACACCATCGTGTTCGGCATCGGCCCCGCCGGTACCGGGAAGACGTACCTCGCCATGGCCAAGGCCGTCCAGGCACTGCAGGCGAAGCAGGTCAGCCGCATCGTGCTGACCCGGCCCGCGGTCGAAGCGGGCGAGCGGCTCGGCTACCTGCCGGGCACGCTCAACGAGAAGATCGACCCGTACCTGCGCCCGCTCTACGACGCGCTGCACGACATGGTCGAACCCGAGTCGATCCCCCGGCTGATGCAGGCGGGCACCATCGAGATCGCGCCGCTCGCGTACATGCGCGGCCGCACCCTCAACGACGCCTTCATCATCCTCGACGAGGCGCAGAACACCACGCCGGAACAGATGAAGATGTTCCTCACCCGGCTCGGGTTCGGCGCCAAGATCGTCGTCACCGGCGACGTCACCCAGGTCGACCTCCCCAACGGCCAGAAGAGCGGCCTGCGGGTGGTCCGGGACATCCTCGAAGGCGTCGAAGACCTGCACTTCGCCCAGCTCACCAGCCAGGACGTGGTGCGGCACAAGCTCGTCGGCGACATCGTCGACGCGTACGAGAAGTGGCAGGCGGTGCAGGACAGCCAGGACCAGGGCAGTCGGGGCCAGGGCAGTGGCTGGAAAGGGCAACGCCGTTCATGAGCATCGAGATCGCCAATGAATCGGGTGTGAACGTCGACGAGACCTCGATCGTGTCGGCCGCCCGTTTCGCGCTCGACAAGATGGAGGTCAGCCCGCTCGCCGAGCTGTCCATCCTGCTCGTCACCCTCGAGGTGATGGAGGACCTGCACGAACGGTGGATGGACCTGCCCGGTCCCACCGACGTCATGGCCTTCCCGATGGACGAGCTCGACTCGTCGCGCCGTCCCGACGCGCCCGACGCCTCACCCGCGCTGCTCGGCGATATCGTGCTCTGCCCGGCGTTCGCGAAGGACCAGGCCAAGACGGCCGGGCACGCGCTGATCGACGAACTGCACCTGCTCACCACGCACGGGGTGCTGCACCTGCTCGGCTACGACCACGCCGAACCCGCCGAGGAACGCGAGATGTTCGGTCTGCAGAAGCGGATCCTCGGCGAGTTCCAGGCGGCCGTGACCGCGATGAGCCGCCGCGACGCGCAGCGCACCGCGGACGACAGGCTCCTCGGCACCGCCGGCCTCGACGCCGTGCCCGCCGACGAACCCCCCGCCTAGACATGGCAAGTCCCACGGCACTGCTGGTCATCGCCATCGCGCTGATCCTGCTCGCCGGGGTGTTCGCGGCCGCCGACGCGGCGGTCAGCACGGTCTCCAAGGCCCGTGCCGACGGCCTCGTCCGGCTCGGCCGCCCCGGCGCGCGTCAGCTCGCGCTGGTCATCGCCGAACGCCGCCGACACATCAACCTGATCCTGCTGCTGCGGATGACCTGTGAGCTGACCGCCACCGTACTGGTCACCGTCGACATCCTCGGCTGGATCCGGCCGCTGTGGCTCGCCATCGTCGCCGCCGCCGGCGTGATGGTCGTGGTGAGTTACGTGCTCATCGGGGTCGGCCCGCGCACCCTCGGCCGTCAGCACCCGTACCGGATCGGCCTGGTCGTCGCGGGCCCGGTCCGCATCCTCGGTTCGGTCCTCGGCCCGCTCAGCAGGCTGCTGATCGTCCTCGGTAACGCCATCACCCCCGGCCGCGGCTTCCGCGAAGGCCCATTCACCTCCGAAGTCGAACTGCGCGAACTGGTCGACCTCGCCCAGGAACGCGGCGTCGTCGAGGAATCCGAACGCGAGATGATCCACTCGGTGTTCGAACTCGGCGACACCGTCGCGCGCGAGGTCATGGTGCCGCGCACGGAGATCGTCTGGATCGAGCACGAGAAGACCGTGCGCCAGGCGCTCGCGCTGGCCCTGCGCACCGGGTTCACCCGGCTGCCGGTGATCGGCGAATCCGTCGACGACGTCGCGGGCGTGGTCAACATCAAGGACCTCATGCCCGCGTACATGGCCGAGGGCGGCCCGCAGCGGCGCGTCGAGGAGCTGATGAACCCGGCGAGCTTCGTGCCGGACTCGAAGCGGCTCGACGAACTGCTCAAGGAGATGCAGGTCTCGCACAACCACATGGCGATCGCCGTCGACGAGTACGGCGGCACCGCGGGCCTGCTCACCATCGAGGACGTCCTCGAGGAGATCGTCGGTGAGATCACCGACGAATCCGACACCGACGAACGCCCCGAGGTCGAGGAACTCGAAAACGGCGCGGTCCGTGTCTCGTCCCGGCTTTCGATCGACGACCTGGGCGAGCTGTTCGGGATCGACCTCGAAGACCACGATGTGGAGACCGTGGGCGGGCTGCTCGCGGAGCGACTGGGTAGGGTCCCGCTGCCGGGGGCCGAAGCCGAGGTCGCCGGACTTCGGCTGTTCGCCGAAGGCGGTAAGGACCGGCGCGGGCGGATGCGGATCACCTCGGTGGTCGTCCACCCCGCCGACGCGGACGCGGTGAACGACGCGGCACAGGGCAGGCGTCGTACCCGGGTCCCGCAGCCCGATGAAAGTGACAGGAGTGTCGAACATGCCTGAGCTGGACGCCGAGGACGAGAAGCTGGTGACACTGGCCAGGTCCGCGCGAGCCCGCACCCAGGCCGAGGAAGGCGCCGCGCTCCGCGACACCGACGGCCGCACCTACGTCGCGAGCACGGTCGACCAGCCGTCGTTCAAGCTCACCGCGTTGCAGGCCGCCGTCGCCGCCGCCGTTTCGAGCGGAGCCGAAGGAATCGAGGCCGCCGTCGTGGTCACCGCCGAAGGCCTGCTCAAGGAGGCGTCCGTGCACGCGGTACGCGACATCGCCGTAAAGGCGCCCATTTACCTCGCCGATCCCAGCGGCAAGGTGCTGAACTGATGGCCGAACCGCATCGCTCTGGTTTCGCCTGTTTCGTCGGACGGCCGAACGCGGGTAAATCCACGCTGACCAACGCGCTCGTCGGCAGCAAGGTGGCGATCACCTCCAGCAAACCGCAGACCACCCGGCACGCCATCCGCGGCATCGTCCACCGCGACGACGCCCAGCTGGTGATCATCGACACGCCGGGACTGCACCGGCCGAGGACACTGCTCGGCGAGCGGCTCAACGACATCGTCCACTCGACATGGTCCGAAGTGGACGTCGTCGGGCTTTGTGTGCCCGCCAACGAGAAGATCGGTCCCGGTGACCGGTACATCGCCGCCGAGCTCAAGAAGATCGCGCAGCGGACCCCGGTGATCGGTGTTGTCACCAAGACGGATCTCGTGAAACCCGAACAGGTCGCCGAGCAACTGCTCGCCCTGCAGGAGGTCATGGAATTCGCCGAGCTCATCCCGGTGTCCGCTGTGGACGGTTTCCAGGTCGGCGCGATCGCGGATTTGCTGGTGCGCCACCTTCCCGAAGGCCCGCAGCTGTACCCGGGCGGGGAACTCACCGACGAGCCCGAGCAGACCCTGGTCGCCGAGCTGATCCGCGAGGCCGCGCTGGAGGGTGTCCGGGACGAACTCCCGCACTCGATCGCCGTCACCGTCGAGGAAATGCTGCCGCACGAAGGCAGGGACGACATGATCGACGTGCACGCGTTCCTCTATGTGGAACGGCCGAGCCAGAAGGGCATCATCCTCGGGCACAAGGGTGAGCGCCTCAAGGACGTCGGCGCCCGCGCCCGGCAGCAGATCGAGGGGCTCCTCGGTACGAAGGTCTACCTCGACCTGCACATCAAGGTCGCCAAAGAGTGGCAGCGCGACCCCCGCCAGTTGCGACGGCTGGGCTTCTGACTGCTTCTACCTGAACGGAATGTCTCAATTCGGTCGCGGACACCGGTTGATGATGTGGAACCGGACGGGTGACCTTAGAGTCTCATTCCTCGACTCCGTTGATCGCTGATCGGGCAGCGGCGCGCGCGGGTCGATCTGCACATTTCATTCGTGAAGGGAAAGCGGTAAATGACCGACAACCAGGGCCTGCCCAACTACTCCGGCGACCCTCAGGGCGGTAGCGGTGCGCACAACCCCGGCCCGCCGCCCAACAACAACCTGGTGTGGGGGATCCTCACCACGATCCTGTGCTGCCTGCCCTTCGGTATCGTCTCGATCATCAAAGCGACCCAGGTGAACACGCTCTGGGCGCAGGGGCAGCCCGCGGCCGCGAAGGAAGCGGCCGACGCAGCCAAGAAGTGGGCCATCATCGCCGCGATCGTCGGCGTCGTGGTCGGCATCCTCTACTTCGTCCTGGTGGTCGCCCTCGGCGTCTTCTCGACCGATATGAACAGCTACCGCTGATCAGGGCGATAGAGGGGGAGATTTCATGACCGACCAGTACCCGAACTACCCGCCTCCTGGCGGGCCTCCGCCGCAGCAGCCGTATTACGGTGGCATGCCGAACTACGGCCCGCCGCCGGACAACAACCTGGTGTGGGCCATTCTCTGCACCGTGTTGTGCTGCTTGCCGCTGGGTATCGTGGCGATCGTGAAGTCGAGCCAGGTGCAGACGTTGTGGTCACAGGGTTTCCACGCGGAAGCCCAGAAGGCCGCCGACGACGCGAAGAAGTGGTCCATGTGGGGCGCGATCGCCACCGGCGTTCTTTTCCTGCTGTACATCATCTTCATCGTGGTGATGGTCATCATCGGCGCTTCGGCGGGAAGCTTCACGCCGTGACAACGTCCGTCTACACGGGATCCCCGGCGCGCGGGTTCAAAGCACGGGCCCGCGCGCTGGGGCCACCCCTGGCCATCGCCGCCGGCGCCGGGCTCGGCTGCGTCGTCCTTTGGCTGGGCGATCCCACCACCCCTGGTGGGCCGCTTCCGGTCTGCCCAACCAAGTCACTGCTGGGCATCGCCTGCCCGGGTTGCGGTGGCATGCGCATGGTCTACAGCGCGCTGCACGGCGACATCCCCGCCGCGCTGCACTACAACGCGGTGTCCTTCGTGGTCGTTCTGCTGCTCGTCTGGAGCACCGCCGCCTGGGCGGTCGGCAGGTTCCGTGGCCGGGCGGTGAACAGCTGGCTGCACTGGCGCTGGACGCCGCTCGCGTTCGGGGTCGTGTTCGTCGTCTGGTTCGTCATCCGTAACCTGCCTTTCGCCCCGTTCACCTCGCTGTACGTCTGAGTGCCGGGCCGAGCCCCGGATCGTCGGTGGCACCGAGTACGCTCCCGCGCACCGGCTGCTCGGCGTGTACCCATGCCGTACATTCAGCCCGGGTCGCCGCACGAGGCCCGTGCGGCAGGGGCGAGGAACCAGCGAGGGGATTTCGATGACCACTCCCTACGGCCAGCAGCCGCCGGGACAGCAGCCGCCGCCCGGGTTCGGGCCCCCGCCGGGGGATGGGCAGCAGCAGTCACCGCAGCCGCAGCAGCCGTTCGGACAGCCGTCGTCGGGAGATCAGCCTTCGCCCTTCGGTCAGCAGCCTCCCCAGGGTGACCAACCCTCGCCCTTCGGCCAGCAAGCGCCCGGTGAGCAGCGGTCCTCGCCGTTCGGCCAGCCACAGGCCCAGCCTTCCCCGATCGGCCGGCAACAGCAGCAGCCGGGCCAGCCGTTCGGCGCGCAGCCACACCAACAGTCGCCGTTCGGTCAGCAACCGCAGTCGTCGCCGTTCGGACAGCAGCAGCCGGGCCAGCAGGCGCCGTTCGGCCAGGTGTCCCAATTCGGACCGAGGCAGGATTACGCCCACTGGGGCCTGCGCGCGGGCGCGACCCTCATCGACTTCGGGCCGATCGCCGTGCTCCCGATCCTCGGCTCCATCATCTCCGCGACGGGGTCCTACACCGTCGGCATGATCATCGCCGGTCTCGGCTACCTCGCGGGACTCGGCTGGACCATCTACAACCGGTGGATCCGGATGGGGACCACCGGTCAGTCCCTCGGTAAGAAGGTCCTGAAGATCAAGCTCGTCCGCGAGGCCGACGGACAGCCCATCGGCCCGTTGATGTCCTTCGTCCGGGACCTGTGCCACAACCTCGACGGCTGGGTCTGCGGGCTCGGCTACCTCTGGCCGCTGTGGGACGACAAGAAGCAGACGTTCGCCGACAAGATCCTCAGCACCGTCGTCGTCCCGGTGGACGCCGCCGCGCCCGCGCCTGCTCCGTTCGGCCAGCCCCCGGGGTTCCCCGTGCAGCCCTCGCCGTTCGGTCAGCAGACTCAGCAGGCTCAGCAACCTCAGCCGTCGCAGCCGTTCGGGCAGCAGCCGCCGGGAACCGCGGCGCCGTCCCCGGAGTCCCAGACTGAACCGGCCTTCGGCGAAGCCGAGCCGACGCAGGTTCTCCGCCCTGGTCCGCAGCCTCAGCAGGCGCCGTCCGGGTTCGACGAGGCCGAGCCGACGCAGAAGATCACGCCGGAACAGCTGAGGCAGCAGCTGCCCGGCGCGGACGGGCCGAACGGGCCCGGAACACCGCAGCAGTAAGGAACGACCGGCGGGATCCACCCGCCGGGAAGCACGACAAAAGTGGGGAACCCGATGACGAACCCGTACGGCCAGCAGCCCGGCTACGGCCAGCAGCAGCCCTATGGCCAGCAGCCTCAGCCCGGATACGGACCCCCGTCCGGCGCCACGCCCGCGCCGTACGGCCAGCCCTCGGGGGCGAACCCGATGCCGTACGGCCAGCCGGCGCCCTACGGTCAGCCTTCGCCGTACGGCCAGCCCGCGCCTTATGGCGCTCCGGGTGGCATGCCCGGCGGCGGCGGCGACATCAACTCGATCCCCGACTACAAAGGCTGGGCGATCGGCTGCATCTTCCTCTGCTGGATCATCGCGATCTTCGCGATCATGAAGTCCAATGAGGTCAACACCTACAAGATGCAGGGCAACTACGCCGCCGCCATGGACGCGTCGAAGTCGACGAAGACCATGTGCATGATCGCGTCGATCATCGGCGGTGTCGGCTGCCTGTTCTCCCTGCTGTGGATCATCGTGGTCGCTGCGTCGTTCTGAACCTGAACACAACCGAGGAACACTTCACATGACCAACCCTTACGGCCAGCAGCAACCCTACGGACAGCAGCAGCCTGGCTACGGGCCCCCGTCCGGTGGCATGCCCACTCCCTACGGTCAGCCGGCCCCGTACGGCCAGCCCGCTCCTTATGGTGCTCCGGGCGGTATGCCCGGTGGTGACATCAACGCCATCAAGGATTACAAGGGCTGGGCGATCGGCTGCATCTTCCTCTGCTGGATCATCGCGATCTTCGCGATCATGAAGTCCAATGAGGTCAACACCTACAAGATGCAGGGCAACTACGCCGCCGCCGCGGACGCGTCGAGGTCGACGAAGACCATGTGCATGATCGCGTCGATCATCGGCGGGCTCGGCTGCGTCGTCGGCATCGTCATCTTCATCGTTTCGATCATCGCGGCCGCGTCCGTGCCGAGCTGCTACGGCCGCTACTGCTGATTCCGGGGCACACCACCCCGATGTCGGCCCCGGGTGGGACGATGTCGGGGTGGTGAACCTCTATCGCGACACCGGAGTGGTGTTGCGGACGCACAAACTGGGTGAGGCCGACCGGATCATCACCCTGCTCACGCGACGGCACGGCAAGGTCCGCGCGGTCGCGAAAGGCGTGCGTCGGACGTCGTCGCGCTTCGGGGCGCGCTTGGAGCCGTTCGGGCACGTCGACGTCCAGTTCTACACCGGCCGGTCCCTCGACGTGATCACCCAGGTCGAGACGGTCGACGCCTTCGCGCTGCCGCTGGTGGCCGACTACCAGCGCTACACCGCCGCGAGCGCCATCGCCGAGACGGCGGACCGGTTGTCGGCCGAAGAGGGCGAGCCGGTGCTCAAGCTCTACATGCTCGTCGTCGGGGCCCTGCGCGCGCTGGCGGGCGGCGAACGTGACAGCTCCCTCGTCCTCGACGCCTTCTTCCTGCGGGCCATGGCCTACGCGGGGTGGGCGCCCGCGATCACCGAATGCGCCCGGTGTGGCCTGCCGGGACCGCACAAGGCGTTCAGCGTGTCGGCAGGCGGCTCGATGTGCCCGGATTGCCGGGTTCCTGGCTGTGTCCACCCCTCCCAGGAGGTGCTGACCTTGCTCGCGGCGCTCCTGCACGGGGAGTGGCCGGTGGCCGAAGCGTCGCAACCGGTGCCGCGGCGGGACGCGTCCGGCCTGGTCGCGGCGCATCTCCAGTGGCATCTGGAGCGCCAGTTACGGTCGCTGCCGCTGGTGGAGAGGCGTGCGCGGGAGGGCGTCACTCCGGCGCAGTAGGGTCGCAGGCACAGGTTCACTCGATCAGGAGGCTCGAAGGTGCTGCGCAGGGGACGCGAGAACAAGGCGTCACAAATCGAACTTCGCGCGCCGGAGCCGCACCCGTCCGGTGCCCGGCCTCCGGAGATCCCCCGGGAGTTGCTCCCGAAGCATGTGGCGCTGGTGATGGACGGCAACGGCCGCTGGGCCAACCAGCGGGGACTGCCCCGGATCGAGGGCCACAGACGCGGTGAAGCGGTGATGATCGACGTCGCCAGCGGTGCCGTGGAACTGGGCGTGAAATGGTTGTCGGTGTACGCGTTCTCCACCGAGAACTGGAAGCGGAGCCCGGAAGAGGTCCGCTTCCTGATGGGCTTCAACCGCGACACCATTCGCCGCCAGGTCGACTACCTCGGCTCGATCGGCGTCCGCATCCGCTGGGCGGGCCGCCGTCCCAAGCTGTGGGCGAGCGTCATCAAGGAACTGCAGGTCGCCGAGGAGAAGACCAAGAACAACACGGCGCTGAACATGACCATGTGCGTCAACTACGGCGGCCGTGCCGAACTGGGCGACGCGATGCGCCGGATCGCGCAGGACGTGGCCGACGGGAAGCTGAATCCGGACAAGGTCACCGAGAAGACGATCGGGAAGTACCTGTACCAGCCCGACATGCCGGACGTGGACCTGTTCCTGCGGCCGTCGGGGGAGCAGCGGACGTCGAACTTCCTGCTCTGGCAGTCGGCCTACGCCGAGATGGTCTACCAGGACACGCTCTTCCCGGACTTCGACCGCACCCACCTGTGGCGGGCGTGCCTCGAGTTCGCGAAACGGGACCGCCGCTTCGGCGGGGCCATCGACAAGGCTTCCGAAGGGACCGCATGACCACCGAAGCAGCGGACACGGCGGCGTTGCTGACGTCGGCACGGGAAGCCCTCGAGCGCTATCTCGAAGTCCACGTCGACGATGACGGCGCGCTGACCTTCTCCCACGCCGACGTCCCCTGTGTCATCCAGGCGACCCGGCTGGCCGAAGGGTTGACTGTGCTGAGCCTGACCTGTGTCGTCGCCTGGGATCTGCCGGACGACCCGGCGATCGCGGTTTCGGCGGCGGAACGCGCCGGGCAGGGCCTGTTCGGGACGCTCGGCGTGGTGCGCTCGGAGAAGGGCATCGACATCACGCTGAGGTACGCGTTCCCGGCCGAGGGCATGGACGCTTCGCCGCTCGGGACGCTGCTCATGCTGGTCGTGTCGACCGCTTCGCAGCTGCGCACCGATCTGCTGGGCACGGCCCCGGGGGACTGACCTTCTCCACACAGGGTCACCTGGCATCATCTCGCGCATGGAAACCATTTCCAGGAGCGCCCCGGAGAAGAAGCCGGCCCGGCGGTTCAAGATCACCTCGATCGAGGTGCTCTGCGCGATCCTGCTGATCGCGATCCTCGGGCAGAGCTGGCTCCAGCAGGTATTCGACGTGCCAGCGCTGCGGACCGGCTCGACGGTGTTCGTCGCCGTCTGCGTGCAGGCCCTGCCGTTCCTGGTGCTCGGGGTGCTGATCAGCGGCGCGATCGCGGCGTTCGTCCCGGCGCGGGTGCTGAAGAAGGTGCTCCCTCGCCGAGCCGGTGCGGCCGTCGGTGTCGCCGGGCTGGCCGGGGTCGCCCTGCCGGGCTGCGAATGCGCGTCGGTGCCGGTGGCGCGCCGGCTGATCGGCCAGGGTGTCGCGCCCGCGGCCGCGCTGACGTTCCTGCTGGCCGCGCCCGCGGTGAACCCGGTGGTGCTGGTCGCCACGGCGGTGGCGTTCCCCGGTAACCCGGAGATGGTGTTCGCCCGGTTCGCCGGTTCGCTCGCCACGGCGATGGTGATGGGCTGGCTGTGGGCGAAGTGGGGCAAGCTCGACTGGATCGCGGAGCGGGCGCTACGGCGTCTTCCGGAGGTTCAGCACGGTTCGCGCTGGAAGACGTTCGCCGAGACCGCGCGGGCGGATCTGGTCGAGGCGGGCGGGTTCCTCGTGCTCGGCGCGATGATCGCCGCCGCGATGAACGTGCTGGTGCCCGCCAAGTGGTTCGGTGTGCTGGGGGAGCAGATCGTGCTCGGGGTGCTGGTGATGGCCGTGCTCGCCGTCGTGCTGGCCCTGTGCAGCGAGGCCGACGCCTTCGTCGCCGCGTCGCTGACCGCGGTGCCGCTGCTGCCGAAACTGGTGTTCCTCGTGGTCGGCCCGGCCATCGACGTCAAGCTGTTCGCCCTGCAGACCGGCACCTTCGGCAAGTCCTTCGCGTTGCGGTTCGCGCCGGTGACGTTCGTCGTCGCGCTGTCGTGCGCCGTCGTCTCGGGCGTGCTCATCCTTGGAGGTGGCGCGTGAAACGCGAGACCCAGAACATCCTGCTGATCCTGCTCGGCGGGGCGCTGCTCAAGATCACCGTCAACGGCGACTACCTGCGCTACGTCAAACCCGCGCAGCAGCCGTGGATCATCGCGGGCGGCGCGGTGATGGTCGCACTGGGCGCGGTCGCGATCGTCCGCGACCTGCTGGCCGCGCGGGCCGCCACCTCTGTGGAGGTCCACGGGCACGACCACAACACGCGTTCGGCCTGGCTGCTGATGGTGCCGGTGCTGGCCGTCTTCCTGGTCGCGCCGCCCGCGCTGGGCGCCGACTCGGTGACCCGGACCGAGGCCAGAGCGCCGCAAAGCGCCTCGGCGAGCAACGCGGCCGCCTTCCCGCCCCTGCCGGCCGGGGACGTGGTGCCGCTGGAGGTCAACGACTTCGTCAGCCGCGCGGGCTGGGACAAGAGCGGGACGCTGAACGGGCGCACGGTGCGGCTGTCCGGGTTCGTCGTGCACAACGAGGGCAACACGATGCTGGCCAGGATGGTCATCGGCTGCTGCGCCGCCGACGCCTTCCCGATCACCGTGCGGTTGGTGGGCGAGGGCGTGTCGGGCTTCGGTGACGACACCTGGTTGGAGGTGACCGGGACGGTCGTGCCGGGCACCGCGGTGCGGGAGAACAGCTATATGCCGGACTTGACGCTTGCTTCGGTGCGGCAGGTGCCGGCGCCGAAGGACCCTTACGAATACTGAGCCCGGATGTCCGGCGCCTCTGGCCCGCGAAGCAGGGAAGGCCTACTTCCTTTACCTTGAGGGTCAGTGTCCAGGCAGGGTCGAGGGGGATTTGGGACGTCGAACGTCTTGAATCTTCCCCGCTCGGGCGACGATGAAGGACGAATAACCGCCTGACCTGCAAGAACTCGATTTTGCCTGGACGCTGACCTTGAGGGTAGGCAAGGAGGCTTTCACGGATGGTCACGCTTGGGTGCGAGGCCGCGAACGTCAGTGGTTCGAGCAGGTCCCGACGATCTCCACGGTGTGGCTGATGTCGGAGAAGCCGTGCTCCGAAGCGATCTTCTCGGCCCAGCGCTCGACGGCCGGCCCCTCGACCTCGACGGTGCTGCCGCAGAGACGGCACACGAGGTGATGGTGGTGGTGCGAGGAGCAGCGCCGGTAGATGGCCTCGCCGGTGTCGGTGCGCAGGACGTCGATCTCGCCCGCCTCCGAGAGCGACTGCAGCGTCCGGTACACCGTGGTGAGACCGATGCCGTCACCGCGTTTGCGCAGCTCGTCGTGCAGTTCCTGGGCGGAACGGAAGTCGTCGATCTCCTTGAGGAGCTCGACCACGGCGGCCCGCTGTTTCGTCGACCGGCGTCCCGGCACCGGCGCGGAACTGTTGGCCATCGTGGGACTCATGCTCACTTCCCCTCCTGAACGTGGGCTACGGCGTCCACCACGATATGCGCAAGGTGATCGTCGACCAGCCGGTACACCACCTCACGGCCGCGTCGCTCACCCTGTACGACGCCCGCCGTCTTCAGCACCCGCAGGTGCTGGCTGATCAACGGCTGCGCGACGTCGAGTGTGTCCACCAGTTCGTGCACGCACCGGTCCGCGTTACGCAACTGCAGGACGATGGCGATGCGCACCGGCGCGGCGAGCGCCCTGAGCAGGTCACCGGCGTCGGCGAGCACGGCGGCCGAGGCCGATGCGGCGGGTTCGGCGGGGGGACGGGCCGTCGAATGCGGTCCGGGCTCCTCCGTGAAGCCCGGGGCGGCCGAATCCGGGGTCACCGTAGCCATCGCCGCCTCCAGGTCCATCATGATTTCCGAAGTCATTGCCAGTAACAGTCCAGCCCATCCTAGTGTTCCCGTCCCCGGTGGTCTGTTCGCCGACCGGGCGACCGGCCGGCGGCATCGTTACTGATCCATTCGGGTGACTTCGCAAAGAAATGACCATTCCACTTCGCATGTGGTCGCTGACGGTGCAAGGTTGTCGCGGAGCGTTTCGTCGCTTCTCGTACGCTGACGACCGCGCTCGGAGGGCACGGAGAGGCAGTGGGGAGACATGACTCGTTTCGTGACGAAGCTGGCCGTCGCGACGGCGGCCTTCGCTTTGGCGTCGGTTCCGGGGCTCGCCTCGGCGCAGACGGCGCGGGCCGTCGATGAGAAGACCGGCCCCGTGTCGTTCGCGAACGTGGCATCGGTACGCATCGGGAACCCGGGATCGCTGATCACCGAGACCCAGCGTTCGCCGTTGACGCCCGGCCAGTCGAAACTCTCCCCGGACCGCACCGTCGTCCCCCGCGACGACGGCGAGCGGAACACCTTCGGCGACAAATGGGCCATCAACCTCGGCCGCTACGGGGCGCAGAGCCCGTACCCGGCCGGCATCGCCAGCCGCGACCACAACGTGCTCGCCGCGCTGCGGCAGACCACGGTCCCGACAGCGATCGCGGAGAGCAACTACGCCCTGATCGACAACGGGCACGGCGGTGCGACGCTCGCCGAGAACACGGTGCTGGTGCTCGAAGGCGCGAAGAGCGCGGTCGACTGCGTCTCGCCGGGCAAAACGACGTCGTCGACGAGCGTGGGCAAGATCTGGGTGCGGAACGAAACCGGCGCGCTGAAGCAGTCCGGCGCCTCGGGCGTCGAGGTCAAGGGACTCAAGCTCGGTCCGCCGTCGATCGTCAAGAACGAGAACATCAGCAACGACAAGACCACCTCCGACCTGACCGTGTCGCGGGTGACCGCCTTCGACCAGCTCATCCGGCAGAGCGGCTGGCGCGACGGTGACGTGACCGCGGCGGCGGGCTGGAAGCTGGACATCGTCACGCACGTGCGTGACGCGGCGGGCAGGGACCTGCGCGAGGCCCGCACGACGATCGTGCTCGGCGGCGTGAGCTGCGCGATCCCGAAGAACTTCGTGGCGAAGCCCGCCGGCGGCACCGGGCCGGGCGCCGCGCCCGAGCAGCCGTCGGTGCCGGGGACGGTGCCCGCGGGCGGTATTCCGCCGCAGGTCGCGGACTCGACGCGGACCGTGGTCGGGCTCGGACTGCTGGGCGGCGGCATCGTGATCGGCGCCGCGGCCCTGCTGCTCTACCGTCGTCGCGAGCCCGTGCCGGCGCGGGAGAAGTAGCGGTCCCGTGCGGACCTGGGTCGCGGGACTCTCCGCCGTCGTCTCCGCGCTCGCCATCTCAGCGGGCGTGATCGTGCTGACCTGGATCCCGCCGGAACCCGCGGCCTCGTTCGCGGAACCCGCGGTCATGCCTGGCGAAGAAGGCGCGCCCTTGGTGCTGCCCGCGGACAACGCGAAGCGCGGGCAACGGCCCGGCACCATCCGCCTGCCCGAGGGCGGATCGGCGAAGCTCGTCCGGTCCGAGGTCAACTCCGACGGCGTCCTCCCGATCCCGCGTGGTCTCGGCGACGCGGCGTGGTGGGGCGCGCGGCTCGGCGCCGAAGCCGGCACGGCGCTGATCTCCGGGCACGTCAACTGGGACGGTGCCAAGGGACCGTTCGACGAACTGTGGCGGATGCGGGACGGCCAGGAGGTGGCCGTCAGCGACGCGGCGGGCGGGATCTGGGTCTATCGCGTGCGTGAGGTCGTCACCGTGCACAAGAACGACCTGCCCGCGCAGGCGGAGAAGCTGTTCGCGCAGCGCGGGCCGCACCGGCTGGTGCTGGTCACCTGCGGTGGCGATTACCTCGGCGGGACGGACGGCTACCGGGACAACCGGGTCATCGTCGCGACCCCCGTCTCCGGCCCGCCCGCCTGACCCCTGCCCCTGCCCCTGCCCGCCCGCAATTAGTCCTCTAGTTGCGGTAGTTGCACACGCAAGGACCGCAACTAGAGGACTAATTGCGGGGAAGTCGATGCAACCCCCGTCAGCTCACATCGCGTGTCTAGCGACACCGGCCGTTTCGGCGGCTTGAAGCGAGCAAGGAGAAATACCCGATGGTGGGACAGTTCGACGACGGCGCGGCGGGCGAGGAGCACCCGAAGAAGCGGTCAAAGCTGGGCTGGGTCCTCGCCTGTGCCGGGATCTTCGTGGTGGCGGCCGTGGTCGCGGTGTTCGTCTTCACCGGGCTTGGGGTCACTGAGAAGAGTGACCCGGTCGTCGCGGCAGCACAGGACCAGGCGAACGCGTCGGCGGTGCAGCAGTCCGAGGTCGCGGCGGATACGGGCCAGGCGCCCGGAACGGTCAAACTGCCCGGTGGCGGCACGGCGAAACTGATCCGCAAGGAACTGACCGCCGATGGGACCCTCCCCATCCCCGAGGGTCTCGACGAAGCCACCTGGTGGGGCTCGAAACTGGGCGCCGACCAGGGCGCGTCTCTGCTTTCCGGGCACGTGAACTGGAAGGGCGAGAAGGGCCCGTTCGACGAACTGTGGCGACTCAAGACCGGTCAGGAGGTCAACGTCGTCGACACCGACGGCGGCAAGTGGGTCTACAAGATCGGCGAGATCGTCACCGTGCACAAGACGAAGCTCGCCGAGCAGGCGGAGAAGCTGTTCGGACCGGACGGTCCGCACCGGCTGGTGCTGGTCACCTGTGGTGGCGAGTACGTCGGCGGGACCGACGGCTACGAGGACAACCGCATCGTCACCGCGTCCTTGGTCAGCCGCCCCTGACCCGTTCCAACCTCGCCGGAGGTCGTGCGGGGACGGGCGGTTAGTCTTGTCGTTCTAGTCCGATACCCGTCCCCGCATGCTTCGGAGCGTGGAGTGCCCGCCAACACCATTGAGACCGTCGTCAGCCTGTGTAAGCGTCGAGGCTTCGTTTTCCCGTGTGGAGAGATCTACGGCGGTACCAAGTCGGCGTGGGACTACGGGCCCCTCGGTGTCGAACTCAAGGACAACATCAAGCGCCAGTGGTGGAAGAACGTCGTGCAGAGCCGGGACGACGTCGTCGGCCTCGACTCCTCGGTGATCCTGCCGCGCCAGGTCTGGAGCGCGTCGGGTCACCTCGACGTCTTCACCGACCCGCTGATCGAATGTCTCTCCTGCCACAAACGTTTCCGTGCCGACCAGCTCGCCGAGGACTTCTCCGCGCGAACGGGCAAGGAGGTGACCGAGGACGACCTGTCCGAGGTCCCGTGCCCGAACTGCGGCACCCGGGGCGAGTACACCGCGCCGCGTGACTTCAACATGATGCTGAAGACCTACCTCGGCCCGGTCGAGTCCGAGGAGGGCGTGCACTACCTCCGTCCGGAGACCGCGCAGGGCATCTTCATCAACTTCCTCAACGTGCAGACCACCGCGCGGAAGAAGCCGCCGTTCGGCATCGGCCAGATCGGCAAGTCGTTCCGTAATGAGATCACGCCGGGCAACTTCATCTTCCGCACGCGTGAGTTCGAGCAGATGGAGATGGAGTTCTTCGTCGAGCCGGGCGAGGACGAGACCTGGCACCAGTACTGGATCGACGCGCGCACCGACTGGTACAAGGATCTCGGCATCAAGCCGGAGAACCTGCGGCTTTACGAGCACCCGAAGGAAAAGCTCTCCCACTACTCGAAGCGCACCGTCGACATCGAGTACCGGTTCGCGTTCAACGCGGGCCAGGAGTGGGGCGAGCTCGAGGGCATCGCGAACCGCACCGACTACGACCTGACGACGCACTCGAACCACTCCGGTGTCGACCTGTCGTTCTTCGACCAGGCTTCGAAGCAGCGGTTCCGCCCGTTCGTCATCGAACCCGCGGCCGGTGTCGGCCGCTCGATGATGGCGTTCCTGGTCGACGCGTACCACGAGGACGAGGTCCCCAACGCCAAGGGCGGCGTCGACAAGCGCGCCGTGCTGAAGCTGGACTACCGCCTCGCGCCGTACAAGGTCGCCGTGCTTCCGTTGTCCCGCAACGCCGACCTCACGCCGAAGGCGCGCGACGTCGCGGCGACGCTGCGGAAGCACTGGAACGTCGACTTCGACGACGCCGGCTCGATCGGCAAGCGCTACCGGCGCCAGGAAGAGATCGGGACGCCGTTCTGCGTCACCGTCGACTTCGACACACTCGACGACCTCGCGGTGACCGTGCGGGAGCGCGACACCATGGCGCAGGAGCGGGTCGCGATCGACAAGCTCGAGGCTTACCTGGCGGGGCGCCTGATCGGCTGCTGACCCCGCTCGCGGATGTTATGAACGGTCCGTTCAGCACAAATTCTGTGCTGAACGGACCGTTCATCACCTCGGGGGCGGGGTTGTTGTGAGCGGTGGGCGGGGATCTCGCCGGGAACGCTCTCACCCGCGGCCTACCCTGACAACTGTCACCCCCAGTTCGTGACGCGCGGCCCACGTCCGGAGCGCCCCCGCGCGACAAGCTCCAGGCCTGCGAGAACAAGGCATCACCGCGGGGGCGGCGGTACGACTTTCCGGCCTGCGTAAGCATTACGGCGACGTCCACGCCGTCGACGGCCTCGACCTCACGATCGCGCCGGGTGAGGTGGTCGCGCTTCTCGGCCCCAACGGCGCGGGCAAGTCCACCACGGTCGACATGACCCTGGGCCTCACCGTGCCCGACAGCGGCACCGTGACCGTCTTCGGGCGCGAGCCGGGTGACGCGGTCGGCGACGGGATGATCGGCGCGATGCTGCAGGGCGGCGCGCTCGTCGAGGATCTCACGGTCGCCGAGACCGTCGGTATGGTCGCCGCGTTGCACCGCAAGCCGATGCCCGTGCGTGAGGCGTTGCGCCGTGCCGGGGTCGAGGACATCGCGAATCGGCGTTCCACCAAGCTTTCCGGCGGCCAGAAGCAGCGCGTGCGGTTCGCGTCGCGTTGGTGAGCGACCCCGACCTGCTGATCCTCGACGAGCCGACCGCCGCGATGGACGTCGGCACGCGCCGCGAGTTCTGGAAGTCCATGTACGAGTTCACGAACTCCGGCCGCACGGTCGGAGTTCGCGACCCATTATCTCGAAGAGGCCGAAGAGTTCGCCGACCGTGTCGTGCTGATGCGGTCGGGGCGGATCGTCGCGGACGGTTCGGTCGCGCAGGTCCGTGCGCTGGCAGGGGGACGCACGGTCCGCGCGGTGGTGCCCGCGGTCACCGGTTTCGAACTCCGCGGCGGCCGCGTCGTCATCTCCAGTTCCGATTCCGACACCACGTTGCGGGCACTGCTGGCCCACGTGCCCGAAGCGCACGACATCGAGATCAGCGCCATCGGCCTCGAAGGCGCCTTCCTTTTCTTGACCACCGACAGCACCGAAGACACCGAGGAAGCTGTCCGATGAACCCGGCCTTTCTCAAGACCGAGATCGTCCGCACCTTCCGTTCGACGCGGTTCGTGCTCTTCGCCGTCGCCTTTCCGGTGCTGATGTTCCTGTTGCAGGTCAACGTTTTCGGTTCGGCCGACGTGAACATCTCCGGCGTGATCATGGTCAACATGACGGCCTTCGGCACTTTCTCCGCCGCGATGACGAGCGGCGCGAAACTGGCGATCGAGCGGTCCGCGGGCTGGCAGCGCCAGCTGCGGCTGACCCCGCTGACCGGCGCCGGTTACCTCGGCGGCAAGGCGCTCTCGGCGATGCTCGTCGCGCTTCCGCCGCTGCTCCTCGTCCCGCTGGTCGGCGTCCTGTTCCAGGGCGTCGACCTCGACGCCGCCGGCTGGCTGCGGCTGGTGCTCGGCAGCTGGCTCGGCGCGGTCCCGCTGGTGCTGCTCGGCCAGTTCGGGACGCCGGAGTCGATGCAGCCGATGAACATGATCGTCATGATGGGCATGGGCTTCCTGGGCGGCTTGTGGATCCCGATCGACGGGACGCCGTCGTGGATGGCCGACCTCGCCAAGGTGACGCCGACGTACTGGCTGATCCAGCTGGTCCGCCCGGTCGTCACCGACCATCTCACGGTGAGCCTCCCCGGCGCGTTCGGTGTGCTGGCGGCGTGGACCGCGGTTCTCGGGGTGCTGGTGATCAGGCGTTACCGTAAAGACAGTGCGCGGGTCTGAGAAAAAAGGTGAACCGGTGAACGACTACCCGGGCAGGGTGAAGACGGGCTTGACCAGCCGGGAGAACTGGTGGGCGGACATGCCACCGCGGACCGGCCGGAGACCCCGGCCGGGGCGGTGGGCCGTACTCGGCCTCGCCTTCATCCTGCCCAGCCTCGTCCCCGAGGCGGTGGACCTGCTGACCGACGGGGCGACCGGGAAAGAGCTCGTGACCGCCGCTTTCCTGATCGTCTACGGCGTCTGTTACGTGCTGTTCCCGCTCAGCCTGCGGCCTTCCCGGCGGAAGGCGACCTACGTCTTCTCGGTGCTCATGCTCCTCATCGGTCTCGTCCTGGTGTTCCTGCACGACAACAACCCGTACGTCCTGATCTACGCGACGGCGGTGCTGGCGTTCACCCTGCCGCCCGCCTGGGCGCTGATCCTGGACGGCGGGGCCCTGCTGCTGGTGCTGCTCGTCCACCTGATCCTCGGGAGGGACGACTTCGGTGACCTCATCGCGGTCACCTCGATCACGGCGGCGATGTTCTTCATGGCGAACCTGGTCCGCGCGGTGCGGAAGCTGGAAGCGGCGAACCAGGAGATCGCGACACTCGCGGTGGCGGGCGAACGCGAACGGCTGGCGCGCGATCTGCACGACATCCTCGGTCACAGCCTCACCACCATCACGATCAAGTCCGGCCTCGCCCGCCGGATCCTGGAGAGCGGCACGGACGACAGCCGTGCGCTGCGGGAGATCAGCGAGGTCGAGAGCCTGACCCGCAGCGCGCTCTCGGACATCCGCGCCACGGTTTCCGAGTATCGCGAGGTGTCGCTCTCGGTGGAGGTCGCCGGGGCACGGGCGGCGCTGCGGGCGGCGGAGATCGACGCTGAGCTGCCGCACGCGGTGGACAACGTCGATCCCAGTCTGCAGCGGACCTTCGGTTACGTGCTGCGGGAAGCGGTCACCAACGTTCTCCGCCATTCCGAGGCGAAGCGGGTCAAAGTCCGCTTCGGCAAGACCTGGCTCGAAGTCGAGGACGACGGCGAAGGCGGCGAGGCGGCGGCGGGGAACGGCCTGCGCGGGCTCACCGAACGGCTGGCCGCTGTCGGCGGGACCTTGACGACCACCGCGCCGTCTGCGGGAGGATGGCTCGTCCGCGCGGAGGTACCGGAGTCCGCCGTGCGTGCGCCGCTCACCGAACCCGCTGGAGGTCGCGCGTGATCCGGATCCTGCTCGCCGACGACCAGGCCATGGTGCGTGGGGCGTTGGCCACCTTGCTCGGCCTCGAAACCGACATCGAGGTGGTCGCCCAGGTCGGCTCGGGTGACGAAGTGCTTCCACGGGCGAAGGAAACCGCCCCGGACGTCGCGCTGCTCGACGTCCAGATGCCGGGCAAGGACGGTCTCGAGGCCGCCGCCGAACTGCACGGCGCGCTGCCGTCGTGCCGGATCATCATCTGCACCACCTTCGGCAGACCCGGCTACCTCGCGCGGGCGATGGCGGCGGGCGCCGCGGGATTCGTGGTCAAGGACGCCCCACCGGAGCAACTCGTCGACGCCGTCCGCCGAGTCCACAGTGGACTCAGGGTGGTCGATCCCGCGCTCGCCGCCGAATCGCTCGCCACCGGCGCGAGCCCGCTCACCGCACGCGAGCACGACGTCCTCAAAGCGGCCGAGGACGGCAGCACGGTGGCCGGCATCGCCCGTGCGCTGCACCTTTCCGAAGGCACCGTCCGCAACCATCTTTCGGCCGCGATGGGCAAGATTGGCGCGAGGACGCGGGCCGAAGCGGTGCGGCTCGCGGAAGAACGCGGCTGGCTCTGAGAGCACCTCGCCGCTCTGCGAGAATCACCCCGTGAGTACCGCCGAACGGACCAAACCCACTCGCGCGAACCGGGTGCGCCGGATCGTGGCGGGAGCGCTGCTGATCGTCGTCGCGGTGATCGGCGGGACGGCGTTCCGGGTCTGGCAGGTCGCCAGGGAAGACGTGCGCGATCAGGCCGACGTCATCGTGGTGCTCGGCGCGGCGCAGTACAACGGCAGGCCGTCGGAGATCTTCCAGGCCCGGCTGGCCAAGGCGAAGACGCTCTACGACCAGGGCGTCGCCAAGACGATCGTCACCGCCGGCGGCAAGAAAGCGGACGACAACTACACCGAAGCACAGGCCGGCGCGCAGTGGTTACGCAAGCGAGGCGTGCCCGCGTCGGCGACGCTGCCGGTCGGGGAGGGCAGCGATACCCTGCGCAGCCTGCGCGCGGTCGCCGAGCAGGTGCAGAAGCGGGGCTGGAAGACGGCGGTGCTGGTCAGCGACCCGTGGCACTCGTTCCGCGCCCGGGCCATGGCCGACGACCTCGGCCTGGAGTCCTGGACCTCGCCCACCCACCACGGCCCGGTCGTGCAGACCCGCGAGACGCAGGCGCGCTACATCGTCCGCGAGACCGGCGCGCTGCTGTATTACCGTCTTACGAAGTCTCCGGTCGATGCTTTGTAAGTGGCACTACCGTCTCACCAAGTCCCCGTCGACGCCCTGTAGTTGTCGGTGCTCGCGCTTAAGCTGGGCCGGTGAGCGACACCTACACCAAGGCCGACACGGCGCGTCTGCTGCCCGAGCGGCCCAAGGGCGCGGCGCTGGGAGGCGCCGAGGACGGGCGGAACGCCTTCGCCCGTGATCGCGCGCGGGTGCTGCACTCGGCGGCCCTGCGGCGGCTGGCAGGCAAGACCCAGGTGGTCGGCCCTGGTGAAGGTGCCGAGGTCAGCGGCGTGCCGCGTACCCGGCTGACGCATTCGCTGGAGGTCGCGCAGATCGGCAGGGGGATCGCGGACGAACTGGGCGCGGATCCGGATCTGGTGGACACCGCCGGGCTCGCGCACGACATCGGGCATCCCCCGTTCGGGCACAACGGTGAGCGCGCGTTGAACGAGGTCTCGCAGCCGTGCGGTGGCTTCGAGGGCAACGCGCAGACGTTGCGGATCCTGACCAGGCTGGAGCCCAAGGTCCTGCTCGAAGACGGGTCCGTCGGCGGGCTGAACCTCACCCGCGCCTGTCTCGACGCCTCGACGAAGTACCCGTGGCAGCGTGAAGAGGGCAATCCGAAGTACGGCGTCTACGCCGACGACGCGGAGGTGTTCGCGTGGGTCCGCGCGGGCGCGCCGGACCGTCGCACCTGCCTGGAAGCGCAGATCATGGACTGGTCCGACGACGTCGCGTACTCCGTGCACGACGTCGAAGACGGGGTCCTGGCGGGCCGGATCTCCTTGCGGGTACTGGCCGACGCCGAGGAACGCGCGGCGGTGGCCGAGGTGGCACGGCGGTTCTCGGACCAGTCACAGTCCACTTTGGAGGGTGCGGCGAAGGAACTGCTCGACCTGCCCGTGGTCGCGGAACTCACCGGACAGCGACTCGACGGATCGCTCAAGGCGCAGGTCGCGCTGAAGCGGCTGACGAGCGAACTGGTCGGCCGGTTCGCGACGGCGGTCGTCGGCGCGACGCGGGCGGTCCACGGCGAGGGCCCGCTGAGCCGCTACGCCGCGGAACTGGTCATCCCGGAGCAGGTCGCGGCCGAGGTCGCGTTGTTCAAGGCGCTCGCGCTGCGGTACGTGATGAGCGACAGGCGGCGCCTCGCGATGCAGGACGGCCAGCGCCAGACACTCGCCGAACTGGCCGGGGCGCTGTGCCGCCGCGCGCCGGACGCGCTGGACGGGGTGTTCCTGCCCGCGTGGGAGGCCGCCGCGGACGACGCGGCCCGCTTGCGCGTGGTCGTCGACCAGGTGGCGTCGCTCACGGACGCGCAGGCCTACGCGTGGCATGCCTGGCACACGGGCCGCCACGGCTGAGTGGAGTCGTGAGTTTTGGTCGTTCTGACGACCCGAACACGTACGACCGCCGGGGCCGGCCGCTCACCCGCCCCGATCGGTGTCGCGAAAGCCACTTTCGGGACATCAGAGGTCGCGAAAGTGGCTTTCGCGACACGCCAGCCTTGTCTCACCTCGTGAACAAGGCGGAACTTTCGGACAGGAGACGGACGGGCCCGTCCACGGTACGGTCTGCGGCATGGGCGCTGTCGAAAGCCACCTCCGGTTTGGTCTGGACCTCTACCGAGTGCTGGCGAGCCGCGCGGAGAACGCGTGCTTCTCGCCGTACTCGATCGCGAGCGCGCTCGGCCTGGTGACGCAGGCCGCCAAGGGGAAGACCAGAGAAGAACTGATCGCGCTGCTCGGTGACCCGGACGAGCTCGCCGACCTGCTGGGCAAGGCTTCGTCGCTGCTCGACGACGGCCCCGAACTCGCGGTCGCGAACACGCTCTGGGCCTGGGACGGGCTCCCGCTCGAGGACTCCTTCCGTGACGAACTGGCGACGTGGCCGGGCGGCAAGGTCGCGAGCGCTCCGTTCGGCGACGATCCGGAGGCCGCGCGGCGGCTGATCAACGCCGACGTCGCCGAGGCCACCCGCGACCTGATCCCCGAACTTCTGCGGCCAGGGACCGTCGCGGCGGACACCGTCGCCGCGATCGTCAACGCGCTGTATCTCAAAACCGCGTGGACCAACCCGTTCTCGCGTGACAACACCGCGCCCGCGGACTTCCACGCGGCGTCCGGTACCCGTACGGTGCCGACGATGTGGCTCGAAAAACAGCTCGACCACACCCACGAGGACGGCTGGCAGGTCGTCCGGCTCGGCGCCGAGGGCGGGGTGGAGGCGATCGTCCTGCTGCCGGACGGCGACCTCGACGACGCCGAACTCGACCCCGCCAAGCTGGCACGCCTGCTGGAGAACACCCGCTCGAAGACACTCAGCCTGTCGCTGCCCAAGCTGAAGCTGGACGTCGCCAGCCCGCTGACGGAGAAGCTCCAGGAACTCGGCGTGCGGACGATGTTCACCGCCCGCGCCGATCTCACCGGGCTCGCCGACGACGACCGGCTCGAAGTGTCGGAAGTCGTCCACCAGTCCGTGCTCCGCATCGACGAACAGGGCCTCGAAGGCGCCGCCGCGACGGCGGTGCTGATGCGGCTGACGTCGATCATGGTCGACGAACCTCTCGAGGTCGCCGTCGATCGCCCGTTCCTTCTGCTCGTGAGGCATGCCTCGACGGGTGTGATCTACTTTCTCGCCCGCGTTGTCGAGCCGTGAGGATGGTCAGTGAGCCTTTTCCAGGCTGAGGCGGCGGCCGTTGAGGCCGTGGAGACTCCCCCGAGACCCCGCCGATTCGCCGCCGCCGACGCCGCCATCATGGGCGGCTTCCTGCTGTTCGCTTTCCTGCTCTACAACGGGCTTTGGCTCGACCTGAAAGAGGGCTACCTCTGGAACAGCGCGTCGGACCAGAACCTGTGGGAGTGGTTCTTCTCCGTCACCGCGGACAACGTGCAGCACCTGAACAACCCGCTCACCTCGCACTTCCAGAACCACCCGCTCGGTGTGAACCTGATGGCCAACACGGCCATGCTCGGCATCGGCATCCCGCTGACGCCGGTCACGCTCATCTTCGGCCCGACGGTCACCTGGGCCATCGCGCTCACCGGCGGCCTCGCCGGCACGGCGGCGGCCTGGTACTGGGTCTTCTCGCGGCATCTGGTCACCCATCGGGTGGGCGCGGCCATCGGCGGCGCCTTCGTCGGGTTCGCCCCGCCGATGATCTCGCACGGCAACGCGCACCCGAACTTCGTCGCGTGGTTCGTCCTGCCGTTCATCGCGCTGCTGGTCTTCAAGATCGCGCGCGGCGAGCGGCCGGTCCGCAACGGGATCTTCCTCGGCCTGCTCGCGGCGTACCAGGTCTTCCTCGGTGAAGAGCCGCTGCTGATCTTCGCGATGGCGTTCGCGATCTTCGCCATCGCCTACTTCGCGACGAACTACCGCGAGTTCCCGCCGATGGCCAAACCGCTGGGGATCGGGGTCGGCATCGGCGTCCTCGTGGCGCTGATCCTGTGCGCTTTCCCCTTGTGGTGGCAGTTCTTCGGCCCGCAGAGCTATCAGGCGATCGAGCACGGCCCCGTCGGCAACGACACCGCCGCGTTCACGCGGTTCGCGACGCAGTCGGTCGCCGGGCAGCCACAGGCCGCGGCGGACGTGTCGATGAACCGCACCGAGGAGAACGCCTTCTTCGGCTGGCCGCTGATCGTGCTGATGGTGGTCATCACCGTCTGGCTGTGGCGCGAGGTGTTCGCGCGGGCGCTGGCGATCTCGATGTTCGTGATGGCCTGGCTTTCCCTCGGTGTGCAACTGATCGTGGTGCACGAGGAGACCGGGATCCCGGGGCCGTGGAAACTCTTCTCCGAACTGCCGCTGTTCGAATCGCTGCTGGAATCGCGGCTCGCGATGGGCTGCATCCCGCTCATCGGCGCCCTGCTGGCGCTGGCGACCGAGCGCGTCCACACGGTCGCGTCGAAACTGCCCGAAGTGCCGGGGGAGCGGCGATTCCCGTTGCGGCTGGTCTGGATCGGCGTCGTGATCGCGGTACTGCTGCCGGTCGCGCCGACGCAACTGGTCGTGAAGGACCGGCCGCCGACACCGAGGTTCCTCGCCGACGGCACTTGGCGGACCTACGTCGCGCCCGGCGGCACCGTGGTGCCCGTGCCGTTGCCGAGTTCCGGCGAATCCGAGCCGCTGCACTGGCAGATCGACGCGGGACTCGGCTACTCGATGCCGGAGGGCTACTTCGTCGGCCCGAGCGGGCCGGACGACAAACGCGGTCGCTACGGCGCCATCCAGCGGCCGACGTCGATCATCTTCGACCAGATCAAGCAGACCGGGGTGCCGGCGACGATCACGGAGTCGCAGCGGGTGCAGGCGCTGGAGGATCTGCGGTACTGGAACGCCGACGTGCTCGTGCTGATCCCGCGCGAACACCAGGACGCGTTCCGGGCCACGGTGGACCTGCTGCTGCGGAAGCCCGCCGAGTTCGTCGACGGTGTCTGGATCTGGGACGTGCGGACCATCACCCCCTGACCCCCTTCGCAAGTAGTCCTCTAGTTGCGGTCCTTGCACGTGCAACTACCGCAACTAGAGGACTAATTGCGGGCTGGTGGGTGGCGGTGCACGACGAACGGTTCCGTGTTGCCCGCGATGTCGCCAGAGCCGCCCAGTTCGCTCTGCTTCGAGCCCGGGAAGGGTTCGTCGAGGGGCAGAGCCAAATGCTCGTTGACCCACACCGTCCCGCATTCGAGCCGCCGAGCGACTTCGGCGCCGCGCTGCTCGTCGGTGCTCCACACCGACCCGCACGAGCCCGGCGACGAGTCGTTCGCCAGTCCGACGGCTTCGTCCACTGTGGAGCATCGGACGATCGGCAGCACCGGGCCGAATTGCTCCTCGCGCACCACACGCATCCCGTCATGCGCCTCGGCGAGGATCGCCGGGGCGAAGAAGTAGCCGGGCCCGTCGAGCCGTCCGCCGGTGACGACCCGCGCGCCGCGCGCCCGCGCTTCCTCGGCCAAATCGGTGACGCGGTCGTATCGCGACCGGTTGTTCACCGGGCCCATCTGCGTTCCGGGTGTCCGTCCGTCGCCCACCACGACCTTCTCCGCCAAGGCCGCCAGTGCCTCGACGATGCCGTCATACGCCGGCCCGATGGCGTAGACGCGTTTGACCGCTATGCCGATCTGCCCGCAGTTGGCGAACGCGCTCCAGAACAGGCTTTTCGCGATAAGCGCGGGATCGGTGCCGGGAAGGACGATCGCGGGACCGTTGCCACCCAGTTCCAGGGTCAGCCGTTTCAACGCGGCCGCGGCCGCGGTGGCCACCCGTTTCCCGGTGGGGACGGAGCCGGTGAAGTCGATCTTCCGTATCCCAGGGTGCGAGACCAGATACTCGCCGAGAGGGTCTTGTCCGGTGAGCACGGTCAGCACGCCCGGTGGCAGCACCTCCGCCAGCATCCGGCCCAGGTGCAGGGTGGTGAGCGGGGTATGCGGCGACGGCTTGAGCACCACCGTGTTCCCCGCGGCGAAGGCGGGCGCGAGTTTCGCGACGGCCAGCTGGACCGGGAGATCCCACGGCGTGATCGCGGCGACCGGACCCAATGGGCGATGGTGCACCTCGATCCGGCCATCGCCGACGACCTGCGGTTCGAGTCTCAACCGGGCGAAGTACCGGAACCGCGCCGCGGCCTTGGCGAATTCGGCTTCGGCTTCCCGAAGCGGTTTCCCCTGCTCCTCGGTCAGCACAGGGGCCAGCACCGCCGCGGCCTCTTCGACGACGACCGCGCACGACATCAGCGCCGTGTGCCGGTCCGTGGCGCGCCAGGCGGGCCAGGCGCCGACGGCGGCGCGCACCGCTTCGTCGACATCGGCGCGCCCGGCGTTCGGGACGCTCGTGATCCGTTGCCCGGTCGCGGGATCTTCGACGGCGAGCATCAGTCGGCGCCGATGACGAGGTGGTCCATGTGTTCCTCCGATGGGGGAGTGCGGAGGGATCGCCGAAGAGACCGACGGATCGGCATCGGTTGGTACGGAAGCAATTACGGAGAGCCAGTTTACCCTCGATGATCGAATCGGGGTTCCGGCGAAAAGGCTAATCGCTTCCTGTCGTGTGGCTCGCCTCACCGAAACGGCTGTCACGTCCGCGCGGGCCGCCTCGTCCACCTTCTGATCGCAACCGCACGAGGAGGACATCATGCCGCGCATTCCCGCCGTCAAGACCGCCGAAGCCGGCCTCTTGCTGAAGCTGTCCTACAAGTTCGCCGGAAGGCGCTTCGGCGCGGTGCCCGAGCCGATGGCGGTCGCCGCGCACCACCCCGCGCTGTTCCGCGCGAGCGGACTGCACGAAGTGCTGGTCGAGAAAGCCAGCAAGGCACTGCCGCCGAACGTGCGCGAGCTGGCCGTGTACCGGGTCGCGACGCAGCTCGGCTGCGCGTGGTGCATCGACTTCGGGACCATGCTGCAGGTGCACGAGGGTCTCGACATCGAACGGCTGAAGAACATCGACGACTACGCGATGTCGCCCGCCTTCACCGGCCAGGAACGGCTCGCGCTCGCGTACGCCGACGCGATGACCGCGAGCCCGGTGACCGTCACCGACGAGCAGGTCGCCGAACTGGAACGCGAGTTCGGCCGTAAGGGTGTCATCGAACTGACCTACCAGATCGCGCTCGAGAACTTGCGCGCCAGGATGAACAGCGCGCTCGACATCACCGCGCAGGGCTTCACCTCGGGCGACGCGTGCCGGATCCCGCTTCCCTGACCCGACCTCACGCGTTTCGTCCTCTAGTTGCGGTAGTTCGCGCTACCAACTACCGCAACTAGAGGACGAATTGCGTCAGGAGCCGACGTGGGAGCGCGCGGTGGCGAGCTTGTCCGGGTTCGCCATGTCGTAGATCGCGACGATCTTCCCGTCGCGGATGACGAACGCGTCGACGTGTTCGTCGAGCGCCCGGTACCCTTCCGAGGCGGCCTGCGGCGGGATGTAGAACCCGAGGTCGCCGTTGACCAGCGCCATCCTGGCCTTCTCGATCCCGGCCGGGTCGTACATCCGCATGAGGCCCTGGAACAGCCGGGTGACCTTGTCGAGCCCGCTGACCGTGTGCACCGCCGTGCGCGCCTTGCCACCGCCGTCGCCGACGAGGACGACGTCCGGGTGCAGGACCTCGGCCACCGCCTTGATGTCGCCGGTGAGCATCGCGGTCATGAACTTCTCGATGATCTGCTGCTGCTCGGCGAGCGCCGTCCTTGGCGGCGGATCGGCGTCGGCGAGCGCGCGGCGCCCACGGGAACCGTGCTGGCGCGCGGCCTCCGTGGTACAGCCCAGGATTTCGGCGATCTCGCCGAACGGCACCGAAAACGCGTCGTGCAGAACGAACGCGACACGTTGCTCGGGCGTCAGCCGGTCGAGGACCACCATGGCCGCCATCCGCATCCCGTCGTCGCGGACGGCGATGGTCAGCGGGTCCTCCGAAGCGGGTGTGCCCAGCGGGCCGAGGACCGGCTCGGGCAGCCACTCGCCGACGTACCGCTCGCGGCGCACCACCGCCGACCGCAGCCGGTCGAGACAGATCCGGCTGACGACGGTGGTCAGCCAGCCCTTGTGGTCCTCGATGGCCGAGCGGCGGCCCTCGTCCAGGCCGCTCAGCCGCAGCCAGGACTCCTGGACCGCGTCTTCGGCGTCGGTCAGCGCGCCGGTGAGCCGGTAGGCCACCGACACCAGATGGGGGCGCAGTGTGGCGAACTTCCCGGCGAGTTCATCCAGGGCGGTGCTCATTCTCCGAGTGTGCCGCACGGGCCTCCAGCACGAAGAACCAGGACACGGCCTAGAGTGGGGGCGTGGCAGGACGGATTCGGGACAGCGACATCGCGGAGGTGCGCGACCGCAACCGAATCGACGAGGTCATCGGCGATTACCTGGCGCTCCGCAACGCCGGCGGCGGCAGCCTGAAAGGGCTTTGCCCGTTCCACAACGAGAAGACCCCGTCGTTCAACGTGCGCCCCAGCCACGGCACCTTCCACTGTTTCGGCTGTGGTGAGGGCGGCGACGTGATCAAGTTCATCCAGAAGATGGACCTGATCTCCTTCGTGGAAGCCGTCGAGCGGCTCGCGGATCGCGCGGGGTTCCGGCTGACCTACGAAGGCGGCGGCGGGAGCGTCCAGCGTGATCGCGGCACTCGCGCCCGGCTGATCGAAGCGCACCGCGCGGCTCAGGAGTTCTACGCCGAGCAGCTGCTCACCCCGGACGCGCGCGCGGCGCGGGACTTCCTGTCCGAGCGGGGCTTCGACTCCGCCGCCGCGCAGACGTTCGGCTGCGGGTACGCGCCGGCGGGCTGGGACAAGCTCACCAAGCACCTGCTCACCCACGGGTTCGAGGTCAAGGAACTGCTCACGGCCGGTCTGGCCAAGGAAGGGCAGCGCGGGCCGATGGACCGGTTCAACCGGCGGTTGCTCTGGCCCATCCGCGACGTCGGCAACGAGGTGGTCGGGTTCGGCGCGCGGCGCCTGTACGACGACGACCGCGTCTCGGCGAAGTACCTGAACACCGCGGAATCGCCGATCTACAAGAAGTCTCAGGTGATGTTCGGCCTCGATCTGGCCAAACGCGAGATCGCCAAGCGGCACCAGGTCGTCGTGGTCGAGGGCTACACCGACGTGATGGCGATGCACGCCTCCGGGGTGCCGACGGCCGTCGCGTCGTCAGGGACGGCGTTCGGCGAGGACCACATGAAGGTCCTTCGGCGGCTGATGATGGACGACGACGCCTTCCGTGGCGAAGTGATCTTCACCTTCGACGGTGACGAAGCCGGTCAGAAGGCGGCACTGAAGGCCTTCGAGGGTGACCAGACCTTCGCCGGGCAGACCTACATCGCGGTCGCCCCCGACGGCATGGACCCCTGCGAACTGAGGCTCGCCAAGGGTGATACCGCGGTGCGTGATCTGGTCGCGCGGCGGATCCCGCTGTTCGAGTTCGCGATCAAGAGCATGCTCAAATCCTTCGACCTCGACTCCGTCGACGGCCAGGTCGCGGCGCTGCAGAAGACCGTCCCGATGGTCGCGGGCATCAAGGACCGCGCCAGCCGCGACGGCTACGCGTCGAAACTCGCCTGGTGGGTCGGCTGGCAGGACGCGGCGCAGGTGGTGAACCGGGTCCGCGGCAGCGCGGGCGCGTCGGCGAAACGCTCCTCCACCGTCGAGGCCCGGCGGCCCGCCGCGGCGGCCACCACCACCACCGCGGAGGACGATTTGCCGAGGCCCGCGCCCGGCGATCCGCGGTTCATCGCGCAGCGGGAAGCGCTCAAGGCGGCGCTGCAGCAGCCGATGCTCGCCGGGGCGGAGTACGACGCGCTCCCCGAGGACGCGTTCACCCACCCGGTTTACGTCGCCATTCACAAGGCGTTGCTGTCCGCCGGGGGAGCGGGTTCCGGCCTGACCGGGCCCGCCCTGCTCGACGCCGCCGCCCCGCACTGTCCACAAGGGACGGTACGGCGAGTGCTCAGCGAACTTTCGGTGGAACAGTTACGGGCCAAGGGCGAGGTCGACTCGCGCTACATCTCGGCGCAGCTCGCGGCGGTACAGGAGAGCCTGGTCGGCCGCCAGATCAACGAGATCAAGTCGAAGCTCCAGCGGCTTTCCCCGGTCGAGGCGCCGGACGACTACCGCGCGCTGTTCGGCGACCTGGTCGCGCTCGAGCAGTACCGGAAGGCGCTGAAGGAACAGGCCATCGGCGGATTGGACTGAGCATGGGCTGGCTGCGTCACCTGCTGGGTGACCGTGTCCCGGCGGATTTCGCAGGCACTCTGGACGACGGCGAGCACGTCGTCGGGAGCGCTCCGGTCGAGAGCGGCGGGTATCTGCTCGTCACGCAGCTCGGCCTGTGGATCCCCGGCGGAGAAGGGCCGCGCCGGGTCGGCTGGCATCTGATCGGCAAGGCCGCGTGGTCCGAAGGGGTGCTCACCCTGACCGAGTCCGAGGAGACCGGGTCCGCGGGGAAGGCCGTGCTGCTGGCCGACAAGGCCCCGGTCCGGTTCCGGCTCGCGCGGCCGGGCAAGGTCCCGTTCCTGCTGCGGCAGCGTGTCGACGGTTCGGTCCGGGAGCGGCACCGCAAGGACCTCGGGACCGGGGGAGCGTGGTTCGTCGAGCGCAAGGTCCCCGGCCGGGACGGCACGGTGCTGCAGGTGCGGGCCGATCCGGGCACCGACGTCGACGTGATCAAGGCCATCGCCGAGGAAGCGGCGGAGAAACTCGCCAAGCCCCGCGGCTAGCAGTACGCTCGTACTGTATCGCTGGGAGGTGCCATGTGGGATCCGGTCAAGTACCTCGACTACGCCGGCCTGCGGGCCCGGCCGTTCCACGACCTCATCGGGCGGATACCGGTCGTGAAGCCCCGCCGGGTCGCCGACCTCGGCTGCGGGCCAGGGAACCTGACCGCCGTCCTGGCGGAACGCTGGCCGGACGCGGTCATCGAGGCGAGTGACAGCTCCCCGGAGATGGTCGAGGCCGCTCGCTCACGAGGCGTCGACGCGCGGGTCCTGGACGTCAACGACTGGACGCCCGAGCCGGACACCGACGTGGTCATCTCCAACGCCGTGCTCCAGTGGGTCCCCGAGCATCGAGTCCTGCTCCGTCGCTGGGTGGGCCACCTGCCGTCCGGGGCGACGCTCGCGTTCCAGGTCCCCGGCAACTTCGACGCCCCGTCGCACGCCCTGGTCCGCGCCCTCGCGCGCACCGAGGAGTGGGCCTCGCGCCTCGCCGACGTCGTCCTGCGGGAGAACGAGGCCGTCGACAGCCCACTCGGCTACGGAAACCTGCTCGCCGACGCGGGATGCGCCGTCGACGCCTGGGAGACGACGTATCTGCAGCGGCTGACCGGGGAGGACGCCGTGCTCGAATGGATCACCGGTACCTCGTTGCGACCGGTCAAAGAGGCGCTGCCGGGCGCCGATTGGGACCATTTCCGGGCCCAGATCGCCCGAAAGCTGGACGAGGCCTACCCGCCGCGCTCCGATGGGAGTACGTGGTTCGAGTTCCGGCGCGTCTTCGTGGTCGCCGTGGTGCCGTGAGGGGCCCTCCGCCGCAGGCGAAGGGCCCCTTCGGTTCGTCTGGGGCATCGTCAGCGCCGGGGCCGCCCGAACCTCTCACCGACCTTGGCGCGAGCGACCCCGGCGGCGCCCTGCACCATGGGGTGGTCAGCGATCTTGCGGTAGGTCCGCACGATCTGCTCGTACCGTCCCCGGCCGGCCTTCGCGCCCAACACATAGCCCGCGGCCGCGCCAAGCAGGAACATCTTCATCCGAGTCCACGCCTCCGTTCGATCTTGCTCCGGCTGTCATTGTCCCTCAAAACGCGAGCTTGACGAGGTGACGGACAAAAGTGGGGGGTGGGTGAGCGGCTGCCGGAGGTGGTGGGCTAGAGTTCTCTCATCGGTCGGAGCGAGCCGGCCGGTGCGGAGCACAATCCCCTGTAGCTCAACTGGCAGAGCATTCGGCTGTTAACCGGAGGGTTCTTGGTTCGAGTCCAAGCGGGGGAGCACAAGCCCAGGCCACGCGGCCTGGGCTTCTTCGTGTCTGGGCACCAGGGGCGATTCAGTGTCGATTTCGACGCTCGCCCAGTGTTCGGCCGTCGCACCGCTTGCGTGATCCGCTATAGTCACGACGACTTGTTCCCAGATTTGATCTTCCCGCGGTCGGCGCCGATTCGCTATGCCGGCTTCATCGTGGGTGCGGCAGCATCCACCGCTGGTCGGAAACTTGCCGGACCGCAGCGCTCTGACCTGTCGTTATAGAGAATCCGCCGCCTGACTCACGCCAACCAGCCCTGGCTTCGCCGAGACTTCTCACTCGCCACAAGGATCCGACTTCGGATCACGTGAGGACACCACGTCGGTGAACCGCGCCTGACAGGGTCTGACGGCGCGCGCTCATGGCGACGTTCTTTGCCGTGCTCGCGGGCGTCGATCGGCCAACGCCTTGTCGTCCTCCCCGTATCTACCCGCACGCCGCAGCCGGTTCTGGCCGGTCCGACTCACTCCACAGGAGATCCTCCATCAGTGTTCCCGTTGTTCTGCCGCATGCCGCCTGTGCTCCTCGTTCTCTCACCGATGTGTACGGTCCGGGCATCGCTGTCTGCGCCCGGCCCGAACTGACCGCCGCGGAACCAGTGAACAGACACCGCCGCAGCCGCGACGTAGTTTCCGCGCGACCGATCGCTGTCGCCGCCGACACGCCGGTGATCTGCAGTGCCGGTGGCACGGACCCGGATTTGCTGGCACACCTGCGTGACAGCGGCCTGCCGGTCGGCACAGACCTGCGCGAGTTCCGAAGCGAAAGGGAATTCGCCTCCCGGGTGACCGAAGCGATGTCCGACGGCCTGCTGATGTCGATGGAGTACCCGCAGCCAACCACGCTGTGCCCAGACGAACGCGCGCTCAAAAGCGCGCAACTCGTCGGCTATTTGAACAACAAAGCCAGCATTACCACGTTGGTCGATCCACGTTTTCAAGCGCACCGCAGCGTCGTGACTCGCGAGCAACTCGCGGAGGCGGCGCCGGCGGAGAAGTCGTGGGTGCTCAAGGCCGCGACCAACGACGCGCACGGCGGAAGCCTCGATGTATATCTGCACCGGGCCGACGAGCGGATCACGCTACCGGCGTTCACCGATGTGCTCACCGAATTCGTCGTCGAGGAGTACCTGCAGATCCTGCGAAACTGGGGCCTGCAGTTCTACGTGGGAGCGGACGCACGGGCCCGCCTGCTGGCCGTGACCGAGCAGCGCGTCGACGCGATCGGGGTCTATGCCGGCGGCAGATTCGGTGCGGTCACCACTCCTCCTGCCGAACTGCTCGCCGAATGCCTGGCGATCACCCAGCGCGCGGCCGATGTCGGCTACCGCGGTCTGTGCAGCCTTGACTGCGCCCAAACCCGGGACGGCCAGCAGGTCGTGCTCGACCTGAACTTCCGGATCACCAGTGGCTCGATCCCGTTGCTGGCGATGCAGTCCGTCCGCCCCGACGCCCTTGACCGCGCCGCCGAGTCCGTGACGCTGACCGTCGACGGCGCACTCACCGACCTGCTCGCCGAGGTACGCCCGGCATTGGCCGCCGATGCCCTGCTCATCGTGGCTGGTCATGACACCGGCCACACGGACAACCCCATCAGGCGAAGCACCTTGCAACTGCTGGTCCTCGGCGACGACCCCGACGAGGTCGCCACTCGACGCCGCATGCTGGAAGAGAAGACCGGCCACTGACGCTCGTCATGCCACGGAGCGGCTCCGTCACGTTCAGTGCGACGGGACAGCAGCCAGATGCGTGTGCGACCCGCACGGCTTCCGGACGATCCGCGGTACTGCTACGTTCGCCGGTTCCTGCACGCCGGTGCACAGGAACCGGCCGCCGTGGTGCTTGTGGTTTCCTTGTATGTCAGCGAGTTCGTGACCCGTCATGGTTGACCAGTGGCTCGGGCCCAACGAAGGCGCCGGGAATTGCCAGGGCAGCTGATCGAACAATCACACACCTGTCGTTTCCGGCGGAACATGACATGTTCCGCCGGAAACGACATGATGGCTAGCGTGCGGGCCGTGTGGTGCCCGGATACTCGTCGGCGAGGTTCGGTCGGTACCACTGAATCGTTGGAATGCGCTGTCTTGCTTCAACGACTCGTCACGTGAGACGCGGTCTCAGGTAGAGGGCTTCAGTACGGGAGGACGTACGCGTGGCTCATGTCGGAGTCGTGCGTGGTGGTCGAGCCGCGTGAGTCGGGGAGTCCGGTGGCCGTGCCCTGGATGCCGGCGGTCTCACCGCCCAGCCATTCGGCCTTGACGTAGGCGTTGAACCGGGGGATGCAGCCCGGTGCTGTGCTCACGGTGAAGTCCGCTTTGTTGAGTGGGACGTATTTGTGGTGGACCCAGTACGGCACGTCGTGCGTGGCCTGGATGCTGCTGTCGGTTTTGCAGAGGGTGCCGTCGGATTTCCATTGGTTGACGAAGAGTGTGAACTTCACCTGCGCTGTCTTGTACTTGTCGCAGGGCGTGTTGGGCCAGCAGATCATCAGCTCGACATCGCCGACGACGTTGAGGCCCTGCACGGTCGTGGGGAGGGTGAAGTAGTCGAGCGCGGGTAGCCGCACCACCGGGCTACCGGCGTTGAGGCTGTGTACCCCCGGCCCCACGCTGGATTGCACTGGTTGCCCGTCGGTGGCGTTGGTGACCGAGGTGTCGGCGAAGGTGATGTATCCGCTGTCCAGGCGGTAGGTGGCGTCGTTGGCGTTGAGCGAGTTGCCTCGCACGTTCGCGGTGCAGGTGACTGTGCCGGCGACGCCGGGGTGGACGAGGAAGCGGGTGTAGAGCGTCACGTCCTGCGCGGGGGAGCCCGAGTTCTTGTCGTAGACGTTCTGCCCGATCACCATGTTCTTGCTCCAGCCGCCCGGACCCCGGCAGACGACTTCGTTGTCGAAGAGGCTGCGGATGGTGGCGTTGTTGACCCGCATCTTCGAGACCACGTACGCGGTTTGCGTGGCGGTCATGTTCAGCGAGATGGTGCCAACGGGAGTGACGTTCTGATCGACCCCGCCACCCGGTGGGAGCCCGGGCGCCAGGATCGTTTGCGGGGTGAAGGTAACGGATGTCGCCGCCTGCGCGGGCGTGGCGACCAGCAGGCAGGCGATCAGCGCGAGCACCGCCGTCGCGACCAGGGAACGGACGTTCAAGTTCGACCTCCTCATTGACATTTCCTCATGCGGACCCGGCCGACAGGGCAAGCCGGTCTCATTTCCTTGTTGTCATGGCCTCACCCGGAGGGAACCACGCATGATTCCGGCTCGTGACGAAGACGCGGAGCCACACATTTGCGGGTGATCGACCGGAATAGCGGCAGCTCGTGCGCTTCCCCGAAAGCGCACCAGGATTAGAAAATCCCTAGCGACGCCCGACGGCCGGGCAGTCACTTCATACTGGGTGGTGTCCTATTACCGAACCATCCGCCGTTCGAGTGGAGCAGGAACCTGGCAACCACGAGGAGTGCGTGACTTGCCACGTCCTCGTCCAGGGAGATTGTTCCCACCGCCGTTCGCCGAGTTGTCCTGACCTACGTGGCGGATACGGGGCCCATACGCGGTCACGGGCTCAGGCCGGACGGTGCCGCTACCGCCGGTCAGCCATCGAGGGGCGGCACCCAGGGCCTCCCCGCATGGGGACCGGAGCAGACGCTGACGCCGCGATAGCAGGCAAAGTACTCGAGGCCGTCGTCGGGGTTTCCGCTGGTCATCCAGACATCGACCCCGGTGGCTCCGCCTGCGACGTCGGTGAAGAGGGGAAGGGACGCGGGCCCGGATTTGTTGTACCAGGTGCTGGAACCCCGCCAGCCCAGCCAGGTTGTGCCTGCCCACGCCTGCGCGTAGATCCGTCGGTACCCGCTGGCCTTGAACGCTCCGTCGACGCCGACCGACCGGTTGTACCAAGTGACCGTGCCTTTGTAGTAACTCGCGCCGACCACGATCGAGAAGGTACTGGTGGGATAGGCGGCGTTTGCGGGTGTCGCCGCGAAGACCATCCCGCCAACCGACGCGACCGCGGCCACGGCCGCACCGACCTTTCTCATCCGGTTCTTCGCCTTCGTTGTGTCCTTCGGTCTCACCATGACGATCACTTCCAGGTTCATCGGGTAAGGGGGCACGTTGTTCGGCGACACCACTCAACCGCGTGTGGGCCTAGCGCCGGAAAGCATTCGAGCCCGTTCAAATCCACCACGGCAGCTGCTACCGTCGGCGCGGTGCTCACGTTGCGTGTAGACGCCGACACGGTGTCCAGGACGCGGTGGTCGCCTTCCCCCGCATCGGAGTCCATGGCGTGGCTGAAACTCGCCGCCGCGTCGGGACGGCACCCGGTGTTCGGAGACCCCGGACCACTTGCCCGCGCGTCACTCGCCCATCCGGACGTCGCCCTGCTCGCGGACCTGTTGCCGCAGAACGGCGACACCTACACGCCCGACCTGCTCACCCCGCAACCAAAAACGGACGCCCGGCGCCGTGACCTGCTCGGTGAGCAGATCGCGCAGATCGAGGCGGCAACGCAGGACGACCTCGAAAACCAGGTCTTCACCTACACCCGGACCCACTGGAACAGACCACTGAGGGCCACGACCCGCCGGATCGCGGAGTCGGGGCGGATGCAGCGACGTCTCGCCAACGGTCTCGCGCGGTTCTGGCGGGATACCCTCTCCGATGGCTGGCCCGAATTGCGCTCGATCATCGATCAGGACATCGCCCACCGTGCGACGGCCATCGCCACCCAGGGCGTCGGCCGGACGCTCGGAGCACTCCACCCCGACATCGGTTGGGCCGGCGACGCGGTCACCATCGCCAAGCCTTGGCACGGCGAAATCGATGTCACCGGCCGGGACCTGGTCCTCGCCCCCAGCGTGCTCAGCTGGCCCGACGTCATCATCCAGGTCGACACCCCCGGGCAGTTCGTCCTCTACTACCCCGCCCAGCGGATCGGAACCAGCCAGGACCGCAGATCCGGAAACATCGCGCAAGTCGTCGGCAACGCCCGCGCGGCCCTGCTGACGGACCTCGAAACCGCCCGATCCACCACTGAACTCGCCATGCGGAACGGATACACCCCAGGCACCGTCTCCTACCACCTCAGCGCACTGCACCGCGCGGGCCTCGTCACCAAAGTCAGAGCCGGGCGCTACGTGCTGTACCAGCGGACCACACAGGCGGCAGGTCTGCTGGAAGAAGCCCGTGACTAGCCTGGGCCTGTGAACCGCCAGGCCGCCCTTCCCTGCTGTTCGAGCCGGTTGAAGCAGCGTTGCACGATGTTGCGTTGTTTGAAGACCGCTGCGCCGGCTCAGGGTGGCGCGCGGATCGCGTAGCCGGAGGTGGCTTCATGACGAGCGAGTCCGAGGAACAACCGACCTGTCCGCGGGGGCAAGCTGGCCGGGCCGGTCGAGGCGGTGCCTGACGAGTTCACGTTCCCGGCGGTCGTACAGATCAACACCGACGTCTCGTCGTCCAAAACAGTCGAGGCCCGCTGGAAAGCGGCGCGGTGACCGGGCGAGAACGGCGACGAGCCGCCATTGACCGAAAGGCACGCCGTGAGAACAACGGCGGCTGTAACGAACACGACAAACCGCGCGATCGCCGGCTCGTTTGACGACCGGTGCGAGGTGTGCCGCGGGATGTTTGCGGCACACCTGGCGGTTTAGTCGGTGGTGGGGAGTGTGCGGTTTTGGTGTTGTGCGTCGTGGAGTTGGTCTTCGAGGGTGATGATGCGGCAGGCGGCGTCGAGGCCGGTGCCGTTGTCGACTAGTTCTCGTACGCGTGCGGCGAGGCGGAGTTGGTGGCGGGAGTA